>JAQXEK010000085.1 GCA_029250885.1 Planctomycetota bacterium
AACGCTCGTGACCGCGGCTGTGGTCGTGGTCGCCGTCGCGGTGGGAATCGCGATCGGTGGGGCCGTGTTCAACCTTATCTGAGGAGTTCCATGCGTATCTCGGATGAGAACCTCAGGCAGGGTCGGCTCGTGTATTACGAGCAGGACGTCTGCCGACTCGACGGGGAGCTCGATGGCTTCCTCGAATTCTCCGGTGCCCGTTGCGCGGTCCTCATCGACCGTGAGGGGCACCTGGTGACCCGCAGAGGCGACACCGCCTCGGCCAGTCTCGACTCGCTCTCAGCCCTCATGGCTGGCAGCTTCGCGGCGACCAAGGAGATCGCTCACCAACTCGGTGAGGAGAGCTTCAGCACCCTGCTTCACCAGGGCGACCGGCAGAGCATTCAGGTCTCGATCGTGGGGGAGCGAACGCTCTTCTGCGTGGTGTGGGACGAGCGAAGCAACTTCGGTCTCGTCCGGTTCTACGCTCAGGAGACGACGAAGCGGCTCGAGCAGATCTTCAAGGAGATGTCGGACCGTACGGACAACCCGAGCGTGACGCTTTCGGACGGGTACTCGGACGAGGCGGCAGCTGCGCTCGATGACCTCTTCTGATCCGCGCGGATCGCTCTGAATCGTGCCGGCGCTCCACGTCGAGTTCGGTTCGGTTGATCCACCTCGCCGCTGAATTTTGCGGCGCAGCAGCAGCCTCAACGAGGGCGCACCCGCGGGACGCGAGTGCGCCCTCTGCCGTTGAATCGCATACGCCACACCTCTCGACGGTAGGCGCAAGTCGCTGATACAGGGCTGCTTGGGTCGGCGTCGCTCTGAATTTTGCGGAAGCCAACAGAAAACGCTCCGGATTTACGCAGGGATTTGAGACAGGTCATCCTGCAACGCGTCGATTGACGCATCGATGTCGTGGTTTCCCCTCGCGCTCTTTTCGAGCGCGGACCATCCCCCCAGGACCTCACGGTCCAAGGAGAACCACTCAAATGGCGAAAAAGAAAGCCACCCGCAAGAAGGCCACCAAGAAGGCGGCCACGAAGAAGAAGGTCGCCAAGAAGAAGGTGACCAAGAAGGCCGCCAAGAAGAAGGTGACCAAGAAGAAGGCCACCAAGAAAAAGGCGACCAAGAAGAAGGCCAAGAAGAAGGCCAAGAAGCGTCGCTAGGCGGGCTCATCTGTGAATAAGCGCCAGCTCATCGATTTCGTCGCTAGGGAGGTCGTCGTGTCCCGTGAAGAGGCCCGCCGCCTCCTGGACGTCGTCTTCTCTGGTGTACGCAAGGGCCTCGACGAAGACGGCAACGTAGGGATCTCAGGCTTCGGAACTTTCGAAGTTAAGCCCCGCGCCGCGCGTACGCTGAAGAACCCAAGGACCGGTGACCCCATCGAAGTGGCAGCAGGCCACCGAGTCGGTTTCCGTGTCAGCAAGCTCCTGCGCGACTCCCTCTAGGGAATCAACAGGATGCAAAAGGAGCCGCTATCCCTCCGGGGATAGCGGCTCCTTGCAATTCACGCCCTTATCAATGGGCTACTCGATGGGCTCGGGCGTACCCAGGCACACCTCGATCACCGTCGCCGTGGGACGCAAGTCCAAGCCACCCGGCACCGTCCCCTCCGCAGCTTCACCCAGGCGAAACTCCGTCCCCACGTCCTGGTGGCGTCGTTTTACGTAGGCCAAGATACAGCCACCATCCTGGGCAAAGGAGTAGCCCCAGCTCGTAGCGACCCCGAGGTCGCGCCATTGTTCGCGCTTCTCGTCATAGCGCTCGAGCCTCGTTCCCGGGGCGATGGGGTCATCGTGGCTGACCTCGAGCACCATGAGCCGCTTGTTGAGCCCACCATAAGTGTCAATCTTGGCCACGACCTCTTGGCCAATGTAGCAACCCTTGTCTAGGCTGAAGCTGTTCTCGAGGCGCGCCTCCTGGGGGTAGATCGTGTCGTCGATATCGCGGCCAAATTGGCCGGTGCAGGACTCGACGCGCAGGATGTCGTGGATCGCCAGGCCACCAGGCATAGCACCCGCAGCGATCAGGGCATCCCACAGTTCGAGGGCGGTTTCTGGGCCACCCTCGATCCGGAAGCCGTCGCAGCCGACGTACGCGTGGTGGATAATCTGCAGGACCTTGCCACCGAAGGGCACTAGCTCGGTGGCGAACTCCGCGGCCACCGTCAGCTTCTCTATCCCCAGGACAGCCTGCAGAACCGCCGCGGCGGTGGGGCCAATCAGAGTGAAGCAGACGCTCTCTTCGCTCTGGTCCGTGAGAACCACGTCGTCGGCAAAGAGGTACATGTCGAGTGCACTGATCAGCGACGCGCTGCGGCCGGGTTCGGTAAACAGCAGGTAGCCGCCGCTTCCATCAGGAGTGAGCTCGAATTGCTCGACGATCTTTCCTTTGCCCGTCAATAGCAGGTTCGCGTTGCCAGGCCCCGGTGCTTCTGGAGTCCCGGGATCGAGACGCTTGACGTGGTTTGAGAGTAGGCGGTGCAGGAAATCCGTGGCGTCGGCGCCGGTGGCGTGGACTCGGCCTCGGTTGCCATCGTCGAAGACGAGGGCGGCTTCGGTGGCGGCCTTGTATTCGGCGGGAACATCACCGTAGGTGAGGAGGACGTCGCCGTTTGGGGTTGCGGCTAGGCGCGCGCCTCGTTCTTGGTGGATCGGGAGGAGGGGGGAGTTCTGCATGGGCAGCAATTTAGAGGGTGCGGGGGGGGAGGGGGGGGTGCGCTGGTTTTTTTTGCACTGGGCTTGGCTTGGGCGCAGTTCAATCTCCTTAGGCCGTCCGGGTTCCGGAGTCCCCCGCTGGCATGAGAGGTGCCGGACTTCCAACACATACCCACCTGCCCGCAGCGCCCCAAGTAGCCCTAACCATCTGGGGCAACGTCACGGCCAAGCGCTACGACAAGAGGCCCAACGCTGCCGCCCAAAACTAGCCGTGCGAAGCGCCCCCTCTCTCCCGTACCGGTAAGAATGTGTAACCGTCACAATATTTAGGAGGCAGGCATCCTACCTCGAGGCCGAAACCGGCAAAATGGTGGTTCTCATGCGAAACCTAGAGACTCTGACGCCCCCAAGCGACGCTCCCTTTCGCTTTGCAAAAGCGACCCTAGGGGCTACCTGCGTACTACTGCTCTTTGGTGGGCTCGTGACCACTATCGGAGCGGGAATGGCGGTTGCGGGGTGGCTCGATGCGGAGGGGCACTTCATGCCATTCTTTCCCTTTGCCAAGTGGTTCCGGGATCTACCTACCTTTGCGGAGCACACCCACCGGATGGTTGGGATCGTGGTGGGGTTCTTGACGATCGCTATGGTCGTAGAGACCTTTCGGAAGGACAGCCGTAGGGCGGCGAAGGTGATGGTCTTGGTTGCCTTGTTCGCAGTGGTCGCCCAGGGTGCTCTCGGGGGATCGCGGGTACTTGAGGCGAGCGAGAGCCTGGCCTTCTTGCACGGGGCCGCGGCCCAGGCTGTATTTGCGATTCTTTGGTGCACGACGCTCTTTCTAATGGGCAGCTATCGTCGCGGTGGGGAGATCTCGCCGGGTGCGGCGCGGACCCTGCGCGGTGTCGGTCGCGGCGTTACGGCTGTGATCTATGGACAGATCCTCCTGGGCGCCTGGTTCCGCCATTCGATTCGTCATGCGACTACGGTGCCCTCGAGCGGCGAGACCGAGTTTCCCATGACCGCCTTTATCGCCCACGCCATGGGCGCGGTCATGGTAGCTGGCGCCGTCTTGGTTCTTGCCAAGCAGGTCCGCAATGCGTGGGAATCCTCGGAAGACAAGGTCATCCGCAAGGTACTGCGGCGCCAGGAATACTGGCTGCACTTCTGCTTTGGGATGCAGTTCATGCTTGGGCTCGGCTCACTCGCAACCCTAAGCATGGATCGGGGCGCAATCCCCGTCGTGATCCTGACGACCCTTCACGTTCTCTTTGGTGCCCTGACCCTGTCCGCAGCCGCGGGTAGCAGCTTCTGGGGCGCGCGCCTCGCCACGCCTGCTTCGGGCGCGGGCCCCTCCGCAACTCCCTCCAGCGAGCCTGCCTAGATGAAGTTTCTCCGCGAAGCCACGGCCGAGCCCATGCCAACCCCCAGCGCAGTTGCCGACTGGGTGACCCTGACCAAGCTGCGCATTGGCATCTTCGTCTTCTTTGCCGCTTGGGTGGGCGGAGTGCTCGCCATGGGGCCCGGCGCAAACTGGAGCGCTGCCATCGAGCCCGCCTTTTACATCCTCTTGGTCGGCGCGGGCTCGAGCATCTTTAACCAAGTGGTCGAGCGCGAGACCGACGGCCTGATGGACCGCACCAGGGACCGACCCCTTCCCACAGGCCGCGTGAGCACCAAGGACGCGATCATCGTCGGGGCAGCCCTGGGCGCGGTGGGCACCTTGCTTCTGGCCATTCGATACAACGCCCTGGCGGCCCTCTTGCTGCTCGGGACCCTGGTGGCCTACAGCCTGGTGTATACACTGCTAAAGCGCCAGTCGACTCTGAACACCATGGTCGGCGCCATTCCTGGTGCGATGCCGCCCCTGCTCGGCTACGTGGCCATCGCGGGCAACACCGGACCCTGGGGCTGGCACCTGTTTCTGTTGATGTTCGTCTGGCAGTTTCCGCACTTCATGGCCATCGCGTGGCTGTTCCGGGCCGACTACGCCAAGGCCGGCATGCGCATGCTAACCAGCCTGCCCAACTCGGACGGTCTTGCCGGTAGCCAAGCCGTGCTGTACGGCTTAGTGTTGATTCCCGTCTCCCTCTACCCAGGGCTACGCGGGGAAGCAGGTATCTTCTACCTGATGGTCGCCCTTGGTCTTGGCCTGATGTACTTGGCGTTCTCCCTGCGGTTTGCCTTGAAGGAGGACCGGCCCCGTGCGCGCGCGCTTCTCTTCGCAAGCTTGATTTATCTGCCCTTGGTCTTCTTGGCTGCCCTTGCCGATCCGATCATCATGAGCACAGTGGGAATCGTGAGCCGATGAGGCAATACTTTCTCGGTCTTGTGACCTGCCTTGCTCTCCAAGCAGGCTGCTCTTCCGAGCAGACCTCGTCTATGAACGTCAGTGCCGAGTCCGGCAAGACCTTCGGCACCCTGCCCGAACTTGACTTCACGGACAGCGCGGACGAGCTCGTGAGTCCGGCCCGTCTGAAGGGTAGTGTCTGGGCCTTATCCCTCGTCTCGACGTCCTTGCCCGGCCCGAACCGCCCCTTCCTCAAGCGCCTGCTCGAGGTCCAAGAGATCTTAGGTGGTAGCGATACGCGTATCGTCTCCCTAAGCGTGGATCCGCTGGGGGACACCTCCGAATCCCTGGCTGCCCTGGGCGAGGCCCATGGCGCAGACCCTAACTTCTGGTTCTTTTGGCGCGGCAGCGAAGCCAACACCTCCCAGCTGATCCACCGCGCCTACCGCAACGCGATCCTTGGCATGAGCAGCGACCGCATGAGCGAGTTCATGGTTGGCGCTTTCGAGCCCAGGGTCGTGGCCATCGACCGCGAGGGCCGTATCCGTGGAGCCTATGACCTGCTATCCGCGGACGGCCCCGAGCTGCTGCTAGGTCGACTGCGCCAGCTGGCGAAGGAGTAATCCATGCCGCCGATCTTGCCCACGATAAACGCCTGCTTTAATTTAGCGGCAACGGTCTGCCTACTGCTCGGTTACCGCGCCATGAAGCGCGAGGAATACAAGCTGCACGGCAAGCTCATGCAGACGGCCTTTGCCTTCAGCGCTGCCTTCTTGGTGGGGTACGTGTACTTCCATTTCTTTGCCGGTGCAGAGGATCGCCGCTATGAAGGACCGGAGTGGCTGAAGCTGCCCTACTTCGCCATGTTGATCAGCCATATTGTTCTGGCCGTGGTGAACCTCCCTCTGATCCTGGTCACCTTGACAAGGGGGCGACGGCGCGAGCGCGACGCTCACAAGAGAGTTGCTCGCTTCGCGTTTCCTATATGGCTGTACGTCTCGGTCACCGGGGTGCTGATCTACCTGATTCTCTACGTTTGGAATCCAGGCGGCGTGTAATGAACATCTGCGCCTTTGCAAGGGTGCAGGTCAGCTTCGCAGAGCTCTTGGTCGCCGCCACGGACAGGGGGGTGTGCTTCTTGACATGGTGCGATGGCGACGAGCTTGGGCACCTTGGGGCGCACTGCGCGAAGACCGGCCTCGTCTTGGCCGCACCCGGCGGTAAGCTAGCTCGTCATCATCTGGAGGCGGCCACCGAACAGCTGATTGCCTATGGGGAGGGCGAGCGAGAAGACTTCGATCTGGAGCTGGACCTATTCGGGACGGAGTTCCAGAGCGCAGCGTGGACCGTGCTGCGCGGCATCCCCTTCGGTATGACGATCACCTACGGTGAGCAGGCCAAGCGCCTGGGGAATCCCGGGGCATTTCGCGCCGTGGGCGCTGCCAATGGGAGCAACCCGCTACCGATCATCGTGCCCTGCCACCGGGTGGTGGCGAGCGGGGGGCTGGGTGGTTTTTCGGGTGGGGCCGAGCGCAAGGCAGGGCTCTTGGCGCTGGAAGGGTACCGGCAGCTTTTGGACTGACCGACTGTGACCTCGAACGGGGAGCAGGCTCAAGATTTTGGGTGACAGGTGTCACCAGGGGGATGGGCTGTGCGTCTGTAGGGCATGCAGAACTCCTTCG
>JAQXEK010000072.1 GCA_029250885.1 Planctomycetota bacterium
CCGCCTTGTTCGGGACCGAGCTCGGGACCGATGCGCAGCATCAGGGGAATGCCGACAGGCTCGGCATTGGGGGCGTTTGGATCGCTGGGGAGCGGATTCGAATCTAGTAGCAGGATTGCGAAGGGTGTGTCTCCGGGGCCCATGCCGTAGCTGGCCGCCTGGGCGGGGTCGAGCAGGGCCGATGCCTCCGCTTGCATGATGAACTTGATGAGCGCGTTGGCGGCCGCCGCGCCTCCCCGGGCGTTGGTGCCGGGTCCATCTTCCATGGGCGTGTTCTCGCCCTTGCCCACCAAGGTCCAGAGCATGGGCGAGCGGCCCGCTTGCAGCTCCTCTGGCGTGCGCCCAGCGGGGGAAGATACAAGGCGCAGGCTAGTGCCGCCGACCTTCTGCCAAGCAAAGGCAGCGATGCCCACGGTCATGCCGGGCCAGGACCTTGGGATCAGGTGCTGGTCGGCGAGGGGCGGAAAAGTCGTCCGCAGTCTGCCCCCAAAGTAGGCGGCCGGATTGATGTCCGAGGACCAGATCGCGCCGTCGCCGGGGACGCGCAGGTACGCCGAGAGTCCGTCCCTTGAGGTGCTGCCAACCTCGACGACGAAGGTGGGCTCGTCCCACTGCCTGTGATCAGACTTGTTCTGGTAGGGGAAGAGCTCAATGCGCCAGGACGTAGGGCTGTCAAACCCGTAGCCGCTGACGTCCCCGCCTCCCGGGTGCACCACGATGCCCTCGGCGGCAAAGATGGACTCGATGGTCTTGTCGATGGACTGCACGTCGCCAAGTGCGCCGATGCCGGTGATCTCACGCCAGCTTCCGTTCGGGTCTCCGCGCAGGGGCTCCGTGGGCTCGGCGGTTGCGTCCAGGGGATCGTAGCCTGGCCCACCGCCAAAGCTGCCTTCGGCCCAAGTCCAAGAGGCCTCGAAGGAAGTGCCGGGTGCGCGCGTGATGCGCAGGGACGAGACCGGCAGTTCGCGTAGCTCGGGCGCGGCCAGGCGACCTAGGCGCAGGGTTCCCGTGCGAGAGGACTCTAAACCCTGGGCGGTGAGCTCGGAGAGGGCAAGGGTCACGAAGGCTATGGCCACGGGAACCAGGGCAGGGGTAAATAGACCCCTGGAAAACGATCTGCTCTGGGATTGGGCAGTCTCCATGCCGAAATAGGGGACCTGGCCGGGCGCTTTCCGGCGACGACGGGCTAGTCGCCAGAGCCCAAGGCCAAGGGCGAGTAAGCTCGCCGCACCTAGGACGACGAGCAGCCGACGATCGCGCTTGGCTTCCGCGCTAAGCACGCCGAAGCCGCGGGCGATGGGCCGCTTACCCGCAAGGTCGGCAAGGGCGGGGCCGAAGGGCTCGTAGCTGCCCAGGGCAAGGTTGGCCGCCGCGGCGAGCAGGAAACTGTCGCCCCGGAACTCTGCACCCTTGAACTGGGTGTCGGTCAAGAAAGACGAGTTGCCCACAAAGACCAACTGGCCCTCGGCCAAGTCCTCAACCGCTGGAGAGTCCATCGTGATCGGGACCCCGCTCGCGTCGGCGCCTAGGTCAATCGGTGCGGGGAAGGCTCCCCGGAGGTGCACGCCCAAGGCGGGCCTTGGTTGCACGGCGTAGACCGTCGGCGCAACGCGTGGCCCGCCCAGCATCTCGTTCGTGAGCCAGCCGCCTTGCCAGTCCGCGTGCCAGGCACGGTCCGAGCCGGTGAATAGGACCTCGGCACTAAGCCCGCTCTCCTTGAGCTTCGCCTGGTCCAGGCGTATCCAATTTGGGTCCGCCAGAGCCAGGTCACCGACACCGCGCATCAGGGACGCGTCACTGAAGTTCGAGGCCGATGCCTTGATCAAGAAAGGAGCGCGGGTGGCCTCGGGTTGGAACTTGAGCTCGGTTCCCTTGCCCAGGATCCGCGTGTCGATGGGCAGGGTGACCGAGTCCTCGTCAAACAGCACCTCACGTACCAGGTCGACACCGAACTCGGGGAACCAGTAACGGTCGACGTCCGGAAGCTGGGGTTGGGGCCAGTAGACCAGCTCGAAGTCCGAGCCTCGGTATTGCCGCGCCTGGGTACGGAAGTGTTGGGCCGCGAGCAGGCCGTTTCCGCCGCGGCGCAAGTAGTGCTGGAAGGCGCTCAGCATGGGCAAAGCGTTGCGCCTGGGTTGAATCCAAAGTACCGCTTCGTGGTCAAATACGGCACTTGCTCCCGATGGATCGGCACCGGACCCTAGCAGCGGGCTGCGTGGATCGATGTGCTCGACTTGGAATCCGGCCCGGGCGAGGGACTGCCGGGCAAGCTGGAACACATCGCCTTCCCTTGGCGCAAAGCTGCCCTTGGATTGGTACTCGTAGTCCTCGGCGGCGGACATGCGCGGCAGGTCCGATGCGAAGCCCAGTTTTACTGTACCGGCGCCAGGCGCCTGGGCGTTCTTCCGTATGCGCTCCAAGGCGAAGGCCAGCCGGAACTCGAGCTGCTCGGCTTCGGCGGCGTCTTGAAACTCGAGCACCTCGATCTGTTCGCCCGAGACCAAGCGCAGGCTGGCCCAGGCCTCCTGGGCGCCGGCGACATCCCCAGTGGCGCTCTTTGCTCGGGTGGCGCGAAATGGGGCGAGCCCAAGGGCCGCGAGCTCCGACCGCTGCTGTGGGCTTAGTCGACTAGGCTGCACCTGGGACACGGTCACGGTTAAACCCTGGTCTCTAATCTCGGCGAGCAGTCCGGCGATGCTCTGGGGCAGGGCGGCGAGGCTGGGCTCGAGCTTGCCGGGTGCGCTAAAGTAGAGCTGCGCTATGAGTTTTGGCTGCACCTCGGCCAAGGCTGCCGCAACTTCGAGGGTGACCTTTGATGGGGTGTTGAGCTTGTCGGAGGTTAGGTCCAAGCGCAGGTTGGGCGCATGGGTCGCGCCGACACTAAGTGCGATCAGCAAAGTCGCGGCGAGCAGAGTAGGGGCAGCCTTCGCTAGACGCGGCTTGGAGTTGGCGCTTGGCTTGTGCGCCGGACCTTGCGTCTCTGGCCCAGCAGGGCCAGCGCCTCGACGGCGCAGCCACCAAGTAGCAATCAGTAGGAGCGGCAGGGGGAGCCAGAGTAGGGCCCGGGCCAGGGCTCGCTGGCCGACGGTGAAGTCGCCAATGCGCTCGGGGGGAGCGACGCCGGCGCGCAGCACGGCCCGCCGATCTTCGCCGCCGAAACTGTCGATTAGGGTCGTGACGAGGGGGCGGTGGGCGGCGCCTTCCATGGCGAAGAAGCCCTTTTCGAAGGGCGTTGGTGCAGCAAAGGCAACCAATGATCCGCGGCGGGCGTCCGCCGGCTCGAGCAGGACGGCGAGGCTGCGCTTGGGGGACGCCACGGGACCGTCGGCGCCTTCGATCTGGGTGGCCTCGAAGCTTGTGGCGATGCGCCGCGCGCTGGTGCCGCGGGCGTCGAAGACATCACTGAGGAACGAGAAGCTTCCCGGGTCCTCGAAATAGAGGGTGCCGTTGGGTTGGCCGGTGAGCCGCCGGAAGTCTTGGTCGGGCGCAATGGACGGCACAAGGCTGGCGACCTCGCCGTTGGGCTTGCCGGCCTGGAATGGAGCCAGAATGCGGTCGGTGGAGACCTCTAGCCCGAGCTCCCGGAAGAGGGTGCGGGCCTCTTTGGAACTACGGCGACCTGCGACGACGGCAGAGCGCCCGGACTCGAGATAGCGCTCGAGCTTTGCAAGGGAATCTGGGCTGGCGTCCGTAGGTGCCATCCAGAACAGGAAATCGCTCCACAGATCGAGTTCGGTTTCCGCAAGGTCCACAGTTCGGAGCTCGCCGCGACGGGACAGGGCCTCCTCTACGGTGCTGAATCGATCTGCATCTTGGGCGGGTCGCGCCAACAGAATCCGTGGCTCGGTGGGGGCTTCACGCGCGGCAAGACGTTCGAAAAGGATAGCCTGGAGGTCGCCTAGGTGCTCGGGACCGATGTGCTCGATGCGCGCAGTGGGGGAGCCGGACTGCTCTAGGGTCAGGCTGCTGTAGATCGGCTTGGTAGTGTCTTCGTCGGCGTGGACGGAGAGGGCGCGGAAGGACGACACCCGTCGTGTGGACGCGTACTCGGCCAGGTCGGGATCCTCTTCCGGGTGCACGACGGCAAAATCGAAGCGGCCGGGTGCGCTGTCCCTTAAGTTGGCCAGCAGGTCGACCACAGCGTCCTTGGCGGCGCGCCGATCGGCCGTCAGGGCGGAATCAGGGCTAACGTAATAGGTGCCGTAGACGGCCGCTGTGGCTCGATTTAGCAGTTCGCGAAGCTCGGGCTGCACATGGAGGACACGCCGATTGGAGAGCTCGATCGCCGCGCCGGGCAGGGTTGCGCCCAGCCTAGAAATGGAGATGGCGGCGACGAGGCCGGCGCAGGCTAGCAGCGCGCCGGCGGCCTTGGTGACGAAGCTGCTCACGTACCCTTGCGGTCGAGGCACCGCGTTGCGGTCCACAGGAAGAAGACCGTGAAGGCCAACAGGTGCAAGAGGGCCGGCAGCCCAACCACGCCCCGCAGGAACTCTTCGAAGGCGGGCGTGGGGGAGACAAGGGCCGCGAGGTCTGAGCCCAGGGATTGGCCCTCCGTAAGTCCGTCGAGCACGCGCTTGACGCGGAAGTCGCCGAGTAGGACGAGGGCTGCCCCTGGGACAGCGGCGATGATAAAGGCGACGATCTGGTCCGTGGTGATTGCCGAAGCCAGAACGCCCAAGGCTAGCAGCTCAGCACCAAGCAAGAACACGCCTAGGTAGCCAGCGAAGATTGCGCCTAGGTCGGGACTGCCCACGGAGAGCAGTAAGGCGGGGATGGCGAAGGTACCAGCAAGGAACAGGGCAAAAAGACCAAGGGCCGCGAGGTACTTGCCGAGCACGGCTTCCCTCGCGGTGATGGGCAGGGCGAATAGGACCTCGATCGTGCGCGTCTTGTGCTCCTCGGCGAAGAGCCTCATGGACAAGGCTGGCAGGAACACGGCTAGGAACAGCGGCATAGCGCTAAAGAAGCTGGCCATCTCCACGCGGCCCTCCAGGAAGAAGCCGTTCATAAACGCGGTGTTCACCAGAAGCACCGAAGCGACCAGGACCACCGGTGCGATGGAGGAGTCCAGGGCCGCGGATAGGTCGCGTTTGGCGATGAGCCGCGAGAGCTTGAGAGACTGGGCAAGTCCAAGCTTGTTGGGACTCATGCGATGACCTCGGAAGTGGTGCCATCCATGGCGCTAACCACGAGCTGCTCAAGGCTGGTGCCCTGGGCACCAGCGCGCTCGCGCAGGTCGTCCGTGCGCTCGTCCATCAAGAGCTTACCGCCGCGGATCACGAGGATACGGTCGGAGATCGCGGCCACCTCGGCCAAGATGTGGCTGGAGAACAGGACCGCGCGACCGGGTGCGCCGCTGGCGGGGCCGGTTGTAATCGGTAGGGTCGCGAGCTCGCGGATGAACTCCCGGAAAGCGACCACCTGCATGGGATCGAGTCCGTGGGTGGGCTCGTCGAGCAGCACCACCGGCGGATCATGCAGGAGCGCGCCCGCCACGCCTATACGCTGGCGAAAGCCCTTCGAGCACTGGTTGACGCGCTTGTGCAGGACCTCGCCTAGCTCACAGCGATCGATGACCCAGTCCTTGCGTGCGGCCAGGCCGTCGCCTGTAAGCCCGCGCATCTTGCCCACGAAATCCAGCAGCTTGCCGACGTTCATGGTGTCCCATAGAGCATTGTGCTCGGGCAGGTAGCCGAGGTTGTGGCGCACGGCAAGGGGCTGCTCTTGGGTGTCGAGTCCGGCGACGGAGATAGTTCCCGCATCGGGCTCGTGCCAGGTCGCGATCATCTTCAGCAGAGTGCTCTTGCCCGCCCCGTTGGGGCCGAGAAATCCGACGACCTCGCCTGCGCGGATCGAGAAGCTGACGTCGGACACGGCCATGGCGCTCCCGTAGGATTTTGTCACGCTGTCAACGCGGATCATGGGGTCGGTGGTCGCGGCGGTCACAGGAAGCGGGGAGGGGGCTACTTTGGGCAGGGAGAGGGGTTCAGGCCCCATGTTTGGACGCACTCTTGTACCATCTCGCGGCGCGAGTTTCGATGCGCCCAAGGACCGAAGTGCAAACAACTCCAAGCAACGCCCGAAATGCCCCCAAGGCATGGATGACGACCTCGGCTCTGAGCCGCGAAGCCCAGCAGTTTCGCACCCATGGGTTGCAGGCTCTACCCCATGCGCAAAAGCGTTTTCTTCGGGACCTGCTTTGGAATGATGTAAGTACCGAATACGACGCGCGCTTCCTCTCGGCATGGTTGCGCGGGCAAGAGGTCAAGTTGGGTTACTTCTCCAAGGCCTTCTGGCAAACCCACGACCTCTGGGCCGCCGAGGAAGAGCGTCACTTTGCGGGACTCTTCGCCGTGCTGCAGAGCGTCTTCCCCGGTCGGGACTGGCAGGCCAAGCTTGCAAGCCGGAGCGCTACCTTCGAGCACCTCGAGCCCTTATTGCAGGACGAGTTCTCGGTGCTCGTGGCAGGTGCCTTCGACGAGCTCGTGACCGTGCGCGCCTATCGCGCGAACTTGCACGTCTACGGCCTTGTGGGGCCTCTTTTTTTGGACTTCGTGCTTCTGATGATTGCCGATGAGGCCCTGCACTACGCGCGCTTCCTTAGGCGCCTACAGGAAGACCACAGCTCGCGATCTGGCGAGGCAAAAAATATCATCCGCGGCGCGCGCGCAATCAGCTCGGCTGAGCCCTATGGCGCGACCTTCTTGTTGGACCACAAGGACCCCGAGTACACCACAGAGCTCTTGGACTCGGCCGAGCGCATCCTTGTTGCGAACCTAGCCTAGTTTTGTACACCTGCAAGGGCCGGGTTCGCAAAACAGGGCTCGCTGTTTTCTTCCCCGGCTCGCTACAGGTACGATGCGGTCATGAGAGACACTCTCCTAATTGCGTGCGCTGCTATGCTCTCCTCCTGCCAGGGCCTTGGCTGGGGCGAGGACACCCCGACCCACGCGGCGCTATTTGCGGATGCCGGTGAGCTGGCGGGTTGGCAGGTGCTCGGGGGCGCGGACTTCCATTTGGCAATGAACGCGGAGGACGGCAGTGTGGTCCTGACCGGCCACGCCGAGAACATGCCACGTAACTCGTTCCTCGTTAGCGATGCGCAGTACAGCGACTTCGAGGTGCTGGTCGATGTGCGCATCGAAGCCGGCGGCAATAGCGGCGTGCAGATCCGCAGTCACGTGGACTGGGAAACAGAAGATGGCCACGGCCGCCTTTGGGGCTACCAAGTCGAGATCGACCCCAGCGAGCGCGCTTGGTCAGCTGGTCTCTATGACGAAGGGCGACGGGGCTGGCTGGCAAACCTAGCGGAGAACCAGGCAGCCCGGGAGGCCTTCGTTGTGGGGGAGTGGAACAAGTACCGCATCCTCTGCGAAAGCGCTCGAATCCGGACCTGGGTCAACGGGGTTCCGGCCGTGGACTTCGTGGACGAGGGCAAGGACCTGGACCTGTCCGGGCACCTGGCTTTTCAGGTCCACGGGGGGAAGCGCTCCCATGTTCAGTGGCGCGACGCGCGGATTCGGGTCTTGGCAGAGTAGGTCCTAGCGCTCGGCCTCGACCGCGGCGGGCTCGATCAGACGCATAACCTCTTTGGTGCCGAAGGTGGCCAGCACATAGCTCAGGACGTCGGCGACCTCCTGGTTCGATAGGTGCGCCCAGGGCGGCATGACCAGGTCCCAGTCCTTGCCTTCGACTTCAATCTTGCCACTGATGCCTTCGATCACGATCTTGATCAGCTCGGCATCCTCGCGGCCAAGCCACTGCGGGTCACCCAGTGGCGGAGCCAGGGAGGCGAGCCCGCGCCCATCTGCCTGGTGGCAGGCGACACAGCTGGCCCGGTAGATTAGAGCTCCGCGGCCTATAGCCGTGTTCATTGCAATCGTCTCTGGCAGGAGCTCGTCGGAGACCGCGCTCGCAAAGGTCAGGGCTGCGCGAATGCGAACCAGGTCTTTGTGGATTGGCTTCGCAACCGCCGCAAGTAGTCGATTGAGGGACTTGGGTGCGGGCTGTGCAAAGGGTGCAGGTGGCTTCGCCTCGAGCTGCTTCGCGAAGCCGTCGAGCAGTGCACCGCTAGCCGCTTGGGATAGGCCCGGCTCTTCCATCAGGGTGAAGAGGCGCTCGAACTCAAAGTAGTTCCCACGGCGCGCCATTAGCTGGCCGATCTGCTTGGTCGTCTCAGTAAATGGGAAAGGCTGTGCCGAATCCTCAGGTTCATGCTGGAATCGCGCAAGCTGGACGAAGAGGTCGAGCTCGCGACCTTCGATACCTGAGAGTAGACCGTGGCGCAGAATGGGGTCCTCCTCGCGACCGACTAGAAGCTTGGGAGCAAGGGCGAGTGACGAGCGAGCGAAAATGCCTAGGTTCTCAGGAGTCGGATCGGGCAGCCATGTGACGCTTCCAAAGCTCTGGGCAAGCTGCCATCGGAGCCTGGTTGTATCAAGCTCTGAAGGAAGATCGACTTGCCCGTTTCCAGACCACGAAACCGAGGACCAACCGACGATGTCTTGCCATGCCATGCGGATAGAAGTGGAGGTACGCCCCTCCGAGAGGCGAACCCATTGGGGGAGTAAGTCGGGTGAGAGCTCGTTGCCTAGGCCCAATGCAACCGTGTCGTCATCGAGTAGCCCAAGGCCCTCTAGGGTCCATGCACTGTGCAACCTCGCAAGGGTGTGGATGGACTGATCCTTCATGAGATCGGTTTGCCCAAGCGCAACCCCGATCAATGCACCCTCGACGGATCCAAAGCGGGACTCGAGCAGGTCCGCCATGTTGTCTATGGAGCTAAGCGCAATCTCCTTATCGCCGGTCCGCTTGACCTTCTCTGCCCCCAGCTGGATCAGCAGCCGTTGGGCCGTCGCTCGGACCCAACCATTGGAAGAGTAGAGGTGTGCGACAAGCTCAAAGGGAGTCGCGGTGTCGAGCCCAGCGGTGTCGATAGGCAGCACAGTTTCGGGTAACGCTAGGGGCTCTTCATAGGAGACCCGCCAAACGCGTCCCAGTCCGATGCCCTCGTCCAGTCGGCGCTCTTCGATCTGACGACGCAGGAAGCTAGTCAGGAAGACGCGATGTTGCAGGATGCCGCGGTACAGATCGACGATGTACAGCGCTCCATCCGGGCCGTTCACCATGTTTACGGGGCGAAAGCGCTCGTCGGTACTGGTGAGGAACTCGTACCTGTGGCGCGACGGCTCACCGGACAAGCGTCCATCCCTTTCGGTCATCAGGTTCTTGCGGACGAGGTTACCGGCGGGCTCGCAGACGAAGATCGCGCCCCGGTCCTCGGCCTGAAGTTCCGTGCCGCGGAAGATCAGGGGCGCGCAGGCAGCGGTGTAGCTGGCAAGGCGTCCCTCATCATTTAGAGTGCCCCCACGGTAGCCGCGGTTGACTCCCGTGTTAGGGCGACTCGGGACCACGGTGCCGTCCTGCACCAAGCGCGCATTCCCGCCCGCAGCCATGCCTAGGGTCTCGTTGCGCACCAGGTAGTGTGGCGGCACCCGGTCGCCATGGACCGGCGTCGAGTTGTAGTTGTAGACCCAGCGGCCCCAGTCATCCTGGCTCTGGCCCCACTGGCCACGGCGCGAGACCCGAGAGCGTTGCCACTCGCCATCGACCAACCGATAGCGCCAGTCGTGATTTGCTAAATAGAGCCAATTGTCTAGACCGATTCGCGGGGCGTTCGGTGCGTGCTCGGGATTGTCCAGGCCCCGGGCGAAGGCGCTGCCTTGGTCGATGACCACCGTCTCGTCCACGCGCCCGTCGCCGTCGGTGTCGCTCATCCAGACTAGCTCTGGCGGTAGAATCGCAATGACGCCGCCGAACCCATGACAGATGCCCCGAGGCAGGACCAGGTCGTCGGCGAAGACGGTGCGCGTCTCGTATAGCCCGTCCCCGTCCGTGTCCGAGAGGGTCGCGATAGATCCCACGGGTTCGAGCTCGCCGGTGCCGTCCGCGTCGGGCATCAAGCCGCGCATCTCGACCACCCACATGCGACCGCTGGCATCAAAGCTGATGTCCACGGGGTCGTGCAACTGCGGATCGCCAGCGGCGAGCTCGATGCGATAGCCTTGTGGCAGAACAAAGGTCGCGAGCTCTTGCTCAGGCGTCAGAATCGGCGCGTCGGGCACGTCGAAGTTGAGGTCGACTTTGGGCTGCTGCTCGCCCTTGCTGTCACCGTTCTGGGCGAGGACCGGCGAGGTGACGGCGCCAAGAAAGAGGCCCGCCCCAAGGCAGGCATTACGGATGGGGCGGACACTCATCATAGGTGCCTATCTCGCCGGGACAGGGCAGGTCAAGTGACAGGATGTCTCGCGGCTCTCGCCGGCGACAGCGACCAGCTTGGGCTGTTCGGTCTTGCAGCGATCCTTGGGCACGCCGTCGATCTCGGGGCAGCGCGGGTGGAATGAGCAGCCAGAGGGCGGGTCTAGGGGGGAGGGCACATCACCCTGCAGCACAATGCGCTCGCGACTGCGCTCGAAGACTGGATCCGGGTGGGGAATCGCCGAGAGCAGGGAGCGCGTGTAGGGGTGCTGTGGATCTGCGAATAGATCGTCGCGGTCGGCGATCTCGACGATGCGACCAAGGTACATAACGGCCACGCGCTTGCAGATGTGCCGCACGACAGCTAGGTCGTGGGCGATGAACAAGTACGCCAGGTCGAAGCGCTCTTGCAGCTCTTGCAATAGGTTGATGACCTGGGCCTGGATCGAAACGTCCAGGGCACTGACGGGTTCGTCGCAGATGATCACGTCGGGCTCTAGGGCCAGTGCCCGGGCGATACCGATGCGCTGGCGCTGTCCGCCGGAGAACTCGTGGGGATAGCGGTGAATGTGACGCGGGTTGAGCCCCACGGCCTCCAGCAGCTCCATCGTGCGCGTCTTGCGCCAATTGGGTCTGCCCATTTTGTGGACCTTGAGGGGCTCGGCCAAGATCGAGCCCACGGTCTGGCGCGGGTCGAGGCTGGCGTAGGGATCCTGGAAGATCATCTGCATCTTGCGGCGATAGGGCATCCAGTCGCTGGTGCTGCCACCGACGAGCTCCTTGCCCTCGTACTTGATTGAGCCCGAGGTCGCCGGGTGCAGGCCGATCACGGCCCGGGCAGTGGTGGACTTACCGCAGCCGGACTCGCCCACCAGCCCAAGGGTCTCGCCCTTGTGCAGGTTGAACGATACGCCGTCCACGGCGTGCAGGTACGACTTTGGCAAGCCACGGAAGCCGGTGCTGCCGATGGGGAAGTGCTTGTGGAGGTCTTTGACCTCAAGAAGGGGAGCGCTCATGAGTTCTTGTTCTCGTCGTCGTCGGGCTTGTCCCCGATCCATTTCCAGTCCGTGTCGTCGTCGCTCTCGTCCGCCGCCGCGTCGCCTTGTGTTTCGCCCTCGTCGTCGAAGGCCGCCAGCGGTCCGCCGGTGGGTTCATCTTCTAAGATCGGGAAGAGTGGCTCATCGGCAGGGGCCACGGCATCGTCGCTTGAGTCGACCTCAGGTGCCAGGTTTTCGTTGTTTGGCTCGTCGTCGAGGACGGGGGGAAGCGGGGATTTGTCGGCCGCCTGTTCAGTCTCACCTTGCGGCGCTATAACGGCAGCAACAGCTTCTTGCTCTTCGTCCCGCTTTGCCTTCCAAGTCATTGCCCCGGATGCCGCGCTCTCCAGCTCCTTCTTCTCAAGCTGCTGGAAGAGCTCCTTGTTCGGGTTAAAGGTCTCGGCCGAGACCTCGAAGCAAGCCACCCGTCGGTTGACGCCGGTCTCGGTATCTTGAATGGTCTTGAGGGTCGGCGGCTCCACATTGCAGTTCGCCGTGGCAAGCTCGCAGCGGGGCTCGAATGAGCAGCCCGAGGGCAAGTCCGCAAGGTCCGGTGGGGATCCCGGGATCGAGTACAAATCATCGTTCGGGTCGCCAAGCAGTGTGGGAACCGAGGCCAGCAAGCCCTTGGTATAGGGGTGCATTGGGCGAGCGAAGAGCTCGTTGCAGGGACCGGTCTCGGCCAGCTTGCCGGCGTACATGACGTTGATGCGGTCGGTCATGCCAGCCACGACACCTAGGTCGTGGGTCACTAGGATGATTGCGCTGCCGTGCTTGTGCTGAAGGTCCTTCATCAGCTCTAGGATCTGCGCTTGGATCGTCACGTCCAGGGCTGTGGTTGGCTCGTCGGCGATCAGCAGCTTCGGCTTGCACAGCAACCCCATGGCGATCATTACGCGCTGGCGCATGCCGCCCGAGAGCTCGTGGGGGTAGGAGTCCAGGCGGCTCTCTGGGTTCGGAATGCCTACGTCACCAATGCCCTGAACGCACAGCTTGCGCGCTTCGGCGCGACTCAAGCCCTTGTGCAGCTGCAGTACCTCCGTGAGCTGGCGATCAATGGTCAGCAGGGGGTTGAGGCTGGTCATCGGGTCCTGGAAGATCATCGCGATCTCGTTGCCGCGGATTTTGCGTAGATCCTCATCCGGCAGCCTTAGCAGGTCCTTGTCGTCAAAGCGCACACTCTCGGCGGTCACCACGCCGGGGGGCGAGGGGATCAGCCCCATGAGCGCAAGGTTTGTGACGGACTTGCCCGAACCGGACTCGCCCACCAGGCCAAGGGTCTCGCCCTCGTCTAGGTGGAACGAGACGCCGTCTACCGCGTTTACGGTGCCGTGGTGAGTTTCAAAGCGAACCCGCAGGTTCTTGACGTCGAGCAGTGCCATTAGTCTTTCCCCCGCAACTTGGGGTCGAGGGCGTCGCGCAAACCGTCGCCGAGAATGTTGAGGGCGAGTAGGGTCGAGCCCATCGCCATGGCCGGGAAGAAAACCAGCCACCAGAAGATCTTGAGAGGGTTGATGGCCTCTGTGCCATCGACGGCCAAGGTTCCCCAGCTGACCTTAGGGGGCTCGATGCCCATACCAAGGAAGGAGAGGAACGCCTCGAACAGCATCACCGCCGGGATTGTGAGGGTCAGGTAGACAATCACGATGGACAGCACGTTCGGCACCAAGTGCACAAACAGGATGCGCTTAGTCGATGCGCCGAGAACACGAGCCGCCTCGATGAACTCAGCGTTCTTAAGGGACAGCACCTGTCCGCGAACCACACGCGCCATCGTAAGCCAATAGATGGCACCGATGACCAGGTAGAAGATGACCTCGCGATCGAGGCCGAACTCGTCGAGCTCGGTCTTGTACTCGTTAGTCAGCGTAATCAAGAAGATGACCACAAAGATGAAGGGGAGCGAGTAGAGGATGTCTACAAAGCGCATCATCGCGTTGTCGACCTTTCCGCCTTTATAGCCAGAGAATGCGCCATATGTGACGCCGATCAGCAGGCTGGTCAGCGTGGCCCAGAAGGCGACCATAAGGCTTGTGCGGCTACCCCAAATGATGCGCGAGAAAATGTCGCGCCCCTTGGAGTCTGTACCCATCCAGTTGCCCGTCTGCCAAAGGCCGAAGACCTTGCCGCGGACATTGATCATGAGATGGGAGATGCCGTTCATGTCCCAGTCGTAGCCATTCTCGCTCTCGACCTCGATGAGGGTGGCCGTCGCACCATCTGCAAGGCTCAGGCTAGCTAATGCGGAGTCCAGTTGACGCTTGAGGTCCTGGTGGAAGGTCCCCTGGAACTCCTTGGCCGTGGTGTTGGCCCGGAAGAACAGGACCTTGTCCCGACTGTCTCCCTGGCTAATCACAGTGGTGTCGTCGCGAAGATCAAAGCCATCTAGGAGGACGTTCTTAGTCTCGCCGAGTTGGACCAGGAGATGGATTGTGGGGGACTCAAGGGGAGCCTCGGCAAGGGAGGCTATTGGGCCTTTAGGAGCCACCGGGGCAGCTTCGCCGGCAGCATCCTCTTCGGGGCTGTCCCAGGTCAGAGGAGCTACGTCCACGGCATCATCGCTTGCTTCGGCCGCCACACTCAAGTCGGCAAGCTTGCCATCAGCGGGGAGGTTGCGACCGTTAAATGTGATGCCCTTGACACCGCCCTCAAACGGATGCGGAAGGTCAAACTCGTAGCGCAGTCCGGCCTGGTTGCCTTCAATGGGAACCAGGTAGAAGTTGCCCTTACGCTTATCGACTACCGTGGACCAGCTGTTGAAGAGCGCCTCGTCCACGGGGAGGTCAAGTACGAGCCAGCCCCCCGCTGATGTGCCGAAGAAGGTGACCTTACCTTCGTTGCCGGTCTTCTCCCAATCCGTACGGGGAGTGTCGTCCGCTTCGTTCGGAATGCCGAAGAACAACTGCGCTGGTTTGTCGCCCTTGGAGGCGACGCGATTGATCGCGGTGGTGCGCCCCGTCACCTCTTCGATCATGTCACTGAGTTCGGTGGCCACGGTGTCAAGGTTGTCGCCTTCGGTATTGAAGGTGATTGTCGAGCGGTGGCGCCAACCATTGTTCAAGACGGCGCCAAGGCTGCTCGTAGCCTGAGAGCCCGGCTGGGTCTCAAGTTGTGTCCCATCCCAGGGCCAGGAAGGGGGCTGTGGCTCTTCTTGAAGGGTCAACGCCATGGGGCTGGCGATGGGAAGCAGTGGCGCGATAAACGACGTCACCGCGAACAGGATCAAGAAGATTAGCGAGTAGAAGGCCGCCTTGTTGCGGCGCAAGCGGCGCCAGGCGTCCTGCCAGAGGCTCTCGCCCTTGTGGGCTGCGACCTCGCTTAGGATCTTCTCCATGTTGCCGGAGCCGAGCTGCCAGTGGCCTGGTTCATTCTTCGCCATGGCTTACATCTCCTCCAGATCAATCCGGGGATCGAGCATGGTGTAGGCCAGGTCGACGATGGTGTTCATGCTGTAAATCAGCACCGTAAAGAGGATCGTCACGCCCATGGCTAGGGTGTAGTCACGGTTCAGCGCGCTGTTGATGAAGTGGGTACCTAGGCCGGGGATCTTAAAGATCTTTTCGATCACCAGGCTACCGGTCAGCACGCCGGCGATGGCGGGGCCGAGGTAGGAAACCACGGGAAGCAGACCGCCTTTCAGGGCGTGGCGCATGATCACTGTCTTGGGCGCAAGACCCTTGGCGTGGGCCGTTCGGATGTGGTCCTGGGACAGGACCTCCAGCATGCCCGTTCGTGTCAATCGGGCAATGTAGGCCGCGTAGGGTGCTCCCAGAGCAAATCCTGGTAGCAACATGTACTTGACTGAACCCCAGCCGGCGACGGGCAGCAGCGGAATCATGAATACGAAGAAGATGATTAGGAAGCCCGCGATGACGAAGTTTGGCAGGGCGATCCCGCCTGTCGCTGCCAACCGCATCGCAAGGTCGAGCCTGCTACCTCGTTTGAGCGCCGAAGCAATGCCTGCGGACACCCCAAGAGCAAGGGCCCACATCATCGCGACCATGCCCAAGAGCGCCGAGATCGGCAGGCTCTGGCTGATGATCTGGTCGACGGTGAAGTCCTTGTACTTGAATGAAGGGCCGAACTCGAGCATCGTCACGCCGCCAAAGACCTTGGAGCCGTCGCCGCCGAAGATCTCGGCGCGATGCTCGTCTAGGTTGAAGGGCCCTACGTACTGAAAGTACTGCTTGGGCAGGGGCCAGTCGAGGTGATAACGCGCTTCGATGTTGCGCTCGATGGCAGGGTCAAGGGTGCGTTCCCCGTCAAAGGGACCGCCGCGGACAGAGCGCATCATGAAGAAAGAGATCGTGACCACGCA
The DNA here is from genome assembly GCA_029250885.1 of Planctomycetota bacterium. GTDB lineage: Bacteria > Planctomycetota > UBA1135 > UBA1135 > CALBMX01. The sequence goes on from JAQXEK010000072.1 coordinate 15,613, forward strand.
AAAGAGCGTGACCGCGAACCACATCAAGCGTCGCAAGATAAAGCGGAGCACAGGCGGATGGGGGTTAGTTGTTGGACGGGGAGGGGACCGGGCCGGTCCAAGCGGGAGCATAGAGACCTTCGGAGGGGCCGACATCATCGACAATCTCCCAGGCACCGGGTTGGTCTGCCCGCTTGGCGGCGAGCTCTTCATCGTTCATCCAGTAGAGGAACTTGGGGAAGTGCTCGTCTTGAATGTTGCCGTAAAATCCACCTAGACGTGGGGCAACCATGTTTTGGGTCACGTAGAAGTAGATCGGGATGATGGGCATCTCGTCCATGAGGATGGCCTCGGCGTCCTTAAGGATGGCGAGGCGCGCCGTGGGATCCGCTTCGGATGCCGATGCGGTGATCAGGCGATCGTACTCGGCGTTGCCCCAGCCGGTCTTGTTGTTCTCGCCGCCGGTCACGAACATGTCGAGAAAGGTGTTTGGATCCGGATAGTCGCCGATCCACGCCGATCGCGAGACGTCGAAGCCCAGGTTGTTCTGGGTGTCCAGGTAGACCTTCCACTCTTGGTTCTGGAGCTTCGCATCGATGCCAAGTTGGTCGCGCCAAGTCTGGGCCACGACCTCGGCTATGTCCCGGTGAGCCTCACTGGTGTTGTAGTGCACCTCCATAACAGGGAAGGGCTTGCCGCCGGAACCGTAGCCTGCCTCGGCAAGCAGCTCCCTAGCTTTAATCTTAGCCGCGGTGGGGTCAAGGGCGGCGAACTCGGCGGGCACATAGCCCGCCATGCCCGGGGGCACCAAGCCATAGGCCGGGACCTGGCCGGCCTTGGTGATCTTCTCTACGATGTCCTTGCGATTCACCGTGATCGCCAGGGCCTTGCGAACGCGCACGTCGTCGAAGGGGGGCTTGGTGGTGTTGACCCTGTAGAAATAGGTGCCGAGATAGGCGACGGGTTCGAAGTCCTCCCGGGGCATCAACTTTGGAATGAGGTTCGGCAGCACACTCGGGATCATGTGCGTCGATCCCGTCAAGTAGGTGTTTAGGGCCGTTCCAGCCTGCTCAATTGTCAGTGCGTCGATTGTGTTCATGGCCACATTGTCCGCATCCCAGTAGTCGGGGTTCTTCTTTAGACGGATGCGATCGTTGACGCGGCGGTACTCGACGGTAAAGGGGCCGTTGGTGACCAGGTTCTCGGGGCGCAGCCACTGCATCTCCCACTCGTTGTTATCGGGCCACCTCGCCATGGCTTCTTCGATGTTCGTCTTGTTTACGGGGAACATCGGGTAGAAGGCCATCAGGTCCATGAAGAATGGAGTGGGTGATTTGAGCTTTACCTTGAGGATGTAGTCGCCATTCGCCTTGATACCCACGGTGTCAAACGAGTTCAGCGGCTCGCCGTTTTCGTCGTTTTCCTTGGTGTAGGCCTCTGCTCCCTGGACGTACCACAGTTGGTACGCATACTCGGCGGCTGTCTGGGCTTTGAGGAAGCGCTTCCAACTGTAGACAAAGTCGTGGGCCGTCACGGGCTCGCCGTTGGTCCACTTTGCATCCTTGCGGATGTAAAAGGTGTAGGTCAGCAGGTCCTCGCTGACCGACCAAGACTCGGCCATGCCGGGCATCGGCTTAAGAGTGCGCGGGTGCTTGACCACTAGGCCCTCGAACAGCGCCTTGATGATGCGTCCTTCTGGCACGCCGGTGACCCGTGCAGGATCCAGGGTCGCGACCTCGGTGCTATTGTTAAAGGTGTAGTCAGCGGGTTCCAGCCTAGCCGATGAGGCTAGGTACAACGCACCCACAAAGAGTCCTGCAAGAAGCAGGAATGGCGCCATTCTTCGAGCAATGGCCTGTAGTCCCGAGGCTTTCATGGGGCGATCCTAAAATGCCCATCCTACGGCCACAAGTCTAGAGACGGTAAAGAGTTGGAGGCTTGACGCGGGGCTTCCATAAGGCTAGGTTTAGGAGCACTGTGAACTACCCTAGGAAGCAGGCGTGCCCCGCCTCCTAGATGGACAGCTCCCCCCTGTACGCTGCCTGGTTCATGCACGCCTCTCCATCAACTCCACATCGGGCTCAACCGCCCGACGCAAGATTATGTTCTCTAAGGGTTTGGGTCTATTGACCCGCATTGCACCGGTTGCCTTCGCGCTCTCCACAGTCGCCCTCGCGGGCTTCGCGCAGGGAGGAGATGAGCGAGTCATCGACGAGTTCCACCCTGACAACCAGCCCGGCCCGAATGGAGCGCGAGCCGCCGTGCCGGACCCCGTCTATGGGGGGCGTGTCATCGTGCACCTCTCCTCAATGCCCGAGAACATCAACTACGCCATCGAGAACTCGGCAGTGACCCGCCGTATGCTCTACGAGGTTCACGAGTCCCTGCTGCTCCAGGACTGGGAGACCTTTGAGTACATTCCCAAGCTCGCCGAGAGCTACGACTCGGAGGACATGCTCGTGCTCAAGAGTAGCGTGGCCGAGGGCACCTACGGCGCGGCTGTCAAGATGCGCGTGCGGGACATGGCCGCCGAAGCCGACGACGCGATGAAGGAGGCCTTCATTCTTTATGGGATGGTTACCGACAGCGGCGACTCCTACACCGTGACGCCCATCTCCCGCGGATCTTCTTTGGCCGAGGCCATCACCGTACCCAAGGACCACGTAGAAGCCCACGAAGAGGGGACTGTGACCACCTGGACCCTGCGCAAGGATGCCGAGTGGCACCCCTACACCCACGCAAGCGGCAGAGAAATTAAGGGGCACATGCTCGACGCCGATGACGTGCTGTTCAGCTGGAACCTGTACTTCAACCCGAAGATCGACTGCGACGAGAAGCGCTTCCAGTTCGAGAAGATTACCCGCGGGGAGAAGGTCGATGAGCACACCGTGCGCTTCTTTTTCTCCAGCCAGTACTTTCAGGTCTTTTCGACCATCGGCACGGACATGACGATCTTGCCGAGCCACGTCTACAACCTCGACGATCCCGACAACCTAGACGCGAACAAAGCCGCGACCGTTGACGAGCGCGCGAAGTACTTCAACGAGCACCCCGCCAACCGCGAGTTCATCGGCCTCGGCCCTTACCGTGTCTCTGAGTTCACCCAGCAGTGGATTCAAGCCGAGCGTTTCGACGGCTACTTCGACCCGGCCAACTCCGGTTACTTCGACACCATCCGATGGCGCTCGATTGACAACGACAACACGTCTTATACTGCCCTCGTCAATGGCGAGTTGGACTTCTTTGCCCGGGTCAAGTCCGAGGACTACTTCGGCGAAGCCACCGCGAAGCAGAACTTCACCGACCTCTTCTACAAGGGTTACTTCTACCTCGGCACCTACGGCTACACCGGTTGGAACATGTTCCAGCCTCAACTCAAGGAGAAGGTCGTTCGCCAGGCCCTAGCCCACGCCTTTGACTTCGAAGAGTTCCTCGCGACCAACTACAAGGGATTGGCACGCCAGATCACCGGACCCGTCATCTACGACTCGCCGGCCTATCCCCACGACCTTAAGCCTTTCGCCTTCGATCCCGATCTAGCCGAAGAGATGCTGGAAGATGCCGGTTGGTACGACCGCAACGGCGACGATGTGATTGATAAGGATGGCGTCGAGCTTGTGATCGAGTTCATGATGCCCAGCGGCAACAAGGCCTCGGAGACCCTGGGCCAGAAGATGCAGGAGAGCTTCGGCAAGATCGGCATCAAGCTCAACATCGTGCAGTACGAGTGGGCGACCTTCCTGGAGCGCTTCAAGGCCCGTGACTTTTACGGAGCTAACCTGGCCTGGGTCGCCAATCTAGAGAGCGACCCCGAGCAGCTCTGGCACTCGAAGTGGGGCCAAAAAGAAGCCCGCGGATCCAATAACAGCGGCGTGATGGAGCCCGAACTTGACCGCATGATCCGCGCGATTCAGCGCGAGACCGACTTCGAGAAGCGCCAGGTCATCTGGCGCGAGCTGCACACCTTCATCTACGACCTGCAGCCCTACCTGTTCGGCTTCAACGTCCCCTCGAAGTTCGCTATGTCCAAGCGCATCCGCGGTTTCAAGACCGTCGCTTTGGATCCCGGCTACGTGCTGCGCGATTGGTACTTCACCAGCCTAGATGAGCCGGGAACGCGCCTGACGCGCGAACGCTAGGCGCCCCCTCTACCCAAAGCAAATCCCCCGTGCTTTCCTTTATCACCAGGCGCCTCCTGTTGATGATCCCGACTACGTTCGGGGTTGCCTTCGTTGTGTTCGCCCTCTTTCACCTTGCCCCAGGCGATCCTGCCCTTGTCATGATGGGCGTCGGCGGTGAGATGAATCAAAACTCGGACGGCGAAGCGCGCATCGATACCTTTCGACGCGAGCATGGTCTCGACCGATCTCTCCCGGTGCAGTTTTTTAACTACATCGGTCCCTTCAACCTAGATCGCGACGGGATCTCCCTGTTCAGCACTCCCTTCACCGAGCGCGTTGTGGAGGAGGTGGAGCTTGAGTCCGGCGTAAAAATTGACGAGGGCCTTCCCCTGCCGATTATCTACCTGCCGGGGACTAGCGACGAAGACATCGCGACCATGGACGGCATGGTCGCCGTGGTCGCCAACGACGACGCCGGCGAAGGCGAGTGGCAGCAGGCGTCCACAGGTTTGGTCGAGTTCGGCAAAGAGGCCCTGCCCGCCATCTTCACAGCTCTTGAGGCTCTAGTCTTTGACGTCGAGCGCGGTGGCCCCCAGATTGACCGCTTGGGTGCGATCTTGGAGAGGTCCATGGACCACAAGCCCGTCGTCGCTGCAGAGCGCGAAGCGGAACTCGGCAAGGGCGCTCTGATCCGGCACTGGTTTGGCCATTACTACCAGAACGGCGGACTGCGCGTAACCAACACCGGCGAGAATCCATGGGGGGGGCTGATCACCGGTGACCTTGGCGACGAGATGCAGTCTAAGGAGTCCGTTGGTTCCGAGCTCTGGACGCGACTCAAGGTGACGGTCCCTCTATCCCTGATCTCGGTCTTCTTCTCCTACCTTATAGCTCTTCCCCTAGGCATCTTCTCCGTGCGCAAGCAAGGCACGGTGCTCGATGGCATGCTGACGGTGATCCTGTTCGTGCTCTACTCCATCCCGACCTTCTGGGCGGCGTTAATGTTGATCCTGGTTTTCGGTGCGACTGGTCTGGACTGGCTGCCCGTATTAGGTCTGCACGATAAGGATGCGGCGAGTATGGGTCGGGCCGAGTGGACTTGGGACCTGGTCCTGCACTCGATCCTGCCTGTGGCGACCTTGACCTACGGTAGCTTCGCCTACCTGTCGCGGCAGATGCGCGCGGGTATGTTGGATGTGATTCGCCAGGACTACATCCGCACGGCACGAGCCAAGGGAATGAGCGAGCGCGTCGTCATCTACAAGCACGCACTGCGCAACTCGATGATCCCTGTAATCACCCTGTTGGCTTCGATCTTGCCGATCCTGATTGGCGGCTCGGTCATCGTGGAGAAGGTCTTCAACATACCCGGCATGGGCATGTACGCCTTCGAGGGCTTGCTGCGACGGGACTTCAACATCATCATGGCCACGACGCTGTTTGTTGGCGTCATGACCCAGTTCGGCATTCTCTTGAGTGACATCACCTACTCACTCGTCGACCCCCGCATCCGCAATGAGTAGGCCCAAATCTAACCCCGAGGCCAAGTTCTACTCCAAGGACTACTGGGATCTCGTCTTCGAGCAGCTTGGCAAGAACTTCCTGTTCAAGGTCAGCATGGTCATCTTGGCCCTGTTGTATGCCAGCGCGATCTACGCGCCGTTCATTGCTAACGATCGCCCCTACGTCTTGGAAGCGATCAACTACAAGGAATACAGCGCCTCAACCAAGGGCATTCGAAGTGTCTGCTCAAGCGTCGTGCGGCAGGTGGAGAAGACTCCCGAGTCCTACCTTGAGACTCGCGGCGAAGAAGCCCCTGCAACCCTTGCGGACGCCTTAGCTACCGAGCGCGATGCGCTCACGCTGCGCATCGGCAACATGCAGAAGTACCTAGGTGAGGCGGATCACGCGCCCCTAAACGCACTGCTAGCCGACGTGGACTTGGCGATTGCTGCCAGTGCAGCCGGCGAGCGCGAGAAGGCAATCGAGCTGGCCGGCGAAGCCAAGACTGTTGCCTCTGCACTCAAGAAGTCCTACGTAGCCCAGGACCCAGCGGTTGTGCTTACGGAAGGCGAGGCGCCGACCGGTAAGGTGCTTACCCCAGTGAAGAGCTACCCTTTGTGGGAAGGTATCTCCCCAGGTTGGCTCTTTCTGATGCTCTTCTGGGCCGTGATCCTAAGCTGGCCCCTCTGGAACCGGCTCGTCAACACGCTGCTGCTCAAGGGGGACCGCAACCGGATCCGCAAGGCCCGGCTTAGGAAGGTTGGTTTTAGCCTAGGTATGCCAGCCCTATGCGCCCTGATTTGGCTATTCACAATGGGGGCTGGCGAGCTGACCTTCGATTCGGCCGACTTCAAGCGCAAGCTGACCAATGGCGAGATAGTCGCTACGTCGAAGCCCGTCTTTCCGCCGATCCCCATGGGCTACTCGGAGACGCACACCGAGGAGAAGTTCCGCCCGCCGACCTGGACCAAGAACTCTGAGATCAACGAGGAAGGGCGCTACGTTCACGGCCTGCGTGCGATCACTCCTGAGGACGAGGCCAAAGCTAAAGAGACGGGTGTGTTCGTGCCTCCGGCAGTGCCCGTGGTTGTGTTAGCTGGTGAGCCTGACGTCAATGCCAGCTTACGCCACCTCGGGGGCACCGACGAGCTCGGTCGCGACTTCTTCGCGCGCCTCCTGTGGGGAGGCCGGGTTAGCCTTGCCGTTGGAATTCTCTCGGCCTTCTTGCTGACCATAATCGGCGTCGTGATTGGCTCCATCGCCGGATACTTTGGTGGCTGGACCGACATCTTGATCATGCGACTCATCGAGGTCCTGCAGTCGATCCCTGCGTTCTTTTTAATCCTAATGGTAATGGCCATGGTGCCTCCCACGGTGATGCCGCCGATCTTCGCGATCGTGATTGTGATCGCCTTGATTCGCTGGACCGGAGTCGCGCGACTTGTGCGTGGTGAGTTCCTGCGCCTTCGCGAGCAAGAGTTCGTCTTGGCGGCCCAGGCCCTAGGCTTCTCGTCCGGGCGCACGATCTTCCTGCACGTGCTGCCGAATGCACTCAGTCCGATCCTTGTGTCCGCGGCCTTCGCCGTGGCCTCTGGTATCTTGACCGAGTCCGCGATCTCGTTCCTTGGCTTTGGGACCCAGGCGCCCAAGGCGTCGTGGGGTTCCTTAGTCAATGAATCCCAGAGCCCCGAGCACTGGTGGATCCAGATCTTCCCTGGCCTGGTGATCTTCATCACGGTGACCTGCTACAACCTTGCTGGTGACGCGGTGCGCGACGCCCTCGACCCGAAGATGAAGGACTAACGGATGAGTAAGGAACACCAACACCAACCTGCGCACCTTGAGATGAAGAGCGACTCTCTTGGCTCCCCTAGTAAGGAAGAGCCTCTACTCGAGTTGAAATCCCTCCAGACCCACTTCTTCAGCGACGAGGGCACTGCCCGCGCCGTGGACGGAGTGAGCTACAAGATCCTGCCCGGCGAGACCCTGGGCGTGGTGGGGGAGTCCGGCAGCGGCAAGTCGGTAACGGCACTCTCGGTGATGCAACTTGTGCCTCAGCCCCCGGGCAAGATTGTTGGCGGCGAGATCCTGTTCAAGGGGCAGAGCCTCTTGAACAAGACCGAAGACGAGATGCGCAAGATTCGCGGCAACGAGATCGCGATGATCTTCCAGGAGCCGATGACGGCGCTCAACCCGGTGTATACAGTGGGCGACCAGATTATCGAGACCGTGCGCGTGCACCGCGGGCTAGATAAGGATGAAGCTCGCGCCCACGCGATCCACATGCTGACTATCGTAGGCATTCCCTCGCCAGAGACCCGCGTGGACGAGTACCCGCACCAGCTCTCGGGCGGTATGCGCCAACGCGTGATGATTGCGATCGCCATGAGCTGCGACCCATCCCTGCTAATTGCCGACGAGCCGACCACGGCACTGGACGTCACGATCCAAGCCCAGATCCTGGACCTGATTCGGAACCTGCAGAAGAAGGCCGGCATGAGCGTGCTGCTAATCACCCACGACCTGGCCGTGGTCGCCGAGGTCGCCCACCACGTCGCCGTGATGTATGCGGGCAAGGTGGTCGAGTACGCCACGGTGGAGGAGCTCTTCGACAAGCCCGCCCACCCCTACTCCCACGGCCTGTTCAAATCCCTGCCCGACCTTGCGGTGGATGGCGAGCCCCTGGCCACGATCCCGGGTATGGTGCCGCCGGCGACGCGCTTCCCCTCGGGTTGTCGCTTCCATCCGCGCTGCTCGATTGCCACGGACAAGTGCAAGACCGAAGAGCCCCAACTCGACTACCTAGAAGGCAACACCGGGCGCACTGCAGCCTGCCACCATATTGACGAGGCAGCCAAGCTATGAGCAAAGACAGCCTGCTCGAGGTCCGAGGCCTCAAGAAGTACTTCCCGATCCACAAGGGCATCCTGTCGCGCCACGTGGGCGACGTAAAGGCGGTGGATGGTCTGGACTTCGACCTGGGCCGCCAAGAGACCCTGTCCCTTGTGGGGGAGTCCGGCTGTGGCAAGACCACGGCGGGCCGGACCCTGCTGCGCCTGTACGAGCCCACGGGTGGCCAGGCGATCTATCGCCCCGATACCGATGGACTTGAGGTGGACCTTTTTAAGATCAGTCAGGCCGAGATGCGCGACTATCGCCGCGACCTGCAGATCATCTTCCAGGATCCCTACGGCAGCCTGAACCCGCGCATCACAGTGGGGAACACGATCGGCGAGGCTCTGCGCGTGCACGGCGTCGCATCTGGCCAGGGTCTTAACGACCGCGTGGAAGAGCTGCTCGAGCGCGTTGGGATGCGGGCTGAGGTCTCGAACCGCTATCCCCACGAGTTCTCTGGGGGCCAACGCCAGCGTATCGGTATCGCCCGGGCACTGGCTCTGAACCCCAAGCTCATCGTTTGCGACGAGGCCGTCAGTGCGCTGGACGTCTCGATCCAGGCCCAGGTTATCAACCTGCTAAAAGAACTACAGGATGAGTTTGGCTTGTCCTACGTCTTCATTGCCCACGATCTGTCTGTGGTGCGCTACCTTTCGGACCGCGTCGCTGTCATGTACCTCGGCCGCATCGTCGAGATCGGTACCACCGACGAGATCTTCAAGGACCCGCAGCACCCGTACACAAAGGCCTTGCTGTCGGCGATCCCGATCCCCGACCCGCGACGTCGCGCGTCCCACATTCCCTTGACAGGTGATGTGCCGTCGCCGATCAATCCCCCCAAGGGCTGCCACTTTGCTGCTCGTTGCAGCGTGGCTGAATCACGCTGCTTTGAGTCCTATCCTGCAATGGTCGGCGCTGCCGGCGGCCACCAGGCAGCTTGTCACCTACTGGAGTCCTAGTTAGGCCAACCCTAGTAGCCTTCGAGGATCTCTCGCAGCTCGACGAAGTCGTCCACTATGTGCGTGGCGTCGACGTCATCGCCCTGCCACTTGGACGAGCGCTTGGCCCAGACCGCAGCCATGCCTAACTTGAGGGCAGGGGCCAGGTCATGGTCTGGGTTGTCGCCCACGTACATTACCTGGCTGGGCACCAGGTCCAGGCTCCTGGCGGCCAGCTGGTACAGCTTGGGGTTCGGCTTGTTGATGCCGATCGTGTCCGAGATGAAGATAGCATCACGATCGAGATAGGGCACGACCCCCAGACGGATCAGCTTCTCGGCCTGCTTCGTAGTCCAGCCCTGGGTGACGATACCACAGAGCCAGCCACGGGCCCTGATGTACTCCATCAGGGGGACCACATCGCCAAAGGGGCGCAGATTGTGGAACTTCGAGTCGTGGTAGGCCGCGACTCCCGCCGCAACGATAAGGGCCGGGTTCTGGTGGCGCTCGCCCTTGGGGTCAAGACGGTTGAGTAGCTTGTTGAAGTGGTGATCGTAGTTTGACGAGAACTCTGTGATGACCTCGAGAAGCTCAGCTAGCACGATCTCCTCGGGGAACTGAAGGCCAGTTGCGACCATAGCCGAAACCGCATCACGCCGCGCCTGCAGGGCAAACTGCGAGGTGGGGAAGAGGGTGTCATCTATGTCAAAGAGGACGGCTTTCAGCATGGTCTCAGGGTACGTTTTCTTAGCCGCAGATTCTATGGGCAGGCCGGACTAGCAAGGTACCAGGCACGAAAAAGCCCCAGTATCCGTAAGGGGATACTGGGGCTTTGTGAGTTGCCTAGTTGCCTAGCGGTTTTCGAGGGTCATAGCGATGTCGGTGATACTTGCTTTGATCAAGATCATCAGGCTCTGCTTCTCGTCGCTGTAGCCCTCTTCCTTGAAGAAGAAGCCGATAACCGGGATCTTGCCCAGCCAGGGCACCTCTGCGCGGCGCTCAATGTTCCGAATCTTCGACAGGCCACCCAGAAGGATCGAGCCACCGTCGGGAACTTCAACTGTGGTGAACACACTCTTGACTTCAAGCTCGGGGAGCTCGAGGGTCACGGGTGAGGTCGAACCACCAAGGCTTGTGGTGAAGTTGCGCATGTTGACGATCGTCGCGACGGTAGGCTGCACCTCAAGGTTGATGGCCTTGCGGTCGTGGCTAATCGTGGGGCGTACATCAAGGACGATGCCTTCGTGAACCACGTTGATCTGCGGGTCGGCAGCAACCTGGAACTGGAAAGCTTCGACGTCGAAGTCTTGGATATAGGCGCGTTGCTTGACCACAGCGATGTAGGCGCGCTGGGTGTTGAAGACCGAGAGGATCTGATCGTTGATCAGCTCGACTTGGGATTCCTTTTCGACAGCTCGCATGATGATGCTGACCTGGGCGTCGTCCAGCAGACTCCACTGGGTGGTGAGACCACCGATGGTGCTGAGTGCGCCGCCAAGGGCAGAGCCGAAGACATTAGCCGTCACGGCTTTGAAGTCGCCGTCTTGGCCGTCGTCGTAGAAGAAGCCGGAGGAGGGCGACGAGGATGCGTCACCGGTCCCGCCGTTGTCCAGGCCGAGGCCTGCCATGTCTTCCAGTCCAGAGGTCACGTCGTCCAGGTCCGTAAAAGGGCTCCCGGGGTTATCGTTTCCAGCCCACTCGACGCCGATCTCTTGGATCCAGTTGTCGCCGATGGTCATGAACTTGGACTCAATGTTGACCAGGCTCGTGTTGAAGCGGCGCAGGTCGGCGAGGAACTTGCGGACCTCGCGCTGTACCTGGGCGGTGTGCACGACGATCATGTGTCCCTCAAAGATGTTGATGGCAACACCTTCGTCTTCCCACTGGCCCACGGCGACGTTGTCGGTCACCAGGGTTGCCAGGTCATCGGGCTCAATCAGGGTCGGGCGCTCGCCGACGGCACCAAAGGGGCCGCCGCCGTCGTCGTCTTCCATCTCGTCCAGAAGACGGATTGTGTTGATGCGGGGACCAAAGAAGTCCGTGAGGCCAAGGATCAAGTCATTGACATCGTGGCTGTACAGGTCCAGGTCGCCCCTAGCCTTCTCGCGTGTGGTGACAAGCACCACGTCGTGGCGGACGGTCCAGGTGACCTCTTCGCCGGCCTGGTCGCTGACCATGGCAAGCAAGTCCGAGACGGCGATGGGGTAGGCCAAGTCGTAGTCGAAGAGAACGCCTTCGTCGATAGCGGCTTCCTCAGCGAGGGGATCCACGTGGATCGGCAGGCCCGTTTGGGTCATGACGATGCCGAAGAGCTCGTTGAGGCTGTCGGTCTCGGGAACCTGGAGGCGGTTGATTACCGTGTCCAGAAGACGGGCGCGCAGGGCGAGCTCGTTGTAGCTGACGTTCTCGTCAATGTTGAGTCCACGGCGCTCGCCGCGCAGCTTGGTGATGTTGTCCCAGTACTCGGTAGAGGGCTCTTCGTAGACGCTCGACTTCGGAATGCGAAGGTCAAGAATGTGCTCAGCCCAGGCGTCGTACTTCTCGCGCTTGGACTTAAGGTACTCATCCGAAGCCTGCTCCCGTGAGGCGCGGTAGGCGGCAGTACGAATGTCCTGGGCCTGTGCGTTACGGGGCGAGTTCACCAATGCCTTGTCGGCAAGGTCCATCGAGCCGTCGTAGTCACCCAGGTCAAAGGCGGCGATCGCGTCGCCGATTAGGGTTGCGGTCACAGCGGCATCGCGTGCAGCGGCTTCCATTTCCTCTGCCTTAAGTTCCTCGTAGGCTTCGCGCTGAAGGCGATCCCTCTCCTCGGAAGCATTGGCAACTCGCTCGGACTTGGCGCGCTCGAGCAGGGTTTCGACTTCCCTGTCGAGTCCCTGCCAGTCCATGGCACCGGCGTAGAGAATGTGGTTCTGGGCGAGGGTGAACTCGGCAATCGCCTTGTCGTAGTCGCCGCGGGCTAGGGCAGCTTTGCCCCGGTTCACGTTGTCGTTACCCTTGAGCTGAGCTTGCTGGCGCTTGCGCTCCCAGTTGTTGAGAGCCTGATCGTTCATCGTCTCCGCAGACTCGGCGGTGTAACCCAAAAGGGCACCGATCTCAGCCTTAAGCTTCTTGGCGGGGAGGTAGTCGCTGTCGAGGAGAAGCGCGCTCTCAAGCTCGAGGTAGGCGTCTTCAAGACGACCACTTTCGCGGAAGCCCGCGGCGTTGGTCATATATTGCTCAAGAAGGAAGGCCTTCTTTTGCTCCGCAAGGGAGAGCTGCTTCCAGTTCTCTTTAAGGAAAGAGTCGGCCGTGCCGTCCTGGGACGGTGCAGTGGGGCTGGAGGCCTCCGCGACGGAGAAGGTCGCAATCTCCGAGCCATGATTGGCTTGGGGATTGGCGAGACCGTTCGTGTCGACGTCGGTGGAAGTAGTGGAAGAGCAGCCTGCGGCGAACACAAGGGACGCGGTCAGGACAAAGCCGGCGTTTCTCATCGGGAGATAGGCGCTGGGGTGTATGGGGGGGTGGAACTCTAGACCCACCCTTTACCGCGGCGAGTGCAGCGGACTACTGACCGTTCGCATACAAGTGCGAAAAAGCTGTAGCGGGGGGATGGGCTCGGCAGGCCTAGACCTTAGGTCTGGGCTTTTCGAAGGCGCACGATACCAGCAGGAAGGGGTGTGGGTCAAAGGGGGAATGGGATTATTGGGTGCTTAGGGGGGGCTTGTCGTCGGTTTTTAGGGGGTGGGCTCGTTGGGGCGCTGCGCGCGGGTGGGGACGTGTTGGGCGTCAGCGTGACTTCTGTAAGGGGGACTCAGGAACCCGGGCGGCCTGTGGAGTTTCGGGGGGAGCTGAGCGTTTTGTGGGCGCCCCACAGGGACTTCTCTGACCCTTGGCGAAAACTACGCCTTTTTGGAAATCGCAACGTCTTGGAGGGAGGGACGACGAGGTTATCCCCCGTGGAGCGAAATGGCGAAGCCTCAACCCATGGTATTGGCCCTCATGCCCCCCCGGGTAGGCCGTCTTTATCTCTGAATCGCCTACAAAGGCCCTCAAGCGGCAGGGGGACTCGCGTTTCGTTTGGGCTGGGTCTAGAACGACTCGGGGGGCGAGACAGCAACAGCTGTCTCGCCCCCCGAGTCGTTCTAGACGCTTGGTGGTCTTCTACTTGCCGAAGGAGCCTGCAAAGGTCACATCGGTAAAGCCAACATCGATACAGGCGTCAAGCACGGGGATGATGTCCGCGTAGACGATGCCCTGCATAGCCTTGATGGTGACGGCCCGCTCTGGGTCGTCGGCCAGGTACTGCTCGAGCTTGAC
>JAQXEK010000001.1 GCA_029250885.1 Planctomycetota bacterium
GGCGTACTGCGCGGCGAGGACTCATCCCGCTACCTGGTAGTTGGCGCTCACTATGATCACCTTGGCTTCGGGGGCACGGGCTCCCTGGACCCAGATACGACTGAGATCCATAACGGGGCCGATGACAACGCTAGCGGAACCGCCGCCGTACTTGAGCTTGCACGCCTTTTGGCCGCCGGCCCGAAGCCCGCATGCGACATCGTCTTCGCTTTGTGGTCTGGGGAAGAGCTGGGTTTGCTGGGGTCCGAGCATTGGAACAAGAACACCACCCATGACGGCGAGCTGATCGCAAACCTTAACATGGACATGGTCGGACGCGCGAAGTCCGGTCGACTGCAGGTTATGGGCGCCGGAACCTCGGATGCGTTCCTACCATGGCTGCCCGAAGCCGCCTCCCGCGCAGACCTCGATCCCATTGTAACCCTGTCCGGCCACGGCATCGGCGGCAGCGACCACCAGAGCTTTATCAAGCGCGGCATCCCGGCCCTTCACCTCTTCACCGGTGTGCACGGGGACTACCACAAGCCCTCCGACGACGCGGGCAAGTTCGAGGCCGACGGGACACGCCGCATTGTCGAATACGCGCGCTTCCTCGTGAACCAGATGGCCGCCGCCGAATCCCTACCCTTCAACAAAGTCGAGCTCGCCGAAGAGGACGATCGCCCCCAGCGCGAGCGCAGCTGGAGCGTCTGGTTCGGCAGCATCCCGGACTACGCCGGCGAGGGCGGAGGCCTACTGCTCTCCGGCGTCCAAGAGAACAGCCCTGCTTCTCGGGCCGGTCTACTTGGCGGCGATATCATCCTGCAGCTGGGTGACATCGAAGTCGACACCATTCACGACTTCGTGCACGCCCTGCAGGTCTACCAGCCGGGCAATGTGCTCGCCTGTCGCGTCAAGCGCCGTGGCGTCGAGCAGACCGTCACTGTGACGCTCGGCACCAGGGCCGTGGAGTAGCAGGCAGCAGTGAAGCAAGCCACTCTTCGCATCGCTAGGCCCACGGATCACTTGCGTGAGCTTGTCGCCCAGTACCAAGAGGGACTCGGCCTCGAACGCCTAGGTGGTTTCGAAAGCCACGATGGTTACGACGGCGTCATGCTAGGTTGCCCAGGGCTTCCTTGGCACCTGGAGTTCACCTCTAATGGCGACCACATGGTGGGGCGCGCCCCGACTGAGGACAACCTGCTGGTTTTCTATCTTGAGGACAGCGGCGAACACCAGGCCGCCTGCGATCGCATGGTCCCCGCTGGCTTCCGCGCCGTGCCCTCCCTGAACTCCTACTGGGACAAGGTCGGGGTCACCTTTGAAGACGTCGACGGTTACCGTATCGTTCTGGTCCACGGCAGCTGGCCCCCGTCATGAACACGCCCCCCGAAGGCACCCAAAAGGAGCAGCGCTACCTGCGCATCTACGCGACCATTGACTCGATCCCCAAGGGCCGCGTTTCGACTTATGGACGCATCGCCGAGGAGGCAGGCATCCCCCGTGGCGCCCGCCAAGTCGCGGCCGCACTGCGCAACTTACCTAGGGGCCGCGACATCCCCTGGTACCGAGTCATCAGCTCATCCGGCAAGGTCAGTATCCCAAGCGAAGCAGGAGCTAAGCGCCAGACCGCGCTCCTGCAAGCCGAGGGGATTCCATTTCGGGCTTCGGGCCGCGTCAACCTAAAGGTCTACGCCTGGCCGGAGTAGCTTCGAGCCAGCTGTTAGGCCGGATATCCTGCCTGCTTTCTATTGATGCGACTCGGTTGGAAGCGCGCGTGCGGGTCGGATAGAGAAAACCTCGCGAGCTTCCGCGCAGAGCTTGTGGACTTGACCCTCTAGCTCGGCTCCAGGGCCAAGTCCAAAACCTCGCCGACGCGAGCGACGGGGTGGAAGGTCATTTCCGTTCGCACGGCCTTGGGGATGTCTTCTAGGTCCTTCTCGTTGCGCTTAGGCAGGATAACCTGGCGCAGGCCGGCGCTGTAGGCGGCTAGGACCTTCTCCTTGATGCCTCCCACGGGCAGTACAAGTCCGCGCAGGTTGGTCTCGCCGGTCATGGCGATGTCGCTGCGCACGGTGCGGCCGGTAAAGAGGGACACAAGAGTCGTGTACAGGGTGATACCTGCGCTGGGCCCGTCCTTGGGCGTAGCGCCTTCGGGCAGGTGGATGTGGATGTCCGTTGTCTCGAAGACCTTGGGCTTGATGTCGAAGCGCTCGGCGCGATTCTTTAGTAGAGAGAAGGCCGCCTTGGCGCTCTCTTGCATCACGTCGCCAAGTTGCCCGGTCAAAGACAGGCGTCCCTTGCCGGGCATCTTGGTGGCTTCGACAAATAGGATCACGCCGCCGACCGGGGTCCAGGCGAGGCCCGTGGCAACGCCGGGTTCGGCGGTGCGCAGGGCGACGTCCGAGTCGTAGCGCTCGGGGCCGAGGATTTCGTGCAGGTCGGACTTGGCGATGGTGATCTTGTCGAAACCTGCCAGTAGCTCTTCGGCAGTGGGCGGCTTGGGCTCATTCGGGGCCGCATCATTCTGATCGCCGTAGTCGCCCTGGAGCTCGTTCAAGTCCAGCTCGCTCGTTGCGTCATCCACGTCGAGCTGCAGGTCAAAGGGCACGTCCCCCGCGGCTTCCATTTCGGCGGCGGTGGGGCCACCGTCGTCGGGTGCCTCAGGCCTTGGAGCCCTGGGCGCTGGCTCGGGCAGGGGGAGCGGAGCGCCGAGCTCGCGGGCGAACTTGGCCGCCGTATGGCGTGCAACATTCCCGATCTGCCGCTCGAGTCCACGGCAACCCGCCTCCCGCGTGTAGTGACGTACGATGTGGGTGAGCGCATTGTCGGTTATATTAAACTTGGTCGCGCACAGGCCGTTCTCCTCCGTCTGGCGCGGCAAGAGATAGCGCTTGGCAATCTGCTTCTTCTCGGCCTCGGTGTAGCTCGACAGCTCGATGACCTCCATGCGATCCCTCAGGGGGCCGGGGATGTTTTCGAGGTAGTTGGCGGTTGCCAGGAAGAGGACCTTTGACAGGTCAAAGGGCGCGTCGAGGTAGTGGTCGCGAAAGTCGCTGTTCTGTGCAGGGTCAAGGACCTCGAGCAGGGCCGAGGCGGGGTCCCCGTGGAAGCCCTGTCCTAGCTTGTCCATCTCGTCAAACAGGAACACAGGGTTGTTCACGCCCGCGCGCTTGATGCTCTGGATCACGTTGCCGGGCATGGCGCCGACGTAGGTGCGGCGGTGGCCGCGAATCTCGGCTTCGTCGTGGACGCCGCCGAGGGAGACGCGGGTGAACTCTCGGCCCATGGCCCGGGCAATCGAGCGCCCCAGGCTTGTTTTGCCGGTTCCCGGTGGACCCGCTAGACACAGGATCGGGCTCTTACCAGTTGGCTTGAGCCTGCGCACGGCCAAGAACTCGAGGATGCGCCGCTTGACCTTGTGCAGGCCGTAGTGGTCCTCGTCCAGGATCTTCTCGGCTTGCACTAGGTCGATCTCGTCGCGGCTTGACTTGTCCCAGGGCAGATCCAGCATCCACTCGAGGTAGGTCCGCACCATGGAGTACTCGGCGGCACTCTCGGGGATGCGTTCTAGGCGGCTAAGTTCCTTGTTGGCCACGGCCAGCACATCGTCTGGCATGCCTGCGTTCTGCAGGTTCTCGGCCAGCTCCTTGACCTCCATCGACGCGCCCTCGCCGAGCTCCTCCTTGATCGTGCGCAGCTGCTCGCGCAGGAAGTACTCGCGCTGGGCCTTCTCAAGGCTGCCCTTGGTCTGGTCGCGGATGTCGCTGGACATCTTGAGTACCTGGGTGAGCTCGGCAAGCTTGCCGGACACCGTCTGGAGCCTCTCTTCGAGGTCGGTCATCTCCAGGATAGCCTGCTTCTCCTCGGGGGCGATGTCCATGAACGTGGAGACTAGGTCAGCGAGTTGTCCCGGGTGGGGCGTGTTCTCGATGGCCGCGTCCAGATCGTCGGGTGCCTTGGGCAAGAGCTCGAGGGCCTGGTGCGCCTGGGCTTTTAGAGCGAGGAAGCGCGCCTGCATCTTGCGGCGCTCGGCCAAGGTGAGGTCGTCGGGGTCGACCTCGGGCAGGTGCTCGACCTTGGCGGTGAAGTAGGGGCGGGTGGGTCCAAACTTCTTTACTCGGAATCGGCCAGCGCCCTGGGCGACCACGTGGTGGGTGCCATCGGGCGCAGTGACGTAGCGCAGGATGTCGATCTGCGTGCCGACGGTGTACAGATCGTCAGTGGTGGGAGCGTCTGCGGCTGGGTCTGACTGCAGGATGACGCCCACGGGCTTGCCGGACTGCACGGCAGCCTGAATCGCGCGCACGGAAGAGGGCCTGCCGATAGCGATCGGCAGAATAACCCCGGGAAAGAGCACCATGCCGCGAACCGCCACAAGGATGAGCTCGTTGTCCTTGCCGGGACGCTTCTTGGCCGCCTTCTTCTTGGCAGCCTTCTTAGCCACGCGCTTAGTCGCCTTCTTCTTGGCAGCCTTCTTAGCAACGCGCTTAGTCGCCTTCTTCACAGCCTTCTTAGCCACGCGCTTGGTCGCCTTCTTCTTGGCAGCCTTCTTAGCCGCGCGCTTGGTCGCCTTTTTCTTGGCAGCCTTCTTAGCCACGCGCTTGGTTGTCTTCTTCGTTGCCATTAGCGTTTCTTCAACCCGACTAGCAGGCATCCGTGGGTGAACTGATTGCGAGAGACCTTGGTGCACTCGACGGGAAGTGGGATGCGGCGCTCGAAGCGGCCGTTTGGAATCTCAATGCGGTGGATGATGGCCCGGCGGAAGGGCGCGGGCATCTGCCTCTCGCCACTCACGGTGAGCTCGTCGCCATCAAAGCCTACGGAGACCTCTTCGTGTCGGATGCCCGGAAGGGCGATCAGGACCCAGACCTCGGTGGCCGTCTCGACCACGTCGATCGGAGGCTGCCAACCCGAGGCGGACCCTCCGCCGGGCTGGGCAAACTGCTTCTGCAGCTGGCCCGCTTGGTCGATGAGGGACCTTGCGCGGTCCCACATCCACGTGTCACTGAGATGGTCTGAGCCGTCCGTCATGGTCTACTGCCACAGCGCGACGTACAGGTTCGTCTCGCCTTCGGTCTCGCCACCGCGGTTCGAGGCAAACACAAGCCACTTGCCGTCGAAGCTGAACATGGGGAAGGAGTCAAAGCCTTCATAGGTTGTGATCTGCTCGATCTCGCCGCCCTCATCGTCCACGGCGAACAGGTCGAACTCGCGACCGCTTGCCGAGGCGTAGTTGCTGGCAAACATGATGCGGTCGTCGTCCGGGTAAAAGTACGGAGCGAAGCTCGCGCCTCCAAGATCTGTAATCTGTTTGCGCCCGGTGCCGTCTGCATTGATCGTGTAGATCTCCATGCGGCTAGGGCGCACCATGTCTTTGGCCAACAGCTCCTTGTAGTCGGCGATGGCCTTTTCGCGCTCTTCGCCTTCGGCGGGGAAGGCCGTGGTTCGGAAGACTAAGCGCTCGCCGTCGTGGCTGTAGAAGGCGCCGCCGTCGTAGCCAATGGTGTCGGTCACCTGGAACAGGTTGTTGCCCTCAAGGTCGCAGGTCCAGATCTCGATGTCCCCCGAGCGTGTCGAAGTGAATACGATGCGGTCTCCGACAGGAGACACGGTGGCCTCGGCGTCGTAACCCCACTGGTCGGTGATCTGGCGCTCTGGATAGGCCTCGCCCTTCTTGGTCTTGTAGTCCACAGGGCGCGCAAAGAGGTCGTGTTCGGGGTAGAGGGTCCAGACGTAGCCGAGGCTGTGGTCAGGTGCCGGAGGGCAGCTCTGCATCATGCCGTGGGTGGAGGCGTAGACAACTTCTTGGTCACCGGGCAAGAAGTGCGCGCAGGTGGTGGTGCCCTTGTCGCCGGAGAGCTGTGTGATCTTGGCACCCATCTGATCCTTAGCGCTGGTGCCGGTTACATAAATGCGATCGCAGTTCACGCCTTCCGCTGGGTTGCGGCGCTGCAGAGAGAGTCGGTCCCCTGCAAAGTTCCAGTAGCCCTCGGCGTTCTCGCCACCACTGGTCAACTTCCAGAGTGCCGCAAAGTGCACTTCGCCCTCTTGAATCAGAGCGTCCACGCGGGTGCCGCCGGCGATGGGGCAGTCTGTGTCGACCGAGTCAAGCGTCGAGCACGAGGCAAAGAAGGGCGCGGCGAGGAGGGCCGCGAACAGCTGGCGGCCGCGAAGGGACTGGGAAGTGGACCGAGAAGTGGACCGAGTGGACATGGGTATCTAGCGTAGAGAGGGGGCGATTCGGTGGTTTGAAGTGGGCAGTTTATCGAGCCAAATCGATCAATACTAGCTCAGCTGGTTGAATGCCTGAAAGCCGTGGGCCCGGTAGGTTTCGGGCTTGTAGCTAGGCTCTTCATTGCGAGCCCTTGAGACTTGAGATTGGCCGCAATGGCAAACAAGTCATCACTTCAAAAGTTCAAGTTTTTCTGTCCTGGGAAGAGGTGCAGCTCGTTCTCGTCATCCCCCAAGATGGCCCATTCGTTGTCCCTGGAGCCACCGGCATGTAAGAAGCTGAGCTGGGCAAAGAAGCCGATTTCGGCAGGCAGGTCGCGAACGTAGGGACAGACGGCCATGGCTCCGAAGGCAAAGCATGTGCTTTGACCGTGCAACAGGTCTGAGCTAGAGGCGTGAGTCCCCGATTTGGGTGCTGTCCAATTCGAGCAGCACCTTTTCCTGGGAGGGCCCTACTTGGATGACCCTAAGGGAGGTTCCGGGCTCCAGAAAGGGGCGGATGGTCGGGATGAGGACGCTGAAGCCGGTCGGCCCGGAAGAGCTCGCTGCGGATGTACATGGGATGTCGACTGCAGGCGACTTGCCATCGATGGTTCGTGCGAAGGAGACAAAGTGCTCGTTACCCTCGGATTCGACCCATATGCCCGGGCTGGACTCGCCATCGGGAACGCGGAAGTCCAAGCGCATGCCAAGCTCGGAGATCTCGGAGTCCACGAGGGTGACCTCGTCCACAGCAAAGGTGTCGGACTTTGAGGGGATGAGCATGAACACGAGGGCCAGCAAAATGGCGATCAGGGGCCACTTCGCCATGCGGTATTCGGACGTAGGTGCAGAAGCTTTAGTCATGGCCTTAGGATCGAACGCGTTTGCGGAACGCAATGCGCCACGCGCCCTTGGCCGGCACGGGATCTGGTCCTTCGACGGAGAAGGGTTGGCAGCGCAGGATACGCCAAGTCGTGAGCAGCAGCCCGATGGGGATGCCGTGGGTGCGGATTGAGCTGGTGGCGTAGCCGCTGCAGCTTGGCGTGAAGCGACAGGTGGGGGGCTTGAGTGGGGAGAGGAAGCGCTGGTAGAAGCGGATCGGCGCCACGAGCAGTTCGCGGTACCAGACTTGCTTCGGTGGGCCGCCGCACATGCCTACTGCGCCTCTTGGCTCGCGACCTTCTCGAGGTAGCGGGCGTGGGCCTTGTGTGCCAAGTGCACGAGCTCGCTTGCCGTGTCCTGGAGGTTGGGCTTGATGCGCGGCATGGAGCCAATCAGCACCACGTCGACGCCCACGGGAAGCTCGGGCAAGCTGACTCGGAAGGCTTCGCGGAATACGCGCCGCACGCGGTTGCGCCCCACGGCGTCGCGCCAGACGCGCTTGCCGATGGACAGCCCAAGCCGCGTGACCTTTAGGTCGTTGGCAACGACCACCACGGTCATCTGCTTCCCCCGCGCGCGGTTACCCTGCTTGTAGGCGCGACCGAAGTCGCTGCCGGAGATGACCCGATTCGCCCGCAGGTAGCGCAGGCTGGGCTTTGTCTCCGGGGCTTGTAGGCCATCTAGATTCGGGGTGGCGTCGGCGTTCATAGGCTCGCATCCTGAAACTCTTCGGGCATTTGGGCAAGAACCCAAGCAGCGGATTTCCTAGATTGAGGCGTGTTGGGGCGATTCCACCCGAGCACTTCTCCCCATGACCCGTTTCACCAATCTCATTGCCGGCACCAGTGTCCCCTCCAAAGCGGGGCTCTTCGCCCTGGCTTCGCGCGCGTTGGGCCAAGACGGCAAGTGTGGCGGCGAACTGGGGCAGTGGCCCCGCTCGGGGGCCCGCGAGGTCATGGCTGCCCTAGATGGTTTGGAGGGGCAGGCTCCTGGGCAGCAGCTTGCCGGACTCGATCAGCTGGAAGCTGGCTGGCAAGAGCTCCTGTCTATGGTTACCGGCTCAAGTGGCCTAGGTGCCCCCAATCGCGGTGCACAAGCTGCGATCTTCGATGCCGGCCTCGACCAACTTCACAGCCGCCTTGGCATCTCCCGCAGCAGTGCCCAAGAGCTGCTTTTTCAAGGGCACTTTTCCAGCTTCGGATTTGGTGCGCGAGAATTCCCTAGGGGCGGTGCCGTGGCCGTGTTCTGCCACTGGAGCGAGCCACTCAGGACGCTCTTTACCACCGTTGCTGAGTGTCTATTCCGGGGTCGGCCCGTGCTGCTCTTGCCCGACCCTGATCTTCCCATGGCCGGGGCAGCGATCGCCCAAGCCCTGCTGGCCGTTGGACTCGACCCCGCCAGTATCGCGGTTCTGCATGCCCTAGACACCGAAGGTTGGATGGCCTTAGCGGGAGCAGCGGATCAGGGGCGGTGCCCACAAGTCATGGGGCGCATCAGCGTCGATAAGAAGCGCGAGCTTGCCGCCTATGGCCAGCACAACCCGGGACTCCAAGCGCTGCTTCTGAGCCTCCTAACGCCCGTGGAATCCCAGTGGCTCGCGCCGGCTGCCCTGGGCGCGTTGCCCCTGGATTCGGCCCAGATTCGCAAGGCCGCAAGTGCCCTGGCCCGCGCCGCCTTTGGGCCGGGCTGTGGCTTTGGAGGAGTCGCGCACGGCGCGCCCCTGGTCGCCCGAATTCCGCGCCAGGCCTTCTCGGCGTTCACCAATGCCATGGTTGCCGAACTCGACGCGCTTCCCTTTGGCAAGTACCCGCCCCTAGCCTTTCTTGGGCCCGGCGGTAGACACTCTGTGCGGGCTCGCTATGACGAGCTATGGAAGAGGGGCTTAGACGAGGGGGCGACCCTGGTCACGGGCGGGACGACCAAGGTCCACAGCACCGACGGGGGGCATCTGCACCCAGCGCTCTTAGTCAATATTGATGGGGATTCAGGACTTTTTGACTTGGGGGAGCCCTTGGGTGTTTTACGGCTTCAGCGAGCCTAAACCTCGAATTGGCTCCCCAGAATCACCGTTCTTGATGCCCCTAGCCGTGTTTCTGGCTAGGCCAGGGGTTGGATTCCAGGGCGCGGTCGGCTAAACTTCAGCCTCACATGTCCCGGATGAGCAAGTCTCGCCGGTGGGCCCCTCCGCGGTAGGAGAACGGTCCTAGACAATGCAGCGCAGAGGGCTCAAACACACGTTTTGAGCCCAGGTTGGGCCCAGGCCTGCCTGAAACTAGAAATCAAGGAAGACGCCGATTATGTTCGACGCTCAAGGAGTTCACGGAAG
Organism: Planctomycetota bacterium; assembly: GCA_029250885.1. Taxonomy (GTDB): domain Bacteria; phylum Planctomycetota; class UBA1135; order UBA1135; genus CALBMX01. The sequence goes on from JAQXEK010000001.1 coordinate 9,404, forward strand.
CCTGTCCCGCCACCAGCTTGTGGACGGTTACCCGTTTGTATTGGATTTGGAGAAGTCAAAGGGTGCCCTACTGCACGATGCATTGAGCGGCCAGGATTACCTGGATTGCTTCACATGCTTTGCTTCCTGGCCGATCGGCTGGAACCATCCCAAGATGGCGTCGGAGCCCTTCGCTTCGGAGATCGCAGCGGTTGCTACGCAGAACCCCGCAAACTCGGACCTGTACACGGTCCAGATGGCGCGCTTCGTTGAGGCCTTCGCTACAAAGGTCTCGCCCGAGGGTTTTGATCACCACTTCTGGGTTGCGGGTGGCGGTCTCGCCGTGGAGAACGCACTCAAGGCGGCCTTCGACTGGAAGGCCCGCAAGCTTGGCATTACCGAGATGACGGCCAACACGAACGACCTCGTGATGCTTCACTTCAAGGAAGCCTTCCACGGTCGTACCGGCTACACCATGAGCATCACGAACACCGAGCCGATCAAGGTCGGCCTGTTCCCGAAGTTCGACTGGCCCCGCATCCACAACCCCAAGGTCACCTTTGACCTGGACGGAAACGTCATGGGGGACATCGAGGCGTCTGAGGCCCAGGCCTACGCCGAGATCGAAGCGGCCATCGCCAAGCACGGTAAGAAGATCGCCGGCATCATCATCGAGCCCATGCAGGGCGAGGGTGGCGACAGCCACTTTCGCACGGAGTTCTTCCAGCGCCTGCGCCAGTATGCCGACGAGATGGACGCACTGCTCATCTTCGACGAGGTCCAGACGGGCTTCTTCGGCTCGGGCAAGAACTGGATGTGGCAACACCACGGCGTGAAGCCGGACATCGTCAGCTTCGGCAAGAAGTCTCAGGTCTGCGGTATCTACGCCGGCCCGCGGATAGAGACGGTCGAGCACAACGTCTTCGCCCAGTCCAGCCGGATCAACTCGACCTGGGGCGGCAACCTTGTGGACATGGTCCGCTCGCGCCGCTTCATCGAGATCATCGAAGAAGATGGCCTGTGCCAGAACGCAGCCGATCGCGGAGACGAGCTCATCGCCGGCCTTCGCGGCATCGCCAAGTCGAAGGGCGGCTTTAACAACGTCCGCGGCAAGGGCACCCTGGTGGCCAGCACCTGCAACACCACCGAAGAGCGCAACGCTCTGATTGGCCGCATGGCTGACCAGAAGCTGATCGCCTTGCCCTGCGGCCCGGACTCGATCCGCTTCCGCATGCCCCTCTCGGTTACTGCCAGCGAAGTACAGACGATTCTCGAGCGCGTTGAGACCGCAGTCAGTATGGCCAATGCCTAGGGCCTAACGGCAAAACCCAGTGAGTTGTCTTTAGCTGGCACTTGCCAGAGATAAGACTACGTTAGGGGAGGGGTGCCCACGCCAGTTTAGGCGGGCACCCCTCCCTCTGTTTTGCACTTATCTATATCGTGCGCCTCTTTTGTTGTATCCGTTAGAGGAAAGGAGGGGCTTCCGCTAGGGTCTCTAAGGCTAGCCAGAATCCCAAGTTGTTCACGTGGGCTCCCGTTGCTTGCCCGCACTTCGTAGACCCCATTCAAGCCAGACCCATGCCATTTCTAATACCGATATTACTCGGCTTCTTGCCTTGCCTGACAACGACGAACCAAGGCTGTGATTTGGCCCAGTTCGGAAGTGGCGCTGGCGCTTCGGTGGCCGAGGGCACCTACCGGTTACTCGACGTGGAGGGCAGTTTTGCCCAGTCCAACGCCGTCGCCTTTAGGCGCCAGGTAGAAGGCGCTCGAGAGACGGCTAACCTCAAGGCCGAGCTGCGGGTCCTTGAGGGTGGCGACGGGGGAGCAATCGTGTTTTTGAGCACAGCCGATTATGGGGTTCAGGGGCCGGCGCCCTTCGCCCCGGAATGGACCGCGCCGAACTTTGCGGGCAGCCTTGCTGTGGGCATCGATGTGCACAATCCCAAGGACGAGGATCCGTTCCGCGGGCACGGCAACTACCAAGGCCTGCCCCAGCGCGAGGTGTCCTTGCACTTCGATGGGCGCGAGTTGGTGAAGCGTGTGACCGAGACGGAGTTTCGCGGGGACTGGGCTGCGCTCGAAATCAGCATGCGCGGTGTGCCCGGTGGATCCGAGGTCAGCGTGACGATTGGCGAGTCCAAGGTGTACGACGCGTACTTCGTGGCGGGGATGCTGCCCTACGAGTCGCGGCTTGTGATGGGCGCGAGCACCTTGGGGGACGCGGCGACGGAGTTCGACGTGCGCGGAGTGCAGCTGACCTATGGCGAGGTCGCAGAAACTCCACGGCCCGCGATTCACTTCCAGGTCTTCAATCACGTCTTGACGGACAACTCCAAGACGGCGTTCCAGGCGGAGGTCGAGCTGCCGCCCGCCAACTGGGAATTCGGGCGCGTGATCCTGACCCTGCAGATTCACGATGGGGGAGACTCTTGGGACGAGTGGGATCGCAACGGTACCGTGTCCGTTTGGGACGACGAGGGCAACAAGCACACGATCGTGCCGTTTATTACCTCGTACCGCACGGAGTGCTTCTGGCAGGTCGATGTGACTGCGTTCCGGCCTTGGCTCGCGGGTAAGACCAAGTTTGAGGTCGCCGCCGGTACGGGCTTCTACAAGAACCTCGGCTTCATGATGAGCGTGGACTTGGACTTTCACCATGGGAAGCCCGAGCTTGCGGGTGAGCATCGCGCACCGTTTCAGGTCATCCCCTTGTGGGAGGGGACGGCAAACTATGGATCGGATGATGCGCCCTTCGGGAATGTGTTTCAGCCCATCCTTGGGGTGCCGTCGACTTCCGAGGCTGCTCGTATCGTGACGTTTGTCACAGGCCATTCGCAGATTGGAGAGTTCACGCCATCAAGCCGAAGTCTGCAAGTTCAAACAGGGGCTACCAACGTCGATGGGTCGAAGAAGTCCGAGAGCTCTTACTTCAACAACACCCTCTGGAAGACGGACTGCTACCTAAATCCGAACCGCCCCCAGGGAGGCACTTGGAAGTACTCGCGGGCTGGCTGGGCTCCTGGTGATGTGGTCTCACCTTGGGTGATCGACCCCAATCGGTATTTTCCGATGGGGGAGACCGTCGACTTGAGTTACGTCTCGGAGCCCTACGACTTCAGCGACCTGCCCGAGGCCGACCGCCCAGACGCCGGTACCATAGGTGCTGCGAACCAGGTCGTTAGCTCTTACTTGGTGCTCTACGACAAGGGCGAGGGCCTTGTCCCCGCACCTGTGCTTCGGGTTACGAGCGTCACCGGGAACAGCAGCGCCGCCAACGCAGGCATCTTGGCTGGCGACTACCTTGCAAGCTACAATGGTAATGCGATTGACTCCGTGGACCAGCTGACGGCTGCTAAGGCTGCCGCGATCGAGGCAGGGCGAAAGATGGCTAAGATCGTCGTTTATCGCGGTGCCGAGAGACTGGACTTGGAGATGGCCACGGGGCAAATGGGCGTTGCCCTTAGCGCTCGTTAAGCGTGCCGGCCACCGGCCACTAGGCCGCTACTGCGCCGCGTGCAGGCGCAGCTGGCCGCAGGCGGCGTCGCTGTCTAGGCCTCGGGACCAGCGGATCGTGGTGACGACGCCGGCCTCGCGTAGCTCTTCGGCGAACTCTTCCACGTCGTCTCGGGACGGGCGCTGGAAGCGGTCGCCTTCGACGGGGTTGTAGGGGATCAGGTTCACGGTGCAGCGGCGGCCGCGTAGCCGAGCGGCTAGGCGTTCACTATGCTCGCGAGAGTCGTTAAGCCCGCCCAGCACCACGTACTCGTAGGTGATCTGGCGGCCCGTGTCCTTGAACCACAGGTCGCCGGCGCACAGGACGTCGGCCACGGGCACCTTGGCCATAGCGGGCACCAGGATGGCGCGCTGGTCGTCGAAGGGGGTGTGCAGGCTGATGGCTAGCTGGAAGCCGGGGTTAGTCTTGCCGAGCTTCGCAAGGCGGTCGGGGAAGCCCACGGTGGAGACGGTGATCTTGCGAGCGCCAATGCCTATCTCTTCCCGTACGACCTTCAGGGCGCCGGTGAGGTTCTGCAGGTTGAGAAGGGGCTCGCCGATTCCCATGACGACCGAGCGCGATAGGCGGCCAATGTCCCGCCCGCGCAGGTATTGCTCGATGATCTCGGCCTTGGACAGGTTGCGTTCCAAGCCCAGGCGACCCGAGGCGCAGAAGGGGCAGGCCACGGGGCAGCCGACCTGGGTCGAGACGCACAGGGTCGCACCCTTGGCTTCGTCGTGGCTGGGGATGTGCACGGTCTCGATCAGAGCGTTCTTGCCACCCTCGACAGGGAACTCGATCAAAAGTTTGGTAGTGCCATCCTTGGCTAGGGAGCGGTCGACCTCGCGGCCGCGCAAGATCGGCATCTCTTCGGCCAGCATCTCACGCACACCCTTGGAGAGGGAGGTGATGCCCTGGTAATCCAGAATACCTTTGTTCAAGACAGCCGTACGGATCACCTTCGCGTGGAAGGCCTTACCGCCGAGCTCCATCACCCGCTCGCGGGTCTCGTCAGGGGTGAGCTCCAGGAGAGAAGGCTTCAAGGGCATGCTCCGGCGCCTAGAGGGCCGCCATCTTCTCGCGGACGATCGCAGCCACAAGCTCCGAGACCTCGATGGCCTTGTCGTGGCCACCGGGGTTCACGCCACCAACAGCGCGGTGTCCACCGCCGCCCCAGGTCTGCATGATCTCGCCGATGTGCACGGTCTCGGACGGGGGATTCCACGGGTTGACCCCGGCGGTGACGTGGAAGCCACTGCGGGTCGGGATCACACCCACGGCATAGTGGATCTCGGGGTGGTGGAAGAAGGGCGCAAAGCGCTCGCGGCGGATCTTGTTGCTGGAGGCGTCGTACAGCATGACGCGGTCCTCGACCCACTGCACCGTACCGGGGAAGTGATCTAGGGCCTTGTCACGGTTGCGCACAGCCCGCTGCCAGGCCTTCTCCACGTCCGGGCGCATGGCGATGTCCTCCAGACGCAGATCGACCATGTCACCGACAATGCGGTCGGGCCAGTCCACGGTAGGGGCGACCGTCATGCAGCGCGAGATACGCAGAGCGGGATCGTCCCCGAATAGGGCCTCGTCGACGCTCTCAAACTTGGCGGCGTCGATGACGTTTGACCAGTGGGCCATGTCCCGGAATCGCTCGGGGGTCTTGTAGTCCCAGTACTTCTCTGCGTGGGCCAGAATGATGGGCGGGCACGAGGGAGACTCGGGATCGAAGGCCCACTTCTCCGACGGTGCGTACTTGGCCTCGTCCTCGGGGGAGAGGAACGTGGTGGGGTGGTGATCAAACCAGTAGGCGGCCTTCGGGTGGAAATGGAAGTCTACGATCGCGAAGCGATGCCCACGCTGGAAGTTGGCCCAGTCTCGGCGTTGGTCGTAGTTGACGCTACGCCATTGAACGCGCTCGCCGTGGATCTCGCGAAGGATGTTTGCCAGGACTCCTGCGGAGACCATGCCATCGAAGTCGCGGTGGTAATGAATCGTGATTGGGCCAGCCATAGTGCGCAGATTCTAACGATAACGGCCATGGGAAAAGCCGCGCATCCCAGGAGGAATACTAGGAATGCACGGCTCGTTCTGGATTGGGAGGCCTTCGCTCCCGGGAGGTGACGTTTAGGCGCTCTCGCGCTTGGCCTTCTCGTCCGGGGTTTCGACGATCGGGGCTTCCGAGGTCATGCCCCGGGCCAGGGATTCGTCGCCGGAGACGTGGGCTTCGGTGATCTCAAAGGTGTTCGTGTCCGTGCGGTTGGGCAGCTCGTAGAGCAGGTCCAGCAGGGTGCTTTCCAAGATCGAGCGCAGGGCGCGCACACCGGTCTCGCGCTCGATGGCCTCCTTGGCGATGGCAAGTAGGGCTTCCTTGGTAAACGTCAGCTCCTTCTCTTCCATGGTGAACAGGCTCTGGTACTGGCGCACCAGGGCGTTCTTGGGCTCGGTGAGGATGCGCACCAAGTCTTCGGCTTCGAGTCCCTCGAGGGTAGTGATCACGGGAAGGCGGCCGGTAAACTCGGGAATTAGGCCGAATTCGACCAGGTCCTTGGGAGAGATCATGCGCAGCAGATCGTCCTTGGACATGTCCTGGGTGTTGATCGCCTTCTTCTCTGCCTCGTCGGCGGTGCTGCCGTGGCTGGAGAAGCCGATCACCTCGCGACCGATGCGCTTGGAGATGACCTCTTCCACACCAGCGAAGGTTCCGCCGCAGATGAAGAGAATGTTTGCTGTGTCAAGCTGGATATAGGCCTGCTCAGGGTGCTTGCGTCCACCTTGGGGCGGGACGTTGGCCACAGAGCCCTCTAGGATCTTGAGCAGGGCCTGCTGCACGCCTTCCCCGGACACGTCCCTAGTAATGGAGACGTTGCTGGTGGTTCGGCCGATCTTGTCGATCTCGTCGATGTAGATGATGCCGTGCTCGGCGCGTTCGCGATCGAAGTCCGCGGACTGCAGCAGCTTGAGCAGGATATTCTCGACATCCTCGCCCACGTAGCCGGCCTCGGTCAGCGTGGTTGCGTCCGCCATGGCGAAGGGCACGTCAAGCATGCGCGCGAGGGTGCGCGCAAGCAGGGTCTTGCCCGAGCCCGTGGGCCCCACGAGCAAGACGTTGGACTTCTCGATCTCCACGTGGCCGTCGCCGGCTAGATCGTGGCCCGTGGCAGCGATGTGCCGCAGGCGCTTGTAGTGGTTGTAGACCGCAACGGACAGGGTTTTCTTTGCTCGGCCCTGGCCGATCACGTATTCGTCGAGTCGACGCGCGAGTTCGATGGGGGTGGGCAGTTCGCGGTCGGCGATGGTCGGGGCGCTGTCGGTGTCCCCAGGGGCAGCCTTGGTCGCCGTAGAGGCGGCACCAGCCGCGCCATCGGGGCTACCCGTGGCGCGGCGGTGTTCCTCTTGCAGGATCGAGTTGCATATCTCAATGCACTCATTGCAGATGTAGATTCCAGGAGGCCCTGCGATCAGTGAGACCACGTGGTCCCTTCGCTTCTCGCAAAAGGTGCAACGTTCGACGTGCTTACCCTTACCTGTTCCACCTGTCATGTTCTGCCGCTCCTAGCTTCAGTTCGTATCGAGAGTAAAGTCGCGGACCTACTTGAGGTCGGCCTGCTCTTCCGGGGTGAGCACGTGGTCGATGAGGCCAAATTCCTTGGCTTCGATCGGGCTCATGAAGTTGTCGCGGTCACAGGCTTCCGCAAGCTCTTCGGGCGTGCGGCCGGCGTGGCCCGCCATGATCGCCTCGAGCTTCTTCTTCATCTTAAGAATCTCAGCGACCTGGATGTTCATGTCCGTGGCCGTGCCTTGGGTTCCGCCCCAGGGCTGGTGGATCATGACCCGAGAGTTTGGGAGTGCAAAGCGCTTGCCGGCGGTTCCACCGCAGAGAAGAACCGCGCCCATCGAGGCAGCCTGCCCTAGGCAGTAGGTCGAGATGTCAGGGCTGACAAACTGCATCGTGTCGTACATCGCAAGGCCAGCCGTCACAGAACCGCCGGGGCTGTTAATGTAGATGCTGATGTCCTGGGCCTTGTTCACCTTGTCGAGGAACAGGAGCTGGGCCATCACTGCGTTGGCGACCTGGTCGTTGACCTCGGTGCCAATGAAGATAATGCGGTCTTCGAGCAACCTCGAGTAGATGTCGTAGCTGCGTTCGCCACGACCGGTCTTCTCGATCACGTAGGGGATGACTGCGGATTGCGCGTCAACCATCGACCTTACAAGGTCATTGGAGCTGTTGAAATTCAAGGCTGGATTGTCTCGTCAGTTAGGGAATGAGATCTAGGAGAAGAGTAGACGCTTAGGCCACGGTGATGGTTGCGTTCTCCCGAAGGAAAGTGCGCACCTTGATCTCTAGGATCTCCATCGCGAGCTGCTGAATCAAGTTCTGCTCCTGATAGTACTTCTGAACCTCTTCGACCGAAGTCTGGTTGCGCTGGGCAATCTCCTGGAATTTCTGGGCAACGTCTTCGTTTTGTACCTGCAATTCCTCGGCCTGGGCGACGTCTTCGAGCAGGAAGAGCGCCTTGGTGTTGTGCTCTGCCTCCGTACGGATTGCGTCTTCCTGTTCGGCAAGCTTGCCCTCGATGTCAGCCTCGGAGACGCCTTCCTGCATCATTTGCTGGGCGGCGGCGTTCTTCCGGTTGTTAATCTGGTCCTCGATCAGGCGGCTGGGGAGCTGCATGTCGTGGCTCGCGATCAGGGTCTCCAATAGGGCCAGCTCGACCTTCATGTTGGCTTGGTGCTGCTTGGCCTTCTCGATGTCCTCGCGGACGCGCTGCATAAGGCCGGCTTCGTCCTCGGCGCCGACCATCTTAATCAGCTCTTCGTTGGTGGGCATGACCATGTCGAAGGCCTGGGCGATCGAGATCTTGCAGGTGCCGGCCTTGCCGCGCATCTCCTCCACGTGAAAGTCCTCGGGGAAGGTGACCGGGATCTCAAGCTCAGCGCCTTCCTTCGCACCGATCATGGCTGCTTTGTAGGCCTCCTCATCGACGCCGGGGGGCGTGCTCATGGGGGAGAGGCGCATGCCGTCCCGTGCCATGATGCTGTTCTCGCCTTCGAGCAACTCAAGGCGCGCCATGGCCATGCCGTTCTCCTTGAGGCCATCTTCGCTGACGGGCTCGGGGCGGCCCTGCTGGGTGCGGACGTTCTCGATGGCCTCATCGACCTCGGTGTCGGTGACCTCGACCTTTTCGGACTCAGCTGTGAGTCCCTTGTACTCGCCAAGCTCGTAGGCGGGGCGCAGGGAGAGCTCGACCTTGCAGATAAAGCCGCCATCCTCGGCGTCCGTCAGGGATTCGGCGTCCATGCGGGGCTGGCCCACGGGGCGCAGCTCTTCGTCCGTGACGACCTTCTGTAGACCCTGTTGCACGAACTGCTGCTTAGTGTCCCGGCGCAGCTCTTCGCCGTGGTGCTTCTCGATCACCGACTTTGGCACCTTGCCGGGGCGGAAGCCCTTCATGTTGACGGTTTGCGAGAGGCGCTTGAAGTTACTGTCGAGCTCGGTCTTGTACTCGTCCCCGGGGACGGTAACGGTGACGAGGACTTCGCAGGAATCAATGTTTTCGAGGGTGGCTTCCACGGCTTAAACTTAGTGAATCGGGTGTTGTTGAGACTGAGATCGTTCGACGGTGTCGAGCGGTTGATTATTGGAGTGCAGATGGCGCGACTGATAGGCGTTGCCGGAGCTGCTCACAGTGACGAATGTCCCTACCGATGCGCCTGTGGGGTTTACCCAGGACGAGGTGGGAGTCATGCGGGGTGGGACTTTACCTCATTGGCAGGGCAGATTGGCAGGGGGTTGGGGGCTAAATGTGGGAGAACCTGCCTTAACTGTTACCGGACGCACTTTAGGCTGTCGGCTCGAGGGGATCTGGCGCTCGGGGAAGGCGAGCGAGATCAAGCATTAGAGATGCGTGAGGTATGGGGCATTTCTTGCGGTTATCGAGCTGCATAAGGGAAGGGGGGCTTATGCTCTGGGCGAACGGGATTACACACCTTGGAATCGGGGCCCGCCTCTGGCTGGAAGGGCTCCTGAACACTTGCATATCCGGTATGAAGCGGAGTCTTGAAACGTTGTTGGCCCTGGCGGCAATCGCCGTACTCTTTGGGGTCGTCTGGACCCAGGTGATTGCGGTCGAGGTCGAGGTCAAGGCCTCTCCACCCATGGATCTTGGGCCGGTTGCCGTGACGGGGCAAGTGCTCGAAGCGGGCCCCCTAGAGCTCTCGGTTCACGGGTTTGGAACTCTGCAGGCTGTGCGGCGGGTACCGATCGCCATGGAGGGGGCTGGGCGCATCGCCTGGGTCTCCGATAAGTGGCGGCTGGGCGCCGAGGTTCCCGAGGGCGAGGTGCTGGTGCGACTTGCGGATGATGGACTAGCCCTGGCGGTGAAGACGGCCGAGGCCCAGGTGGCCCAGGCTATGGCGGCCGTAAGCGCGACCCTGGTGGAGGTCGAGGGCGCTAGCGCGGTGGAGCTACTGGCGCGCAAGGCCTTTGTGGTCGCGACTAGGGACCTCAAACGCGTGGCGCAGTCCTTCGAGAAGCAGATCGCCTCGGAGCAGCTCTTGGATCGCGCCCAGAGCCAGGAGATCGCAGCCGAGAACGCTTTGGAGCTTGCGGCGGCAAACACGGCCCGCGCCAAGGCGGCGAAGGTGACCGCAAAGGCCGCCGTTCAGGTTGCCGAGGCCGCCCTAGCCCAGGCCCAGGAGGCGCGCCAACACCAAGACTTCCGCGCGCCCTTCACCGGTCGGCTGACCCAGGCCAAGCCCCAGGTCGGCGCCCTCGTTGCCCCCGGTTCGGCGGCGGCCATGTCCATGGGGGAGTTGCTGGACACCAGCGAGCTCTTGCTCGTGGCACAGATTCACGAGGACAGCATCGCGCGGCTTGCAGGCGGCCAGGACGCCCGGGTGAGCTTGCCCTCGAGGCCGGGGATGTCGATCGCGGGCAAGGTCCGCCATCTCGGCGTCGCCAGCGACCCCGTGACCCGCAGCCTGCCCGTGCAGATTGCGATCCCCAACGATGACCTAAAGCTGCCCGCGGGACTCTTCGCCCAGGCGTCGATCTCCGTGGGGCAGCTGTCCGGCGCGCTGCAGATTGACCGCAAGCAGTTCCTCTGGCTCGAGGGTGTGCCCGTTGCCTACGTGCTCGCCCAGCGTGGCGAGGAGTTCGTCGCCGAGGCGCGGCCCCTTGTGCTCGGCGACCCCGTGGGCGAGGGCTTTGTGGTGCAGGCCGGACTGAGCCATGGCGAGACTCTCTTGACCTCGCCATTGGATCGCCTCGCACCCCGGGCCGAGGGCAAGCACACGCCGGTTTGGATGAAGGATGGGTCCACGGGCCCCTCTAAGGATTCCAATCTGGGGGCCGTTCGCGAGCCCCAATCGGGAAACGAGCCCCCTGCAGGCGGTGCGGTCGACCAGGCGGGTGAGGCCAAGTGATTCGCTTTCTAGTCCGCGCCGCGGTCCACAACCCGGTCGCCATTCACCTAGCTACCCTTGCCGTGGTTGCGGCTGGAGTGCTCGCCTACTTCTCCATGCCCCGGGAGGTCTTCCCGGAGTTCGCCCTAGGCACCGTGACCGTCACGACCGTCTACCCGGGCGCATCCCCGGACGACGTGGAGAAGCTCGTGACCTTGAAGATCGAGGACGAGCTCGAGGGCATCGACGGTATTGAACAGACCAGCTCGCGTTCCCTCGAGGGCATCTCGATGGTGACCCTCAAGATTGATGGCGATCGGGTCATGAGCGAGTTCCTCGACGACGTGCGCGCGGCCATGTCCCGGGACCTTGAGTTCCCGGATGAGGTCGAGGACCCCATCGTCAAGGACATCAAGTCCGAGTTCCCGGTCATCGCGGTCTTCGTCTACGGCACCGCGTCCGAGGCAGACCTGCGGGTCGAGGCCGAGCGCCACAAGCGCGCCATCGAAGAGATCGACGGTGTCAGCCAGGTGGTCATGAACGGCCCCCGGGATCCCGAGCTCTGGATCGAAGTGGACCCCCTGAGCCTAGAGCGCCACGGTCTGACCCTGGGCGACATCGGCAACCTGGTGAGCCTGCGCAGCCGCGACATCCCCCTGGGTGCCCTGAGCACTCCGTCGGGCGAGTACATTCTGCGCGTTGACGCGGACGTCAGCGGTGCGGAGGATCTCCTAGACCTGCCGGTGATCGCCACGCCGGACGGGCGCGTGGTGCGGCTCTCCCAGATCGCGCGGGTCCGGGACATGTCCGAGCGGCCTTTGATTCGAAGTCGCTTCAACGGCGAGGCCAGCATGTACTTGCAGGTCAACAAGAAGGGCGACGGCGACACCATCGACATGTCGGATGAGGTCTATGCCTACCTGGAAGAGCAGCGCAAAAACCTGCCGGTGGGCGTGGCCCTGGGCACGAATTCGGACATGTCGATTTACGTGCAGAACCGGCTTGTGGTGATGCGCGATTCTGCGCTCATGGGCGGTCTGCTAGTTTTGATCTCCTTGGTGTTCTTCCTCAACGTGCGCGTGGCGACGATGACGGCCATCGGCATCCCGGTTGCGTTCCTAGGTGGTATCGCCATGGCGGCGGGCTTTGGCATCTCTCTGAACATGATCTCCATGTTCTCGTTTATTGTCGTCTTGGGCATGATTGTGGACGATGCAATTGTGGTGGGGGAGAACATCTACCGGCACATGGAGGAGGGGATGGATCCCGAGGAGGCTGCGATCCTGGGGACGAGCGAGGTTGGCAAGCCTGTGCTGGCCACAATCTTGACGACCATGGCCGCGTTCCTTCCCATGCTTCTGCTCGAAGGTCAGATGGGGATGTTTATGCGCCCTCTGCCCTTGATCGTGACCTTCTGCTTGGCGGCGTCCGTGTTCGAGGCGCTGTTCGTGCTGCCCGTGCACTTGGCCCACTGGACCGGTAAGCGCTCTGCCGCGGGACTTGCGGCGGAGACTGGCGACCGCTGGTATGCGCCCTTCGAGCGGCTCTACGCATCAACCTTAAAGCTAGCCCTGCACTACCGCTATATCACCCTAGGCCTCGCCATTGCCTTGGCCGGGACCCTGATAGGCTATGCGGGCCTGCAGATGCGATTCAACCTGTTCGACGAGTTCGAGTCGAAGGTCTTCTCGGTAAACGTGCGCGCGATCCCTGGCACGTCTATGGACGAGACCATGGGCCTGGTGTCGAGGATCAGGGAGACGGTCACCGAGCTCCCCGACAGTGAGCTCGAGAGCACGAACTCCATTGCCGGCGTCTCATTCATCGACGCTGCGCGCTTCGAGTACGGCGAGAATCTGGGCCAGATCTGGGTCGAGCTGCGGGAGGGGGGCGGCCGCACCCGCAGCACCGCAGAGGTAATTGCGGACCTGCGCAGCTCCTTCGCCGTGCCCCCAACGGGTGTGGAGAAGATCAGCGTGGTCCAGCCCCAGGCCGGGCCGACGGGGGCAGCGATCAACCTGTCGATTCGCGGCGAAGATAGCGCGACCCTGCAGGCCATCGCCGACGAGATGATGGCCTTCCTCAACAAACAAGTAGGCGTGGTCGACATTCACGACAACACCAGCGTTGGCAAGCGCGAGGTGCGGCTCACCCTGACCGACTCCGGACGCCAGATGGGCTTCACCGAGCTTGGCCTTGCGTCGGAGCTGCGGGCGGCCTTTGAGGGCACGCGCTTTGCCAGGCTGCGCCGTGGCGACGACGACGTCGAGGTCATCGTAAAGCTGCCCGACGAGCTGCGCAGCCAGCGCGGCTCCCTTGACGAGGTCCGCGTGACCTCGCCGGCAGGGGGGCGGGTTCCCTTGGCTTCTGTGGTGCGATTCGAGGAGACCACCGGCGTCATGGAGATCACCCGAGATGACGGCCGCCGCTCGATCCACGTCCAAGGCGACGTGAACAAGAAGCTGGTCTCATCCAAAGAGGTCACGGCGGGACTCTTGAAGGAGTTCGGCGACCTGAACACGCGCTGGCCAGGCTATGAACTGGTCTTTGAGGGCGACGAGAAGGAGACGAACGAGGCCCTCGAGGGGCTCTTCTCCGCGGGCTTGCTTGCGGTCTTGGTGATGTACTTCATCCTAGGCACACTCTTCAAGTCGATGACCCAGCCCTTCGTGATTATGCTCGCGATTCCCCTGGCGGGTATCGGCGTGGTAATCGGGCACCTGTTGATGCAGCGCGGCCTCTCGTTCATGTCTCTGATTGGCGTGCTGGCGTTGGCTGGCGTCGTCGTGAACGACTCCCTGATCCTGATTGACCTAGTCAACCGACGCCGCCGGGCAGGCGACTCGATCAAGGATGCGATCCAACTTGCGGGCACCCAGCGCTTCCGTCCTATCGTTTTGACCTCGGCCACCACGATGCTCGGCCTATCGCCCCTGACCTTCTTCGCCTCGGGCCAAGCGCGCTTCCTACAACCCATGGCCATCAGCGTCTTCTTCGGCCTAGCCTTCGCCACGGTTCTGATCCTGGTCGTCGTGCCCTGTGCCTATGGAATCCTGGACGACCTATTGGGCCTTTTCCAAAGGCGCAAGCCCACAACTGCGAGCGGTCCCGACTTGGAGTGACCGGTGATCGCCCACAGCGATGTCCCCGTGGATAAGGGGCGTTCTAAGGACGGCGATTTGGGCTCTGGTTGACCGAGCTCGTCAACATTCGCATAGGAGCAGCTTAGCTAAGAGCAAGCTGCACAAGCCGCATGACCGATTCATCGGCCTCGCGCTGGGCAATCTCTTGCGCGGTGAACCAAGCCAGCTCGTGGGACTCATCCGAAACCACGTACTTGGCGCCTTTGGGTGCGTAGACGAAAAAGCGTGTGTCGAGGTGCAGGTGGGCGGGCTCCGCGGGGCGGTCGGCCTTAGCTGGACGCTGGGGGATCAAGTGGATGTCTAAGTCGACGATACGGGGGTCGATGACGAGGTCCTCGATGCCGCTCTCCTCGACTGCTTCACGTAGGGCAGCCGCCGCCAGGTTCGCATCACCGTCGCAGTGGCCACCGAGTTGAAGCCACCGGTTCAGCTTCTTGTGCAGGGTAAACAGGCCGCGTTTTCCGTCGCTGTGGATCACAATCGAAGAGGCCGTCAAATGACCGGGCACACACTCGCGCAAGTGCGCATCGCACGGGTTCTCTCCCATGAACTGGAGAATACGAGCCCGCGTCTCTTCCTGGTCCGGATTAGGCGGCACCCAGTTTTCGAGCAGGGTACGGGCAGCTTGGGGATTGCCATCGAAGGCAAGCTTCGGATCATCAAGGCGGAGTCGTTGCATGGAGGAATCGAGCACGGTTCTATTGCCCTTGTTGAAAGGAGCCTTTCTGGCTATGCGAGATTGCTACCTCTGTAGCGCACTCCCTTGGAGTGCGCTAAGCCCTCGTGAACTTCCGATACTTTCCAGCCTTCGACTCATCCTCAATATTGTTGTCCTTCTTCCATTTCTCACGCCACTCCGAGTAAGTCTCAAAGTCGCCATGATGGAAGTTGATGTGTCCCGTGGGCTCGAACGCAAGGATGTGGGTCGCGACGCGGTTCAGAAAGTACCGGTCGTGGCTCACGACGATGGCGGAGCCGATGTACTCCTGCATGGCCTCCTCGAGCACGCGTAGGGTGTCGAGGTCCAGGTCGTTGGTGGGTTCGTCGAGGATGATGACGTTGGCGGGTTCGCGCAGCATCTTGGCAAGGAGGACGCGGTTGCGCATTCCGCCAGAGCACTCGCTTAGGAGCTTCTGCTGGTCTTCACCCTTGAAGTTAAAGCGGCTGACGTAAGCGCGGGCGTCTACGGAGCGCGTCCCAAACTCAAGCATGATGTTGCCGTCGGTGATGTTGTCGAAGACGCTCATGTCGTCGTCAAGCACTGTGCGCGACTGGTCGAGGAAGCGCATCTGCACCGTGGCGCCAATGCTGACGTCGCCGGAGTCGGGCTCTTCCATGCCCAGGATCATCTTGAGCAGGGTCGACTTGCCAACACCGTTCGCGCCGACGATGCCGAGGATTGCGCCGGGGGGCACCTCGAAGGTCAGGCCGTCGATCAGGGTGCGGTCGCCGTAGCCCTTCTTAAGGTCGCGCACCTCAATGACCTTGTCGCCAAGGCGTGGACCCGGGGGGATGCGCAGCTCTAGGCTGTCGGCCTGCTGGTTGGCCATCTGCTGGTCGACAAGCTCTTGGTAGCGGGCGAGGCGCGCCTTTGATCGTGTCTGGCGTGCGGCCGGCGTGCGGCGGATCCACTCCAGCTCGCGGGAGATGACCTTGGCGCGCTTGCTGTCCTGCTGGCGCGAGACGTCCAGGCGCTTCTGCTTCGACTCGAGGTAGTCCGAGTAGTTGCCCTTATAGGGAGTGCCCAGGCCACGCTCGACCTCCAGCATCCAGCCGACGACGTTGTCCAGGAAGTAGCGGTCGTGTGTGATCAGGATGACGGCGCCAGCGTAGTCGCTGAGGAAGTGCTCGAGCCACTCGACAGTGTCAGCGTCCAGGTGGTTGGTGGGCTCGTCCAGCAGCAACAGGTCCGGGTGACTCATCAAGAGCTGGCAGAGCGCGACGCGGCGGCGCTCACCTCCGGACAGCTTCGACACGTCGGCGTCCATAGGCGGCAGGCACAGGGCGCCCGCGGCCTGCTCTAGGCGGCTATCCAGCTCCCAGGCCTCCTTATGGTCGATGTCCTCCTGCAGAGCGGCTTGCTCGTCCAGAAGCTTGTACATCTCGTCCTCGTCTTCGACCTCGCCGAGCTTGTTCGAGATCTCCTCGAACTTGACCAGCAGGTCGCGCACCGGCTTCACCGCCAGGTCCAAGTTACCGGCGACGTCCAGGGTCTCGTCCAACTCGGGCTCCTGATCGAGATAGCCGATGGTGAGGCCCTTATTTGGGCGGGCAATACCTTCGTATTTCGTGTCGATCCCGGCGATGATGCGCAGCAGGGTTGACTTGCCGGCGCCGTTCGGCCCGATGACGCCAATCTTGGCGCCCTCGAGGAACGACAGCTGGATGCCCTTGAGCACCTCGCTCTGTCCATAGAACTTGTGGAGGTCTTCGATCTGGTAGATGATCTTGTCGGCAGCCATGGCGAAAGAGTTGCAGTTGGACGCTAGAGAGTCCGGGTGACTTAACAGGTAGGAAGAGTAGGGGCCCTAGCGGCCCATTTGGGCGAATAGGATAACGAGTTCGCAGCCCGCCGTCAGCCACCGATTGGCGCGGATGACCCGGATCCAAGTCTGCCATCTAGAAATTTGCCAGCCTGGGCCCTGCATGGTGCCACTAGGGGCCACTTCCCGGTATCCTAGGTGGCCCGAATGGCTGCTGGTGCGCAGGTTGAGCGCACAAAGTGGACTCTACATGGGTCCCGGGCCCATCCGGTTTCACCAAGATCACGCTCGTTACTAAACTCACGATTGTCATGACTACCACCGCGACCCAACACGCTTTTTTGGCCGAGCTCGGCATAACCGCTGAGAACTCCGGCGCCTACAACGGCGCATGGATGAGCTGCACCGGCGAGTTGCTCGAGAGCCGCTCACCCGCAACCGGCGAGGTGATTGCCCGCGTCCGAACTGGCACTAGTGCCGAGTACGCCGCCGCCGCTGAGGCTGCCAACGAGGCCTTTGGTCGCTGGCGCCAGGTGCCGGCCCCCCTGCGTGGCGAGATCGTCCGCAAGTGCGGCGAGGCCATGCGCAAGCACAAGGAAGCACTTGGCAGCCTGATCGCATTGGAAATGGGCAAGATTCGCCAAGAGGGTCTCGGCGAGGTCCAAGAGGCCATCGACATCGCTGACTTCGCCGTCGGTCTGTCGCGCCAACTCTACGGCCTGACCATGCCGTCCGAGCGTCCTGGCCACAGCATGAAAGAGCAGTGGCATCCCCTCGGTACCGTTGGCATCGTGACCGCGTTCAACTTCCCCATGGCCGTCTGGGCATGGAACTCGATGCTGGCCCTTGTCTGCGGCGACGCTAACATCTGGAAGCCTAGCCCCAAGACTCCCCTGTGCGCCATTGGTCTGACCAACGTCGTCCGCCCGGTGCTCGAGGCCGAGGGCTTCGGTGCACTCGCTAGCCTGGTGATCACCGACGACTTGGATGTGGTCGGCGAGATGCTGGACGACAAGCGCTCTCCCTTGATCTCCTTCACCGGCTCTTCGGAGATCGGCAAGCTCGTCGCGGCTCGAGTCGCTGGCCGCTACGGTCGCTCGATCCTGGAGTGCGGTGGCAACAACGCGATGGTCGTACTCGAGGACGCGGACATGGACATCGTCCTGCCCGCCACTCTATTTGGCGCCGTCGGCACGGCTGGCCAGCGGTGCACCTCGACCCGCCGCGTCCTGGTGCAAGAGTCCATCGCCGATGAACTCGAGGCGCGCTTGCTGCGCGCCTACGACGACATCGTCATTGGTGACCCCATGGACGCCGGCACCCTATGCGGCCCCCTGATCGATGAGGTCGCCGTGCAAAACTTTGAGGGTGCCCTCGAAGCTGTGACTGCCCAGGGCGGCGAGGTCCTGCGGGGCGGCGGTCGCGCCAACCTGGAAGGCGACCTGGCCGGCGGCAACTTCGTCGTCCCGGCGATCGCCCGCGCCACGAACGACATGCAGATCGTCCAGGACGAGACCTTCGCGCCCCTGCTCTACTTGATCCGCGTAAAGGATCTGGACGACGCCATCGCCAAGCACAACGACGTGCCCCAGGGCCTATCTAGTGCGATCTTCACCATGAACGTTCGCCACGCCGAGCGCTTCCTGTCGGCGGTTGGTTCGGACTGCGGAATCGCGAACGTCAACATCGGCACCTCGGGTGCAGAGATCGGCGGCGCCTTCGGCGGCGAGAAGGAAACCGGTGGGGGACGCGAGTCCGGCTCCGACGCTTGGAAGACCTACATGCGCCGCCAGACCAACACGGTCAACTGGTCCGAGGACCTCCCCCTGGCTCAGGGCATCAAGTTCGGCTAGGCCGGAAATCGGGCCCCGGTTCGACGGGCAAATCGAGGGCGCCGGCGGTCACTATAGACCGCCGGCGCCCTCTTCTTGCCGTGAATGCCCATGGCCTGTCTAGACGCAACCGGTAACTGACTAGACGCTTGACGTTCGCCTGCGGTCCGTAGGATACCGAGCTCTTGCCTAGCAGACGACTCGGTCCAGGTGCCGTGCTACTTTTTGGTCAGGCAGCCCTCTTCGCGGTACTCCATGTAGATCGTCATAAACTTGTCCATTTGGTCCTTCCAGCGGGAGCCAAAGGCAAGGCTCAGTACGTGTTTGACGATCATAGTGGCGACCTTCTGGGAGGAGCCCGAGCTCTCGGTGTGGACCTCGGCATAGGCGCCGCCGCCGGCTTCCGAGAGGGGGCGAAGAGAGTCCCGAGTGGGCTGGGCAACGCCAGTCGGACCTACGCCGATGGCAGAGATGATAAAGGGGCGCACTCCGCGTTTGGACTTACTGCGGCCGTCGCCCTCATCTACATCGATGATGTCCGAGGCGTCCGCACCAAAGGGGGACTCGTTGGCGGACTTGGCGAGCTCGATCATCTTCTCTTGGTTCTTTGGATGGCAGGGCGCGTCGCTGATCAGGACAACGACCTTGTTTGCAGCTCGCTGCCAGTCCATTTTCTCGCTTAGGGCAACTTGCAGGGCGCCATAGG
Organism: Planctomycetota bacterium; assembly: GCA_029250885.1. Taxonomy (GTDB): domain Bacteria; phylum Planctomycetota; class UBA1135; order UBA1135; genus CALBMX01. The sequence continues at coordinate 28,447 of JAQXEK010000001.1, forward strand.
CAGCCTCAGGGAAATCACCGCCACCATTGGCCACGAGAGCGCCCAGGCGCTTGCGGACCTTGTCGATCTTGTTGGTCATCTTTACCAAGATCTGTCCACCTAGGCCGAACTCCTGGTAGTCCTTGTACTCAGTCAGGCCGACCTTAAGGTTCGGGGTGATGCCCTCCATGATCTCCGTAATCTCGGTCAGGGCGATGGCCGAAGCGTCGATGGTGGTCTGCATGGAGCCCGTGGTGTCGATTACAATCGCCATCTCCATACCGGCGGCATTTAGGTCGAGGGCACGCTTTAGGAAGCTGCTGGAGCTTGCGGCCTTGGGCAGTCCGTCGGGTGGGTCCGGAAGGATCCACTTGGGCGTTACAAAAGTACGCTTGTTGTCGCGCCACCAGCGCTTGTAGTCGCCGGGCTCATCAGCATTTACCTGGGGCATGCCGCGCTCGAGAACGGAGACGACCTTCGCGTGCATATAGTCGTGCTTGTAAGAGAGCCCCTTCTTGGTGAGCACCGTCAAGAGCTCGGGCGTCATTACGCTCCTAAGGTGGTCCTTGTCCGTAGCCAGGAGCGTCTCAAGAGCAAAGGCGTTCAGTTCGGGTTGCTTCGAGCCAAGGGCGTCAACCAAAGCCTCGGATCCGACAGCGTGCCAGAACTCGCCGTAGGACGTGATGACGATACCCTTCAGTGCCCAGTGCTCGGACTCGTCGTACCAGTTGTTCAGGGACTTGGCCCGAGCGATCTCCAGCTTCTCCGAGTAGATTGGCCTTGGTGTGGATGACTTAGGCTTCTCAGCCTCGCCGGGTTGGCCAGCCGGTCCTGGACCGGCACCGGGGCCCGACGGGCCCTCCCCCTGGGGGATGCACGTAAGGACGAGAGCGGCGCAGAGGGTCGAGATCATGGGAAGGGTTCTTGGTTATTCGAGTCGCCGTTGCGAGGAAAGCCCTCCAAACGGCAAAGTAACTATCGCACCTGGGCAGCCAGGTCTACTTGGGCTCCTTAAAGGTCATAGAGGCTTGTGGCATCGAAGTTAGCATCGGTAATCGACGCCACGGGGATGCCGCCCATCTGGCCAGCCTTGCTAGTCAAGGTGCCGATGCTGACGCCGGAGTGGGTGCCCGCAAAGGTTAGGTCTCCGGTGGCCCCGGTGGTCCAGACGCGAATAGCCAGAGCGTTCTTGGGGACCTCGATCTGAAGGCTTGGGAACTCCGCATCATAGAGGAGTTGGGGCAGACCAATGCGGAGGCTTTGGGAGTCGCTAGTTTTGAGCTGGATCGGATCCTCGACCGAGCTTCCTTGGGCAAGACCTGGGAGGAGGAGAAGCGCAAAAGCGAGCTGCGCTGCCAAGCCAAGGGAAGGAAGTGGGTTGTGCATAGACAGAGTCTCGCCTGCCGACGCCATCCCGACAACCCCTTTTGCAAATGCCCAGCCAACGGACCGTGACCTAGGGCTATAGAAGGCCCCAAGTCACGGCCTGATGCTTACAGGACCCCGATCAGGTACTCGATCAAGGCGTGCATGGCCGAGCGGTTTCCCAGGTTGGGGAGCTTGTCGTCGATGACCATGTGGACCAAGGGCGCGCCAAGCATCTTCTGGGCCTTTATCAGGAAGGCCTCGTCGCCGGTGAACTCCACGCCATAGGCCAGGGAGGCCCACTGCTGGTAATCATTCGTGTACGGCGAGCGTCCATCGACCGGGATCGACCAGCAGAAGGGAGGCAGGTCCGGGTCCGCGGGCCCCGTGGCCAGTTCGGACCAGGGTGCGGAGTTCGCTGGATCCCAAGACCCGGGCGCAATGAGCGCGTAGAGGGAATTGATCAAGACAGCCCGCAGCATGTCGTTGTGAACCTGCTCCTCATCCTGGAGTACCGAGCGGATTACACCGACCAGTGCGTTCTCCACGATCGACATCTCCGTCACCTGGCGTCCGCGGTATTTGCCATCCAAGAACTTGACGTAGGTCTTGGACTCGATGATGCCCGTGCACTGATCCTGTCCATCGCTGAGCAGCTCAGCAATCGCCTTGAACCATGGCATCTTTTCCTTGCGGAACGCCTCGTCGCCGGTCGAGTAGGCAGCGGCCATGACGTCTACGCCCCAGCCTTCGCCGCGACCGAAGTCCAAGCCCTCTCCCGGATGTGCCTTGACGTGCTCCTGATCAGCCTTCAGGCCTGTGCCTTGAATGTGACCGTAAAAAGAGTTGTCGTGCTGCTGATAGCTTAGGTGAAAGAGCTCGGCTTGGTGTTCGAGGTCATCCTTGGCAAGAGAGTCGTTGCCGACCCATACCAGCGCCTTGGCGGGCCCGGTGTAACGCACGAGGTGCTGGATGTCAATGTGGGCATAGCCGGAGAGACTCTGCTCGTAGCTAGGGGTAAGGCCCTGGGCCTTGACGTAGTCCGACTGGAAGGTAGGTGCCGTCTTAAAGCCAAAGGGGTCGTCCGTGCCGGTGGGGTGCATGTAGTACCCCGTCGGAAGGTAGGTCACCCCTTGCTTGGTAACCAGCCAGTCGTAGATGTTTGAAGGAGAACCATCGTAGCGATAGAGGGCATTGGGCTGGCGATCCGTGTTCATGCGGTGCATGAGCTGTAGGCGCCGGTAGCCCTCCCGGGAGCCTGCGATCAGGGTGCGCACGCCCCAGGTAAAAAAGATGCCGTCACCCCCGGACATACCGCCATAGGCAACACCGAAGGGGTGGGCCCAGCCAAGAACATTGGACTCGTAGGGGTAAGAACCCTGTCCCGTTCCATTCTCGATGTGGCCGTTGATCTCTTGGTACTCCGCCGACAGATCCTTGCGAAAGTCGGAGATCTTGATCTGGTCCAGTCGTGGCAACAGGTGACGTTGGGGGAAGTATGTGGCCGTATCAGCCTTCCACCAGGACCAAATGACAGGCTTGCCGTCTACCAGGGGGCCTGGGCGAGCAAAGGCCTGGCCCTCATCATTCGCGTGGGAGAGGGCGCTGGCTATACCGGTAATGGGAGCCAAGGAAATGCGACGCTCCATCTGTCCCTGCTTCGGGAAGTAGTGCATGGTGCCGTCGGCATTTGGAGCCACCAAAGGCAGAGCCCGGTAGTTGCCGATCATCGTCGTGGCGCCAAGTCCCGGGTCCTCGTAGTTCTGCTTACCCAGCCAGGTTGGCGGGATCAGCAGGACCATCTGGGTGAAGTACAGGTCCCCAAGGGCTTCGTTTGAAACGGGGCCATCCGTGTTGCCGTCTGCGCCATTGTGAATGCGCAGATCGAGCTCGATCGCAGGGTCATCGGCCGTACAGCGGAAGTAGGCGTGCACCCCAAAGAAGTGAGGCAGGGTTGCCTTTGGTCCCGTCACGGGGCTAAGGGGGCGCATGATGCCGTGGTGCCGGAACTCGGTCTGCACCTTGCCATAACGCTTGACTTCACGTGCACCTTGGTCGTACAGAGAATCCTGCATGAGGTCGAGTACGTAGACGTTGCCAAAGACGTCTTCGGTCGCGAGGATAACCTGACCCTTCCTGATCAAGAGGTCGCGGACTGAGTTCGGCAGGTTCTCAGGAGCCGCAAGTAGGTCCGCCAGGTTTGGTTTCGCCGGCATGATCTTGCGAGGTTGGGGCTTAAGCTGGACCCTATAGCCCTGGTCAGGCATCGTGGTGTTGTAGCGCTCCACTTGGGCAATAACCTCGACGACAGCAGCGCCGTCGCCGTCTTTGGGGTGCCAGGCGACGACCTCTAGTTGAGTCGGAACTGGCTGTCCGTTGTGGTCAAGTACGGACAGCGGAGTTGTGGCTTCCGTACCTAGAAATGTGCCAGGAGGCACAGGCAGGGTTCCGTGGAGCGTGAACTGGTCTACGCTGGGCGTCTCTAATGTCAGGAGGCCTACGATAGGCTCCGAGGCAGTGCCAGGATTAGCTTTGGGAAGAGGTCCCTGAAGTTGCAATGCGGAGGCGTTTGTCTGGGTGCAGACAAGAGCAATTCCAGCGTGCAATAGCAGCTTGGAAAACATGGGGGGGATAATTGAGGTGACGGCCGGCCGAAGTCTTGGCGGATGACCAAGCCGTGAATTATCCCATACGGATCAGGCCGTTTCACCGTTCTTTTCGGGAATGGACCTTCCTGCAGTCAGGCAAACGACTTGCGTTTTTTGGACTGGTTAAGGAGTAAGTCGACGGAACAATCGGCCCGTAGAATGATGCATTTGGGCGTGGCGTTTTTGGGGTGCCCAAACAAAAATGCAGTGCCCTCGATTCTAACAGATCGAGGGCACTGCATTCTAAATTGCCGACCGCAAGGGGCTAGCAATCCCATTTTTGCGTGAGGAGTGAGTCCTAGAGCTTCACGTATTCAAAGTCGATTTCCTTTCCGTTGATGCCCTTTGCGGGCGGGGCAATCCAACCAGCGTACTTGCCGGCCTCAAGGGAAGGCTTCATCAGGGACTGAACGTACTCGCGGTCGGCGATGGTGGGGAGCCACTCACCGGCGGCCTTAGCATCCCAGTCCGACTGGCTGATCAAGTCGCCATCGAGATCGAACGGATGTCCTGCGTACATGCCCACGCGGCGGTTAAAGCGACGGCTTGGAAGGCTGAATTGGAAGTCGATGTTGTGCTTCGCCGTGATCTTGTTCCAGTAGACGATGCCCTTTTGGTTGTCGGCGATGTAGTCGTCGCGCAGGACCTCGTTCATGGCGTTGCGCAGCGGCACGTCGGTGTTGGTGAAGGTACCGTTCTCAAACACGTCCATGTTGTAGTGATCATCGAGGGCCGTGTGCTCCTCGCGCTTCTGCTCCCAGGCACGTCCCTTAAGACCCGAGCGGAAGAAGTTGGCCGCATTAGAGCTGACCTCGCCACCGTACAAGTCGTTCGAAGACGAGACCCAGAAGTTGATGTAGCGCTGGATGAGTTCCAGCGGAATCGCGCCGTGCTCGGTGACGTCCGCGTCGGGGAACTCGTTCATCACCTGGCAGGTGCGTTGGATCACGCGGCCCACGCCGGTCTGACCGACGAAAAGGTGGTGTGCTTCTTCGGTCAGCATGAAGCGGCAGGACCGGGCGAGAGGCGTGAACGCCGACTCGGCCAGGGCCAGCAGCTGGAACTTGCCGTCGCGGTCCGTAAACATGGTGAAGCAGAAGAAGCTCAGCCAGTCCTCGCAGGGCTCGTTGAAGGTGCCCAGGATGCGCGGGTGGTCGGAGTTGCCTGAGCGACGCTCGAGTAGCTCGTCCGCCTCTTCGCGGCCGTCGCGACCAAAGTGCGCCTGCAGCACGTATACCATGGCCCACAGGTGGCGGCCTTCTTCTACGTTAACCTGGAACAGGTTGCGCAGGTCGTAGAGGCTGGGGGCGGTGTGGCCTAGCAGGCGCTGCTGCTCCACTGACGCCGGCTCTGTGTCAGCCTGGGTCACGATCAAGCGGCGCAGAGAGTTACGGTGCTCACCGGGAACCTGTTCCCAGGCGTCCTTGCCCAGCTCGTCGCCGAAGCCGATCTTACGGTCGGCCTCTTGGGGTGTGAGGAAGATGCCCCAGCGGTACTCGGGCATGGTGATGTAGTCATAGTGCGCCCAACCGTCGCGGTCGACGCTGACGGCCGTGCGCAGATAGATGTCCTTCTCGTTGAAGTCCGTTGGGCCCACGCTCTTCCACCAGTCGATGTAGTCGGGCTGCCAGGACTCGAGCGCGCGCTGCAGGCGGCGGTCGGACTTGAGGTCAACGTTGTTGGGGATCTTCTGGGAGTAGTCGATGCCGGGCATAGTGATTTACCTAGGTCAGTGGGAAAGATGAGCTGTAAGAGCGAGCGTTGGTTTAGGTGCGGTTAAAGTCGTACTCGGGAGCCTGAGGCGTGCCGTAGCACTTGAGCGCACCGCGCTGGCCCACGGCGTTGGGGCGCTGGAAGATCCAGTTCTGCCAAGCGCTGAGGCGCCCGAAGATCTTGGTCTCCATGGTCTCGGGGCCGGCGAAGCGCAGGTTGGCTTCCATGCCGGTCAGTCCGTCCGGGGAGAAGGAGGCTCGCTCTTCGATGGCGATGCGGATCTCGTCTTCCCAGTCAATGTCGTCGGGTGCAAAGGTCACAAGGCACAGGTCATCCGCCTGTTCGGCTTCGACGGCGCCCATGTGGGCGAGGGCCTCGCCGACCTTCTCGGGGTTGCCGAGGAAGCGCGTCTCGAGGCGGGACAGTCCGTTGGCCATGGGGTTCTTGCCCGCGTTGGCCGCGCTAAGCCCGATGGACACAGGGACGTCGGGGTCGTTCAGCAGGTACTGCCGGTCACCGGCAAGAGCGAGCTCGTAGAAAGTGCCGGCCCAGGCCGTGCCCTCGTCCATGACGGCGTAGAAGCTCTTCGCCGTGTTCTCGTAGCGCTTCAGCATGCGCTTGATGAAGTGGCTGACCTCGTGGACAAACCAGTTGTCCTTTCCGGACTCGAGCACCTCGTCGATACCCAGGGCCACTTCCACATCGCCAACCACGCGGGTCATCACTAGGCCAATCTGGGGCTGCAATACACGCAGCTCGAGCAGGGCCATGTTGAGCTCGCGGAAGATGCGGAACATCCACCAGTCGGAGCCCAAAGCTTCGATCTCGGCGGCGTCCTTAGTGCCCACTTCTTTGGGCAGGTTGAGGGTCAGGTGCGCAACGCGCTCCTCAGGGCCGAACTGCAGGTTGACGTACTCCCAAGCAAAGCCGTTCTCGATCTCGGTGCGCTCAATGGTCTTCATTGCAATGCCCTGGACCGCACCACGATCGGGCATCTCGTCCGCCATGCGGCGCGACATGGCTGCGACGTTCTCGTCCCACTTAGAGAGGGGCGACACGGCGTCAACCAAGTTCCAGTCCACGGCGCGCTTGCCTTTGATGCCCTCGGCAACAGCGCTAAAGGCATCGCACAAATCGCGACGGATTAGGCGCTTGTCGACGATGCGAGTCAGCCCACCGGTGCCCGGAAGCACACCCAAGAGGGGCAGCTCAGGGAAGCTGACCGCGCTGTTGCGGTCGTCCACAAGGAGGATCTCATCACAGGCGAGGGCTAGCTCGTAGCCACCGCCCGATGCGGTTCCATTCAAGGCCGCGAGGAAGCGCTTGTTCGAGTTTTGCGAGGCGTCTTCGATATAGCAGCGCGTCTCGTTGGTGTACTTGCAGAAGTTCACCTTCCAGGCGTGGGTGCTGGTGCTGAGCATATTGATGTTTGCGCCCGCGCAGAAGATCTTCTCCGCGTCGCTCGTCACTACAACACAGCGCACACCCGGGTGTTCGAAGGTGATGCGCTCGATGGCATCATTTAGCTCGATGTCTACGCCCAGGTCGTAGGAGTTCAACTTCAGCTCGTAGTGCTCGAAGAGTCCGCCTGCGCCGTCGACGTTCATGGCGAGGCGCGCAATGTCGCCGTCTACGGTCAGGTTCCAGTGACGGTAGTCCGCGGGCGTGGTCTGGAAGGTCAGGGCAGGCAGAGTGGCTGTGCTCATGATCGTTGGGTTCGGCTTGGGGACGCCGAGGCTTCAAAAAAGAGGTGGGAACTATCTTGCGCATGTGTGTTGCGCTAGGGCATGATAGGGAACAAGTCATGGATAGCCAAGGATTTCTTCGTTCGATTGGACACCGCTTACGTGCAGCGCGGGAGACAGCCGGTCTGTCCCTCTCCGCAGTGGCTCGAAAGACGGGGGTCAGTCGGCGCTATTTAACAGATGCAGAGGCAGGCCGCGCCAACCCCACGGTTCTAATTTTGGCTCGGCTCGCGACGGTCCTAGGCAGCAAGGGCAACACCTCGGTCAGCATCGCAAGCTTCGTAGACATCCCCCTGCGTGTGCGCCCTTCGGGCCGGGTGGCCCTGGTCGGGCTGCGGGGGGCGGGTAAGTCCTCGGTTGGTAGGGCCCTTGCCCTCGAGCTCGAGGCGCCCTTTGTCGAGCTCGACGAGCGCATCGAGAAGGTCGCAGGCTTGTCCCTCGGGGAGATCTTCGACCTGCACGGAACCGCCGCTTACCGGCGCTTTGAAGCGGAAGCTCTCGAGCAGGTGCTCGGTGAGGGCGAGCAGCTTGTACTTGCGACGGGTGGTTCGATTGTGACCAGCGGGGCGACCTACCAGCGCTTGCTTGAGACCTGCCGCACCGTCTGGCTGCGCGCGGAGGCCAAGGACCACTACGGCCGCGTCCTGAAGCAAGGCGACAGCCGTCCGATGGAGAATCATCCACGGGCCATGGAGGAGCTGGCTGGCCTGCTGTTGGAGCGCGAGCCCCTGTACCGAAGGTCGGAGCTGCAGGTGGAGACCTCTGGGGTTTCGATCTCCACGGTTACCCAAGAGGTCCTGGACTTCCTTATACCAGAAGGAAGTTGACCCCTCTCGATGGGGAAGCGCGTTGGGCACGAGCTCCATAAGCATCAGGTCAACTCATGGCATAGGGTGTTTACACGAGACCGGACGCCCAAAACTAACAGCCGACCTAGAGAATCCCGGCCGTGGCACCTTGGCATCCGATCGGATAGCACGCTCCAGGAGACCTTCTGGAGCGTGCTTTGCCCTTTAGAGTGGCACTGCTGCAAAGCGAAATGCCCGACCGGGCTCCCCGACCCGAAGCCGCTTGTCTAGAATCGAGCCCATGCCTAGTCCCAAGAACATCCTCGCATGGTTGCTGCTCCTCTGCGTCCAGTCCTGCTCGCCCGAGCCGGATTCCACGCCCATCCCGCCCGCGCGGGACATCCTCCTGATCAGTATTGACACCCTGCGAGCAGACGCCCTCTCGGCCTACGGCTACCCCCAGCTCACCACACCTAACTTAGACGCCCTCGCCGCGGATGGCGTCCGTTTCGACGACGTTATGACCCAGGCGGCGAATACAGCCACCAGCCACGCGAGCCTCTTTACGGGCGTCTACCCTTGGACCCACCGTGTGAGCAACGTGGCCAAGGGCGGCGAGGGATACCACATGCTCTACAACGAGTTTGAGACCCTCGCCGAGTCGTTCCGCGACCAGGGCTACGCGACGGCTTCGTTTACCGACGGCGGTCCGTTCCTCTCCGGGTGGAAGCTGCTCCAGGGTTTTGACAAGCGCCACGATAAGTTCGAGGGCGCACCGATGAAGGTAAAGCGCCTCCTGGCGCACCTAGACCAGACCAAGGACGAGACCCGTCCGCGCTTTCTCTTCCTGCATACCTACGAGGTCCACGAGCCCTACCTGCCTCCGGTAGAGTATGTCGAGCGCTTCAATACGAACCCCGGCTACGACGGCGTCGTTCGACAGGCCGAGCTAGCGGCGCGGAAGCAAGCCGAGGCGAATGGGGGACTCTCGATTCGCGGCCGCGTGTTGACCTTGGGCGCTAAGGAGTTCACCGCGGAAGACACACGCTACCTCTGGGACCTCTACGTGGCCGGTGTCGCCTACACGGACGACTGCCTTGGGCAACTCTTCGACGGGCTAAAGGCCCGGGGCAAGTTCGACGACATGCTGGTCATCGTGACCAGCGACCACGGTGAAGAGTTTGGCGAACACGGGAAGTACGGCCACTATCAACTACGCCATGAGACCCTGAGCGTGCCCCTAATCATGCACTTACCTAAAGACGCCGAGCAGCGCTTTGCGGGGACGGTGGTGGAGGAGCGCATTAGCCAGATTGACGTGCACGCGACCCTGATGGAGGTCCTTGATCGCGCCTCGCCCTACTCGGCCGGCGTCTCCCTTTGGCAGGGCCTAGGCACGGGCCATTTCGAAGAGCGCACATCCTTTGCCGAGGTCACCGAGGGCTTTAACTTTGAGGGTCTTCCCGGTTACACCTTCTCCTCACGCTCGGCTTTCCGCGGAGACCGCTCGGTCATTTTGCGCCAAGAGCCCGAAGGTAAGTTCCACCACATCTTTGGCCCCGAGGTCTTAGCTCCCGGCGAAAAGGGAGCCGACCCCCTATACTCGGAAGGCGAGTCCCCGGAGGGCGAGCAGCTTATACGCGGGGATGTCCAACACCAAGCCGACCTGCACGAGCGGGTGGAGGAAGTTGTGCTGCACTTGCAAGACGCGGTGGAGACGCGCAAGCAGATCCTTGTGGACCCGGACAAGGTGCGCAGCACTTCCCTAGACGACGAGACTCGCAGTGAGCTCGAGGCCCTCGGCTACTTGGACAGCGAAGCGCCGGAATAGATTGCCTAGGGGTTTGCGGTGACCTCGAAGCCAAGTGCGCGGATTCGCTCCGCGTGCTGCTCAAGCACATCCTTGGGGAGGCGCACAAGCTGATCGGCCTCCGGCTGGTAAGAGACCCTCGCGAGGCCGTACAGATGCACACCTTCGATAGGGATGTCGTCCGCCTTGAGCTGGGCAAGGTTTTGAAGGTAGCCTTCAAACTCACCTTCCATGATCTTGCCGTCCCGCTCAAAGATCGCGGTCTGGATCCAAGTTGGCAGAAGCCCCGCTGTAGTGCGCAGGTTCTGTAGTTGCTTCGTGATCCCCGTCTTGCAGTCGTTGATTCGCATGAGGGATGCGTCCGACGCACCGTCGAGCTTAAACCACGCGACGCCACCGAGATCCTTGGCGTGCCGCAGTCCCCTCTGGACGTCCGGTTTGTGGGCTAGGCTGCCGTTGGTAATAAGGATAATTGGCAGGCTGCCAAGCAGATCGAGCTCGTCCAGGACGACCCCAGCAGTCTCCATGGAGCTCATAAAGTCAGGCGAGCTCGTGGGCTCCCCGTTGCCAGAGAAGGCCACGTCGTTTAGGCGCCTAGCGCCCGCGGGCGCGCGGTCCTCCAGAAAGCTGCCCTTGACGATGCTCTCGAGCATGCTGCGCAGCTCACCCTTGAGCCTTGCCTGATCAATGGCCGGCCCCTTGCCAAAGGTCAGACCCTGCACTTGACAATAGGCACAGCGCCAGTTGCAGGCGTCGTTCGGGTTTAGGTTGATGCCAACGGACACGCCCCGGGCTCGCCGGGACACCACAGGGTAGACGTAGCGCAGCCCTTCGGTGTAGCGGTCGTGGTCGCTGGTATCTAGGCGCGCGCTCATTTGAGTCGCAGCACTTCGTTGTACTTCTCGGACTCAACCAAGGGCAAAAAATCCGGATCGGCACCAAGGGAGCGCAGCTGCAGGGTGCTGAGGGAGGACTCATCTAGAGTCTTGGCCGCGGCGCGGATATCTCCGTCTAGGATCTGGGCCCTTGCGGCTCCGATGAAAGCCTTATTCGAGCCGTAAACGCCCTTTCCCGACGCTGCGTGGACCTTGATTGCCTTCTCGTAGTCACGTAAGGCGTCCTCGTACTCGTGGAGCAAGATATAGATCGCGCCGCGGTCCTCTAGGGGCTGGGGCTTGTCCTCGTCCTGGTCGATGGCGTCCTTATAAGGCTTCAGTAGCTCCTTCTTTTCGGCCTTGTGCCCAAAGCGTGCTAGGCAGATCAGGGCGGCCTGGGAGAGGCTCAGATTCGCGTCCTCTTTGGTGCGGGTCAAGAGCTTCGCGTTTGCCTTGGACCAGTCGACGTTCATGTCCGGCAAGGACAGTAGGATGCCCCGGCGCACGCTCTTCTTTAGGCTGGGATCTGAAGCTAGGCGCACCAGGCTCTTGGTGTCCTCACTGTCGACCTCAAAGTCGGCGGCTTGGAAGTACAGCAGCAGACCCGAGGCGTGTTGGGTGCTGCGGTCGCTGGCCAGCAGCTCTCGGACTAGGGGCAGAGAATCGCCAATCCCGTGCTCGGCTAGGGCCGCAAGGGCCTCGGTAATAAGCTCGGTCGTGCCTGAAAGGGCCTCTTGCAAGGCAGCCTGCCCATGGGGACCGCCGAGCTGGGCGAGGGAGCGCAGTGCGGGCAGCTCAAGTCCAAGCTTGTCGTCTCGGAACAGCTTGGCCAGCACCAGACCAACGCGCTCGGGCTGCTTCGACGTGCCAAGCACGACGATGGCGCTGCGGCGTCCCCGGTCCGTGCCACTGGTTGCGATCTCAATAAGGGTCCCTGTGATAGGGGTTGTCGGCATCTCACACAGCAGACTCGCAATGCGTGTGGATAGGAACACTGATGAGTTCGAAGCGCGGGTGCCGGGGTCGATGACGCCGACCATCAAGGGCGTGGCTGGCGCCCCCAGAGAAATCAGCTCGTCTTCGATTTGTAACAGGCGATTGTCCCCGGGCTTTGCGGAGCTCAGTCCCTGCAGAGAGTTGAGCAGCGCCACTACCCTGGGGGCCAGCTCGGCCTCCAGCCTCTTAGCCTGCGCAGCCTGCTCGGCGAGCAGCTTCTCGAGGGAGGTGCGGTCGACGTTCGGGTAGGCGAGGGGTCCGGCTGGCTGGGCCAGGGGCAGGATCAGGGCAAGCGCAAGGTGGGAAAACATGACCTCATCCTAACGGCAAGGGGTGAGGTCCAACCACCAGTTTTTACCCTTCCCGGGCGGCGGCAACACCGTGCTAACACCACAGTGCCGCGGGCTAGGCCCCGCGGCGATAGATCGGTAGGCGCTTGATGCGCGGCACACCTGAGATCGCGGGGTGCAGAACAACAACATCATCGTCCCTGCGCTCAACGCTTGGCCAAGGCTGGAGCTGATCGCCATTCAGGCTTTGGGGCACGACCGAGTCGCTCACAGCGAGCTCTTCCACGGGCAGAATACTCGGATGTAAAGCCCGCTTCGGGACTCCGTAGAGTTGCTCCAGGCGGAGCCGATTTCGAAAGACCCATGAGTGCATACCAAGATACTCGGCAGGATCTGGGCCGAGGTTTAGCGGGATTGCCCCGAACCGCCAACAAGCCCCGGCCTAAGGGCCCTCACCTAGGCAAGCTGAAGTAGAATCTTAGCCGCCATGACGGTTTCTCAGCATCCCCATCCATTCCCCGAGCCCAGCACGGCCTCCTATGACGTGCTGGTGGTCGGCGGCGGTCACGCGGGAGTCGAGGCCGCACTCGCTGCGGCTCGGCTTGGTGCGCGCACGGGGCTGATCAGCTTCTCTAAGAAGGGGTTGGGAGAGATGAGCTGCAACCCTGCCATCGGTGGCCTAGGCAAGGGCCAGCTGGTGCGCGAGGTCGACGCCCTCGGTGGGATCATGGGCATCATCGCCGACGCAACTGGCATCCAGTTCAAGATGCTTAACACGGCCAAGGGCTTTGCCGTGCAAGCGCCTCGCTGCCAGTCCGATCGCCATCGCTATCGCGACGCAGTCGTGGCCCATGTGGCCCAGGCCTGCCAGCGCTATGACCTGGAGGTGATCGAGGCCGAGGCCAAGGGCCTGCTCGTTGGCGCGGATGGTAAGCGCATCGATGGCGTTGTGCTCGGGGATGGTACCGAACTGCGCGGCACTGCCACGATCCTTACCACGGGGACCTTCCTCGGTGCGCTCATGTACCGCGGCAACGAGGTCGAAGAGGGCGGCCGCGCCGAGGAGCCTGCGAGCATCGGCTTGACCGGCGCCCTCGCCAACCTTGGGCTCGAACTTGGTCGTCTAAAGACGGGCACGCCCGCTCGCATCGCAAGGGACAGCGTCGACTGGACTGCCGTGCAGCCGGAGACCGGAGACCACAAACCCTCGCCATTCTCATTCTCGAGTTTTGACGATGGGGACTTCGTTCCGGCCCTCGAACAGGTTGCCTGCCACATTACTTGGACCAACCCAGCGACCCACACGTTGATCGCAAACAACGTGCACCTTGCGCCGATGTACGCAGGCAAGATCTCAGGTACTGGACCCCGCTACTGCCCGTCGGTTGAGGACAAGGTGATGCGCTTTGCAGATCGCGATCGCCACCAGATCTTCCTAGAGCCCGAAGGCCTGAGCACCGACGCGATCTACCTGAACGGACTCTCTACGAGCCTGCCGCGGGACGTGCAAGACGACTTCCTGCGCACAATCACCGGCCTTGAGAATCTAGAATTCCAGCGCCACGGATACGCGGTAGAGTACGACTACGTTCTGCCTTCCCAGCTCGATCCAACCCTCGCGGTGGGGTCGATCGCAGGTCTCTACCTAGCGGGTCAGATTAATGGCACCTCCGGCTACGAAGAAGCCGCCGCCCAAGGGCTGATGGCAGGGACCAACGCGGCTCTGTGGTGCGCTGGCCGAGTGCCATTCCTGCTCGAGCGCCACGAGGCCTATATCGGCGTGCTGGTGGACGATCTAGTGGTCAGCCGGCCGACTGAGCCCTACCGCATGTTCTCCAGTCGTGCCGAGTATCGATTGTTGCTGCGCCAGGACGATGCCGATCGGCGACTCGTTGCACGCGCCCATGCCATCGGCTTGGCTACCGACGTGGATCTCGCCCGAATGGAGGCGCGATTTAACCGCATCGATGCTGCGAAAGAGCGGCTCAAGCAGGCCAAGCTGCGTAGCTTCTCCGGCAAGTCCGCCGCCGATGTTCTGCGCCGGCCCGAGATCACCCTTGATGTACTCGAGTCCGAACACAGCCTGGACTTCACCGGACTGACCCGGGCCGATCGGGTTACCCTGGAAGCCGACATCAAATACGCGGGCTATGTGAAGCGCCAACAAGAGGCCGTGATGCGCGCCGCTCGCCAGGAAGGCGTGGCCATTCCCCACGACTTTGACTTCAAGGGCTTGGAGGGGCTGCGTAGCGAAGCTGTGGAGAAGCTTGCAGATCTTCGCCCCCAAACCTTGGGCGCAGCCTCGCGCATTGCTGGCATCAACCCGCCGGATGTGGCCCTGCTCTCGGTGCACATCCAGCGCCTGCGCACGCGCTCGTAGCCAACGGATACTTCTTTAGTCGTTCAACAAGCTAAACCTGTACGCCGATTGACGCGCGAAGAACCGAACATCGGCGCGGCAAGTTGAGGCTCGTCTAATCGATCGGCTTCCGGTTAGTGGAGGCGTGGTTGGCGCAGCAGAGACTGCGCGCAATCCATGCATGGTCTCCTGGCTGCGTATAAGGGGGCGCTGACCCGACTCCATTGAAGACTCTAACGGGTGCCCCTACAGAGAAGCAGCTCAGAAGTAGGCTACGAGAGTCCGGCGTGCCGTTCGCCCGTGTCGAACACCAGTTCGCGCTCGGGCCAGCGCAGGGCGGCCAATCGACCTGCTGCGGGCTTGTTCTTGTGGCGCTCTAGGTAGCGGCGGCCGATCGAAAAGTCGATGCACCAGACTCGGTTGGGCCCCGTTTCCGAGCGCAAGGGACCCAGGGCGGGCTGGTCGGCGAAGGGGTTTGGTGGAGTCAAGAGCCCAGGTTCCTTCACCTGTCCCGTGGGGCTGCGCCAGTAGTGGCCCATGACCACATGGGCATCGCCCTGGTAGTCCTGCCACCACGGGTCGCGCTTGGTAAAGCGCCACTTGCCGCCGGCGACGAAGATGCGCTCGGAGGGGCTCTCAAAGCCCGAAGTGATCACGCGCACCGGGTTCTGGTTTTGATACAGCAGCTCGCGTTGCATGATCGGCTCGGAGTGCTCGGGCACGCGGTGGACGCCGTCGGTGTTTGCGACGCTTATGGGGAAATCGCGATCCATGCGCTTGATGTCCGCAAGAGCGGCGTCGGCGATACCACGCTGCTTAAGTTCGCGGAAGTTTTTTGCGAGGGCGTGCTCGTGCATGCTCAGCGCACCAAGGGGCGTCGCGTCGCGGTCGCCGAAAATGGACTCGATGTCGGCAACAGGGTCGTGCTGGATGTTGCGCAGATCCGCGATGTGCTGGTCATCCCAGGCAGCGTGTACCACGCGAATGTCCTCGCGCTCCAGGGCCAGGGGCAAGCTAGCGACAAAGTGAAGCAGCTCGTAGTGGCTGGGCTCTAGTGCGGGGCGACCACGGTCCTTGGGGTAATTCACATTGCCCAGGCGCCTCTCGGGAATTTCAGATGTGCCGTCAAAGGTGCGCGTTTCGCCTCGAAACCAGGAGTTGTCGCGCTTGGGGTAGCGCACTGCTCGGAGCAGATTGAGCTCATGGTTGCCTAAGACGCAAGAGGCGCGCCCCTCGGCCACTAGCTGGGCCACCAGGCGCACAACACCTGGGCTGTCCGGCCCGCGGTCCACCAGGTCTCCCACGAAGACGAGGTGCCGGTGCTCACCCTTGGCACGCAGGCGCAGGTGCCCGAGCAGTCGCTCCAAGGCTGCTAGCTCGCCGTGAACATCACCGATGATATCCAAGGGCCCGTCGGGCAGGCTTTGGATCAGGCCCAGGCCGGACATGGACTAGGTTCCCTTGCGTAGCACCACAGTCTTGATCGTGCTAAAGAGGATTGACAGGTCTAGCAGCAGCGACTGGTGCTTGATGTAGAACAGGTCGTACTGCAGCTTGTGCTTCGAGTCCTCGACCGTGTTGCCATAGGGGTAGTTGATCTGGGCCCAGCCCGTAAGGCCGGGCTTCACAATATGCCGCTGGTTGAAGTACGGGATCTCCTGAGCGAGAGAGTCCACGAAGTGGGGTCGCTCGGGACGTGGGCCGACCATGGACATGTCGCCCAGCAATATGTTGAAGACCTGGGGCAGCTCGTCCAGGCGCGTCTTGCGGATGAACTTACCGAATGGGGTGATGCGCGGGTCGTCGCTCTGGGCCCAAACAGGGCCAGAAGAGGCCTCGGCATCCGCACGCATGGAGCGGAACTTTAGAAGAGTAAACGGGCGACCGTGGTGGCCGCAGCGCTCTTGGCGGAAGAGCACCGGGCCCGGCGAGTCCAGGCGCACAAACAGCGCTGTCAGCAGCATGGCCGGCCACGAGACCGCGAAGACGGCCAGGGCTAGAACGATGTCGAGGATACGCTTGCCTATGTCGGCGGTCGGGTTGGTACTGAAGCCACGGTTAAAGATCAGGTACGAGGGGCGCATGGCGCCAATGGGGATCTTTCCCGTGACGCGCTCAAAGAGGGCTTGGCTCTCTTCAATGATGACGCCGGCCAGGCGAATGGCCAGCAGTTCACGAACGGGGAGAGTACCCCGTGAGTCGCTTAGGGCTACGGCAATGCTATCGGCGTTTAGGCGCGCGACAATCTCGGGCAGGGTCTCCTTGGTCGGGACCTCTACGAGCTCAGCCTTGTCGTCGACTCGGTGTAGGCGAATCTGCATGGCGGAGGCGCGCTGGGGCTCGGTGGCGAAGCTACCGCCGTCTGCGGACCTGCGATCAGCGCCGGTAGTGGGGATGCCCACCACGCCAACGATCTCGTGGCCGGTCTTGCCACCCTTTTCGATCTCGCGAACCAGGTCCCGTGCCGAATCTCCGACTCCAAGCACAAGGACGCGGTCATTGAAGTTGCCCTGACGCATGAGCCAGTGAAAGAGCACCCGCCAGCAGAATAGGAGCACAAAGCCGAACAACAGAGAGAAGGTCAGCAGGACCACCGTCTTAGAGAGGGCGAGACCCGGGAACTCGAAGATGCGCTCCAGCCCCCAGAGCCTAGTGATCACCACAGCGGTCAGAGCCATCGCGATTCCCGTACCGGCGGATCCAATAAAACGCGAGGCTCGGTCAAAGCGCGAGGCGCTGATGCGGAAGTCGTAGAGCTCGTTAAACGACATCGAGACCTGGGTCAAGAGCGCTACGGTGATCGACGACAGCAGGCAGCGCCAACGGGCATCCACTTGGGAAAGCCCATCTCTCCAGATCATGTCCAGTGCCACCGGGTTCTCGCCCCAAAGCGGAGCGGACAGGCCAGCAAAGATCACAAGTGAGAGCAGAACGGTCTCACTTAGCAGCAACAGCAGCTTGCGTCTGGGCAGGTAATGGCGAAGGACTTGGGACATGGCCTCCCTAGAAACCAGGGCAAGAAGTGTGAGGGGAAATCGGTGGAGAGGTGGCAGCCCAGTGAGGCCTGGGACCACGAGGGGGGAATCTACCCGATCTTCGGCCGATCCCGGGGCTGGGATCCAGCCAAGCTTAGGAATCTGGCCGTCTTTTGGAGCATTTTGAGGTGTTGGAATGGACCAGCACGACTATTAGGCCTCCCATTAGGAAGCCGCGTTTGCCAACCGCACTGGCATGGGGGCGATAGGGGCTAGATATCTTTAATAAGGCCGCGGCCCTCGCGGCTATGGGTTCGGACGGCGTTTGACTAGGGCACAGCCCATGACAGTGCTATGCCCTGATTGACCGCCCTGTTGCTGGCCCGCCTGCCACTTTCCCTGGTCAGTTGCGATGACTTAGAGCCCGGCGGCAAAACAGATTCGGTAGGTCATTGCCTATTTGGGCGCAACCTTCTGGGCAGCCTTGGCCCGCGTCTCTTGTAGAAACGCAATCAGTTCGTCCGGTGCCGAAGGCAGCTCGTTCGAGAGGCAGATGGCGCCGGTTTCAGTGATGAGCCAGTCGTTTTCGATGCGCACGCCGAGCTCTTCCTCGGCGATGTAGACGCCGGGTTCGATGGTGACCACCATGCCAGGCTTGAGCTCGCCGCGATTGCCGGGGGTGTCGTGGACGAACAGGCCTAGGCCGTGGCCGACGCTATGTAGGAAGTACTGGTCCATGTCGCGCTCGGCGAGAACGCCTCGTGCGGCCATGTGGGCGTCGCGGATGGTTGCGCCGGGTTTGAGGGTCGCGGCTCCGGCGACAGAGGCGTCCCAGACGGCGGTGTAGACCTCAAGCTGGCGGGGGGTAAAGTCGCCGGAGACGGGAATCGTGCGGGTCACGTCGGCGCAGTAGTTCTTGTATCTCGCGCCCACATCCATGACGACGATGTCGCCGGCTTGGAACTGGCGCGTGTTCGAGCGGTAGTGCAGGTAGCAGCTGTTGGGTCCCGAGCCGACGATTGACGGGAAGCTAGGACCAAAGGCGCCTCGCTTGCGGTAGCCGGACTCGATGGCGGCCTCGGCTTCGAATTCCCAAGCACCGGGCTGGACTACCGCGAAGGCCTCGGCCAGGGCTTGCTGGGTCATGTCGATGGCGGCACCAATAGCGGCGATCTCAGCCTCCTCGCGCACGGCGGCCAGGGCCCGCAAAAGGTTGGTGGCCGAGCGCGACTTGCGCTCAAGGGAGTCGATGAACTCGTCCACATCCTCACCGGCTATATAGGGAGAGCGCTTAGTCAGTAGCCCGGGAGACTCCTCGGTCCCGGTCAGGTCAGAGCGCCAGTCTTTGAGCTTGCCCACGGACGCTATGCCGGTCTGGGCGATGGCCTCCTTATTAGGGGCGAGGCGAGGTCCGTTCCAGCGCTCATGGCTGAGGTCCTTTGGGGGGAGGTACAGTCGCTCGGTCTCGACCTCACCGTCCACGGCGCGGATCACAAGGACCGCATCGGGTACCTGAACTCCGGTGAGCCAATAGAAGAGCGCGCCGGCGTGGAAGCGGCCCTCGATGTCTTCTCCGGCACTGATGATCAGCACGTCGTCTCCGAGCTCGGCGGCGAGGCGAGCACGGCGCTTTGCCGTGGCTTCTTTGGTCGTGGGCGCCGGTACGTCATAGGGGACGGCGGGGCCGAAGAAGTCGACAGGCGCGGTGGTGCTAGAGATCGGCACCATAAGCGCGGGCGGCTCTGGGTCACCCTGCAAGGCGAGTCCCGCCAGGGAGGTCAGGGTGAATACGGAGAGGAGTCCGGCCGTGGTGATTTGGGTTTTCATGGCTGCAGTCTAGAACGGATGGCCCCGCTTTCGTCCCGGGGAAAGTCATGGGCACTGTTCTCGTCACACATTTTATACTCCGGCACCAGCCGGTCTGTGGGCCTGGCAAGGGGGTCAGTGAGGTTTAAGTGGTGGAACAGGCCTAGTGAGACCGGGGATCGTGTTGATAAAAGGAGTTCGCAGAGGTCGACCCGTCCTCTGAGTTCGAGGTCCCTTGTGCTGAGGCGCTTGGCTAGCCAGCCCGCGGCCTGCCTAAGGCGCGCTAGGTCATCCTGATCCACACGGTGGCCCGGGCGCCAGTGATCGGGAGGGGAGAGCTGTCCTGCCGCTCCGAAGAAGTCCAAGTCGCGCTTGGTGCGGCCGGTCTTGACCTCGACGCAGATCAGGCTCTTGCCCGCGATGGCGACTAGGTCCACTTCCCCGTGGGGCGTTGCTACTCTGGAGCCCAAGATGCGCAGTGGGGCGAGCATGCGTACTAAGCTGCGGGCTACGATGCGCTCTCCGAGCAGCCCTAGCTCGTCCTTGTCTAGGTCAATGTTCTTGATGCTCCAGACCGGCGCGAGGCGAATCGCCCCGGCCCGGAAGCGGGTAAAGGCTAGCGCTCGGAGACGACGCGCTTGGACTGTTCGTCCTTGGAAGCCGCCGGCTTCTCGAGCTGCTTGACCTGTTCTTCGGGAGCATCGGCCGCGGAAGTCTCCTGGGCCGGTGCTTGCTTTGCACTGGGTGCTGTCTTGGCCCCGAGCAGGTTGCCCTCCTTGTCGACCACACCTTGGATCGACTGACGGCTGAAGACCATGCACACCTTGTCGTCGACCAGCACGTGGATCTTGTTCGGCTCCGTCTTGCGGATGGTGCCATAGATGCCGCCGATGGAGAGCACCTTGTCGCCCTTCTTGAGCTCCTCGCGCATGACCTGCTGCTGCTTGCGCTGCTTGCGATCCGGCGCGATCACCAGGAAGTAGAAGATCGCCGCCATGCCCAGGATCGGGAACAGCATGCTTGGTGCGGAGCCTTCGGCCCCTGCTGGGGTGTCTTCGAGGAGGGCGAGAAAGAGGGGATAGGTCATGGTCGATGGGGGTCGCTTGGGGCTCTGGGCCCGGAGATTGGGGGCAAGAGACTAGCCGATTCCATGGGGCCCGGGAAACCCGGAAGAGCCTAGTCTTGGCCAGGATTTGACTAAACGCCCCCGAAAGGGCAATGGACCCACGCAGATAACGCCGCAAGACTTTCGAAGTCCTGAACTTGCTGTCTTCCCGCGCGTTGGTGTCCTGCGTATTCTCTGGTCCTGGCCCCTGCCCTAATTGTGCGTGCCTTTCCCTATGTCGAGTCATTTGAAACCTGAAAAAGTAGTTGTCGCCATGAGTGGCGGCGTGGACAGCTCCGTCGCGGCTTGGATGCTTGGCGAGGAAGGCCACAGTCTGGTCGGACTCTTCATGCGCAATGGCGTGAAGGTCGCCGAAGAGGACGTGCCCAAGAAGTCCTGTTGCTCCGTAGGAGACGCTCGCGATGCGCGCATGGTGGCAGCCCGTCTGGAGATTCCGTTCCAGGCCGTGGACCTTGGCTCCGAGTTCGGCAACCTAATCCAATTCTTCGTGGACGAGTACAGCCGCGGACGCACGCCCAATCCCTGCGCCCTGTGTAACCGCGATCTAAAGTTCGGCCGTCTCATGGACTTCGCGGACGAGCTTGGCTGCGAGGCCGTGGCCACCGGTCATTACGCGCGCCTAGACGTAGAGAACGGTCGGCCGATTTTGCGCCGCGGCGTGGACCACACCAAGGACCAGTCCTACCAGTTGTTCTCTGTCTCCGAGGCGCACCTCCTGCGCACGCGGCTGCCGCTGGGCAGCCTGCAGAAGACCGAGGTGCGCGCCATGGCGTCGAACGTCGGCCTCAAGACAGCGGCCAAGCCCGACAGCCAGGAGATCTGCTTTGTGCCCTCGAACGACTACCGCATCCTCTTAAAGGAGCGCGGCGTGACCCTGCATCCCGGCAACTTTGTCAGCCCCAGAGGTAAGATCCTTGGCAAGCACAAGGGCACCGAGCACTTCACCATTGGCCAACGCCGAGGCCACGGCATCGGCGGCGGCACACCGCTCTACGTGGTCGCCCTGCGCCCGGCCCTTGGCGAGGTCGTGCTGGGTACTAAGGCCGAGTGCTTCTCCGAGTCCCTGGTCGCCGACGACGCGAACTGGATCGGCTTTGATCCCGGCGAGGAACCCCAGTCTGATGGTAACGGCCCTGTCCGCTTCGAAGCCGAGGTCCAAGTCCGCTACCACCACGGTGCGGCTCCAGCAACCATCGAGATTAGCGACACCGAGCCGGGCGTGTTCACCGTCCACTTCCACGAGCCCCAATCAGCCGTCGCCCCGGGCCAGGGCGCAGCCGTCTACCGCGGCGATCGCCTGCTGGGCGGAGGCTGGATTCGTTCGGCCGTCCCCGTTAGCGATGGGACCAAGAGCGAGAGTGGCGCAGAGGACGCCAGCGCAACCTAGGCCGACTTGAGTGTCTACCGCAAGACGGGTGCAGGACTAGCCCAGGCCGAGGGGCTCTCCATCCGTGCCCTGGTGGCGGCGGTGACCCAGGGGCGAAACTTACTTCGGGCGGGCCTGATCATCCTGCTTGGCGCGGCTTGGCTCTGCCTGCCGCGGTTTCCCGTCCAGGGTGAGGTTCCCCTGGAGATCCTCGTGGTCGACACCTCGGGCAGCTCGCGCCTTGGGGTGCGGGACGCGGATGCCTGGATCACTTCGGTGACCGGGACCTGGCTGGGCGATGTGCGCGCGCGCCAGAGCATCGGCGGGCCCGAACCCGCTCTCATGGTCGTGACCTTTGGCCCCAGCGCCAGCGTCCTGGCCGGTCCGAGCCCGGACCGCGTTGTGCCTGCCACCCTGCAGCGCTTTCTAGCCACCAACCCCTTAGCTCCGCGGTCTTCCAAGAACACCCACCAAGCCAGCCCCCTGGACGCTGCTTTGGCTCTGGCCGAGGGTGCCTTTGACGGCCACAAGGGTGTGCGCTTGACCCTAGTGGGGGACGGTAGCTACAGCGGTGCGGATCCAATGCCGCGCCTGCGTGCCTGGGCCGCTCGCAGCATTTACTTGGACGTCAAGTCGCCTACCCGGGACCAGGCCGACCTGGCCATCGGCAACCTGCTTGCGCCCCCGCGGGTCTTTGCGGGAGCGCCCATTGGCATCGGCTTGGACGCTGTGCAGATCGTGCGTGCGTCTGCCCCCGGCGCGCCCGCCCTGCGTATCCAAGCCACCTTCGCCGGGCTGTCCGCCATGTGGTTCGAGCCCCTGTCCTTGGCCGCCGATTCCCAACACGTCCGGCTCGACCTTGGGGCACCCTTCCAGACCGCCATATCCGCCGGCTCTAGGGGCCAGCTGCAGTTTGAGATCGACGCTGGCTACTTGGTCGGTGGCAAGTTCGAAAGCGACGACTTCGGCGCAAATGACCAGATCACTGGAGTCGTGACCGTTGGCGACGCCGCCCGCATCTTGGTCGCCGCCAAAAAGGATCAGCTCGAGCGAGCGCGACTGTTCTTCCTAGGCTCCCAGTCCACAGACGTTTCCAAGGGACTGCCGCGCAAAGCTGGGCTCGCCTATCGCTTCCTCACTCCCGATCAGGTGCCTAAAGAGCTGGCAGACTCCGACGCGCTGATCTCCTTCGACCTCTCGCCCGATGATCTACCCGCGGACCGGCTGCGTTCGTTCGTCGAGTCCGGTGGCGGCTGGTTTGCCATGGGCGGGTGGGGGCTCTTGGCGGATCGGAATGTGCACATTGGACCCGGCCCAAGGTCCCTGCTGCCCCTTGACATGGACGAGGACGCGCCCCTGCGGGACGTGATCTTGGCCGTGGATGGATCGGGCTCTATGGAGGGCGCGCCCTTCGAGGTCGTGCGACGAGGCGCCCTAGAGCTGGTCAACGCCGCACCGGCCACGGACGAGGTGCGCCTAGTCTTCTTTACGAACGCACTGGGCATAGAGAGCCGCATCCGGCCGGCCTTTGCCGGGGACGCCAAGGACAGCCTCTCCGGGGAGGAGATTATGCGCCGAGCAAAGGCCGCCGAGGCTGATCTCGCCGGGCTCATGAGCACCCAGGTTCCCGGAGGCAACACCTATGTGGTGGGAGCCATGGGGGAGCTCGCTAAAATGCGCGAGGGGGCGAGCCGGGATGCCCTTGTGCTGCTGCTTACGGACGGCCAGGAGACACGGCATCGCAAGAGTGACCCCACCGAGCCCGTGAGCCAGCGCATCGGGGCAGCCAAAGTCGCCATCGATTTGATGCAGCAGCGCGCGCGCCTTGTCGTCATCGGCGTCGGCGCCATGGACCCGGGCAGCGACCCGGACCTCTTCCTGCATGCGCTGCTGCAGCCCGGCGAGTCCGTGGCGCGGTGCGGATTGGAGGTGGGTGACGAGGAACAGCTCGGCGAGCTCCTCCGCGAGGAGGTCAACCGCGAGCGAATCTGGGAGGGCGGCTTTGGTGTGGCGAGACTCGCCACGGCCGGCAGCTTCGAACAGCAACTGCTGCCCGACCTGAAGGGCCAAGAGCTGCCGGGCATCGAGCGCATGGGGCGCTACTCCCTAAAGCCCAACGCCATGTTGCTGGCTGCGGCTGGCAGCACCAAACCTCTGCTTGCGGCCAGCCGTCGCAAGAAGGGGCGTACCGCCGCCCTAGCCACCCTTCCCCTCTCCCCATGGGCACCCGAGTGGACCGATGCTGGGGACCTGGAAGCCCTGATCACCTGGATCGCCGATCGTCCCCGGGAGCTCGTCCCCACTGTGACGGTGCAATCCGGGGGCAGCGCCGACGCGCAGATCGTGCTGAACGGGATGGCTAAGGTTGCGCCGGAATCCCCCGTCAGCGGCTACGACCTAGAGATTCAAGCCACGACCCTTGGTGAGCAGGGCCGCTTTGCCCCGCGCCTAGGGGTAGAGCCTCTGGCTAGGGTGCGGGCTTCACTTCTGGCGGGTGCACCTGGTGGCCTGGACCAACGCTATGGGGCTCGATTCCCCGCCAAAGCCGCCGACTTCCTGGCCGCCGGGGTTGCCCTCGAGGTGAAAGTGCTCAATCCCAGACCAGAATCTGGAGACCCCGTTCTGTTTACCCTGGGGCTTGATGCGCCGGATGGGGAGGGCGAGGGCGCGCCCGAGAGGCCGCGGTTGCGGGCCGGAATGCTCCGTTTTATGGGCCAGAACGGCAATCCCCAGGCGACCCTGACACCCCCGCTGCCCAGCCCCGCTCGCCAGCCCCATCCCCTGGGCTCCTGGGCCCTTGCAGTAGGACTCGCTCTGGTCTTTCTAGGTGGGCTTAAGGCTTTTGGCCCAACGGGTCGATAGTTCGCACAAGCGACCTGTCTGTGGTGACCTGGAGTCTCCACGGGAACGGCGCCTTCCCTAGAGCATTGACGAGGAGCCGGATTGCAAGGGCCGGGCATCACTATGAAAGCACAGTTTTTAATCGCCCTTCTGGGCTTCGCTTCTTTCGGGTTCACGAGCTGCGTGACCACCCGGATCAAGAACAACGAGCAACCGCGCGCGGAAAGCGACTGGATCCTTCCTTCGCGCACTCTTCATGACGATATCGAGGCCCGTGCCGAAGTCCTACCCTGGACCCACGGCCGCGATCGCATCGACCTGATCACCTGGTTCGCGAGTGTGGGCGAGCCCGCCTACGACAAGCTACTTGGCTTCTTGGTGGACGAGCGCCCCGTCGTGGTGACCACGGCACTGGCTGCCCTGGGTGCAACCGGCGACTCGCGCCTCGTGCCCTACATCCGCGATGCCGAGCAGCCCACCTGGGAGGGCACCCTGTTGCTTGAGTCCGCGCGCACACGGGTCCGTCTTGGCGACTGGAGCGCGATGCCCATCCTGATCAATGGTCTTGAGAGCGACGAGGTCTTTGTGCGCGGTCTCTGCGCCCAAAGCCTGTACCAAGCAACAAATGAGAAGCTCGGCTTTGATGCCCACGCTTCGCTTCCTGAACGCGAGGCTTCCATAGCCCGCTGGCGGGCCTGGTGGGAGACCCGCGACAGCGACGAGCTGTTGGCCCAGAATTAGCGCCGACTACAATTCAGACTCAAGATAGAGTCGCTTCAAGAGCCGCTGAAAACGCGGCTCTTTTTGTAGGCAAGCAAAGTCCTCGTCGGCTGCCAAGTGGGGGGCGTCGTCGTAGCCGAGCTCGATGGCAAGCTCGAGGGCATCCATGGCCTCCACGGGCAGCCCCGAAAGGGCCAGGGAGCAGGCGTGGTTGTAGTGAACGAGGTCGCTCTCGGGCATGGCCTTGACCAGGCGCCGATCGACGGCAAGACCCTCCTCTAGGCGACCTAGTTGGGTCAACAGGTGGGCAAGCTCGGAGAGGGCTTCCAGGTTCTCTGGGTGGCGCGAGGCTTCCCGGTTGTAGAAGTCGGCCAGGAACTCCTTACCAAGGCGGTCGATGCGCTTGCGAGTTTTAGGGTCTAGTGGGAGATGAGAAGCCATGGGTCCCAATTTAGACCAACTCGCTAGGATTTCCAGTAAGAGTAGGCCCGAAACCTTCGCTTGCGCGGGCCTTCGGTGTAGTTCTAAGCGGGCCAATGGTCTATAGATGAGGACTCGTTCGGCCTAATCCTTCTGCTCCGTTTCCACTTCATGAAAATCAACTTCTGCGATATCTGCAACGAGTCCGTTCCCCAGGCCCAGCTTGATCAGGGCCTGGCGGTGATTCGCAAGGGCCGCGTGATCTGCTCGGTTTGCGAGGGAGCCATGCACTCGGATCCGGCTGGGGAGACCCAATCAGACCGTGCCTCGGCCACCAAGATCCCAGGCTCGGAGAAGACCTTGATGCCCGACTCGGGGGCGACCCAGGTCGAGGTCCGCTCCATGGCGCCGGCCGCCTATCCCAAGGACAGCAGCGGTGGGCTCGTAGCCGGCTTCTTAGCGGCGGTCTCCGTGGTGCTTGTGGCCGTGGTCGCCGTCATGCTGATCGACCGCATCGAAGAGCTCGACAACACTATCGAAAACAAGCTCAGTGATTTCCGACGAGACCTCACAAATACCGAGGGCCGCTTGGTCGAGGGCTTCAACGCCGCCCAAGCCGCCTACTTGGTCAGCTCCAGTGGACTCTCCGCGGATATCGGCTCGCTCAAGGAGGCTCGACTCGAAGACAACCGCCTACTCCGGGAGCGCCTAGACAAGACTACCCGCGGCGTGGAGGACCTGCGCGAGCGTATGGGCGCCATGGCTTTGACCGAGCGCGAGGTCGCCGACCACGCGCGCTCGATCGCCGGGATCAACGCGGCCCTTGCTGCGATTGACTTGGACATTGGCCAGCTCGCCAAGGATCTTGCTGAGCGGCCCTCCGTAATTATCGCCGCGCCCGAGCCAGAGGATACGGGCCCCGGCTGGCTAGCCCTCTTGGAAGACCTTGAATCCAAGAACTCTGGGGTGCGCTGGAACGCGGTAGAGGACCTAGGGCATACGGCCGACGTGGGGGTGGTGCCGCACTTGATCCCGGTGCTTGGGGACGAGGACACCTTCGTGCGCATGGCCGCGGCCCGGGTGCTGGGGGGGCTTGGCAGCGATGCCAGCATTGGTCCCCTGATCGACGCATTAGCCGACGCCGCACCAAGTGTTCGGGACGCGGCGGTCTCCAGCCTTCGCCTCTTGACGAGCCAGAATTTCCGCTTTGACCCCCTTGGAAAGGAGACGGAGCGCGCTAAGCGACTGCGCTCCTGGCGCGATTGGCACTCGGACTACCTTGAGAAGCAGAAGCCCGCCGAGGGAGACGACATGACCGGCTGAATCCTGCGGCTACCGACCAAGGCCCGCCAAGATCACTCTCCGCGATCAAGGCGGGCCTTTTCGTGGGAACGCTCCCCTGCTGCCGCTATACTGCTGGCCCGCAACGTCCCCAGCGCAGCCCAGGAAGACCCATGTCCGCGATTTCCCAACGCAAGATCACCGTCGTCGGTGCCGGCTTTGTCGGTATGACCGCAGCCCAGCGCTGCGCCCAGCAGAACCTCTGTGCCGAGGTCGTCCTGATCGACATCCTAGAGGGCAGGCCCCAGGGCATCGCCCTGGACCTGAACCAGGCCGCCGCGGTGGATGGCTACACGACCCGCGTCACGGGGACGAACGATCCGGCGGACACCTACGACTCGGACATCTTCATCGTAACCGCCGGCCTGCCGCGCAAGCCCGGCATGAGCCGCTCGGACCTGCTCGAGGTCAACGGCAAGGTGATGAGTGCCGTCGCCGAGTACATCCGCAACGGCAGCCCCGACGCCTTCGTAATCGTGATCACGAATCCCCTGGACACGATGGTGCACTTGATGCGCGCCAAGCTGGGCTTCCCCGGCCGCCGGGTCATGGGCATGGCCGGCGTGCTGGATTCCGCGCGCTTCTCTTGGTTCATCGCCGAGGCGACGGGCTCTAACGTCAAGGACGTGGACGCCATGGTGCTTGGTGCCCACGGCGACTCCATGGTGCCCATGGAAAAGTACTGCACCGTCAACGGCGTCGAACTCGGTGCCTTGGTGCCTAAGGACAAGATCGACGCCATGGTCGAGCGTACCCGCAAGGGAGGCGGCGAGATCGTCTCTCTGCTCAAGACCGGCAGCGCCTTCTACGCGCCCGCTTCCGCCGGCGTGGCCATGGCCGCATCGATCCTGAACGACGAGCGGCGCCTCTTGCCCTGTGCCTGCCTGCTCAATGGCGAGTACGGCTTCGAGGGCGTCTACACCGGAGTGCCTGCCATCCTGGGCAAGAACGGCGTCGAGCAGATTGTCGAGTTGCCCATGCCGACTGAAGCCCGCATCCAAATGCAGAAGACCGTGGGGGAAGTGCAGCTCGATATCGATGCCCTGCGCGACCTCGGGCTGCTCTAAAACTACTCACCACCTGCCCAACCTCTTCCTATGAAGACCCGTACTGAGTCCGACTCCTTTGGCCCGATCGAAGTCTCCTGTGACGTGCTCTGGGGTGCACAGACCCAGCGCTCCTCGGAGAACTTCCGCATTGGCGGTCAGCGCTTCACGCGCCGTATGATCCGCGCCTTGGGCGTGACGAAGAAGTGTGCTGCCCTAGCGAACATCGAGCTCGGCCAGCTCGATAGCCTGAACAAGAAGCAGCAGAAGGCCCTGTTAGGCGCTGCCGACGAGGTCATTGCCGGCGACCACGATGCGATGTTCCCCCTGGTGGTTTGGCAGACGGGCTCGGGCACCCAGACCAACATGAACACGAACGAGGTCATCTCGAACCGTGCCATCCAAAAGCTCGGAGGCGAGCTCGGCTCAAAGAAGCCCGTGCACCCGAACGACCACGTCAACCGCAGCCAGTCCTCGAACGACTTTTTCCCGACCGCCATGCACGTGGCAGCCGGCGAGGCCACCGTGCGCGACCTCTTGCCCGCGTTGAAGGGCTTGGAGAAGGCGCTGACCAAGAAGTCCAAGGCTTGGAGCAAGACCGTCAAGATTGGCCGTACGCACTTGCAAGATGCGACGCCCCTGACGGTGGGCCAAGAGTTCGGCGGCTACGCCCAGATGCTGGTGGACGCCCAGCGCGCGATCCAGGGCGCCATGCCAGCGATCCTAGAGCTTGCATTAGGCGGGACCGCCGTGGGCACGGGTCTCAACACTCACCCGCGATATGCCAAGCTGTCCGCCAGGTTCATCGCCAAGGAGACGGGACTGAAGTTTGTCACCGCACCGAACAAGTTTAGCGCCCTAGCCGGCCACGACGCGGTCGTCGGCCTGTCCGGTAGCCTGCGTCAGACCGCCGCCGCATTGATGAAGATCGCCAATGACATCCGCTGGCTCGGCTCGGGGCCCCGCTGCGGATTCGGCGAGCTGTCCCTGCCGGCCAACGAGCCCGGCTCGTCGATCATGCCCGGCAAGGTCAACCCGACCCAGTGCGAGGCCATGACCATGGTCTGCACCCAGGTCATGGGCAACGACGCCACCATCGGCTTCGCCGGCAGCCAAGGCAACTTCGAACTGAACGTCTACAAGCCCGTGATGATCCACAATCTGCTGGAGTCCATCCAGCTACTAGGCGACGCCTGCGATTCCTTCCGCACTAAGTGCATCGATGGTCTTGTGCTCAACAAGAAACGCGTGGGGGACCTGATGCAAAAGTCCCTGATGCTAGTCACCGCCCTCAACCCCCACATCGGCTACGACCTAGCCTCGAAGGTGGCCAAGCATGCCCACCAAAACGAGCTGACCCTACTCGAGGCGGTCCTAGAGCTAGGCGTGATGACTGAGGCTGAATTTAAGGCCGCCGTGGTCCCAACGGAAATGGTAGGCCCCCTTGGCACGGGCAAAAATAAGCTTAACAAGCGAAAAGCCCCCAAGAAGGCCCCGAAAAAGCCGGGCAAGGCCTAGACACGCCCTCCCAAATCCCTAAACTTTTCCGCTTCCCCTAAGGAACCTAAGAACTATGAAGCTCAAAGTCCGCAACAGTAAGTCCAAGCACGCCAAGAAGACCGGATTCCTGACTCGTCAGAAGACGAAGTCCGGGAAGAAGATCAACGCGCGCCAGCGTCGGCGCCACGGGTCGATCTAGCGCACTAAGCGCACTCCAAAGGAGTGCGCCACAGAGGCCTCGACCCCGAAGAGCCAGAAAGGCCTCTCCCCCAAGCGAAGTGCTAGCGCACTCCAAAGGAGTGCGCCCCCAGCGCCCAACCGCCCTAGTCCCCTAGGGCACCAAGAAGCAAGTCCTTGGCCCGAGCCAAGTACTTGCTTCCTGCATGACTAGGAGCCCCTCCCACCCCGGCCCTCGATCTCGCCCCGGATCGCATAAGACCCCCGATAACATCGAGGTCTCCGCTTTCTATCGAACCAGCCATCAGATGAATCGCCAGGCCAATGGCGAGCACGGCGAAGATGGCCAAGGGGATATCATCAGGCCCAGCCTACTCCCGAGAAGCCACTAGATCGAATCGGTCTTGGTCTGGAGCTCTCTTGGAAATGAGCCAGCGCAGGTCGCCAGACCGCAGCATCGACAGCTCTAGGAGCCGCTGCGGAATGCCCTGGCCAGGGTCAGGTCTTGGCTCAGGTAGGAGGCTCCCTCGCGCTTGCGTCCATATAGGGCGTCCGGGCGTCCCGATGCGCGGAAGAAGCGCAGGCGGAAGAAGATCTGGCCGTCCTCGACCAGGAAGGGCATGTCGTGGGCTCGCACTTCGAGAACGGCGGGCGTGCCGCCTTCGATGGGCGTGCCGGATTCGTCCTCTTGCCAGCCGAAGCCGTTGTCGAAGAAACCAGCGTAGTTGTTACGCAGCTCACCGAGTCCGGGGTCCACAGGCAGCATCTCCGCGGCCACCTGAGGTGGCACGCGGATCTCCTCGCGGCTAGCGAAGATATAGAAGCGGCCGGGCTCCAGAATACAGGTACCCTGCTTGGCGTGGACCTCTTGCCAGAAGTCCTCGCGGTCGTGGGCGGCTTCGGCGGAGAAGTCGACGACGTCCGTGAATAGGGCCGCGCGCCACCCGCACGGCTGCCGCCCGTCCAAGCCCAGGGACATGGCGATGGACCCGTCCTCGTAGAAGTTAAGCTCGGACTCGGGAACGGGCTCGCCCTTGACGAAGCAGAGCGGCGACCCGCGGTGCAGGGCGCGCAGCTCGTCCGCGGTCATGGCGGCGTTCTCACGCTGGAGCCGGATTTGGGCCAGGCGGTCCCCGCGTCGCAGCCGAACGGGAAAGGACAGCGGAGAGATCTCGAGCCAGGCCATGCCTCTGTAGCCCGCGGGGGCCTCGTCAAAGCGCGGGTGCCCCGGCAAGAGGACCCGGGTAAAGATGTCGCAGCGGCCCGTGGAACTGCGCGGGTTAAAGCGCGCCGAGAGGTCCTGGGACAGGTCTAGGGACTCCTCTAGGGGAACAAGGTAGACAACCCCGCGCTCGAGCACGGCACCCTCGCCGGTCAGGTCCAGTTCAATGGTGGACAGCTCGGCGAGGCGCTGCTCAATGGGGGTGGTGCTGGGCAGGAAGCCCGCCCGCATGCGATGGGCCCGGGGGCCAAGGCGCATGTCGAGGGAGGCGGGCTGGACCTGGCGGTCCTCGATGGGCGCAGCGCCTGGGGCTGGGACTAGATCGCGCCCGAGACAGGCGCGCAGCTCGCGGTCGACGAGAATCGTACCGGACATGCTTAATGGGGGGCAGGGAGGCAAAAGCGGCTCCAGATCAAGGGATCAAGAGCCGAAGGACCGTGGACAAGTTGGGATTGTAGGCACTCTAACGCACTTTGCGCGTTCTTCTGTGCCCTGCTGCCTTTAGAATCCCAACCTTCATCCTCCATGGCTCAAGAACGCCTCTCGTTCTTGAGCCCCAGAATCCAGCGATAAGCCAATGAAGATTCACGAGTTCCAGGCCAAACAGCTCCTGGCGAAGTTCAATATCACGGTGCCGAACGGCGTCGAGGTGACTGATGTTGCGGACGTGCGCCGCGTTTACGACGAGTTGGAAGGCGACATAGTCGTCGTCAAGGCTCAGATCCACGCGGGTGGCCGCGGCAAAGGTGGTGGCGTCAAGGTCTGCAAGAGTGCGGATGAAGCCGTCGCCGCTGCAGAAGCCATCCTCGGCATGCAGCTTGTGACCCACCAGACGGGTCCCGAGGGGCAAAAGGTCCGCCGCCTCTGGCTAGAAGAGGGTACGAACATTGATAAAGAGTATTACGCCGGAGTCACCATCGACCGTAAGCGTCGTATGCCGGTCCTGATGTGCTCCACCGAAGGTGGTATGGACATCGAAGAGGTTGCCGAGAAGACCCCCGAGAAGATCCACACGGCGACCTTTGGTCCCGACGGACTCGACGGCGTGACCGCCAACCAGCTGGTGCTCGACCTGCGGGTCCATCCCGAGCTCCAGAGCGACTTCCTGGACATCATCCAGCGTCTTACCAAAGCGTTCCTTGCGCTCGACTGCGACATGGTAGAGATCAACCCTCTTGCCACGTCCCACGAGCTCGACGTGATCGCGCTCGACGCGAAGATGAGCTTTGACTCAAACGCCATGTTCCGCCACCCGGAGCTGGAAGAGCTGCGCGACGTCAACGAAGAGGACCCCCGGGAGCTGGAAGCTGCGGGCCACGGCCTGTCCTATATCTCATTGGATGGCTCCATTGGCTGTATGGTCAACGGCGCAGGCCTCGCCATGGCAACCATGGACGTGATCAAGTTGCACGGCGCCGAGCCGGCAAACTTCCTCGACGTCGGCGGCGGCGCGACGAAGGAGACGGTCGCCAAGGCCTTCGCCTTGGTGCTCTCGGATCCGAAGGTGAAGGGCGTGCTCGTCAACATCTTCGGCGGCATCATGAAGTGTGACGTCATCGCAGCCGGCGTAATCGCCGCGGTCGCCGAGATCGAACTGAACGTGCCCCTCGTCGTGCGCCTTGAAGGCACGAACGTCGAGATCGGCAAGAAGATGCTCGAGGAATCGGGCCTTCCCATCATCACCGCATCGGACCTCGACGAGGCCGCCATGAAAATCACCGAAGCAATCAAAACGGAGGCCGTCTAATGAGTATTTGGGTCGGTTCTGAAACCAAACTGATGTGCCAGGGATTCACTGGCAAGACCGGCTCGTTCCACTCGGAGCAAGCCATGGAATACGGCACGAAGCTAGTTGCCGGCGTCACCCCAAAGAAGGGTGGCACCGAGCACCTTGGCGTTCCCGTCTACAACACCGTCGCCGAGGCCCGCGAGGCCACGGGTGCTAACGCCTCTGTGATCTATGTGCCGCCGCCCTTTGCAGCGGCCGCCATCATCGAAGCTATCGAAGCCGAGGTCGAGCAGATCGTCGCCATCACCGAAGGCGTACCGGTCATCGACATGGCCAACGTCGTCGCCGCACTCGCGGGTTCCAAGTCGCGCCTACTCGGCCCGAACTGCCCCGGTATCATCACTCCCGGCGAGTGCAAGATCGGCATCATGCCCGGCTACATCCACAAGCCGGGTCGCGTCGCTGTGATCTCGCGCTCAGGTACCTTGACCTACGAGGCCGTCTGGCAGCTGACCGTTCGCGGCATCGGGCAGTCGACTTGCGTCGGTATCGGTGGTGACCCGATCAATGGCACTAACTTCATCGACTGCTTAGAGGCGTTTAACGCCGACGACGCCACCGATGCCATTGTCATGATTGGCGAGATCGGCGGTACCGCGGAAGAGGAGGCTGCCGAGTACATCGCGGCCAACATCAAGAAGCCCGTGGTATCCTTCATCGCTGGAGTCACTGCTCCTCCGGGACGTCGCATGGGCCACGCCGGGGCCATCATCTCCGGCGGCAAGGGCACCGCCGCCGACAAAATCGCTGCCCTAGAAAAGGCCGGTGTCGCCGTCACCCAGACGCCCTCCAAGATGGGGGAGCTGATGGAACAGCGCCTGGCCGAGACCGGTCTTCTCGAGACCTGCAAAGGATAGTCGTAAGGGGCGTACCTAGCGTCCCTTGATCTTGACCAGGCCTCGTCTCCATCGTGGAGACGAGGCCTGGTTTCGTAGGGGGGGTAATGTCGGCCCATCTGGCCATGCGGGCCCTAGCTCGACTTGGCCATGGTAAAGGGCCCGTAGGTCGCAGCTCGGCGCGCCCTACTTTATTGCGGAGTTTGCACTCCTCAAGGGGTATTGGGCTTATAGACCTGCTAGAATGCCGAATGTATTTATGAGGGCGCGCGCCCTCCTAATTCCACGCAGCCCGTTCCCACCACTGTCATCCATTGGGTCTCTCTATCATGGACGCCATTTTTGCCGCTACCAGCGCTTCGCAACTGTTCCTAGGCCTGCCTGGGTTCACCGAGCTTTGGCCGATTCTCGCGATCGTTCTTTTGCTGTTTGGGGGTCGCAAGCTCCCTGAGCTAGCCCGCTCGATGGGATCGAGCATCACGCAGTTTCGGAAGGGTCTCAAGGATGCCGAGACCGAGGTTGAGGAGTCGACTCAACTCGAGATGGATTCGGAAAAGGGCGACTCGTCCTCGAAGGAGTAGATTCACGTGAAGGGGGTCCTTGGACTAGTTCTCTGCGGTGGGGATAGCCGCCGTATGGGAAGGGACAAGGCGCTCCTAGAGTTGGCAGGCAGCAACCTGTTGCAGAGGGCGGTTGCTGTAGTCGCGCCCCTGGTGGACGAGGTGTTCCTTGGGACCGGCACCAGCCCGCGCTATCCCGAACTTAAACTCGAGTGTCTCCTAGACGTGCAGGCTGGCGTGGGACCCTTGGCGGGACTAAGTGCGGGACTAGAAGCTCTCGATGAGCGTGGCGCTGAGTGGCTTGTGTTAGTTGCCTGTGATACTCCTCGCCTGGACGCAGATCTGTTCCAAGTTTTGCTAGAGCGGGCTGTAGCCACAGGGGTCGATGCCTGCCTATTAGAGAGTGACGGCGGTATAGAGCCCATGTGCGCTGTGTACCGCAAGACCTGTAGGGAGCCAGTGCGCCTAGCCTTGCAGAGAGGCCAGCGGCGCATGCGGAGCTTCCATGGCGACATCACCCTTGGGATTATGCAGGAGCACGAGCTGCCTGAATCCATGCGCGGTATGCAACTTGGATTCAACGTGAATACTCCGCTCGAGCTCGCGGAAGAGAAGGCACGACTAAAAGTAAGACCAACCGATGGATCAAGTACAACTGGCACTGCGGTTTGCCCAGGCGGCAGCTCCAGGCCGTCCCAAAGCTCGGACCCAGAGAAGAACGAGGAAGTGGCATGAGCGAGATTCGCTCTAGAATCAAAGAGTTACTGGCGCCTATTGCCGGGGACATGGAAGTGATGAACAGGGTCCTGCAAGCGCAGCTTGTAGATGAGTCACCTGCGGTGCAAGACATGACGTCCCACGTGGGGCGCTTTAGTGGCAAGCAGCTACGGGCGGCCTTGGTCCTGTTGGTTGCCGAGGCCTCCGGCCGCCGCTCTTCAGAGCACGTCCAGGTGGCGGCCATTGTAGAGATGATCCACCTAGCGACTCTGGTTCACGACGACGTGCTCGACGGGGCTGAGGTTCGCCGTCGTGTAGCTTGCGTGAACGAGCGCTGGGACAACCAGACCGCGATCCTTTTGGGTGACTTCCTGTATTCCCGTGCCTTCGGGCTCTCGACGCAGCTGAAGTCGCGCCTGACCAGCCAGCTCCTAGCAGCGACTACAAGCCGCCTGTGTGCCGGCGAGATCGAGCAGAGCACCCAGCGCTATGACTTCGAATTGACCCAGGAGCGCTATGAGTTTATCTGCGCAGCCAAGACAGCCAGCCTCTACGGCGCGGCCTGTGAGCTAGGCGCACGGGTCAGCGATCAGGATGGCTCTGGCAGTTTTGCAAAGGATGACGAGCTCGCTCGGTCGATGGCTTCCTTCGGCGAAGAGCTTGGTCTGGCCTTTCAGATCATCGACGATTGCTTGGATCTTGTGGGCGATGCCGAAATCGTTGGAAAGAGTGTGGGGACAGACGTGGAGGACGGCAAGGTGACCTTGCCCGTACTGCACATCTACGCATCCGCGTCCGAGCAGACCCGCACGCAGATTCGAGACATTTACACCCAAGACGGGATCCAGAAGCGGGCTCATCACCTGCGCGAATCCATCGACTTGGCTCCCGGTTTAGAATACGCGAGAGCACGAGCGGAGGAGCTTGTGGATCGCGCTATGGAGCGCTTGGATGTCCTTCCGGACAGTCCTGCCCGCCGCACCCTGAAGAGCATCGGGGACTTTGTCCTCGGTCGCAATTGGTAAGGAATAAACACAATGAAACGTCAACAGAGGTTGATCCATTCTGCCGCGCTTGTGAGCACGGCGTTGTTCTGCATTGCTTCTTGCGGAGCTGGTTCCGAGGTTACATTAGAAGCTTCCACCCCAATCAAGGTTGAGGGAAAGATGGTTCGTCTCGACGTGTCCAGCGCCGAGCGTTTCGGCTTCTCCTCGAACACAACCCAGCACAGCGCTGACGACGGCCACGACCACGGAGCCGACGTGCCCGGGGCGAGCCCGTTCCTATGGGAGCTTCCTCCTACGTGGGTAGAAATGCCCAAGGCGCAATTCCGCGAGATCAACCTCCAGCCTGCAGGCAACCCTGAGCTTCAGTGCTACATGACTATCCTGAGTGGGGACGGCGGCGGTGTTGCTGCGAACCTCAATCGCTGGCGCGGCCAGCTTGGCCTGGGGCCGGCGGACGACGCGAGCTTCGACAGCCTGCCGACCACAAGCCTCTTCAGGGGTGTTGCCCAGGTGCTCGAACTCGAGGGGACCTTTAGTGGCATGGGGGGCGAACCCCTGGAGAACTACGCCATGATCGGTGTAATCCTGCTCACTCCGCAGTTTACCGTGACGGTCAAGATGACCGGCCCCAAGGAGAAGGTCGCAGCCGAGCGCGGTCGCTTTGATGCGTTCATCGCATCCCTAGGCGTGGAGGGCCAGACCGAGAGGCCGGCCTCTGATCCTGGCGAGGATCCGAATGGCGCCGGCGAGCTGAGCTATGCCATGCCCGAGGGCTGGATGGCCCAAGCCCCTAAGGGCATGCGCATCATCAATCTCAATGCGACACCCAACACCCAGTGCTATCTGATCACGATGCCCGGCGCCGCCGGCGGCCTGCTGGCCAACCTCAACCGATGGCGCGGTGAGGTCGGCTACGCGGACTTTACCCAAGCTGACGCGGAGGCCCTGCCTACGGTTTCCGTACTCGGTGAGGAGGTCTACCTGCTCGAGGTCTCGGGCGACTACCAAGGCATGGGCGGCGTCAGCGGCGAGGACCAGACCTTGCTCGGCGTCTGCAAGATTGGCGAGGAACAAAGTAGCTTTATCAAGATGGTCGGGCCAAGGTCCGAAGTCGCCGAACAGAAGGCCAACTTCATCGCCTTCCTTGCCTCCCTGGAAAACTGACCATGGCCAAGAAAACAGGCAACCCGATCGTGGACATTTTGTCCTCCCTGCAGCTCGCGTGTGTGATGCTGTCTTTGCTCTTCATCTTGACCCTACTCGGCACGCTTTATCAGGTTGAACACGGCTTGTACGAGGCAAAGGAGGTCTTCTTCTCCTCGTGGTTCATTTGGAAGTTCGGTATTCCTATCTTTCCGAGTGGGCTCACTTGCATGACGATCTTGACGGCCAACATGCTCACCGGCGGCCTGATTCGCCTGAAGATCTCCAAGCGCAATCTTGGTGTGGTGATCACGCATATTGGCATCGCGCTAATGCTTGGTTCCGGCATGGTCAAGGTGCTGACCGCCGACGAGGGAAACCTAGCCCTGCTCGAGGGCGAGCGGTCGAACTTCTTCTCCAGCCTCTACAAGTGGGAGGTGGCCATTACGGAAGTAGGGGGCGATGGCGCGGGCCTAGTTATTCAGGACAAGTACCTGAGCGACCTCGACGGAGACTCCGCGCGGACGGTTAAGTCGGATGTACTGCCCTTTGATGTGACCCTCTCTGGATTCGTCAAGAACAGCCGCATCCAACCAAAGGGTCCCATGTGGGAGGCTTCAGGTCCCGTTGTCGACGGCTTTGGCATCTTCGAGATGCCGCCGATGAAGGAGAGCGAGCAGAACGCCTCGGGTATGCACGTGGAGATCGCCGGCCAGCAGGGAATTCTGTGGGGGTTCCAGCGCGCCCCCTGGACCGTTAAGGTCGATGGGCGCACCTTCCTGGTGGACATGCGACACGAGCGCTACGAGATGCCCTTTAGCATCGAACTGATTAAGTTCATGAAGGAAGAGCACCCCGGCATGTCCATGGCCAAGGCCTACAGGAGTGACGTGTATAAGATCGACGAGAGCGGTCAGGAGAAGATTCGGATCCAGATGAATGAACCCTTGCGCAGCGAGAACCTCGTTCTGTTCCAATCCTCCTTCGGAACCCAGGCCTCTGGCACATACTCGGTCTTTAGTGTGGTGGACAACGTTTCCGACCAGTGGCCGCTCTACAGCCTGTGGGTCGTGACGGCGGGCATGCTGCTGACCTTCGTGCAGCGACTCGTCAAGGTGATCATCTCGCCATCGAGGCGCCGGACGTCTGTGAAGGAGATGACGTCATGAACCATTCCTCTATGTGGAAAACAAACCGCGCCATGGGATTTCTTGTGGCCTTTGCCGCGTTCTTCTTCCTGTCGTCTCCCCTGGGTGCTGCCCAGGCCGAGTCGCGCATCCGCAGCTTCGAGTGGCCCCAGGAGACCGTCGAGCTGTTCGCGACCCTTCCTGTGCAGCACGGTGGCCGCATCAAGCCCCTGGATTCCCTGGCAGGTGTGAACCTGTTGATGATGAACGGCAAGCGAACGCTCGAGGCAGGCATTGATTGGAGCCTGGACGAAAATGGCGAGCCTGTGGCCGCCCGCACCGAGAGCCTAAAGCCTTCGGCCTGGCTGCTCGACTGCTTCTTCTTCCCGGAGCAGGCCCGTGCCTACCGTGCCTTCCGAGTCCAAGACGCGGCGATCCTGACTTCGATCGGTCTCGAGTCGCGCAAGAAGCGCGACTGGTACAGCTTCGACGAGCTGCTTCCCGGGCTGAGCGCCCTAAGCGCCGAGGCCAAGAAGGCCTTCGATGTGGAGACGATCAAGCGCACTCCGAAGCAGCGCCAGACCATTAAGCTCAACCAGGACCTCTTGAACTTTGAGAACCTGATTGTCTTCTTGGATCCCATGCGTAACGAGTACAGCACGGCTGGCTCCGGCGCGCTGGAGAATATCTACGGGCCTGGGAAGACCAAGGGCATTGCAGGCATCCTCGAGCACGAGGTCGAGTTGCGGCAGCTGCGCGCGTCGATTTCGCCCGCCGATTCGGCGGACTATTCCGCCATCCAGGCCCTGCTCAAGGAATTAGAGAAGGCCATGCTTGGGACCTTTAACTCCCCAGCATTCTTCGTCCCCAGTAAGGGTGCCATAGACCAGGAGACCTGGTGGAAAGTTGATGATGTGATTCGAGAGTCGGTCACTTCCTTGGATGATCACAGTGACCAAATCGGAGCTGTCCGTGGTTTCGAAAGGATGCTGGCAAACACCAACGATTCGACCGCCTTCCAGAGGGAGCTCGAGACCCTTCACGCGTCCCTAGTCGGCCAAGCGGCAGCCCGCGGTGAGTACAAGCACATCGAGAAAGAGGTCGCCCTCTACAATCTCGATCCCTTCACCAGGGGCTTAGTTTGCTTCCTGTTGGCTTTCCTTACGATGGCCGGCAGTTGGCTCAAGCCGTCCTCCAAGGGCCTCTGGTATGGTCAGATCGGTCTGTCGGCCGTAGGGACGATCCTGTTGATCGTCGGTATTGTCTACCGCTCTGTCATCCGTGAGCGCCCTCCTGTGGTCACTCTCTACGACACGATTCTGTTCATTACGGCGGTCTCGCTGCTGGTTGCATTCTTTACCGAGTGGCTGACCAAACGCCGGGTCGCCATGGCGGGCGCAGTGCTTGTGGGAGTGGGAGGGTTGTTCCTTGCAGGGCGCTACGAACTCAAGGAGATCGCCTCTTCGGGAGATACGATGGCTTCCGTAGTGGCCGTGCTAGACACGAATTTCTACCTTGCGATCCACGTGACGACTATCGCGATGGGGTACGCGGGTGGCCTGTTTGCCGCCGTCTTGGCCCATGCCTGGATCCTTGGGCAGCTGTTTGGCTTCAAGACCCAGGACAAAGCGCTCTACAAGACCATCTACACGATGACCTACGGGGTGGTTTGCTTCTGCCTGCTCTTCTCGATTTTCGGGACGATCATGGGTGGCATTTGGGCCAACGACTCCTGGGGGCGCTTTTGGGGATGGGACCCCAAGGAAAACGGCGCTCTTCTGATCTGCCTGTGGAGTCTGCTAACTCTTCACATGCGCCTCGGTGGCTTCATCCGCGATCGCGGGTTTGCTGTCATGAGCGTATTTGGCGGGATCGTCGTCTCTGCATCCTGGTGGGGCGTCAACCTGCTAAATGTAGGCCTACACAGCTATGGCTTCACAAGTGGTGTCGCCTACACATTGTTCGTCTACTGGGTCATCGAGCTGGCCGTCATAGGATTGGCAGCCTTTGACCACTTTCGAAAGCTACCGAAGCCGACTGTTCCCGACCCCTCCTGACCTGTCCCAACTACCTTCCTGACTGCCCCCGATGACTACGCAAACTGCAAAGACGATTGACGGTAAGACTACGGCTCTCTCTGTTCGTGAGGATGTGGCAAAACGCGTTACTCGCCTCAAGGAGCATGGGGTCAGCCCCGGACTGACAGTGGTGCTGGTTGGTGAGGACCCAGCCAGCCAGGTCTACGTCCGCAACAAGGACAAGGCCGCCACCAAGGCAGGCTTCGTCGTGGACACAAAGAAGCTCGCGGCCACGACGAGCCAAGGCGATCTGCTGGCCGTCGTGAAATCGCTCAACGCGGATCCTGCCGTTCACGGAATCCTAGTCCAGCTGCCCCTACCCAAGGGACTAGACGAGGGCGAGGTCGTGCGAGCGATCTCACCGGCGAAGGACGTGGACGGGCTGCACCCCGACAACGTGGCGGCCCTGGTCATGGGCGAAGAGGGATTGATTCCCTGCACGCCTGCCGGCTGCATCGAGCTGTGCGATCGTTATGGGATCGAGCTCGAGGGAAAGCAGGCCGTAGTCGTGGGCCGCTCAATGTTGGTGGGCAAGCCGATTGCTCAGCTGCTTTTGGCGCGCAATGCTACGGTCACGATTGCACACAGTAGGACGCAGGACCTCAAGGCCGTGTGCCTGGGTGCGGACGTGATTGTCGCTGCGGTTGGGGTGGCGAAGCTAGTTCAAGGCGACTGGGTGAAGCCCGGTGCCGTGGTGCTCGATGTAGGCATTAACCGAGGCGACGACGGCAAGCTTGTGGGGGACGTGGACTTTGCCGCGGCCTCGGACAATGCCAGCCACATCACCCCCGTACCCGGGGGGGTCGGCCCGATGACCATCGCCATGCTACTAAGCAACACAGCCACTGCAGCGGCCCGCATTGCGGGTGTTGGCTAGGACTTCTCAAACTTCGCTTGGGCGACCGGGGTCGTGGGCCGAAAGCTCTCAAGCCAAGGGGCTTCCAAGTCGATCCTGACAGTCCCGGCGGCTCTCTTGCTGGTGTGAAGGTTGCTCCTGGGACTTGCATCCCCTGGGGATTGGCGTTCACCAAGTTACGAGCCTAAGGTTCCCCTGGAAACGGGGTCCCGGCACGGGCAAGATGCATACCTATGAGCGCGTGGAGACAAGAGTGGGACCAAGAGCCCAAAAGACCAACCTTCGGAGGCGGAGCCATGGGTAACGCCGGCTCACCGGGGATGGTGCCCTTCTGGGTCAAGCGACTGCTGATTGCCAACCTTGGGATCTACGTGGTGATGGCAATCCTAGGCAGCTCGCTGCCTGGGGTGGTGCACGGGGGCCTGGCGCTTAGTCCTGATTGGTGGTGGCTAGGCGCGCCCTTCCTTCCGATCTGGCAGCTCGTTACCTATGGCTTTCTCCATGCGGGGATTGGCCATGTGTTCTTCAACTGCCTGATGCTGTACTTTTTTGGTGGGATGTTAGAGCGGGCGATTGGCGGCCGGAGATTCATTGTCTTCTACGCCGGCGCCATGATCGCTGGCGGGCTTTTGCACTCGGTACTGGGTCAGTTCCAGGGCTTGAACGCTCCGGTGATCGGTGCCTCGGGCGCAATCATGGGGTGCATCACAGCTGCTGCGATGCTCTTCCCTAATTCCCAAGTACACCTGTTTGGCGTCATCCCGATTCCCCTGTGGGTACTGGCCGCGGGAATGGTGGCCGTCGACCTGCTCAGCATGGCTGACATGGGGGGCAGCGTGGCCCACGACGTACACCTAGCCGGCGCGTTAGTCGGCTTCTTGTACATCAAGCAGGGCTGGTACCGGACCGACGTGCTTACCAAGGTCGAGCAGCACCGGCAGGTCAAGGTCGCCCAGAACAAGGCGGCCGACAATGCCAAGCTGGATGCGCTGCTAGCGCGTATCAGCAAGGAGGGCATGAGCTCTCTTACCGACGGGGAGAAGCAGTTTCTCAACCGGATGTCGAAACGCCCGTAGAAAAACGGGGCATCGCTGCATTCCTAGCAGGTACCGCAGCCGCCGCCGGGTTTGGCAGGCGGCTCGCCCGACTCGCTAAACAGGTCCGCAAAGACCTGGGCGTCCCAGGGCTTGCCCCAGGGGCAATCCCTAGCGAGGAAGCGCGTATAGCCGCCGGATGGCGTGATGACGGCCCGCGCTTCGCCGTTGACGAACAGGCACGCCGATTGACCGTTCGTGGCCCAGGCAAGCTCCCAGCTGCTCTCGAGGGTGTTACTGATCGTGTTGCCCGTGTGTAGGACCTGGGCCGGGGCGGGGGGAGGCAGGTTCTTTTGGGTGTAGCTTTGCAAGTCCGGTTCTTCGGGCATGCCCTCGCCATTCGCGACCCAGCAGGCGCCGACGATGTCGCTGGAGTTGGCTTCGGTGATGTACAGCCAGATGCTGTCGCCCTCGTCCGCAACAATGGCGGTTCGGGCCGAAATCTCATGGGGCTCGGAGATTACAAGCAGGGGGTCGGGCATCGTAGATGGGGCAGGGCCAGGGGCGTAGGGTGCGGGTTGAAAGTGGGGATCCGCATGCAGTTTAGCGGAGGGGCGGGAAAGCGCCTCTCTTTGGTCCGAAGTTTGGCTTGTACTCGCTAGAATCTTGCCTGTACTTGTTTCGCGTCCCAGAAGAGACCAAAGCACTATGAAGCTTTCACGATTTCAGCTGTCGATCCTCGCCCTCTTTGCCCTGAGCGCTATCGTGCCCGTTGCGACCGCCAAAGTTGGCGCTGCTGGGCCTGAGCATGCCGCTACTCTGGACCGCGAATCCTTCCTCAAGGAGTTCCGTCAGGCCAAGGCGATCGGAGCCCAGGATCAGATGGAGAAGCTGATCCAGCGCAACCAGGCCGATGCCGTGGATGCGATCATCAATCTGTGTACAAGCTTGGGCGGTGCCACAAACGACAGCGTTGAGGACGACCTGAACTCCCTTCGTATTGCTTGGAAGGGCTCCATGAAGACCGCCTTTGTGGACAAGGTCTACGAGTACTACTCCCTCTTGGATGGGACTTCGCGCGTCGAGCGAGTCAAGCTCGTCAACAAGTACTTCGTCTATCTCAACAAGATGATCAAGGCAGAGGCCGACAAGGACACCAGCACGATTAAGTCCCTGTGCAGCGACTTCCTTATGGTGGCTGAGTCCCTCGACGCCGTGGGCGATCACTACTACGCGTCCTTGGCTTGGCTGTCCTATGGCCGCGCTCAGGATGAGCCCCAGCGACCGGATGACCCCAACCTTCGCGAGGCGGTCATCGGCTACGCTAACAGTTTAGCGGCCCGGGACAAGATCGAGCTTCGAGACCGCGTGCGCGCTGATGTAGAAGTCCGGCACAAGGTACTGGTGGGTATGGGCTACGGGAAAGACGGAGATACGGGCAAGCCCGGCGCCGACAAGCCGGGGAAGGGCAAGAGCGGCGTGGGAATGTCCTTGGGCGATCCCGTGATCCAGGACCTGACCTTCGCAGTCGAGGAGAAGCCAGGTGCGATTGAGCGCCCCTTCTGGTCAAACGACGACGTGTTCAACGCCTGGACAAGTCTGGGGTTCACTAAGGTGGACAGCCGGGCGGAGTTTCCCGGCATTAAGAGCATCGGTCTTGTGCGCGACACGATCAAGAGCTTCCAAGTTTCCTCCGGGGGCGAGAAGAACTCTATGGTCATGGCTGGAAAAATGACCCCCTGTCAGATCGTGCTTGGCGACGCCAAACTTCCCTATGCCTTCCTGAC
This sequence comes from Planctomycetota bacterium, assembly GCA_029250885.1. GTDB lineage: Bacteria > Planctomycetota > UBA1135 > UBA1135 > CALBMX01. The sequence continues at coordinate 72,489 of JAQXEK010000001.1, forward strand.
GATGACTGGAACCCAGAAGGATCAGTACCAAGGGGTCGAGATCAACATGGAGCCCTCGGACGTGCAGATGACCGTCTACGTGGCTCCCGCATCGAAAATTGTCGGCAAGCTGGCCGGGGTCCCCGTGGAGATCTTCGACGACAACATGAACGGGACCTACGGCGACGCGCCCGTGTCCTGGGGGCACGTCGGCATGACCGCGGAGCACTACATGTTTGACTTCGACGCGATCCGCATCGATGGCTCCAAGCACGCTTTGCCCTGGAGCCGATACCAGAAGGTTGGCGATGTCTGGTACGACATGGCCGTGGATGGGCATAAGCTGACGGCAGCTCCGCTGGACATCAAAACAGGAACGCTTAAGCTGAAGTTTAAGGGACCTCGCCCTAAGTATGTGATTCTCAAGGGCCGCAACAACTTGGAGGACTGCTACTTCGATCTGGCGGGTTCGAAGAAGGGCATCGAGGTGCCGGTCGGCAACTACGACCTGTTCGCGGGCTTCATGTCCGAGGGCAAGCGTACGGCGATTCAAAAGACGGCCATCCTGCCCGGTGTAAACACGCCCAATTGGCGGGTCACCGAAGGTGAGACGGTCGAGGTTGAGCTCGGTGGTCCCTTTGGCTTTGACTTCCAGTCCGAGGACCTTGGGGCAAACGTAAAGATACTGGGTGCCTCCGTCGTGGTCACGGGGATGAACGACGAGCGCTACGAGCGCCCCTGGAACTGCCGTCCCTATTCCATGGCTTCGATTCGCAAGAGTGGAGCCAAGAAGGGCGGCAAGCCCGAGAAGATGAAGTCAAATCTGGACCAATCTACCCTCTATACCGACTGGGCCTTGGGCTTCCATCCCCAGGACTTGGAGCTGCCTAAGAAGAGCGGCATGGACGACGGTTTTGAAGTACAGCTCACCGAGAAGAAGAACAAGCTCTTCGGTAAGATTGAGTCTGACTGGAAAATCGGCGGTTAGCGCCGCGCCTCTCGCACCAACTACCCGCGGGGCGGCAAGCAGCTGTCCCACGACTCCCACCACCCAAGAATAGAGAACTCCCCCTAGGAGAACACAAGTGATCGATCTCAAACGGATTCGGGCCGAGCCCGACCTCGTCAAAGCTGGCTGTGCAAAGAAGCGCATTGAATGTGATGTGGACCGGATCCTGGAGCTTGACGAGGGCTTCCGCGGACTGGCTCCCAAGATCGACGAGCTGCGGTCTCGCCAGAAGCAAGCCGGCAAGGAGATTCCGAAGGCATCGGACGAGCGACGCGCCGAGCTGCTAGGCGAGCAGAAGCACATCAAGACCGAGCTCAAGAGCTTGGAAGCCGAGATGGCTAGCATTCAAGAGGAGCTGCAGCCTCTGCTCTTGACCGTGCCGAATCTGCCAGCCGCCGAGGTGCCCGATGGTGCTGACGACAACGACAATGTCGAGCTGAAGACTTGGGGCACACCCCGCGTATTTGGCTTCACGCCCCGGGACCACGTGGACCTTGGCGAGGCCCAGGGATGGCTGGACGTGGAGACCGCAGCTCGCATCGCCGGCAGCCGCAACTACATCACCATGGGGGAGCTCGCTCGGCTCGAGCATGCCGTGCTGCGCTTCGCCTTGGACATGATGATTGAGCGGGACTTCTCTCCCGCCATTGTGCCGGTGCTAGTTCGTCCGGAGCCCCTGTGGGGCACTGGGTATTTCCCCGGTGGCGGAGACCAGATCTACCAGACCGATGACCGTGATGATCTCTACCTGGTGGGGACGGCGGAGGTGCCCCTCACGTCGATCCATGCGGAGAAGATCATGGATGTGAAGGACCTGCCGATCAAGCTGGTGGCCCAGTCGACCTGCTACCGGCGCGAAGCGGGGACCTACGGCAAGGACACGCGCGGGCTTTACCGGGTGCACCAGTTCCAGAAGGTCGAGCAGGTTGTAATCGATGTGGCGGACGAAGCCAAGTCCACCAAGCACCACGCTGCGATCCTGCAGAACGCCGAGGATCTGTTGCAGGCATTCGAGCTTCCCTACCGAGTGGTGAACGTCTGCGGTGGAGATCTTGGTGCTCCCCAGGTGCAGAAGTTTGATGTGGAGACCTGGATGCCCTCACGGGAGGGCTACGGCGAGACCCACAGCGCGTCGAAGTTCCACGAATACCAGGCGCGTCGGTTGAAGATGCGGTACCGCGACAAGGAGGGCAAGGTTCACTTTTGCCATACCTTGAACAACACGGTTGCGGCCTCCTCGCGGATCCTGATTGCACTGATGGAGAACCACCAACTCGAGGATGGCCGTATTGCCGTACCGGAAGCCCTGCGATGCTACATGGGCGGCGCTGAGACCATCGGCAAGGTCCTAGACTAGGCACTCGCCCGTAAGGGTGAGAAATACAAAAGGCAGGCGGCACCTTGGGTGCTGCCTGCCTTTTGGTTGGGTCGCGAGCTAACTAGGTTAGCCGCCGCCAAAGATAGGGGGGAAGGATCCAGGGGGGCCGTCTTGCCCCTTGATGTCGGGGACGGCTCCACCTGGGCCGAATAAGGGGGTGACATCTCCGTCGTCCGGCTTGAATGGCTGGCCAGCTCCACCGGGGCCAGAAAGCCCCATGGCGCCAGTCGCCCCATTTCCGGTCGCGCCCGTGTTAGACGGGGGATCGATCACTGGGATCCTCGAGACCGGTCGAACCTCCATAGCCAGGTGTAAGCTGGCAGGGAAGTGGATGATGCGGCGGTAGAGCACCCGGCGCTTGGAGGAGGCGAGACGGCTGCTTTGCTCGTTGATGAGGCGAGGGGAAAGCTCTACTTCGAGCTCAATCTCGATGCGCTTAGGTAGGCCTCGCTCTTCCTGGCTGCCCTGTTCAAGGCCCCAAGAGTCCAGGGGCTCACCGTCAATGCCGTCCTCCGCAAAGACCTGGATATCAAAGCGGCGAATCCGGTCATGGAGGAAGGTGTACTTGCCCGAAAGGAACGGGGCGTCGTCAATGCCAAAGCTCTCACGGCGATAGATCTCCAAGAACTCACCGGAAAAGTCCGGGTTGGCCCGCAAGCAGTACCCAACCTCGGTCACGTCGGCACGCAGGAAGCGCGTGCGGTCCGGATTGGGGGTAAGTGTGCGACTGTTGCTGCTGGTGACAAAATCTAGCCGGTCGGCATCCATGCCACTGATGGCGCGGTCTTGGACCCGCAGCACGTCGAGCACCTTGCGGTCCATCACGAACATGCCGCGCAGGTCCTTCTCCACCAAGTCCAAGATTGCGGGTCCCGCAAGTTGGGACTCAGTGACATTAAAAATGACGTCCCGTGTTCGGCGAGCTCCAGTAAGCACCTCGGTGATCGCTACGAGCATCATAGACATGATCAAGAGGGTGATCATGACCTCGACCAAGGTAAATCCCGAGCGAGAGTTTGCATGCATCCTCATCGCAGACCCCCTGTGTCCTCTGTTTCTTCTTCACCGTAGACGTGGGACCATGTCATCCAACGCTCTAGGATCAGCTCCTTTGGGGCCTCTTTAGGGCCGCTAAAGGTGACCTTGACACGAACCTCTTGGAAGGGCTCCTCCGCATCGTCCTCCTCCTCTTCCTCGTCCTCGTCTTCGTCCGGAGCCCAGCTGTCGAAGCGTAGGGTGTCGCCATCCTCCACAGCCTCGTCGAACTGCTCGTCGCCCAGGACCAGCTCCCATAGAAAGTTAGGGTACTCCTGCTCGGAGAAGTCACCGGACATGTGATCTTCAATGTCCTCGGCGTACAGCCCGGATTCGAACTGGGCAAGCTTAAAGAGCCCAAGCTCCCGGGCGATTTTTAGATCCCGCGTGTTGGCGGCTTGGAACTTGGAGTTGTTAAGTCCCTGGACGGAGAACACAAGCACGATACCAACGATGGCAATGGTGACAGCCACCTCGGCCAAGGTAAAGCCTCGTGCCTGCCCTTGATGAATCGAGTCGGTACGAGGGACCATCAGTCAAACTCCCCGTCGCTGACCTCATCCCGAATGTACTCACCTTCGTGGAAGCGAATCAGGCCCGTAAGTGCGAGCACCTCGATCGTGTAGTAGCGCTCGGTGGGGGCGTGGTACAGGCTGATGGAGTGGGCAGATGAGCTGCCCAGTGGATCGTAGCGTACGTAGCACTGGCCGTCGTCATAGGTCTCGTCGTCGATCTTGACGTTCGCGAACTCAACGCCGCTCTCCAACTTGGTCAGGCTGGAGATCACCCGCTCGCTAGCATCGTCCGGCTCCTCTTCCCCTGGAATGCGGGCCATGGCCAGTCCGCCTTCTTTCCTATAGGGAGTCTCCACCCAATAGCGGTTCTCATCTAGGTCGTAGATGATCCGGAACTCGTTGTTCCTGGTGATCGCCTCGGAACGAGTGCTTTGCAGGACATTGGAGAGGGTTCGAACGGTGTTGTTGAGTTGGGCTCGCGGCAACACGCGCTGGTAGTTCCCGGAGGTGATAGAGATCGTAAGCCCGATGATGACAATCACCACCATCAACTCAACCAAGGTAAAGCCACCCCGGCGGCGCGCGCCTGCCCTAGGGGAACAGCCAAGGGGCTGGCCCGTATCGGCAAGGTGTTGATGCAACGCGCTCATGGGGACCTGCGGGAGTAGGCCTACTCTTCCTCTTCTTTGTTCTGGTCGAGGTCGCGGTTCTTGCCTTCACCGCCAGGCACACCATCGGCACCAAGGCTGTAGATGCGGTAGTCCTCTTCGTAGGGGCTGCTACCGGCGTCGTATTGGAACTCCATGCCCCATGGGTCCTTTGGGATGCCCTTGCCACTGAAGTAGGACTTGCCTAGACCATCGTCGAGCATCACCTCAAGACTCTCGGGGAAGCGCCCCGCATTGTTAAGCGCGTACTCTTGGATGCTCTGGTTGATGGAGTGGATGCTTGCCTTTGCGGTGCTGACTTGTGCTCCGCCAAGCTTGCCGATCACGTTGGGAACAACGACCACAGACAAGAGTCCGATGATAACGATCACGACCATCATCTCCGCAAGGGAGAATCCAGCGTTGGCTTTGCGGCGGTTCTTTTTGAGTAGCTTCATTAGATTCAGATTAAGAGGGCCTAGGCCCGGAGCAGTTGTGAGTTTAGAAGGAGCTGACCTGCAGGATTGGCAGGACAATGGCATACACGATGAAGCCGACGACGAGTGAAAGGGAGATGATCATAAGGGGTTCAAGCAGGGCGGTCACACGCTCGGTGACCACCTCGAGCTCTTCGTCGTAGGCGTCGGCAATTCGATCCAGCATGTTCTCGAGCTCACCCGACTGTTCGCCCACGGCGACCATGTACCCGACTACGGACGGGAAAGCATTTGTTTGCTTGAGCGGCGTCGCGATGTCGGTTCCTTCCAAGATTCGCGTGCGGATGTGTTTGGTGGCATTGGCCACCACCTGGTTGCCGACAACACTCTCCGTGATCTCCAGGGAGCGCACGGCAGGTACGCCGCTGGTCAGCAGGGTAGAGAGGGTGCGTGTAAAGCGGGAGACTGAACCCTTCTGTAGCATGTCGCCTAAGACGGGTAGCTTGAGGAGGCTGCTGTCGATCTTGAGCTTGCCGTTCTCAGTCTTATAGAAGCGCTCAACGAGATAAGAGATCAAGCCTATGAGTAGGCAACCGACCCACCACCAGTTTTGAAACAACTCGGAAGTCGTAACGAGTACCTTGGTGGGGAAGGGCAGCTCTTGGCCGCTGTCCTCGAGCATGCCGGTGATCTTGGGGACCACCACGGTGAGCAGGATACCGACCACAACAACGCCAAGGCCGACCATGAGCAGTGGGTACATCAAGGCCGAGCTGATCTTCCGGGACAGGGCCCGTTGGCTCTGGAGGAAGTCCGCAAGGCGAGAGAGCACCGAGTCCACGTGGCCCGAGGCCTCTCCGGCCTTAACCATGTTTACGTACAGGTCCGAGAACATATAAGGATGCTTTGCCAGGGAGTCACCTAGGGAAGTACCTGTGGTGATGTCCTCGCGCAGCTCGCGGAACATGGTCTCGTGCTTGCGGTTGTCAGCCTGGTCCACCAAAGCGCGTAGAGCCTCTGCTAGAGGAATGCCTGCGGCGAGCAGCGTGCCGAGCTGGCGGGTAATTCCACCTACGACCTCGATGTCACGGCCACGGGGCCCCTGGGGGGCGGTGCGCATGGAGTTGATCTTCTCAAGGAAAGAGACCCGGTCGGGTTTCTCGGCGGACTCGCCCTTTCCCTTGCGCCCACGGATCTGCTTGAGCTCCGTGACAAGGATCTTCTCCCTGCGCAGCTTATCCCGGGCGGCCCGGGGCGTATCCGCGTCGATGACACCGGTGGTGGAGGCGCCTCCGGCAGCGAAGGCCTTGTACTCGTAGATCGGCATGGATTAGTCGACGTCGAGATCGATTTGCGTGACGCGGAGAATCTCGTCCGGCGTGGTGATGCCGTCGATGATCTTCATGATGCCGTCCTTTCGCAGGGTCGTGATGCCGCGCTTGATTGCGTTGCGCTTCATCTCGGAGGCCGTCACGCCATCCATAATCTCGGTGCGCAGCTCCTCGCCAACGGGCATAAACTCATAGATTGCCGTTCGGCCAGCATAGCCAGAGCCAAAGCAGTCATCACAGCCCTTGCCAAAGGCAACCGTACCATTGACGTCCTCGGGGGTCATGTTGAGCTCCTTGAGCTTGGCGCAATCCTCCTCTGTCACAGGGCGCATCTCGCGGCAGCTCTTGCAGACCCGCCGCACTAGGCGCTGGGCTACAACCAGGATCAGGGAACTCGAGACGAGGTACGGCTCGACGCCCTGATCGACCATACGCGCGATCGTCGAGGCCGCGTCGTTGGTGTGGACTGTGGAGAAGACCAGGTGACCGGTAAGCGAGGCTCGAATGGCCACCTCGGCGGTCTCGAGGTCGCGAATCTCACCAACCATCATCACGTCCGGGTCCTGGCGCAAGAAAGAGCGCAGGCCGGCAGCGAAGGTCAGCCCCTTCTTCGCGTTCACCTCGACCTGGCTGATACCGGCCAGGGTGTACTCGACCGGATCCTCGATCGTCAATACATTGAGCTGGGTCGTGTCGAGCTCGGTCAGGCCGGCGTACAGCGTGGTCGTCTTGCCGGAACCCGTGGGCCCCGTGACCAGGATGATGCCGTGGTTGTGACCGAGGTAGCTGCGCAGGGTCGCGCGGTTTGCCTCGGACAGGCCAATCTCATCTAGGCTGTGGGCTTTGGTGGTCTTGTCCAGCAGGCGCATCACGATGCGCTCGCCGTTGGTAGTGGGGACCGAACTGATTCGAACGTCCACCTCGCCATCGCCAATGCGCAGGGAGGCGCGACCATCCTGGGGCAGGCGACGCTCGGCGATGTCCATTTTACCCATCACCTTGACACGACTGACAATGGCCTCGTGCGCCTTGCGAGGCACAGAATCCATGTCATATAAAATGCCGTCAATCCGGAAGCGCACCTGGGTGCGGTCCTCATAAGGGTGGAAGTGCACATCGGACGCACGCAGCTTCAGAGACTGGAACAGGATCGTGTTGACCAGCTTAATGATCGGCGCCTTATTCGAGACGTCGAGCACATCCTCGGAGTCGTCAATCTCGGAGGCCAGTCCCGCGATGTCGCCGTCCTCGGCCACATCCGCAAGAGCCTCGTCCACGCCGTCCGCCTTGTGCCGATAGGCCCGGGCGATCAGGGTCGTGATCTCGTTGTGGGTGGCGAGCACCGGCTCGACCTCGATCCCAAGCATAGCCGACAGGTCGTCCATGGGCTGGGGGTCGAGGGGCGAGCAGGTCGCCACGCGCAGGGCGCCGTCGTCCGTATTGCCAAGGGCGACCAAGTTATAGTTGCGCGAGAAGTGCACGGGCACGACGTCCACGAACTCCGTCGGCACGACGGTGCCCTCGAGCACCTCGGCAAACTCGTAACCGAGGTGGCCGGCGTACACCTCCAGGAGCTTCTCCTCGGGCATATACTCGCGACTCAGAATCGCGCGGTCCAGGGAGTCGCCGGTAGTGTTCGCTAGCCGGCGGCATTCGTCCAGTCGTTCGCGGGAGAGCCCTGCGTCGACGAGCTGTTCAGAGAGGGAGGCCACGACTAGTTGCCAGCCTCCGTGGTCGCAGCGGGCGCTTCGGCCTTAGGCATCGCCTTCGGCTCTTCGGCGGCTTCCTTGTCCATGGCTTTGAGGGCGGCGTCGTTCTCCTTGGCCGCTTTAAGCAGCTCGGCGCGGCGCATAGCCGAAATTCCGACTTGTTCGCCGCTCACCTCGCCCGAATCCGGCCGCTGGAACTGGGGCAGGGCAAACGCGTCCAGGCTGTACAGGTCGTCACTATCGCTGAACTCGGGGTCCACCAGGCGCAGGCGCTCGTAACCGATCGTCGTGGCGGCCTCTTGTTTGGCCTTGTAGGAGAGCTCGGCAAGGTCCGCGAAGTCCTCGTCGTGGAGAATATGGGGCGTCACGAAGAAGTAGAGCGAGGTGCGGTCGCCGGTGTTTGAAGTGTTGCGGAACAGGAAGCCTACGAAGGGCAGATCGCCGAGCAGCGGGATCTGGGACACAGCTTCGCGCTTGTTGTCCGAGATGATGCCACCGATGACCATGGTGTCGCCGTCGGGCACGTTGACCTGGGTCACTAGACGGCGCGTGGTTTTGGGCGGGGGAGAGTTTGCGATGGTGGCCGCGCGAAAGTTGGAGATCTCCAGCTCGATACCGAGGCGCAGGTAGCGCGCGGCGGAGATCGATGGGGAGATGCGCATGGTGATACCGGCCTTCTCGTAGCCACCGAAGGAGTTCTGGGTTGAGGCGCTTGAGCCAAGGGCCGTCACATCTTCGTAGGGCTGCTCGTCTTCCGTGGAGACGGTCGCGCTGCTGTTGTTGCTGACCAGCACCGAGGGAATGTTCAGGACGTTGGCGTTCTCCTTGGTCTCAGCCAGGGAGAGCAGCACAGGCAGGGAAAAGTCGTCGCCGTCCAAGAGTCCACCGGTGAAGCCCGTGCCGAGGTTCGGAACCTTGGTGTCGGGGATGCCGTCCACGGGGTCGAGGTCGTCGATGCTAGAGAGCCCGAAGCTAGTGACGCCGAAGCCGCCAATCTCGCCGATGCCGGGTAGGCTAGCGAGGCCGAGCTCAACGCCCATGCTGTAGAGGTCCGAACCCGAGAGCTCGATCAAGGCCGTCTCAATCAGGACCTGGTCCTGGCGGCGGTCGAGGAGATGGATCATGTCCAAGACCTCGGCGTAGCGCGTCTTGTTCGCCGCGATCAGGAGCGAGTTGGTCTCCTGGTCGGGTACGACGACCACGTCGTTCTTGTTGTCATTGGATGCGGCTTGGTTTCGGCCGCCGGTGCCGGTTCCGCTGGCGGCGAGCTCGTTTGCGCCGTCGAGGAACTCCTCAAGTACGGCGGCAATGTCCTCTGCCGTCACGTTCTGAAGGTTATAGATATGGTAGTTGCGCTCGGGCTCAATGACGTCCACGTCTAGGCGCGCAATCATCTCCTTGATCGACGGCATCTCGTCGGGCATGGCCACGATCAAGAGCGAGTTGGTGCGAGCCTGGACCAAGACCTTCGTCTCGGGGCCCTGGGTCCGGGGCTGCTGGTTCGGGGTGCGAGCGTCGCCTGCGGCGGCTGCCGACTGGGCTGCCTGGCGCGCTTCAAGCAGCTCATCCATCAGGGATGCGATGTCGTCCGCGGAGGCGAACTCCATGGGCACGATGTCGAAGACAGGAGCAATGGGATCTTCGACCGCGTCCTCGGCGTCGATCACCTCGAGCAGCTTCACGATGGATGCGATCTTGCTACCGAAGCCCGTGATAATAAGAGAGTTGCTGTTGCCTGCGTTCATGATTGCTTCGGTCGCCGGATCCGAAAGCAAAGGGCGCAGGTTGGTGGACAGCTGGCGCACGTCCGTATTCTGCAGGGTCACAACAGTGGTCACGATGACCGCGGGCTGGTTCGCGTACTCCGTAATATCCTCAGGCTTGACCCACTTTGCCCGGGACTTGAGCCCAGCGCGGGGACCGCCGCCGTCTAGGCCTTGGATCAAGAGTACCGAGATGTGGGGAGGCCCAATCTCGATGCAGGCGAAGTCATTGATCACCAGCATGATTTGGAACCAACCGTAAAAGTCCCGCTTTGGGATGCGCTTGGTTCCAAGCATGCGCAGTTCATTCTGCTTGAGCGTGCCCAGGGTGTTCTTCGTGTAGGTGAAGTTGTACCCCGTGGCCTCCTGGCAGAGCTTGATGAAGTCGTTGAGGGTCAGCGCCTTGTCCGGCGCTTCAGAGATGTTGATCACATAGAACTCCCCCTCTTCCTGAATCGTAGGGACATCTTCGTCAGCGGCCCCCTGAAGGGTGGCAGCAGATGTGGGCGCAGCCAGAAAGGCTGCGATGAACAGGAGGATGGGAGTCAGCAGTTTGCGGAGCGGCATGGACTTTGTGCGGATCGATCTGGAAACCGGCGGAGGGGCGGAGGAGGTTGGGCTCCCCGTTCCCGGGAAAGGGCTGACCCGGTATGGGACGGCGCTTCGTTAATTAAGGTTTTGGGTGCGCATTGTGGAGCCCCCGGGTGGCGGAGTCAAAGGCCCAGGTGGGCACTTCGCTCCACTTTTGAGACGTTGTTCCTGTCGCTTTCTTCCCGCGGGCTCTGATTCCATTGGAAAAGAAGGCTCACCGCCGACCAGATCGTGGCAGAGTTGGGCCGGACGATGCCACTTTGCTTGGGACTTTACACCTTGAGCCACGCCCGGCTAGCCGGTATTGTCCCTCCCAAACCCCCATGCAGCTTCAAGAAATCTTTGGTCCTGGCGATGTGCTCCTGGACTTGCCTGCCCATGACAAATGGGAGGCAATTGCGGCCTTAGTGGCCCACCTGGCCGTATCTGGGGGGATTCCCGAGGAACGCGAGAAGGAACTTCTCGACAGTGTTCTCGAGCGCGAGCGCAGCATGTCCACCGGCATGGAGCGCGGCCTTGCGATCCCACATGCCGCGGTAGAAGGCATCGAGCAGCTCGGCGCCGTACTCGGAGTCGTCCGGGATCCCAAGGGACTAGATTTTGAGAGTATTGACGGAGAGGTCACGCGCCTGGTGGTCCTACTTTTAATACCCAGGGCCCAAAAACTACTACACATTCGGACCCTCGCGGACATCGCACGTGGCCTGGGCAGCCCTGAACTGCGGGAAGCGCTGGTGCTTGCGGGCGATCCCAGTGAAGCCTGGGACGTCATGGGTAGCCCCGCCAAGTCCTAAAACGATGGGGGGAAGCGGCCGATCCAGGCGTGGCTTGGTGCTCCTCGTGACCTTGCTGCTTGGCCTTGGGATCGGCACCTTCGGGGTGGCCAACCTAGTCTTAGCGGTCGCCTCGCTCGAGCCGCTGCTGGGGCCCAGCTTCACGCCGATTCTCTTTGTTTGCTGGCTTGTGGGCTTCGCCTTTGGGGCCACCCTCATGGGGCGGCTGCAAAGCTGGTCGCGAAGCCTGCTAATCTTTCTCGGGCTACTCGCTATTGGGGCAAGTCTGTTGCTTCCAGACTTTGTGGAATCCGAGCGCATTTGGGATTGGCTCGGCTTGGCCCAGGGGGACTTGGGCGTCGTATCCATGGGCTTGATGTCGCTCCTCGGAGTACCGGCGGGCGGACTTCTGCCTAGCTATTCGCGTCGCGCCACCTACCAAGGAGCAGCCTTCGCTATCGTCTTCTTGGGAGCAGCCCTCGGCTCATGCCTGATCCACAGCGGGTTCGTGGTTGCCCAGGGCAGAACGATGGCCATGGCCGCCGCGGGCGGGCTAGGCGCTCTGCTGTGTCTAAGCATGGCCTTTTCGCCAACTGGATACCGAAAGCCTAGACGCAAATCAGAAGGCCGCGAACTACTGCCCATCGGCGGGCCTATGGGGCCAGCCACGAGTGTCGTCCCAAGCCGGGCGGACGCACGAACTCCGCGGCCTCGTCTACGCCCGGGTCACGGCAAGGCACTTGGCGCACTGATTGCACCTTGGTCGCTTTTGCTGTTTGGACTCTGCCTCGAGCTGGGCGGGCTGTTGCTCGGGGACGGCCTGGGGGTCGACCTCAACACGCGAATGCTGCTGCTAGGGATCGGCTTTGGTGGGCTCGCATTTGGGGCCCTGTTCGTTCCACTTTTACTCCAGTCGGACGCGCGCGGCGTGTCCGGCTTGCTGCTTTTCTTGTGCGCGGCGTCTGTCTGGCTTGTGAAGTCTGATGACCTACTCACCCTAGTGGACGAGCAGGGGCTCTGGCTACGTTTCGCCAGTCTGCAGGAGAGGATGGGACTGAGTGAAGACCTTCGCAAGTGGGGCGAGCTCGTCCTTGTGATTGGCCCGGCTCTGGTCGCCATGGGTGCTGTGGTTCCGGTACTCGCGACGAGCCTTGTGCGCGATGAGCCAGGACGCCGTGTAGGCGGCATTGTCTCAATAGGGGCCCTTGGCGGCATCCTTTGGCTTGTTCTCCGTGGGCTCGCCGTACCCAATGCCTTAGGCCTCGCGGTGGCACTCGCTGTTCTCGGGGTGATCTTCGTGGAGGCTTCACCAGGTGGCGGCGTTGGGCGCGTTCGCAATCCAATCGTTCGCATCCTTGGCCGCCTGACGCGACTCGCAACGGTCCTTACCCTTGGACTGGCGTCCATCTACGTAAGCCAGCAGAGCGCCCCGCACTTCGGTTTCTATAAGCAGCGCGCCGTTGCCCTGTCGGGGATGCAGTCGGCCCAGCTCTTGGCATGGGAGGCTACGGAGTTGGGCAGCCAAGTTACCTATGGCGATGCCCTGGGCAATCGCCAGGTGCGGTGGTCCCAGGACGGCCGTGTCGTGCGGCCTTCCACGCCGGTTCCCTATCACTTGGCTCGGCTCTTGGCGAAGCCAGGGGCGCACATCGCCAGGCTTGATCGCCGCGAAGGCGACTGGGTCGGGGCGAACTACAGCGCAACATCGATTGCCCTAGAGAGCCCCCGCGGCGATTGGCTCGCTTCAGGTCAAATGCCCTGGGACAAGCCGGCTCCCCAGGCAGTTTACTACGACATGGTCTGGCTAGGTCTTATGCGGCCCGCTTCGCCAGATAGCTACCATAACTCGACCCAAGAGGGTCTCGAAGCCTGCCGCGAGCTGCTAGCTAGGGATGGCCTGGTGGTCGGAGTTCTTGATCCTGGCCAAGTCACGCGCAGTGTGCTGCAAGCCCAGGTTGCTACCTTTGCTATGGCCTTCCCCTGGAGCGCGATTTGGCTGGTGCGCGGGCAGGTCCTATTGACGGGTGCAGAGGTCTGCCCAGATCAGCTCTTCCCGCCGCCTGGCGAGCTCGACCATGTCCTTGGCCGGTGGGTGCTTGGCAAGGGATTGGGCTCAGAGGCGGAGGTGCTTGGGCACTTCGTTGGCGAGCTCGCCAAAGATCACAGGCTGGGGCCCGAGCAGCTGTTGACTGACTCCAATCCCTGGGCGCTCATTAGCGGCAAGGCCCAGCAGAAGGACTTGCCGCGGAACCTAGGCTTGATTCTTGGACGTGCAACGCTGCCCCCGGCGGCTTGGCCCGTGCGCGAGACCGCGGAAGCCCAGGCTGCTCTGCTCGGTGCCCGTGCCAAGGGCCAGGCGCGTATCGCCAAGGCTTGGGTGGACTACTATCGTGCCACCGCGCCAGCGAGCATTGCCCTGGCCACCTGGCAGGACCGCCTTGCGGACGCGATGGAGCACGTGCACTCCCTCGTTCCTAAGGACACCGAGGCCCTCGACCTAGAGCGCGAGATCGCCATTGCCGCTCTGCATCAAAAGGCCATGTCCGTCCTACGCAAGCGCGAGCCTGCACGGGCTATCACGCCGCTCCTGGAAGCTACCGAGATGGATCCTAGCCGTGGTGATCTCCAGTTAATGCTCACGGCGGCCTTCCGGATCTCTCGTTACGACGAGCTGGCCGACGCGTCTAGGAAACAGCTCGAGCGCATCGCTCCTGGCTGGAGAAAATCTAGCCTAGCTCATGAGCTACTCAGTCTGGGCTATTTGCCGAAACCCTAGGACTGATGCCGCCTCGGGGCTCTAAACCCATTCTGAGAGTCGCGCCTCGATGCACGTGGCAATCTGCTTAGCCGTGTCTCTGTAGACACCGAGTGGGCCGCCTATCGGGTCCGAGATATCGCAGCCATTCGGATCCAAGAGCTGCACGCGACTCTGTAGCTCGAAAGGCAGCGCGCTGGCGAGGGACGCGGCGTGGGAGTGGGTAAGCCCGTAGATGACATCAAGCTCTTCGATGGCCTCAAGGGTCGCGGAACTGGCGGTGTGATTCGAGAGATCGACACCATAATCCTTGGCAACAGTTAGAGAACCCTCGGACACGGGCGAGCCCGGATACGCGGCGACGCCCATGGAGCTAAAGGCGAATCCAAAGTCGGCGGGATCGCTGGTGATCTTCACGCGTGCAGCCTCGACGCAGGTCCGCGGACCACCAGCTAAGGCGCTGGCCACAAGCTGTCGGGCGATGCCCTCGGCCAGGGGACTGCGACAGGTGTTGCCGGTACATGTGAAGCCGATGCGCAAGCCGGCGGCACCTCGCAAATCGGCCAGGGAGAGCAGGCCCTCGCGCAGCAGCTCGAGCTTGCCGCCACCCAGGCGCAGCAGGCTCGAGGCTCCGCCAGTCTGGGAGGCTCCCGCATCGACGATCAGGGCTAGGTCCCTTGCGTGTTCGTGGTCCGCGAAGGCGGCGGCCACCTCGCCGGCATTGAGCGCCGGGGCATGGCCGTGCAGGTTGGCGCTGGTCATAACCAGGGGGAAGTCCGCCTTCTCGAGCACGGCGCTCGTCAACTCATGGGCGGGGCACCGGATCCCCACGGCGCCGTCGCTGGCAATGGCCTCGAGGCCGGGGGGCACGCCATCCAAAATCATCGTCAGGGGGCCGGGCCAATAGCAGTCGGCAAGGCGCCTCGCAAGGCCCGCCAGGGGCTGCGGATCGCCTAGTGCGGCAAGGGCTTCCGTGACCCTTGAAGGGGCAATGTGCCAGGTCAAGGGCATGGATTCGGGTCGCCCCTTTAGATTCGCAATGCGCTCTAGGGCGGCGGGGGAGTCGGCCCGGGCGGTCAAGCCGAAGACCGTTTCGGTAGGCAGCGCGATGACTTCGCCCTGGCGTAGGCGCTGGACGAGGCCTTGGACGAGCTGCCCGTCCGAGGACAGTTCTTGGGGCGAGATGCGTTCGATGGGGGAGGACATAGGGATTCGTTTGGGGTGCGGCGTGTTAGCCTATCAGCCCCGCCTCGAAATGCTCGGCGTCTTCCTTGGAACACATCGGGTGAAAATGGCGTGCCAGACTATGACCCAAGACCACGACATCACTGAAAGCCCCGAGCCCGAAACGCGAAGCGCAGCGGAAATCCAGGCCCAGCTGCTCGCGCGTCTAGCCGGTGGTCTCGCCCACGAGATTAAAAACCCCTTGTCGACCATGGCGATCAACCTCGCTCTACTTCAAGAGGAGTGGGAGCGCGTGTCCGCTGCCGGTGAAGGCGGCGATCCGGGGCCAGCCGTAGGGCGCTCTCTGCGGCGCATTCGCACGTTGCAGGCCGAGGTCGCGCGCCTTGACGGCATCCTTGATGAGTTCTTGACCTTCGCCCGTGGTGGGCGCGTCAACCGCAAGCCCGAGGACCTGTCGCGCATCGTGCGGGACCTGCTGGAGTTCGTCGAGCCCGAAAACGAAAGCGAGGGCATCCGCCAGCACGCGGACCTAGTGCATGGGCTGCCGATGGTCCTTGTCGATGAGATGCAGCTCAAGCAGGCCGTGCTCAACCTGTTGGTAAATGCGCGTCAGGCTATGGAGTCGGGCGGCGAGCTGATCGTGCGGACCCAGCGGGTGGGCAACGATGTACGCCTCTCGATTACGGACACCGGGTGCGGAATGGGTGCAGAGGAATTGGAGAAGTGCTTCGATGTGTTCTGGTCCACGAAGTCCCGAGGCACGGGGCTAGGCCTGGCTTCGGCAAGGCGAATTGTGGAGGAGCACGGCGGCAGCATGACGGCGGTCTCCGAGCCAGGGACAGGGACTTCGATATCGATCCAGCTGCCCTTGGCGGTGGAGCTGGTGCCGCGCAGTGACGAGGATGACCACGAGGCGGAGGACGCCTAGGATATGGATACGACAGAGAACAGTTCGGCCACCAAGGATGGTCAAGAGTGGAGCGACGTCTTGGTCTCGGGCAGCCTGCGGGTGCTTGTGGTGGACGATGACGCCGCTCACGCTGAGGCACTAGGCGACTCCCTTGAGATGGATGGCTGTGAGTGCCGCTTGGCGCACACTGGCAAGGACGGCGTGCAGGCCATGGGCGAGCAGACCTACGACGCGATCCTCACGGACCTCGTTATGCACGATCTGTCTGGGCTCGAGGTACTCAAGGCCGCAAGGCGCCTTCAGCCGGACGCGGCGGTGATCATGATCACGGGGCACGCTTCGATTGAGACGGCCGTGGACGCCATGCGCTTTGGAGCTGGCGACTACCTGACCAAGCCCGTGCGGCTTGCCGAGCTGCGCACGCGACTCGCTCGCGTCATCGAAGCGGGTCGCTTGCGCCGTGACAACCGCGATCTACGCGCCCAATTAGATAAGCGCTTTGGCCTCGAGGGGATTGTCGGGCACTCACCGGCTATGGGACGCGTCTTCGACATCTTGCGCCAGGTCGCACCGACCAACGCGACGGTCTTGGTTCTTGGCGAGAGCGGGACGGGCAAGGAGCTCATCGCACGCGCCCTGCACACAAACTCGAATCGTAAGGCCGGACACTTTGTCGC
This sequence comes from Planctomycetota bacterium, assembly GCA_029250885.1. Lineage (GTDB taxonomy): Bacteria > Planctomycetota > UBA1135 > UBA1135 > CALBMX01. The sequence continues at coordinate 89,183 of JAQXEK010000001.1, forward strand.
CGTAAACTGCGCCGCATTGAGTGAAGGTCTGATCGAATCCGAGCTGTTTGGCCATGTGAAGGGCGCCTTTACTGGCGCCATAACCGCAAAGGAGGGCCGCATCGCCTACGCGGATGGGGGGACGCTCTTCCTCGACGAGATCGGCGACATGCCTCTGGAAACCCAGGCCAAGTTGCTGCGGGTAATCGAGTCCCGGGAGGTACAGCCGGTGGGCGGCAACAAGCTGCAGAAGGTCGACATCCGCATCTTGGCGGCCACCAACCGAGACCTCGAGGCTATGGTGAAGGCGGGCACCTTCCGCGAAGACCTGTTGTTCCGCCTAAAGGTCGTCACCATCGACCTGCCAGCCCTGCGCGACCGCGTGGGCGATGTACCTCTCTTACTCGAGCACTTTATTAGTGAGCTCTCCGATGACCACGGCCGCACGATCGACGGCATTGCTCCTGAAGCACGGATGGCCCTGGCTCGCTACCCCTGGCCGGGCAACGTCCGCGAGCTACGCAACGTGGTCGAGAACATGGTGCTGCTAGCGCGCGGTACAACCCTAGGGCTCGAAGACATCCCTGCCAGCGTCGGCGGAAGCACCTCCACGGAGACTGTGGCCGGTGGCTACGAGCTCACCGGCCGCTCCCTAGCTGAAGTCGAACGAGACCTAATCTCCACGAACCTCGAGCTCGTCTCTGGCAACCGCCAAAAGGCCGCCAAGATGCTCGGCATCGGCGAGCGAACCCTCTACCGCAAGATCAAGGAATACGGGCTGCAGTAGGATGGATAGCTTGGTCCCGTAGACCTAGCACAGTGCTTACATTTAGGCGCATGGGCGTGTGGAGCCCAGCCTTAAGTTCGAAGCAGACAAAGCTTGGTGCAGGGACTGAGTTTAGAGGGGTCTAAGCAGGGACGGGCGCTATGATCCTTGCCCTTTTGCCGCGCTTCTTACGCGCAGCCTGCACTGCGATCGCTCCCCTTGCCTGTTCCCAAACTTCTCCCTTGCGCCGACGCTCTTGCCCATTGCGGGAAGATTGTGTCCCGTACCCTCGTTCGGTTGACCTGCTTGGCTGGGATGACCTTCCTACCCGCCAGCGGACTGGCCCAGGAAATGGTGTCCACGGTACCTTCGGTCGCGCCAATGCGCATCTTGGCCAAGGACGCCCCGACGGTGGATGGGGTCCTTGACGAGGAGGTCTGGGAAAGGGCAACGAAGCTTGGGAAGCTGACCCAGGTGGAGCCGGTAGAGGGGGCTCGGCCGACTCAAAAGACCGAGGTGTTGATCTGCTTTGATGAGGACGCCTTGTACTTTGGCTTCCGCTGCTATGACGATGATTTGGGGAGCCTTCGGGCCACCCAAAGGCGGAGGGACTCAAACTTGGACCCCGATGATTCCATCGAAATTGTGATCGACCCGTTCTTGGATCGGCGCAATGCATTCTGGTTCCAGATCTCGCCGGGTGGGGCCCGGGGGGATGCGCTGATCGTAAAGAATGGCTCGCAGTTTAATAAACGCTGGGATGGCATCTGGTCGGGCCGAAGTTCGATTGGATCTGACGGCTGGTTTGGTGAGCTTCGGATTCCCTTTGCGACCCTGAACTTTACGGCGGACCAGACGACCTGGGGCTTCAACATGCGGCGGTTCATCCGCCGTTTTGACGAAGAAGCACGCTGGGCAACACCTGATATTGAGTCGCGCTTCTTCTACATTTCGGATGCGGGCAACATGACTGGGATGAGCGGGCTGTCCCAGGGCTTGGCCCTGGACTTCGCTCCGTTCTTGGTGGGCGACTGGGGAGTGGAGACCGAGAGTGGTGGGGGGGATGGGGACGGGAAAACGGACCTTGAGGCGGGCTTTGATCTGTTCTACTCGCCCACACCCGAGTCCAAACTTTCGGTCTCGTACAACACGGACTTTGCCGAGACAGAGGTTGACTCGACCCAAGTCAACCTGACTCGCTTTAGCCTGTTCTTTCCGGAGAAGCGCGACTTCTTCTTGGAAGACTCTGGTGCCTTCTTCTTTGGACCCTCCCAAGGTGACAGCCGCGTTCTGCCCTTTTTTAGCCGCCGCATCGGCCTATCCAGTGGCGAGGAGGTCCCCATTGTCGGAGCCGTTAAGTACACCGGCCAGACGGAGTCCGGCACCTTCGGCGTATTGAATGCCTCAATGGATTCGGCGACCACGTCGGATGGCCCCATTTCCGGGCAGAACCTCTTTGCAGGTAGGTATAGCCACAATTTAGATAAAGATTCTGACGCGGGGATCCTTGTGACGAGCGGAGATCCCGACGGTCTCGATAGCAATGCGGTGACCATCGGCCTGGACTGGAACTGGCGCACGCGAACTTTTAATGGGAACGAGTCCCTGCGCATGTCGGCCTATGCCATCGGCGCGTCGAACGATCCCGACTCGGATGTGGATGGGCTGCCTTTGGCCTTGCATGGTTCAGTGAACTATCCTGGGGACGAGTTGAGCCTCCAGGCCTCGGTGACCTACGTGGACGACAACTTTAATCCGGCCATGGGGTTCGTGTCGCGCACTGGCATCAAGAAGTACGACGCGGAGTTTGAGCTGAGCCCGCGGCTCAATGGCCACGAGTGGATTCAGCAGCTTGGTTTTTCCATCGAACCGACCCTCTACACGAACACCGCCAACGAACTGCAGAGCCTTGAGATGGACTTCAAGTTAGTGGAGGCGCGCCTGCATTCGGGGGACCGCATCTCCTTGGAGGTACAGCAGGATGTGGAGATCCTCGACGAAGGTTTTAATATAGTGGACCTGGTGGAGGTGCTGCCGGGGCGCTACGAGACGACCCGGGTTGGCGCGAGATTTAGGTTTGCTCCACGGCGCGAAGTCAGCGGGCGCGCGAGTGTGTTTGTGGGTGATTTTTGGGACGGTACACGCACGGATTACCGGACCTCCATCGACTGGCGGCCGGGGCCTTGGGGTTCCTTTCGGTTGGGTTACGAGCGCAATGAGCTCGACTTGGCGGATGGCTCCGTGGACATCGACATTGCGAGTCTGCGCAGTGACTTGAACTTCACCCCGGACGTTTCCTGGTCCAACACCCTGCAGTGGGACAGCGTCTCGGATGCAGCAAGCTGGAACAGCCGGTTGTGGATGATCCTGGGGCCTGGGCGGGACCTGTTCTTCGTAGTCAACTCGGGTTGGGACGCAGAGGGCTCGGACCTGGTGCCGGTGGGCACCTCGGTGGCTATAAAGGTCGGCTACACCTTCCGGCTCTAGCTAGGCGGGACAGTGCTGTCAAAGTGGCAGCGTGCCTGTGGGGCCTTTGGCGCGCCTGTCGATATGGCAGCAAGTCGCCTGTCCAGTGTTTGCTAAGTCATTGATATTGTATGACTTATGACTTTGGCACGGGGTTTGAATAGTAAGGCCGACTCCCGGCGCTTCCGGGGGCAATCGTCCACGAACAACGTGAGGACACTATGAGCAAGACACAAAAGATTATCGGCATCGACCTGGGTACTACCAACTCCGTCGTCGCTGTGATGGAGGGCGGAGAGCCCCAGGTTATCGCCAACCTTGAAGGCGCCCGCACAACCCCGTCCGTAATCGCCTTTACCGGCGATGACAACCGCCTTGTCGGTGCGCCCGCGCGCCGCCAGGCCGTGACAAACCCGCACAGGACGATCTTCTCGATCAAGCGCTTTATGGGGCGCCGCCACAATGAAGTGGCCTCGGAAGAGAAGCTTGTGCCGTATAAGCTGAACGGTGGTCCCGACGAGCTCGTCAAGGTTGAGGTCGACGGCAAGTCGTACACTCCGCCCGAGCTGAGCGCCATCGTACTGAGCGCCCTGAAGGAGGCCGCTGAGAGCTACCTCGGCGAGACCGTGGAGAAGGCCGTGATTACGGTGCCCGCGTACTTCAACGACGCCCAGCGCCAAGCGACCAAGGACGCCGGTACGATCGCCGGCCTAGAGGTTGTGCGCATTATCAACGAGCCCACCGCGGCCACCCTGGCCTACGGCCTTGAGAAGAAAGAGAGTGGCCGCATTGCGGTCTACGACCTTGGCGGCGGTACGTTCGACGTGTCGATCCTCGAGATCGGCGACGGCATCTTCGAGGTGCTCGCCACCAACGGTGACACGCACCTTGGCGGTGATGACTTCGACGAGGTCCTGATCAACTGGGTTGCGGACGAGTTCAAGAAGGACAACGGTGTGGACATCCGCTCGGATGCCATGGCTCTGCAGCGCTTGAAGGAAGCCTGCGAGAAGGCCAAGTGTGAGCTCTCCAGTGCGAACTCCACGGACATCAACCTGCCATTCATCACGGCGGATGCCTCCGGTCCTAAGCACCTGACCCAGACCCTCTCCCGCGCCAAGTTCGAGCAGCTGGTAGGTGATCTAGTTGAGCGCACGGCTGGCCCGTGCCTAGCCGCACTCAAGGACGCCGACCTCGATCCTTCCGAGATTGACGACGCTATCCTAGTTGGTGGCTCGACCCGCATCCCCGCAGTGCAAGAGATCGTCAAGAAGATCTTTAAGCGCGAGCCAAACCGCGGTGTGAACCCGGACGAGGTCGTCGCACTTGGTGCAGCGATCCAAGGTGGCGTTCTTGCCGGTGAGGTCGACGATGTCGTTCTCCTCGACGTGACTCCCCTCAGTGTGGGCATCGAGACCCTCGGTGGCGTGATGACGAAGTTGATTGAGCGCAACTCGACCATCCCGACCTCGAAGAGCCAAGTCTTCTCCACGGCGGCGGACAATCAGCCCTCGGTGGAGATCCACGTTCTCCAGGGCGAGCGCGAGTTCGCCAATGACAACCGCTCCCTCGACAAGTTCCACCTCTCGGACATCCCTCCCGCACCTCGCGGCACACCGCAGATCGAAGTCAGCTTTGACATTGATGCCAATGGCATCATGCACGTGAAGGCTGTCGATAAGGCAACTGGCAAGGAGCACCAGGTGCGTATTGAAGCCGGCGGCGGGCTGACCGACGCCGACATCGAGCGTATGCGCTCAGAAGCCGAAGCCAACGCTGAAGGCGACAAGGCTAAGCGCGAGCTGGTGGACAAGAAGAACGAGGCCGACGCCATGGTTTACGAGACCGAGAAGCAGCTGAAGGAGCACGGCGACAAGCTCGACGATGCCGACAAAGCTGCGATCGAAGGTGCCGTAGAGGCAGTGAAAGCAGCCGCACTGCTGGACGACCTAGCTGCCCTTGAGGCAGCCATGGCGGACTTCCAGCAGAAGGCGCAGAAGCTGGGCGAGGTCGTCCAAGCCCAGGGCCAGGCCGACGCTGGTGGGGCACCCGACATGGGCGCAGAGGCTTCCGGCGGAGAATCCACCGAGGAAGAGCCGGTGGACGCGGACTTTGAAGTGAAGTCCTAGATTCGTCACCGGCGAGCTTGCTCGGTCGCCGGGTCTGATTTACGAAAAGCCCAATCCGCTGCAGCGGGTTGGGCTTTTTTTTGGTGCTGCGCTTAATCGAGTTGCGCTTCACGCGTTAGGAGACGTCTCCACTTATGCGGCGCAACGCCCAAGCCAACTAAGCCACAACGATAAGCCCAGCGCAGCGCCCTTGCGAGAAGAGCCCGCTCCCCCGCCTTGCTATTCGGAGCCTACATCGGCATTTTGTAACGACGAAGCAGCCCCAGTTCGGCCTCCCTCTAAGCCCCGCTCACGATGCGTACCGCCCTCCTATTATTCGCCGCCGCCGGTGCGGCCTGCGTCTCTCCCCTCAACACATCCCACGCGGACTCCTCCCCGCCGCCAGCTTACGCGCTCGTGATCCACGGCGGAGCCGGCTACCCATCCCGCGACATGTCACCAGAGCAGTACGCGGGATTAACGAGCGGCATGCAGGGTGCTCTCTCCGCGGGGCTGGCAAGCCTAGAGGGCGGCGCGCCTGCCTTGGACGTCGTCGAGTTGGTCATCCAAATCTTGGAGTCGGATAGCAACTTTAACTCGGGAGTTGGCGCAGTCTGTACGGCCAACGGTGGCCATGAGCTAGATGCGTCAATTATGGATGGCGAGACCCTCGCCTGTGGCGCAGTTGGTGGGGTGACGACGGTCGAGCATCCAATCGCTCTTGCGCGTCTCGTGATGGAAGAGACCCGCCACGTGCTGTTTGTCGCGGATGGTGCCGAAGCATTTGCTGACAGTCTCGGCGATCGGGTGTCCCGGGTTCCGAACAGCTTCTTTGATACCGAGCGCACGAAAGCCAGCTTGAAGGCGCTGCTCGATCGGCGCGCCGATGAGTCCGCTTCCAAGACAGCCGATGACAGCGATCCCAATGAGATTAAGGGTACGGTGGGTTGTGTCGTCCTAGACAGCTACGGGCACCTTGCGGCCGGCACGTCGACGGGCGGCTTGACGGGTAAGAGCTTCGGGCGCATTGGTGACTCGCCGATCATCGGTGCAGGTACCTATGCTGACGACGAGACCTGCGCAATCTCTTGTACCGGAGTTGGGGAGGAGTACATTCGTTATGCGGTCGCCCGGGACATCTCGGCGCGCATGGAGTACCTCGGAATGGGCGTTGCCGAGGCCTGCGATGTGGTGATACACGAGGTGCTGAAGCCTGGAGATGGCGGCGTGATCGGCATCGATCGCCAGGGCAATGTGGCGATGTCCTTCAATACGACAGGCATGGTTCGCGCCGTGGGCAATTCTCAGGGCCGCTTTGATGTCGGCATTTGGGAGGGCTTCGAGGACCTGTAGCCCTCCTCAGGGGCCTTAGCCGTCGATGTCGCGACTCGACGGCGAATTGATTTATTTCTACGCGGAACGCACCGCCTCCCTGCTTGTTTGCCTCATGGTAGCCGATTAGCGCTATGGGGCAGTAGCCCCGTCCCTGTTACGGCTCGGTTACCGTGGCGCCACAAATCGGTGCTAGACTGCCTCTATGTCTTCACTGTTTACTCTTGAACGCTCAGGACCTTTACACCCCCTCCATACAAAGAACATCCATGTCCAACTACTCCAGCCTACTGCCCGTTTGCTTCTTTTCCCTTGGCCTCACCCTTCTGGCGCCCCAGGACGAGGTGTTCTCCGTTGCAACCACCTACGTCGAGGGCCAGGTACTTGAGACTCAATCGGTGATTGAGTTTACTTCCGAGCTGACGGCTTTCTCTATTGTTCTCGACGGGGAAGAGATCGACATGGGCGACCGCATGGGTGGTCAGACAACCTCGACCCGGAGCACTACCGTCACGGACGAGTTCCTCACGGTCAAGGACGGCAAGTTGACTTCGGTCCGCCGCACTTTTGACACATTGGAGGGCAACAGCGTGCGCTCCATGGGCGGCGAAGAGATGGTGTCTACCAGCAACGGTCCGCTGGAAGGCGTGACCCTAGAGCTAACCCTAGACGAGGACGGCGAGGTTGTCACGAATGTGGTCGACGGCGACGAGCCCGATGACGAGACGCTGCTGGAAAGCCACGCGCCGGCCTTGGGCCTGGACGCCCTCTTGCCCGCTGGCAAGATTGAGGTCGGTGAGAGTTGGGACTTTGACGGCACCGTCCTGATGCAAGTGCTAGGGCTCAATCTTGAGTCCCAGCTCTTCCCGCCCCAAGCCCCCGCCGAGCGCGGCGAAGGTGGCGAGCGCGGTGGTCGCCGCGGTCGCGGCGGCAACCAGAACCTGGCGAAGCTTCTCCTTGACGCCGAGTGGGATGGCGAGGCTGTTCTCACCGAAGAGCTGGTCGACGTAGAAGGCCTGGACTGCCGCGTGATCGAGTTTAGCGCCGATGGAGAAGCCGAGATCGAAGATCCCCCCGCACGGCAGCCCCGCGGCGACCGCGGCGGTGACGCCTTCGGCCTGGTCACACCGGCTACCTTTGGTGGAACCGGCACCCTAGAGATCTCAGGTAAGCTCTTCGTCTCTATCGATGCGAACCGCCCCGTGTCTCTCGAAGCGGAATGCTCGGCCACGGCGGAGACCGAGACGGTCCGTTCCGGCCGCGGTAGCGAGGTGACCATGAACAGCACTACAGAGACGACCCTGACCATCGATATCGACGTGAGTGAGGGTGAGGCTGAATCCGACGAATAGTCGGCAGCTCTAGTTCCGAAGAACTTGTGGCCTGGGCCTCTGTAATCGCGTTACGGGGGCCCAGGCCACATGCTAGGGGGGCAGCAGCCAAGCGAAGGCCCGCTATGGAGCACCGAACGCCCTGGAGTTTGTAGCCGGCGGGCTGCTTTTTGGCCCAGCCTACCCATCCGGGGGTTGGCTCGCGGACAGCCCTCGGGTATCGTCCTGCCAAGCTGTGCACCCCCTATGATCGACGTACAAAATGTAACACGCCGCTTTGGTAGCCTGACCGCCGTGGATGACCTCACCTTCGAAGTTGAGAAGGGCGAGGTCGTTGGCTTCTTGGGCTTGAACGGCGCTGGTAAGTCCACGACCATGCGCATGATGACGGGCTACCTGCCGCCGACGAGTGGCAGCCTACGGATTGGCGGCTTCGACGTGTTGACGGACTCACTCGAGGTGCGCCGCCGGATCGGCTATCTGGCCGAGGGCGTGCCCCTCTATCGCGAGCACCGCGTCTCGGAGATGCTTGCGTTTCAGGGCCGGCTGTTTGGAATGAAGCGCGCCGACATCCGCCGCCGCACGGGCGAGGTGCTCGACCGCGTTGGCCTGTCCGACCGCTCGCGTAGCCTGGTGGGCAAGCTCTCGAAGGGAATGCGCCAGCGCGTTGGTATTGCTGTCGCTCTGCTGCACGAACCCGACGTTCTGATCTTGGACGAGCCAACCAGCGGTCTGGATCCGCTCCAGCGTGTTGGTGTCAGGCGCCTCGTCGCCGAGCTGGCCGAAGAGCACACCGTCATGATCTCCAGCCACATCCTGCCCGAGATCGAGGCGGTCTGCGGGCGCTTGATCTTGCTTCACAAGGGAGCAAAGGTTGCCGACGGAACGAAACACGAGCTGCTAAAGAAGCTGGGCGGCTCGCACCTCAAGCTGGTCGTTGCCGCATCGAGCACCGACGGGCTGCGACTCAAGCGCGCCCTGGCTGGCGTGCTCTGCAAGGATGAGCTAGCCCAAGAGGGAGCCATCTTTGTGCGTGAGCGCGGGGACGCCCTCGAGGCAACCTTGCGTGTTGAGCAGAACCCCGCCGAGGCTGTGGGTTTGTTGGCGGCCGCGCGGGGCTGGATCCTTAGGGAGCTCTCCTGGCATGAACCCAGCCTCGAGCAGCTCTTTGGTCGCCTCGCCACCGGCGCCACTGAGGAGGAGGCAGCGCTCTCCAAGCACGATGGGGGAGACTCTCCTGAGGGGGTAGCTTATGCCGACACTGCAGAGCTAAAGCCTGCTGGCCCAGAGCCCGGCTCAACCGGCTCAGATTCGCCGCAACAGGGAGCCGAAGCATGAGTGGTTTTCGAGCCATCTTCCAAAGGGAGCTCACTGGGCTCTTTCTCACCCCCTTGGCCTGGGTCCTGCTGGTCGCGGCGATCTGCCTGAACGGGTTTATGGTTGTCGCCGCATTGATGGGCAGTGGCGGTGACGTGGACGGCGCCTTCAACTACATGCTGGGCACAAGCGGCGCGTATTGGATGTTGATGATCAGTCTTCCGCCGCTGTTGACTATGCGCACTATCAGCGAGGAGTCCAAGGGTGGGCAGCTTGAGTTCCTACTCACGGCCCCGGTCACCGACGGCGCCGTAATCCTAGGTAAGCACCTGGCCGTTGTGGTCTTCTTGAGCGTGCTCTGGGCGGTGGTCCCGATCTACGGGCTGACCCTGGAGCTGCTTGGCGTCTCCCCGGACTGGGGCCAGATGGCCCTTGGTTACCTGGGCGCAGTGCTCGTCTCGGCGCTCTTCTCGGCCCTTGGTATGGTGGCTAGCGCTCTCTCATCCACGCCTCTCCTGGCAGCTTTCCTTGGCTTCATCTTCAATATCGCACTGCTGGTTTTGCCCATGGGCGCTGGGTCCCTCGGCGGGACCGTGGGCCGGGCGCTGAACGCCCTGGCCGGAAAACTGGATGTGCTGACTCACTTGCAACTGTCCTTCATGCGCGGTGCCTTGGATTCGGCGGACGTGATCTTCTTCTTGGCTTGGACCGGTCTGTTCTTATTCGCGGCAACGCGCATCGTCGAAGGCCGGAGGATGTGGTCATGAAGTGGATCGATCCCAGCCTGTCTCCAGGGCGTCGTCGCCTGTACCTCGGATTTAGCGTCACGCTGATCAGCATTGCAGCCGTCGGGCTTCTGTACTTTGTCCTGAACCTCTCGGAAGAGGGCCGCTTTCGGATGCGGTTCGATTTATCCGAAGTTGGTCGCAACACCTTAGACCCGACGACGGCTGACCAACTCGAAAAGCTCGAGGAGCCTGTGACGGCCCACGTGTTCTTTCGCTACGAGAACACCGTCCAGAGCGCGGCCGCCAGCGAAGCCCGCAGCCGAATGATGGACCTGCTCTTGGTGGCCTCGAGCATGAACGCTGGAAAGTTTGAGATCGAAGTTCAGGATATGGAAGACCTAGTGAGCGCCCGCTCCAAGATGCAAGAACTGGGCGCCGAGGACCAGAGCATTGTCCTGGACCAGGGTGGTCGCCGTGCAATGCTGCGACTAGTACCCGACATCTGCGAGCTTGATCCAACCAATGCGGAGCGGACTCAATGGAAGGTGGCCAGCTTTAAGGGCGAGCAGGCCCTTGTGGAGGGACTGCTCAAGGTTGGTACCGCTGAGCGCCCCAGGATTCTGTTCTCCTCTGGCCACGGCGAGCGCGACCCTGAGGGTGCTGATGCTCTTTCGATGGGTGAGTTTGCTCGTGCCCTCGCGGGGGACGGCTTCGTCGTAGGGGTTTGGGACTCCGGCGAGAACGGAGCCATTCCCCAGGAGACTACGATCCTGGCGATCGTCGCCCCTGAGGATCCCTTTGCTCCGGAAGAGATCAACTACGTCCGCCGCTACGTCGATGCGGGCGGACGGCTGCTAGTCATCCCTGGGCAGGGGCTGTTTCAAGGTCCCGGGTCGATGGGCGACCTGCTGCACGACTACGGCATGCTTACCCAACCCGGTATTGCCTGTGTTCCGATCCTAGACCCCGATCGCGGTGTCATGGTGGTACAAGATGTTGCGTGTGCTGCCTTCTTTGTGGGGGATAATGGGGTTGGCCTCAGTGCGACGCACCCGATCACCAAGCCGATCCGCGACCACCTGCGGAAGACGCGGGTGTCTCGGTCGCGCTCGTTCGAACGAGGGCAGCCACCGACTGGCGGCACCCTGCTCGACCTCATGGTCTCCCCTAACCGGGCCCAGGGGCGCGAGACCTGGCTCGACCTCCCGGATGACCAGGGCAACTATGACCAGTTCCCGGACATCGCCGAGCCCAGGGGGGCAGTGCGCCTGGCCATGGCCGTCGAGTTTCCTGTGGGAGAGCGCGCCAACAGCGAGGAGGCGGACTTTGACAACTTGCCCGAGCGGGCGCGCATCGTGGGCATCGCCTGTGCGGACTTTGCCACTAACGCACTCTTCAACTATAACCGCGACTTCTTGTTGAACAGCGCCAACTGGCTTGCTGAGCGCGAGTTCAATGTACGCGTGCGGCGCTACCGCGAGGAGCGCACCATGATGGATGTGACCCGCGGTACGGAGATCGTGCAGCTGCGGCTGATCGCCTGGTGGGGGCTTCCCGGACTCTTTGCCGCAGTCGGTCTCTTTTTGGCCTGGCGGAGGCGAGACTAATGCACAAGAGTGCGACCCTAATCATTCTGGTGCTGGTGGGAGCCCTCTACGGACTTAGCCAGTGGAACGAGCAAAAGAAAACCGACGACCAAGAGCAAATCAAGGTTCTCGGGCAAAGCCAAGCCCTGCTGGCCGGGATAGGCCAAGATGACTTCACGCGCCTTGCGGGCCTGCGCATCGACAACCTCCGCAACGGCACCCAGGTGACTATGGAGCGCGACGGGGCCGGGACTTGGTTCCTGACCGACCCCGTGGCCTGGCCCGCCGAGCCTAGCATCCTAAATCTGCTGTTCACAACTCTCCAGCGCAGCCGCGGTGTCGAGGTCTTGGATGTCACGGCTGAAGCGGCAGGGCTGGAGCCACCGAAGGTTATCTGCGACTTTACCTTTGCCGACAGCGACGTTGCCCAGGTCAGCGGCCGCTGGCGCATTGAGATTGGCGATCCCGACCTCGATCCGAAGCGCCTGTTCCTGGCGTCGACAGGCCCCGATGGCAAGCGCCATATCATGCGCGTGACCCGGACCCTCGAGTCGACATTCCAGCGATTCGTTCCGGACTATCGAAAGAAGGATATCCTGCGGTTTGACCCCGAGGACATCATCGCCTTCCGGCGCACAGGCGCTAAGACCCTGAATACTCAAATCGACATTGGCGTGTCCATTGGACCAGCCAAGCCCAAGGTCCCCAACCCCCTTATTCGGGGCGAGGCTTGGGAGGGAATCGACCTCGACTTCCAATCGGACAAGGCGGGGTGGCGCATGAGTGCGCCCTTTGATGGCCGGATGGACCCCCAGCCACTCTCGCTCTTACTCCGCGCCCTTTCCCAGCTGGACTGCACTGGGTTTCAAGCGGAAGCCGCTCAGATTCCCGGGCTCTTCGGTCTGGATGATCCTGAGATGGAGATCGAGTTGCGCAATGCCGATGGCGAGTCGTTCCACCTTGAGTTCTCACGCACGCCTACCGAACGGGACCTTTCGCACCAATCTGGTTACGATGCCGACAAAGCCGAGTGGCTCTGCCGAATCAAGGGCAAGCCAACGGTGTTCGAGGTGACCTCGGACACCGTGATGCTCTGCTCGGCGCCGGCTACCATCTTCTTTGACTACCGCATCTTGCGGGGTGACCTGGCAGGCGCTGACTCGTTTACATATCAGGCTGCCGGGAAGGCCACGAAGCTCGAACGACTACAGGACGGGCTGGGCGGCAGCCGTTGGGTCGTCTCCGGCCAGACCGCAACGGGCAAGGCTATTGAGCAGCTACCCGCAGCCACAGATCTCGTCGAGGCCTTCTTGGCCGAGTTCCGCCAAGCCGAGCTGGGTGAAATCCGCCCAAGCGAAACCTGGCCAGCCATGTTCGTGGCCGAGACGATCTCAGTAGACATGTTTGGCCAAGAGCGCGGCGGTGAATTCGCACGCGACTCAGAGCCTGACTCGACTGGCTACCTGTTCCGGCGCTTCGGGGACCAGGCCATCGTCGAGGTGTCGAAGGCCCCTAGGGACATGCTACTCACCGGGCCCGAGCACTTCCTTGACCGGCGCGTTCATGAGTACGAGGAGCTGCGCATCAGCACGGTGGTGCTCGAGCGCGTAACCCCGGGGCCCGATTCTGCAACCGCCGAGATCCAGTCCGTGACCTTCGAGCGCAGCGGGGATACCGGGCGATGGAACCAAGCCGGAGCCACGGAAGAGGCCAAGGACTTCGCGCTGATCGTGGACCGATTGCGCTCGATCAAGACCCTTACTTGGGACCTCGACGAGCGCCCGGCCCTGTCCGCGCCTATCCAGGTCACCCTAAATGTCCCTGCCGAACCTGGGCCACGAGGTCGCCCTGCCGAGACCGTGGTCTTTACCATCGGCAACGGCGCCGGCGCCCCCGACCCCTGCGAGCTCACCCCCGCATCCGATGCCAAGGATCGCGGCCGAGCCAACCTTTTTCCTGGGCTATGGGATGCCCTGGACCACTTGCTTTAGGTTGCGCTCTTAGCTGCGATGGAGCCGGCTGCGGATCGCCTCGTCTTTGATCTTGGTGTCGGCGGCGAGCAGCAAAGCCTTGGAGAGAATCGATACAGTGCGGCCGTCGCCTTCGAAGGGCAGATAGACCTTTCTAGCGGCGGAACTCGTTGCCGGGGCAATGCAAAGGTGCTGGTCGTCGGGCGCCATGAGAATGTTGCCTGAGCCAAGGTGGACCTTGTAGCTGCGCAGGTCGCCCTTGACCACGAGAAAGCGTTTGGTGAGGGAACAGCGGTCGGCGATGGCGAGTTCGGGCACGAGCTTCTCAAAGAGTTCGCGACGTGACTTCGCGGACCCTGAGAGCTCGGAAAAGCTGAAGGAGTTCCAGTAGTCTCGATGCTCGGTTGCCGTTCCACCGTCAAGCCAACTTGGATCGTTGACGATGCTCGCGACGCTAACGAAGATGTCCATATCGCGCAGAACTTCCGACAGGACGAGGGGTGGGACTTTGGCAAGCTCTAGGCCGATGTCCTCGTCCGTATCGCCTTGTGAAGGCGAGTAGCCACCACCGCCGGCGTGAGCGCTGTTTATGGCGCCGTCGATGGGATAGAAGCGCAGCTGGTCCGTGGCTAAATACTGGCAAGTTCCAGAGTTGTTAAGGTCGATCGAGTGGTCTGCGCAAGCACCTTTGACTCCGAATTCCGCCCGCAGTCCCCAGGCTTCCAAGAGACGAGTTGTGGGCTCGTACTCGTCATCAACCAGCAGGCGTAGTGTGTTACGCCAGTTGCGCTGGGCGCAGAGGGCGTAGAAGTGGTTCTGCTTGAGGATGTGGGCGGCGTAGCGGTCGGAGTAGGTTCTCGCGGTGCGCTCGGCGTTGTTGAGCAGGTAGACCTCGCGGTGGGCCTGCTTGAAGGGCTGGGTGATCTGGCGAGACTCGATGAACTCGCGCCAGGCATGGATGTTCTCGACCGGGTGAAGGATCGGGTGCCAGAGGCTAACGGTAGCGGATGGAGAGGCCTGGAAGGGCTGTCCATGGACATCTACTAGTTGTCCACTGGGGACGGGGACTTGCTCAGTAGCAGGCTCATTCTGTAAGTCGCCATCGAGCCAAGCTGCCGCGGTGGTCTCGCCGCCGTCGTCAAAGCTCCAGATCAATCGCCTCGCGATGGTGCCAATTAAGGGATGGTCGATATAGCGCTCACGCCATGTCGCAGTGTCCCAACTGCGCTGCTCCAAGTACAAGGTGTCGATGCGATTGCGCTGAGCGGGCAGCATCTTCTTTAGGTCGGCGATGTCGGCACGCAGACTCTTTAGCTCATCGAGCTGGTTCTTTTTTATGGCCGCGGGGATCGACTTCTGGCGCTTGCCATCGGGCTTGATCCACGACAGGTTGACCTGGTCGGTGCCGGCAATCTGGAGCTCTGCGGTGAGTTCGCCAAAGGCGACCCGCCGGATGCCGACCTCGGTCATGCCGTAGGTCGGCACCGACATCTCTTCGAGGTCCTGGTGTGTGATGCCCAGTTGCTCGGCGGTGGCGAGAAGAGCCTTGGCTATCTGGCTCTGGGCCGACTTCAGCTTGACCTTGACCTTGAGCCAGGCAAGCTGCCCCAAGGCCTGTTCGTCGCCGATCTCGCCCAGGCTCCAGACGCATGCGTTGCCGATGCGCGGGGCTCGAAGGCCCTGGCCTTTGAGTCTGCGGAACATAGCTAGGGTTAGCTGGCCTAGGCAGCGTGTCGTTTCAGAGGAGGGCGCCATTCCGGCGATCCAGACAAGCCCGCACAGGATGTTCTGATGGTTGTCGAGCAGCTGGTAGCCGGCGTCGTGGGGGTACTCCGAGTTCGTCTCTTCCTTGGTCTTCTTGCGTGGCTTTTCCAGCAGGGGCAACCACTCTGAAATATGCTCGTGGAACGAGTCTGCGCCGACCTGGGCGAGGTTCAGTAAGGCTTGTTTGCGCCACTTTGCGGTGGGTTTGGCGCTCTTGGCCAATTGGCAGTGGCAGAACAGGGTGACCCAAGCCTCCGAGCGCGGCCCAGCCATGGCGGTCGTCTGGCGAATGGCCCGCTTGGACCAGGGCTCGGTCGGCGTTAGGGGAGTCTGGGGCGCGCGCTTGAGCAGCTGGTTGCAGATCACAATCTGCTTTGCATCCGTGGTTTCGGCTTCCAGACGAGTTACGTAGTCGAGCACAAGGTCAAGGATGCGGTCACTTAGGTAGCCTCCCCGCTCGGCGCGTATGAGTGCTTTCAATACGGCAGAGGTTGCTTCCGGCGGGCCTGAGTAGCTGGCCAGTGAAGTACTGGGAAGAATCGCGCTGGTTAGGATGAAGTAGTCTGCTTCACCTAGTTGTAGGTCCGCGCGCAGAAGCCACGCAAGGTTTTGGCGCAGCACGGGCTGGAAGTCGTCGACCGCCTCTGCGACGCGCTCGCAAAAAGCTAGAAGGACAAGGCGCCGTTCGGTGACGTTGGCCTTGAGAAGCAGCGCCCCAGCCTTGGTGAGCCTAAGTGGGGGGGGCTGGTGTGGATGATTCGATTGCTCGACCAATACAGCGGTGATTTGCTCGTGAATCAGCGCGCTTGGGTGGCTTTTGGGTAGGTGAAACCCATCCGGAGCTTTCTTCCCGAAGAGCATGGCTACCCCCCTATAGAAGGGACAAGCATCAGGAGCACGGCTTCGGTCGATACGGCCAAGTTGCTCTGGGCGTCACGGCCTGTGACCTGCTTGTCGTTTACAAGCACAAGCAAGCCCCCAGACCTCTTGAGCTTGCGGAGGGATACGCGTTCGTCCACAAACGCCAGGTCGATGACAGTCGCGGTGCGGTTCAAATGGACCTGTTCGCAGGTGCTGATCATGGGGGCCATAGCAATAGTCTACCTGCCAGGGGGACTTTGCCGCGAGCCCCTTGAATGTCGCTTTCGGGCGGGTTAGCCTAGGGCCATGCCGAACAAAGAGCGAACAGAGGGGGCCCCAGGATTACAGAGCGGCGGCGCCCGGCGTGCCCGTGAGGGGCGCGAGGTCGAGGACGTCGTGGCCGCCCTCCAAGCGGATCCAGAACTGCGGGCCAGCTTCCGCCACTGGCGACGCATTCCCGCCCAAGATGTGGACGTGCTGGCCTTCCCAGTAGGCTTGGACGGTCGCCTCGTCGACGTACTGCGCGGTCAGGGTTACGAAGGCCTTTACGGTCACCAGGCCCGGGCGATCGACGCGGCCCTGGCTGGTCGCGATGTACTGATTACGACGCCGACGGCCTCAGGCAAGACTCTGGCTTACACTCTGCCCGTGATGCAGAAGCTACTGGAGACCAAGGGGCGCGCCAGGTCTCTCTGGCTCTTCCCGACGAAGGCCCTTTCTCAAGATCAGTCGAAGGTCTTCAACACGCGCATCGAGGAGCTCGGCGAGGACTGGCATTCGTATACCTATGACGGGGACACGCCGCCTAGTGTGCGGCGTACTCTGCGCGAGCGTGGCCAGGTGATCCTGACCAACCCGTGGATGCTGCACCAGGGCATCCTGCCGAACCACTCTAAGTGGGCGGACCTGTTTGCGAACCTGAGCCACGTCGTGATCGATGAAGTGCACACCCTGTCCGGGGTCTTTGGCTCGAATGTCGCAGGCGTGCTGCGCAGGTTGCGGCGCATCGCGAATCACTACGGGGCCGAGCCAAAGTTCTTGATGTCCTCGGCTACCCTTCGCAATGCCCAAGAGCACGGCGCTCTCTTGGCCGGCCGTGAGGTGGTGTTGATTGACCAAGACCAGTCGCCTTCGGGCGAGCGCATCTTCGGCGTCTACAATCCGCCGATGGTTAATCCCGTGGCAGGCCTGCGGAAAAATGCCCTGGAAGAAGCGCGCCGCATCGCGCTCACCTTGGTGGGGCCGACCCATCAGTCGATCTTTTTCTGCAATCGGCGCACGGGGGTCGAGGTCTTGACACGCTACTTAAAGGAATGCGCGGGGCGTATGGGCATTAAGGCGGAAGAGGTGCGCGGTTATCGCGGTGGCTACCTGCCGGATCTTCGTCGCGAGATCGAGACGGACCTGAAGGAGGGTCGCGTCAAGGTCGTGGTGACAACGAACGCACTTGAGCTTGGCATCGACATTGGAAGCTTGGACGTTGCAGTACTGGTCGGCTATCCCGGTAGCCAAGCTTCCTTCTGGCAGCGTGTTGGGCGCGTGGGGCGTCGGGGGAGCTCGAGCCTAGCGGTCATGATCTGCAGGTCCGACCCCGTGGACCAGTACCTCTGTGCTCATCCCGAATACCTGTTTGATGCCCCCCGCGAGCGCCTGGGCGTGGATCCGGACAACCCTGTCATCCTGAGTGAGCAGATCAAGTGCGCAGCCTTCGAGCTGCCGTTCCGCTCGGAGATTGACGCGGCCAGTGGCGACGAGGTCGTACGCGACTTCGGTCCCTCTCCCCACGTGGTCGATATCTTGGACTACTTTACCGACGAGTCTGGCTTCCTCCTAAAGAGCAAGGACACCTGGTACTTCACCCAAGACGCCTACCCGGCGAAGGACGTATCCTTGGCAGGCAACGAGCCCGACAATGTGCTCATCTTCGACGTGGAGAGCGGCGACGCCATCGGCGAGACCGACCGCGAGGGTTCGATTACGGCTGTTCACGAGGGTGCCATCTACCAGGTAGAAGGCGAGATCTGGAAGATCGAGCGCTTTGATTATGAGAACCGCCGCGCCTATGGGCGCAAGGTCGCCAGTGATTACTTTACCGATGCGCACACCGAGGTCGAGGTTCGCGTCCTGCGCCTGGAGGAGCGCCACCGGCGCGGGCTGGTCGACGAGCACGCCGAGGATTTTTCGATCTGGCGCGGCGAGGTCCACGTCACGACCTTAGCCACGTTGTACAAGAAGATCCGCTTCTACACGCGCGAGAATGTCGGCTCCGAGGACATCCACCTGCCACCCGAAGAGCTCGACACGGACGCCTTCGTTTTGACGGTCTCGAACGAAAGCCTGGCGCGTCTGTTGGAGGGCGATGATCTGATTGCCGACCGCGGCTCCACTTGGCACGCACTGGGTTCGCTACTCAAGCGAGTCGCGCCGCTCTTCTTGCGCTGCAAGAGCGCCGACTTGGGTGTCAGCGCCCAGCTAGCATCTGGTAGTTTTAAGCGGCCGGCGCTCTTCCTGTTTGATCGCCACCACGGGGGCATCGGCCTCGTGAAGTTGTTCTTCGATGCCTGGGACGAGGTCTTTGGCGCAGCCCTGGAAGTCCTGCGCCATTGCGAGTGCAGCCATGGCTGCCCCGCATGCGTCGGGCCCCCGGAGGAGTCGGGTCCCGAAGGTAAGCGCGCCGTTGGCTTGCTGCTCGAACACTTAATCGAAGGCGGTCGACCCGTCGCGACAGAGGACCTTGCGCCGGAGCCCGCCGGCGTTCCCGAAGGTAAGCCACCGGAGGCACTGCGGGGCTAAGTGCCCCGGGAAGATGGCATGGAGTCTTTCCGTGACAAGTTGCGCCGTCTAAGGCGCGAAGATGGCGCCGATGATGGGGGGAATGCATCCCAAAGCAGGCCTCGAAAGCAAGGTCGGTCGCCAAGCGACCCAAGGCGACCCAAGCAAGGAGGTATGCCCGTCTGGCTTCGCCAAAAGCTCAAGTCGCGTGATGGGACGCCTGGCCAGCTTCATCCCGAGGGCACTCGACTGAGGACAGGCAAGCCTGGTCCTCCCTCGAAACCCGACCTGCCCAAGTCCAAGGGAGTGCCTCGGGACCTGGACACCTTTCAGAACACTAAAGGCACCTACGCCGCGCGTATTATCCGGCGTTCGGCCAAGGACATCCACGGCACTTGGCAGTTGCAGTGGGCAACGGGCGCCACGGGGGAGCGCATCGCGCCCTTAGTCCAAGACACAAACCTGGCAAACTTCGACGGGGCCAAGGCCGTGTACCTGGACATCGAGACTACCGGACTAGGCGGTGGTGTCGGAACCTGGCCCTTTATGGTGGCCCTTGGTCATTTTGACGGCGAGGTCTTTGAACTGTGGCAGGGTTTCTTGCGCACACCGGATGAAGAGTGCGCGCTCCTGCACGAGACCGCCGAGCGCATCCGAAAGTCCGGCGCACTGGTCTCTTTCTTCGGCAAGTCATTTGACCGTCACCGACTGGAGGACAAAATGCGCATGCACCAGATCGAGCCTCCGTTCGATGGCATGCCGCACTTGGACCTGTACCATCCCCTCAACCGGCTCTACAGCCGCCGTACCCTGTGGGACAAGCTTGTGGCTGGAGGCGCCGAGTCCGGTCGCGAGATACGTCAGTTCCAACCCAAGGACGAGCCTCATCGCTTTGGTTTTGAGAATGGCAAGCTGTCCACGATGGAGCGCGAGCTCTGCGGACTACAGCGTGCAGACGACCTGTCCGGTGCCTACGCTCCCGAAGCCTGGTTCGACTTCCTCGCCGATCGCGAGCACTTACTTGAGCACGTCTTCCGCCACAACGCCGATGACGTCTGGTCCTTGGCCACGCTCACGGCACATCTTGCCCAAACCACCGAGCGTATCCGCCCCGACAACGCCCCTCTCGAAGGCCCCGAGCTCTCGCGCTTGCTCGGCCTAGCGTCCCTAGCCAAGACCCGCTGCCAGCGCACCCAAGAAGCCAGCCTGCTCGCCGCCGTAGAAGCCCAACTCGAAAGCGGCCAAGCTGCGACCTCTACGCAGGCAACCGACCCCTTAGCTAAATCACACACGCCTCGCTTGCCACGCCGCTTAGCCCTCTGGCAAGCCGATGCCCGCCGCCTCGCTGGCGAGCCAACCCTCTCCGAATACCAAGCCTTGGCCAACGCCGTCCAGGATCACCTGACCCCCAGGATCGAAGTCGAGATCGCCAAGCTCCTAGAGCACGGCCAGAAAGACTATCCGGCGGCCCTGGCAGCCTGCGAGCGAGCTCGCAAGGCCCTCGTCACCCACGCTCCGTCGGTCAAGGGTTCCTTTCGCAGAGACCTAGACTCCCGCGCGCAGCGACTAGGTCGCAAGATAGCTTTGGATCAAGACATGGCTTGAGGGCATGCCTCGAGGTGTCATCGGGCTACCTGCCATTCCATCCGCATGAAGCTAAATCGGCTGCACTTTGGAGAAGTGCAGCCGGATAGCCTCGGGTAGGGCAAGGGTCTCCTCTGCAAAGACCAAATCGCCAAGACCGTGGGAATCGATCCCCTTGGGGACGGGTATCCAGCGCTGGAGTAGGACCTTGCCGTTGTCGTAGATGTCGTCGACGTAGTGAACGGTGCAGCCAGTGACTTGGACGCCTCTTTCAAGCACGGCCCTGTGGACGTGGTCTCCAAAGTACCCCTTGCCCCCAAAGGCAGGTAATAGGGCTGGGTGGATGTTAATAACTCGGCCGGACCAGCCGGGGGCGATCAGCAAGAGGCGGAGGAAGCCGGCGAGTACGACCAAGGTGATCGGGGGCTTGGTCTGGTCCAGTCCTACCTCTTCGATCGCGCCAAAGACTGCGTTCGAGTACGCCTCGTGGCTGTCGTAATCGCAGCGAGGTACAACTAGGTTTGGGATACCCAAGCGCTCGGCGCGCTCCAGGGCAAACACGGCAGGACGGTCAGAGATCACTAGACCGATCTCCACCTCAAGTTTTCCCGCTTGAATAAGCTCCTGCAAGTTTTCTAGGGACCGGCCACCGCCCGAGACGAGTACAGCGATGCGCGGGTGGGTCACTTTGACTCTCCGGCCGCGCAGCCTGCGAAACGAACGATGGCGGGAGTAAGGGAGTGCAATAAAGCGGCCATCTTGGGCGCGGCTACAGAGGAGGCCCCGAGCATCGCAGGGATGTCCGTGGGGCCGTCGCCTTCGGCGGTGATAGCGGTCAGCGCCATAACCGATAGGCCGGCGTGGGCAGCAGCGAGCAGTGGGCCAGCCAAGCCTTGGATCCAGACTTCGGCTCCAGCCTTCTGGAACCAAGCGCGCTCGGCGGGGGTTGCCAGGGAGACGGGCGCCGCACAGGCTGCGATGACCTCGGCCAGCTCGATGCCCTGTTGCTTGGCCAGTTCGCCGGCTTTCTCTCGAAGGCCGGCGGTGTGCAGGGTAGAGACGTCCGGAAACAAAGGACCGAGCTTGCTCTCCCCGAGGGCGTAGAGGGGCGTGGTTCCAGACAGGTTAAGGTGGTCCTGGAGTACGGCGAGGTTTCCAGCGCAAAGCCCATCTCGTAGGGTTCCGGCAGCGCTGGTGTGGATTAGTAGGCTGGCACCACAGGACCCTGCCAACCAGACCGGAAATCCACGCACGAAGGCGGCTTCCTCTGGATCCATCGGGGCGTCTAAGCCTAGGTCGTCTAGGACCCAGATCGTTGCGTTGCCGCCGGAGCCGTCATCCAGTTGTCCAAAGCTAAGGCTAGCGTCGCGCCAAAGGGCAGGGATTGCATCGATGCCATCCAAGGCCAAGCTCGTTAGCTCTGCCGTGAACGCAAAGGGTAGCGCATCAGAGCCTGTGCCAAGCAGGCATAGGACATCTGGATCGGGAACGCCAGCGTCGCGAAGGGCAGCGGTGGTGTTGAGTACAAGGGCATCGAGGGGGGATGCAGTCATGGTTACTTTTTGGTGGTTGCGCGCCAGTCGCTGCCGTCGGTCAGCAGCAGCACCAGCAGGCTCTTGCGGCAGTCCCTGAGCAGGTGCTCGAGGTGGGCGGCGGAGGTGGCGGGTTCACCGCTAAGCTTGGCTGTCAGGGCTTGGCCGAGTACGGCTGCGGCTTGGCGCTCGCGGATCGTGATCTCGGCGCTCATCGCCGTGTCCCACTCCGCACAGGCCCCAAAGCCCTCGACCATGGACTCGACATCGTCCTCGTCGAACTTGCGATTATCGGCTGGATCGAGCATGCGGTTGGCCTCATGCACGGCGTTCAGCACGGCGGACATGCGAATGATTGCACTGACGCCCGAGCGCTCTTCCGCAGTCAGTTCACGACGCAGCCTGTTGCTGAAGAGGCTTGCGATCAACTTGGGGTCCTCCATGTATTCGGACCAGGGCACGTCCTTGCTGCCGGTGTCTGAACGCGTGCTCAAGGTGATCATCTTCTGGGTCACGGCCGTCGCTTGCTTAGACTTGCCGTGGGGGTCGGGAAGAGTGTCCCGGCGCCACTCGCCGGCAGCGAAGGAGGAGATGAAGAGCGCCTTTGCGGCAGCTGCCCTCTCGAGGTCCTTGGTCAGGCTCTCCATGGAGCCCTTGTTGAGAGCGCTGCCAAGACCGGTGGAGAGCGGTGCCACCAAGGCCGAAGCGCGCTGGAAGTCCATGGTCCGCAAGCCCGCCTCGAAGGACATGGGGCCAAAGCCTCCAAGGGCCTTGCCCATGCTGGCCTCGTCGGTACGCTGCTGGGTGTCGAGCCAGGCGACCTTGCGAATGCTTGCGTTCACAATAAGCTCGCGGGCCTGGCGATCCCGGGCCAAGAAGCCATCGAGGCCAAGGGGGCCGAGGCGTAGCATCCACTCGGGGGTCGTGGACTCTTCAGTCGTGGACTCATCCTTGTCTTGTTCGCCGAACCACGAGGGAGATAGCTGCTGCTGGATGCCAGCCTTAGTCTCTGCGTTGTCTTCCTTTGGCGTGTCCGAATCGGGTCCGCCGGAGCTTGAGCTGTCGCTGTCCGTCGAGCTCTCTTTGGATCGACCTGGTCCGGGCCCGCTGTCCTCCGACTCAGTCCCTGCTTCCAAAGAGTCCATGCCGAAGTACGGCAACAGCGCGGTCAACCGGTCGCGGTAGGCATCGAAGTCGCCAGCTTGGGCGCTTGCGTCGGCAGCCTGGAGCTCCGAGTCAACGTAGGCGGTAGCGCTCTGGAGTGTCTGGGCAAGATACTTGTCGCGCTCGGCCTCGAACTCGGCCATCAGGGACGGGATGCCGGGGCCGGGGACCTTTAGAAGCTCGGCCAGAAGGCCGTCCGGGTCCGACGGCGCACCGGTTTCTGTCTTTGGAGACTGATTGACGAGCGCCGGGAAAACACCCAGTAAGTCTTTCAGCTGGTCGGCCTGCGCCAGGGCAGCTGCGGAGGCCGAGGCGAGCTGCTTGCCGATGGTCTCGGCTTCTAGGGTCGCTTCGGTCGCAATGGTCGTGCCTGGGAAGGAACCGGCGAGATCCAGGAGCGCCTGTTGGCGCGGGGCGGGATCTTGGATTTGCTGGAGGCCTCCGTAGGCTTGCCGCGCTAGGTTCTCAAGCTTCTGGAGAGCCTCGTCGTCGTTGCCTGCGCCCGCGGTGCCGGTACCGATTACGTCTGTGTTGGTTTCTACCTTAGGCATCTCGGGGAAGCTCTGGCCGGGCGTGTCTCCGCCCTGCTCGACGATGTCTAGGTTGCCGCCGCTTGGGGCTTTCCCTGGAGCTGCAGGCTCTTCGCTGCCACCGCCAAAAAGCCCGTAGCCTATCCCCGCGACCACGACCAGGCCGGCGACAAGGAGCGGCGCTTTGGACTTCGTGGCCGCGCTGGAATCAGCCGACTCCTCGAGGGCCGCTCCCAAGGCGCGCGCGGACGCGAAGCGATCGTTCGGATCCTTGGCCATGAGCTTGACGATGATCGCATCAAGGCTGCCGGGGATGCCAGGAACCACCTGGCTCGGCGGGCGCACGGGTTCGGTGAAGTGGGCGCGCAGGATGTCGCGGGTGGTGGCACCTTCGAAGGGCGTCTTGGATGTGAGCAAGCGCCAAGCGGTTGCGCCCAAGGCATACAGGTCGGCGCGGTGGTCGACGGCCGCACCGCGGGCCTGTTCGGGCGCCATGAAGTGGGGTGTGCCCAGGATCTTCGCGTCGCCTGCCTCGGACTTGGTCTCGGTGGCGAGACCCAGGTCCGCCAGCTTGACCGCGCCGGCGCCATCAAGCATCAGGTTGTCGGGCTTGATATCCCGGTGCACGATGCCGCGCTCTTCCGCATAGGCCAGTCCCTTGGCAGCCTCCCGCAGAACGTGGGTTACCTCGGGCCAGGCCAAGGGGCCCTGGCTGCGCAGCTTCGATTCCAGCGTGCCGCCCTCCATGTATTCCATGGCGAGGTAGTGGCGACCCTCGGCCACGCCTACATCGTAGACGTGAACCACGTTGGGGTGATTAAGAGCGGCAGCCGCCCTGGCTTCCGCTTGGAAACGCGACACGAAGTCGCCATCGGCGGCCAGTTCGGCTTTGAGCAGCTTCAGGGCCACTTGGCGCGCAAGGCTCTCCTGGGTGGCCAAGAGGACCTCGCCCATGCCGCCCTTGCCGAGCCTCTTGTGAATACGAAATCCGCCGATGCGCTCGGGCAGGCTGCCCTTGGGCTTTGTCCTTGCTACCGGCTTTGGGGCCGGCTCGACCGCGGCCTCTTCCTCGCCGGCAGCGAGCTTGAGTTGGATGTCGCCCAGGGCAACTGTGTCCCCGACGCGCAGGCGGACGGCGGACTTGTGCTCTCCATTGATGCTAACGGTGTCGCCCTTGGTTAGGCACTTGATCGCTAGGCCACCGCTCTTGGTGCGCCCGATGATGCAGTGGGAGTCACGCAGGTCGGGAAAGTCGAGCTGCAGCACGTTCGGGCTGGCAGGACCGGGCGCCTTGCCGATCACGAGAGAGCCCGAGGCTGGCATGGCGTGACGGCGCACTTCACCGCCGACCTGGTATTCGAAAACGCGAGGCTTCATGGGGCAGTTGGAGGCGCGGTCTGCGCGGGCGTGGCGTTGCGTAATTCGGGGGGGAGTCCGCGGAAGAGGGCGCTGCCGACGCGGACGCAAGTGGAGCCCGCGGCAATGGCCTCTTCGAGGTCTCCGGTCATGCCCATGGACAGGCGCGGCGTTCCGCCTGCAAAGAGTCCGGCGTCTAGGCTTGCGGCGAGGTTGGCGTGTAGGGCGAAGGTCTCCGCCGCGGCGCTCTTTTGGATCGAAGGATCGAGTCCCAGGGGAGCCATGGCCATGAGTCCGGCCAGGGAGATGTGCCCGGCTTCGGTTAGCTCGGCGGCGATCGCCATGGCTTGCTTAAGTTCGCTGGGCTGCATGCCAGTCTTGGCTTCGTCACCCTGCAAGGTGGCGTGCTTGACCTGCAAGTAGACTGAAGGGCACCGGTCCGTTTCAGAGGCCACGCGTCCGATGGTGCGAAGCAATTTTAAGCTGTCCACGGAGTGGATCACAGCTGCGCGTTCAATGACGCGGCGGGCCTTGTTGCTTTGGATCTTTCCAATGAAGTGCCAGGTGGGCTGGGATACTTCGGGCAGGGCCTTGAAAGCCTGCAGCTTGGCGTCGAAGGGGGGCAGGCGATTCTCGCCCAAATCCATAGGGCCAAGCTCAGTCAAAGCGTGGGCGACCTCGGGCACCACGGTCTTGGTGACCGCGACTAAAGTGACGTCGGCGGGATCGCGCCCGCACTGCGCACAGGCGGCGGATATGCGCGCTTGGACCTCGCCGAGGTTAGCGGTGAGCAGGGCTTGGGATTCGGCGGACAGCAAGGAATGAAAGTCGGGCGGGGACCTTAGGAGTCGGTAGGGTGCCAAGGGGCGGCCCATAGGTTACCCAGACATGGGACCTAAGTCACCGATTAGGCCATGGAGTGTGTGTTTTGGGGAGACTCCGGCATCCCTACCTTGGAACGGGCCTAGCCGACGTCCGTTAGCGGATCGAAGAAGCTGTCTGGGATCTTCGGCCGCTCTTCGGTGACTGAGGCCTGCTCGGCCGCAGAGTTGCTGTGAAGGGTCAAGAGCAGCACCTGTTGGGTCATGTCGCGGACCCGGTGGGGTTCACAGGGGCGCAGTCCAACGGTCCAAAGGATTTCGCTGCCGGACAGCACTAAGGGTACGCGGCAGCGCTCCTCCCTAGGAACGCCCTGGCCGGCCAAGAAGCGCCGCAGGGGCTTGGAACCTGGAGCGCCGAGGGGGTGAAAGCGGTCACCGGAGCTGGGGAAGCGCACGGTGAGCTCGGTCGGAATAGCACGGGCGTCTAGGCCCACGGCGGAGCTTCCCCGGGGCAGCTCCTTGAGGTGGGCTCGCTCGAGCACCTCAGCAGACAACCGACGACCGTCGGGCAGGGTGACGATACCCGGCACCTTGAGGTCGAAGTGCGGGGACTCGATGGCCTGGGGACCGGCGGCTTGGGATGGTGCGGAGTCGGGCTCAAACTCCGGCTCCATGAAGGGCAGCAGGGCCTGGGGTGTGGCGGGTGGGGCGAGTCGATCTACGGCGGGCGCGGTGCCGGCGTGGAGTAAGTGAGTCGGAGGGACGAGCTGCAGCTCCCGGGCTCGCATGACAAGAATCCACGAGCCAGGCAGGCTGTGACGGGTGCACTGGCCCTTGGCGAGGTCGTCGAGCAGCAGATCAAGCAGGTTGCGGCCGGGGGGGTGGCCGGTGCCCTCGCTCAAGAGCCGCCACAGGGCGCGGCGGCGCAGTGGACTGGAGAGGGCCATCAGGTCGGCCCGGGCCAGGTCGCCGCCAAGGCTGGTTTGGTCGCCAGCGCGGGATGCGGCTGCAAAGGATGAGGGGCGCCATCCCAGGTGGGCTGTGGCCGAGGCGAGGTCGTCCTCGAGGGACTCGACTGCGCTAGAGAAGGCCTCTAGGTTGCTGAGGCCCTCGTCACCGCAGTGCTCGCCGATGAGTGGTAGTAGCTGGTTGCGCAGCCTGTTCCGGGTAAAGCGCGGATCGACGTTGGACTTGTCCTCGCGCCAGAAGCAGCCGCGATCACGCAGCATGCGGCGCACCTCTTCCCGGCGCATGGCGATCAGGGGGCGCAAGACGGTAACGGGCTTGATGTCCGGGGTAGCGTCGGCTGTGATCTGGTGGTCGTCAATTTGCTCGCCGGGGATGACCAGGCGCTCGCGCAGGCCGGCCAGGCCCGAGAGTCCGGTGCCGCGCAGCCAGCGCAGCATCAGGGTCTCGAGGGCGTCGTCGGCGTGGTGACCGGTAAGTATGTGCAGGTGGCCCGAGCTGCGTGCCTCCTCTAATAAAATGCGGTAGCGGGCCGACCTCGCCCGGGCCTCTAGGTTTGGGGCAGCGGGGTCCAGCTCGGCGTGGCGCAGAAGGAAGGGGATGCCGAGGGAGCGGCAGAGCGAGGCGCAGAACTCGGCGTCCTTGGCGGCGTCGGCGCCCCGCAAGCCATGGTTGACGTGGACGGCCCGGGCCAGGGAGGCGGGCACGGCGGCCGCCAACAGGTGGGCCAGCAGTACGCTGTCGGCCCCCCCGGACAGCGCGACCAGAACCGGGGTCCCGGGGGCGATGTCCAAACGGGCGGCGAGGCGTCCCCAGCGGTCCGGCCAGGGAGTCTGGGACGGTAGTCCAAGCTGGCTGGTGAGGCCCGCCGGCTTAGGGCTCGGCGGGGGAGGCGGGTGAGAAGTCAAGGGGTTCGCTTGGGTCTGCGATTGAATGAATCGGTGAATGAAGTTAGTCTCTGCGCCCGTTTCCTTTGGAAAGATCTAGTCCTTGGGAAGCTTCTTCAGATCCTGCGGGCTAAGGTGCCGCGCTCTCAATGATTGAGTCTATGCGACTTTCTATGAGTGCGCCTCCCTACTTTCGCAAGGTCAGAAGTCCCCCCGGGATTCGGCCAGCTGGGCTAGTCTTGGGATAAACCCCCTCAGCACCCTCTAGCACCCTCCAAAGCACAATTCGTCATGCGTATCGCCATTAACGGCTTCGGCCGCATCGGTCGTAACGTCTTCCGTATCATCTCCCAGACCCGCGGCGTTGAAGTCGTCGCCATCAACGACTTGACGGACGCCAAGACCCTGGCGCACCTCCTCAAGTACGACTCGGTCCACGGCCGTTTCGACGGCAAGGTCTCCTCCGGCAAGGGCTGGATTAAGGTCGACGGCAAGAAGATTGCTATCACCGCCGAGCGCGATCCCTCGAATCTCGACCACGCCGCAGGCAAGATCGACTTCGTCGTCGAGGCCACCGGCATCTTCCGCTCGAAGGCCGATTGCATGAAGCACATTACCGCGGGCGCAAAGAAGGTCGTGCTCACCGTTCCGCCCAAGGACAAGATCGACAACATGATCGTTCTCGGCGTCAACGACGAGAAGCTCAAGGCCACGGACCGCATCATCTCCAACGCCTCCTGCACCACAAACTGCCTCGGCCCCGTGGCTAAGGTCCTGCACGAGCGCTTCGGCATTGTCGGCGGTCTCATGACCACCGTGCACGCCTACACCAACGACCAGCGCATTCTCGACCTCCCGCACTCGGACCTGCGTCGCGCCCGCGCCGCCGCCGAGAACATCATCCCGACCACCACCGGCGCAGCGCGCGCCGTGGGCCAGGTCCTGCCGAAGCTGGCGGGCAAGTTGGATGGCTGCTCTATGCGCGTTCCCGTCAAGGACGGCTCCGTGGTCGATCTGGTCGTCGAGACCAAGCGTCCCGTGACCATCGAGTCCGTGAACGCTGCCTTGAAGGAAGCTGCCAAGGGAAGCATGAAGGGTATCCTCGAGTACTCCGAGGACGCACTCGTCAGCTCGGACATCATCGGCAACCCCCACAGCTCGATCTTCGACGCTGGCTGCACCATGGTGATGGGCAAGCGCATGCTGAAGATCGTCAGCTGGTACGACAACGAGTGGGGCTACAGCAACCGCGTGGTCGAGCTGATGAAGAAGGCCCACAAGATGAAGGCACCCGTTAAAAAAGCCAAGAAGGCCCGTGCTAAAAAGGCCAAGAAGGTCACGGCCAAGAAGTAGTCCCTGACCGGATGACTTTCCGATGGGGGACCAGCCTAGATTGGGTTGGTCCCCTGTTTGTTTTCTATGATTCGCACCGCCCAGAGCTCCCTCCTCCGTTATGAACCTCAACAAAGCTGGCCTCGACAGTCTGGACATGAATGGCAAGCGCGTCTTGATGCGCGTGGACTTCAACGTGCCCCGGGATGACTCCGGTGCGATCACCGACGACACGCGTATTCGCGCTGCACTGCCCACCATTGCGGCCGTGCTCAAGGCGGGCGGCCTACCCGTGATCATGTGCCACCTTGGCCGGCCGAAGGGCCAGGTGGTCGAGACCATGCGCGTGGATGCCATCGGAACTCGTTTGTCCGAGCTCGCGGGCTGCGCCGTGACCAAGGTGGACGAGAGCATCGGCGACGCCGCGGCCAGCGCGGTTGGCGCAGCCGCCCCCGGCAGCATCGTGCTGCTGGAGAACGTGCGCTTCCACGCCGGCGAGACCAAGGGCGCCCCCGACCTGGCGGCTGCCTATGCGGCCCTCGGGGACGTCTTCGTGAACGACGCCTTCGGCGCCTGCCACCGGGACCACGCGTCCGTGTCCGGACCCGCGCGCATCCTGCCCGCGGCCGCCGGGCTCTTGCTGCAGCTCGAGATCGACGCCTTCCGGCGCGTGCTCGACGGACCGGCGCGTCCCTTTGTTGCTGTGCTCGGTGGCGCGAAGGTCTCGGACAAGCTACCCGTGATCACGAACCTGATCGAGAAGGTCGACCGCATCCTGATCGGCGGCGGCATGGCGTATACCTTCATGCTGGCCCGTGGCCAGATGGCAGGCGCTTCCCTAGTTCAAGAGGACCAGGTCGAGCTCGTGCGGGGCCTCGACCAGGCCGCCAAAGAGCGCGGCGTAGAGATCATGATCCCCACCGACCACGTCATCGCCGATGGCTTCGCGGCGGACGCGAACCACAAGATTGTCGTGGGGGATATCGAGGACGGCTGGATGGGCCTCGACATTGGACCGGACTCCCAGGAGGCCTACGCGGCTGCCCTGAGGGATGCCAAGACCGTAATCTGGAACGGCCCCATGGGCGTTTTTGAGTGGCCCCCTTTCCAAGCCGGAACTGAGATCGTCGGGCGCGCAGTGGCCGCTAGCGATAGCTACAGTGTGGTAGGAGGCGGCGATTCCGTGGCCGCCGCCGGTAAATTCGGTCTTAAAGAGGATGTGTCCCACATATCCACCGGGGGCGGTGCCAGCCTAGAGCTGCTCGAGGGTAAGGACCTGCCCGGCATTTCCAGCCTTCCAGACAAGGCCTAGGACGGATCCTTCCCCCTAACCCGAGATCTGGTTATCGTTGTGCCCATGCCTACCACCCGTGACGCTGCCCCGGCCAGTGCTATGACTTCTTCTGACGCCAACTCTGTGGACTCCGTGCCATTGGACGAGCGCAAGATTCTGATCTTGCCGTCTCTCTTGGCTTGTGACTTTGCGCGCCTTGCGGAGCAGGTCGCCATGGTGGAGAAGGCTGGGGCCGACATGCTGCATGTGGATGTGATGGACGGGCACTTTGTCCCGAACCTGACCTTCGGTCCGCCCCTGGTCAAGTGTCTGCATGAGGTCGCAACCACCCCCCTCGATGTGCACCTAATGATGGAAGAGCCCCTTCGCTATGGCAAGGCGTTCATCGACGCGGGTGCCCACTACATGACCATCCACGCGGAGTCTGCCGAGGTCAAAGACGACATTGGCGGCGCGATCGCAAAGATGCGAGACCTAGGTGCGCCTAAGGTCGGGCTTGCGTTTAACCCAGACATGGACCTCAACCGTATCCTGCCCCACATAAGCGACCTAGATATGGTGCTTGTCATGAGCATCTACCCGGGCTTCGGTGGTCAGGCTTTCATGGAAGAGGTTCTGCCCAACGTGCGCGCGATCCGCGACGCGGGCTTCACCGGTCGCCTAGAGATGGATGGTGGCCTGGACGAGAACACGATTCCGCTGTGTGCCGAGGCCGGCGCTGATGCCCTGGTCTCAGGCTCGGCACTCTTCCGCCAGCCGGACATGGCGGAGGGCATCGACTACTTCCGCAATCTTGGCCTTGCGGCTCGGAAGAAGGGAGGCTTTGCATGAGCTCCCCTGCGAAGCCCAGCCCAACGATTAAGGCTAAAGAGCCCAAAGTTCAAGAAGTTGCGAAGCCAACCGCGACTTCAACCGATAGCAACCAGGAATCCTTACGGGTACCCCCGCTCGATCTGAGCACGAATCCAGGTGATCTTGATGACCACCGCGAAAACAGCATGAGTAAGAAGAAGTCGGACCCCAAGGAAGACCAGCCGGAAGGCGAAGAGGAAACCGGCGAGAAGCGGGGACGCCTCTCGCGGCTACGCTTTTCGAAGAAACGCGAGATGCCCGGCGGTCTGTGGTTGCAGTGCGAGAACTGCAGCAAGACGATCTACCGTAAGGACCTAGACGATAAGGTGCGCGTCTGTCCCGCCTGTAGCTTCCACTTCACCCTGCCCGGCAAGCAGCGTGTCGAGGCACTCTTAGACGAGGGGACCTGGCGCGAGAGCTTTGCAGAGATCGAGGCCCTAGATCGCCTTGAGTTTGTCGAGAACGCTAAGTACAGCGACAAGATCGAGCGGGCTGTCAACCGCACCGATCAAAAAGAAGCTTTCCTAGTGGGCACCGGCCGCATTGAGGGACGTGAGGTCGTGCTCGGTGTCTTGGACTTTGCCTTCATGGGTGGCTCCATGGGCGAGGTCGTTGGGGAGAAGATCTCCTTGGCGATCGAGATTGCCCAAGAGCGCAACCTGCCCGTAATCCTCTTCACTAGCTCCGGCGGTGCCCGCATGCACGAGGGCGCCTTGTCCCTTATGCAGATGGCCAAGTCAAGCGCAGCCCTGGCCCGCTTTAACAAGCGCGGCGGCTTCTCGATCTGCGTAATGACCCACCCGACCACGGGCGGCGTAACCGCATCCTTTGCCTCTGTATGCGACATCATCCTGGCCGAGCCCGGTGCCTTGATCGGCTTCGCCGGTCCCCGCGTGATTGCCACTACGATCAAGCAGGAGCTCCCGCCCGGCTTCCAGCGCGCCGAGTTCCTGATCGAGAAGGGCATGATCGATGCCATCGTCCCGCGCAGCGAGATGCGCCGCCGCATCGCTAGCCTAGTGGACTTTGGAGCTGGCGCACGAGCCTCGGCGGAAGCCCGACGCGAGTTGCACTAGTCAGTACAGCGGTCTTCCCAAAAAAATGAGCCCGGTCGCAATCAATGCGACCGGGCTCATTTCGTAAACAAGAGGCTACGTCTACAGCGGCTTGGTGAAATGCATCACCCAGGAGTCGAAGAGGCTAGCGAGGGAGTGACCGGTGGCGCGGTCGATGCCAGCCAGGACCTTGTTGGCGAGCAAGAGGGGTGGATTGAGGACTCCTGCGAGCTTGGTTTGGGAGACGTGCATCATCTCGGGCACCGGGTAGGTCAGCTGGTAGCCGCTAGTCTGCTTCCACTGGAAGCCATGCTCTTCAAGTCGCATGCGAGCGTACTCCGGCGTCTGGCCGTTGAGCTCGCGGACAGGCAACAGGGGCCGCGTGCGGCGGCGCTTGTCGAAGCCCCGGGAGTGCGGGAAGATGTCACCGATAATAAGCGTGCCGCCGGGCTTGACGCTCTTAGCCAGGCCTTCGAACCAGCTGTCGAAGTCCGGAGAGAAGGACAGGACGCCCGAGGAGATCACAATGTCGAAGGGCTCCTCGCCTTCAGCGGGGAAAGGAGGGGCCTCGCCAAAGCCCGTGCGCCCGGTTGCGTTTTGAATGCCATTCTCCCGGGCGTTGTCCGCGGAGATGCGCACCATTTCGGGGCTTGGATCAAAAAAGCACAGGCGCGGGTTTTTCATCTTGAGCGCGGCTTCGATGCCCACCCAGCCGGCGCCGCATCCAAAGTCAAGAACACTGGCGCCGTCGGTCTGGGGCAGTTCCGCGTAGACGGCCATGAACTTGCGCATCCAGCGAAAGTGGGCATAGCCCGGGCGACCCGGCTCGCCGTTCCAGCCGCTGGCATTTTGGTCAAACTTTTCGACGGTCGCTGCCGGAGACATGATGTGCTCCCGGGTGCGCAGGGCCAGAACGCAGCCGTCCTGGCTTGCAGGCTGGTCTAGGGTCGCGCCTCCACTGAGGCTGCTTCGCTTGGTCTTGCCGCCACTGGTGCGATAAAGAGCAACAACATGGAAGGCCGGCCAGAGTTGGTTGCGCAGATTGGCGAGCTCTGGATTGGTGGTGTCCGTACTCCGAATGCTCACCAGCAGCAGGCCCCCAGGTGCCAGGGCGCCCAAGAGGGACTCCATGGAGGGCAGGGTGCCTCCCGCCTGGGCCAGCGCGACGTGGAGGTCACCCGTGGCGTCCGTGGCCGGTGGGAATGAGATCAGGGCATCCGAAGAGGCACCGAGGTCGTTGAGAATGGCTTGCATAAAGGTAGAGCAGGGAGAGGTGGGTCGCGAATCGTATCCCCTTAGAGCGCTTCTGGAGAATCCGAGGAGGAAAAAGAGCACTCTTGCACCCACTCAGACGTACCCTGTGCCCTTCCCATGCCCCTCTGCCCGAGGATTTTCGATGTCCATGACTCCTCCTGACAACCTTGGTAGCCCCGGTTCGGTACCGGGCAAGGTGACGACGCACTCCCTGACCGAGATGAAGCAGGCCGGCGAGCGCATTGCCGCTCTCACCGCCTACGACTTCTTGATGGCCCAAGCCCTCGACCAGTCGGGCATCGACGTGATCCTAGTAGGTGATTCGGCGGCGATGGTCGTGCAGGGGCGCCACACCACGGTGCCTGTAACCATGGAGCAGATGCTCTACCACGCCCAGGTTGTGGCCAAGGGTGTGCAGCGCGCGCTGGTAGTCGGTGACTTGCCTTTCATGAGCTACCAAGTCAACCCGGACGAGGCCCTTCGCAATGCTGCGCGCATGGTAAAGGAGGCCCTTGTGGAGGCGGTCAAGGTGGAAGGTGGCTGCATGATCGCGCCTACGGTGAAGCGACTTGTCGACGTGGGCATTCCCGTGATGGGGCATCTTGGCTTGACTCCCCAGTCGATCCACAAGTTTGGCACCTATAAGGTCCGCGCAACAGAACTCGAAGAAGCCAAACAGCTGCGCCTGGACGCCCTGGCCCTCCAAGATGCCGGCGCCTTTGCGGTTGTGGTGGAGAAGGTACCCGCTGACCTAGCAACGAGCCTTGCAAAGGAGCTCGAGGTCCCAGTGATTGGCATCGGTGCTGGTCCTGGATGCGATGGGCAGATCCTGGTCTCCCATGACATGCTTGGCCTGTACACCAAGTTTCATCCACGCTTCGTTAGGCGCTACGCAGAGCTCGGGGAGTCCATGCGGGAGGCCTTCGGCGAATACATTAAGGATGTGCAGAGCGGATCGTTCCCCAACCAAGACGAGAGCTACTAGCCACGACTCGCTCTAACGGGCCAAGAAGCAACGAGTCGGTCCTCCAGGTTCTCTTCTTGCTGAGTCCAATCCGTTTGGTTCGTGACCAAGGGAATCGGATGCAGGCCCTAATTTCCTCAACCTCTGGGTCGAAACCACGGATAAGCTAAGAAGGAGCGCAAGTCGCCCCCAAGCCGATCATACCAGCCATGTTTAACCTCAACGTCTACTGCCGCCGCGCCCTGGGTGCTATCCCGCCTCGAGCCACGCTTGTTACCTCTGGATGCAGGTAAAGCCCCACGTCTGGCCTTCCAAGTAGGAAGCCCACGCGGGGCTTTTCTCGTATCTGCGCCCCAGCCATTCCCCTCGACTCCATGAAACGTTCCATTCTCCTAGGGGCCATCCTTTGGCTCTTATTCATCACGGCCTCGCACATCCAGCTTAATGTCGGCTGGAACAAGGTCCAAGACTCTGTGGCCCAGGCCTTCGGCGAGGACCGTGACAAGATGATTGTCGGCTTCCTGCCGGTGACCTGACACCTCACATGCCCTGTCACTAGTTGGGTGACAAAACATGGAGAAGGAGACTCCACTTTCGAGAGCCGCAAGTTCACGGATTGGGCAACGGTCAAGGAGGCCCTAATCGGAGAGCGTATCGATGCGGTCTTTATTTTGGCGCCCATGGCCATGCAGCTCAAGATCGATGGCGTGGACGTCAAGGTGGTCTACCTTGGGCACCGCGACGGGACCGCGATTGTCGTGGGGGCCGATTCGGATATTCGTGACTTCGGCGACCTTGCGGACAAGCGCTGTGCGATTCCAAGTCGCTATGCGAACCAGAACCTGCTGATGCACAAGATGATGAAGGAGTGGAAGATGCAGCCGGATTCGATCGATCTAATCGAGCTGCCACCGCCCGACCATCCCACGGCCCTAGAGAATGGCAGCATTGACGCCTATATCGTCGGCGAGCCCTTCGCCGCGTTAGCCGAGCTGAACGGTACGGGCCGCGTGCTCTACCAAACGAAGGACATCTGGGAAGACTTCATCTCCTGCGTATTGGTGGTTCGCGAGGACGTGATCAATGACGATCGCGAGATTGTGCAAGAGCTTGTGGATGGCATCGCCAAGTCGGGCAAGTGGCTCGACGAGGGCATGCAGAATCGCATGGAAGCCGCAGAGATTGCGGCGGCAAACTACTACTTCCAAGACCCCGAGCTGCTGCGCTATGTCTTGTCGAAGCCCGTGGATCGCGTGAAGTACACCCAGCTTGGCCCGTTGAAGGGCGACTTCGATGAGATCATGGAGCTGGGGTTCGAGATTGGTGTGCTACCTAGGCGCATCGACTTTGAAGAATACGTAGACGACACCTTTGTGCGGCCCCTGAGCGAGCTCGATTGGAACATGGAGCACCTAGCGGGTGCTGACCAAGAGGCCGCTGCCGCAGCCGCTGATGCGATCCGAAAAGAGATGGAGAAGACGAAATGAACATCTATCCATGGATCGGCCTTGCGGTCGCTGTTTTGACCCTCTGGAAGTGCCAGGTCTTCACCAAGGTCATCTTGCCTGCCGCCGTAGGCCTGGTGGTGATCTGCCTCTGGCAGCTGGCCTGTGACCACTTCCTCTCCGACACGAACCCAACTCCAGGGCAGACCCTTGCCGCGATCTTCGAAATCGACGACAACGGCCGCCTCTGGAGCGACGCCGCGGCGAGTCTCTTCCGAGTGACCTGGGGCTTCTTCCTGGCAGCCCTCGTGGGGATCCCCTTGGGGCTCTGGGTCGGCTGGACCACCCGGGGCTTCCAGGCGCTAAACCCTATCATCCAGGCTCTTCGGCCGATCTCTCCGATCGCGTGGATCCCCTTCGCGATCCTCTGGTTCGGCATCGGCGACGGCGCGGGAATCTTCCTGATCTTCTATGCCTCCTTCTTCCCGATTACCGTGGGCACCATGGCCGCT
Organism: Planctomycetota bacterium; assembly: GCA_029250885.1. GTDB lineage: Bacteria > Planctomycetota > UBA1135 > UBA1135 > CALBMX01. Next base: position 125,711 of record JAQXEK010000001.1, read on the forward strand.
GTACGCAACATCTCCATGGTGCACCAGCGCTCGGCGCTTAACTTTGGCCTGACGGGCTTTGAGCTGTTCCGCCGGGTCGTCCTGCCCGCCGCCCTGCCGCAGATCATCACGAGCATGCGCATCGCCCTGGGCGTCGCGTGGCTGGTCATCGTGGCGGCTGAGATGGTCGGCATGGACTCGGGCCTTGGCTATCTGATCAACGATGCGCGCAACATGGGCCGTCGCTATGACCTGGTCGCCGCGACTATGGTGATCATCGGAGCCATTGGCATCGTGCTCGATCTCTTGATCCGCAAGTTCGAGGACTTCGACGAGGTCCGCTGGGGGTATGTGAAGCGATGAGTCCATCCGACAAGACTGTGGAATCTGAATACGAGAACGTGAACGAAATGGTGCAACCCAAGGTGGTCTTCCGGAACGTCAGCAAGACCTTCAAGAAAAAGAACGAGGACCTCTGTGTCCTCCAGGATGTTGACCTTGACGTAGCCCCAGGCGAGTTCGTCTGCCTGCTGGGGCCTTCGGGCTGTGGTAAGTCCACCCTGCTAAACATTGCGGGTGGCTTTGAGCAAACGGACACTGGAAGCATCACGATCGACGGGCAAGAGATCACCGAGCCCAGTGACCGGCGCGTTTTCGTCTTCCAAGAGTACGGGATCTTCCCCTGGGCTTCAGTCTGGGACAACGTCTGCCTTGGTCTGCGCAAGCTGCCCAAAGAAGAGCAGAAGCGCGTAGCCCAGGAGACCATCGACCTAGTTGGCCTTAAGGGTTTCGAGAAGGCCTACCCGATGGAGCTGTCGGGTGGCATGAAGCAGCGCGTCGAGGTGGCCCGAGCCCTTGCAGTGAAGCCCGATGTGATCTTCATGGATGAACCCTTTGGAGCCCTGGACTCCCTGACTCGACTCACGATGCGTAGCGAGCTGATCCGTATCTGGAAGCAGGAGAAGCCTACGATTCTCTTCGTGACCCACGATGTGGACGAGTCAATTCAGCTGGCCGACCGTGTGGTTGTGCTCACCGAGCGCCCGGGCCGCATTGCCCGGGTGGTCGATGTGGACCTGCCCCATCCCCGGGATCTAGCCAGCCCTGAATATGCGCGGATTAAAGGAGAACTCTACGAGCTGCTTGGTGTTAGGGATTGGGGCTAAGCTAGTCCAGTTGATCAACCTAATACGAGTTACCCATGTTCCTGTCCCTCCTACTTGCCCTCAGCATTCAAGACGACTCGCCCCAGGTCGGTTTGCGCTACGGCAGTCCCGAGGCTGATCCCGGCTACATTCTGATCGCACCCCTGAAGTCTAAGTCCACCTTCCTCGTCAAGAAGGCGGATGGGGAGGTTGCCCACCATTGGCAAAGCAGTGAACTGCCCGGTAACTCGGTCTACTTGATGGACAACGGCGACATCCTTCGGGCTACGGCGCCGAAGGGGAATGAGGTCTTCCGGGGCGGAGGAGCGGGTGGCGGCTTTCAGCGGATCTCAGCCAGCAGTGAGTTACTCTGGGAGTTTAGCTGGTCCGATGACATGCGGCGCGCTCACCACGATTTTGAGCCTATGCCGAATGGCAACATTCTATTGATCTCTTGGGAGTACAAGTCAACCGAGCAGGCCTTTGAGGCCGGGCGCAACCCCGATGAGATCTCCGAGGATGGCCTGTGGCCCGATTACGTTGTTGAGCTACAGCCGCCGACCAAGCTGGGCGAGAAGCCCAAGGTTGTCTGGGAGTGGCACGCTTGGGATCACCTTGTCCAGGACCAAGCCAAGTCCAAGGCAAACTTTGGTGTTGTGGGGGACTCTCCTGGCCGGATCGATCTTAACGGCGACCTGGTGACACTGTCTAAAGAGGACCTTGCCCGGGCCAAAGAGGTTGAAGAAGACATGAAGGGGCTTGGCTATATCGGAGACGATGATGCTAGCCACGATTCGCCTAGCAAAGACGCCGAGCCTGACTTGGGCGATGATGTGGAAGAGAAGCCAGAGGGAAGAGAAAAGCGGCGCAAGAAGAGCGGGGATTGGCTGCACACCAATGGCATTGACTACGACCCAGTGAACGACGTGATCCTTCTCAGCAGCCGCGTGTTTAGCGAGATCTGGATGATCGACCATTCGACCACTACGGCCCAGGCGGCATCTAGCTCCGGCGGGCGCTTCGGCCAGGGCGGCGACCTGCTCTGGCGCTGGGGAAACCCCCAGAAGTACGACGCTGGCTTGGAAAGGGACCAGACGCTCTTCCGCCAGCACGATGCGCGCTTCATTCCCGATGGCTTTCCTGGTGCGGGCAATGTCACGGTCTACAACAACGGAGAGGGGCGGCCCGGGGGCCGCTACTCTACCGTGGAAGAGCTGGTGCTTCCCTGGAACAAGGAGCGCGATGGCTTCCCCAAGTTCAGCGATGCCTTCGGCCCGAGCGAGGCCGCGTGGAAAGCTGGCTCGCCCAAAAGCAGCGGCGAGCTTTTCTTTTTTTCGAGCTTCATCTCCGGCGCGGAGCGCCTCGAGTCGGGGAACACCATGATCTGCGTGGGCGCCAGCGGTCGCGTGATCGAGGTCTCTCCCGAGGGTAAGGTCGTCTGGGAGTACATCAGCCCCTTCCAAGAGAAGGAGACTGCCGGTCCGCGTGGTGGCCCGGATCGCCCAGGGCCGCCAGGTGGGCCACCTGACAGGGCCGGGCGCCCTCCGGGCGGAGGGCCAGGCGCTGGGAAGGGGCGCAACGCGGACCTGAAGAACGCCCTGTTCCGGGCCACACCCATCTCGCCCCTGCACCCCGGGGTTCTCGCCTTGGGGCAGTGACACGAAAAAGAGAGGCCGGCCCCTTGGGGGGACCGGCCTCTCTTTATTAGGCGTTAGAGCGGCCGGGTCTAGGCGATCGCCGTCTGGCCCACAGGTACGGTGACGCCCGCAGCAAGGGCCTCTTCCTCGCTCTCGTACTTCCACCAGTCTGAGGCGTTCGCGCAGTCCTGGATGCCCTGCTCGTAGGTGCGAGGCTCCCACCCGAGCTCCACCCTTGCGTTGGTGATGTCGTGCTCGTGATGGAGCAGGAAGTAGGCCGATGCGCGGCGCTCATCGGTGACGTCCTTGAAGAGCCCCTTGAGGGAGATCGCCATGTCGGCCCATTTCTTGGGGATGTTACGGCGCGTCACCGTTCCACCTGTGGCAGCGATGGTGTTGTCGATGAACTCATTGTAGGCGATGCCCCGTGGGCCAGCGAGCTCGTAGATGCAGTCCACTTGCTTGTCGTAGCCAATCTTGCGCAAGACGCAGTCCACCACGTCGTCCACGTGAACGGGGTTGATCTTCGAACGACCCGAGTGGGGGATCGTCATCTTGCCTCCTTGGGCCGCGCACTTGCGCATAGTTGTGGCCGTGTGGCGGTAATCGCCCACGCCGTAGACGAGGGTCGGGCGGAACGACGTCCACTCAAAACCTGAACCCTTGAAGATCTTCTCTTGGATGCGTTTCGTGTCGCGGTAGTAGCTGTAGACGGGTGCTCCGATTACGGCCGAAGACATGATCCACATCTGGATGCGGTCGCGCTTACTGTTTGCGCGGATCGCCTCACCCACCAGGGACTCGGTGCCAGCAACAGTGACCTCGCGCATCTCCTCGTCGGGAAGGTGGTCGTGGGCGCTGGCAAGGTGCAGGCACATGTCCTGGTCTTCCAGGAAGCCCTCGAGGCTCTTGGCGCTGGTAAGGTCTCCAGTGAACACTTCGAACTCGCCCGTCCCGCCGTTGTCCTTGGGGTGGGGAATGGCTCCCTCTCGTCCGGGGCGCGTGAGCGCGCGGATGGTGTGGCCTTCGCGGGCAAGGGCAAGGGCCGTGTAGCGGCCGATGAATCCGGTGGCGCCGGTGATCGCGATGTTCATGAACGAGGGGGGAAGCTCAGAGGTGGAGTCGAGTGGGCAGAAGGGTGACGAATATTAGCGCAGCATCGGTCCCCATGGATGCTTAGCGCGGAAGAAGCTTGTTTGGGTAGGGAATCTCGCTTGGGATTTCCGGATTTCAGGCGGAATCCCGTCCATAGACCTGTCTTCTGGGCTGCCGGCCCGGCCCAATAAATCACCCGGTTGCTGCCATTAAGAAAACATTTGCAGCGCTATGGGGGCCTAAGGACCGATACCGTAGAGGGGCGCTGATTTAAGCCGACCCCCTTTCTTACCCTTGAAAGAACAGATCGCAAAGATATTGCAACGGCATTTTCAGCCGAGCATGCTCGCCATCCAGGCCCTCGCGGACCTTGGGGTGGTGTTGCTTTCGTGCGCCATTGCCTACTCCCTGGGCATGGCCCTTGGCAGTATCCAAGACAGTGCGATTGTCGCCGAGACGGTGGTAGAGCGCAGTATGAAGGGCACGTATATCTCCCTTGCAGTGCTTACCGCCATTGTAAGCCTGCTGAGCTTCCGGGGCTGCGGGCTGTATTCGCCGACCAAGAGCCTGCTGAACGTTGAGGAGTACAAGAACATCGCCAAGAGCGTACTTGTGAGCTTCCTGGTGTTCTTTACCACGCTGGTCTTCCTGCGCTCATCGGACCAAGACCTCAACGTGCCCTTCTTCGGTGCCGTCTCTTGGTTGCACGACCTGGTCGACATCGAAGTCAATCTAGAGAGCATCTCCCGGGTGACCGTGTTGATCTCGTTCGTGTTGATCTTAGTGTTGATGACAATCAACCGGTTCGTGACCTTTAAGCTGATTCAAAGCCTCTACCGCCGCGGTATCGGCAACCGGAACGTGCTCATTTACGGCACAGGAGAGACCGGCGGGTGGCTCCAGCGCAAGTTTCACCTCGTGCCCACCCTCGGCCTGCGGTTAGTTGGCTTTGTCACCGAGAACCCCGAGGAGATTGGGAACCACCAGCTTGGGGATCAGATCCTGGGCACCTTCGATGACCTAAAAGACGTTATCGAGGACAACAAGATTAGTGAGGTGTTCATCGCCTTGCCTGGCTCCCAAGAGGAGCGAGTCATGGAGATTATCGCGCACCTCGACACCCTTGGCGTGACCTTCCGTGTCGTTCCACGGTTCTACCATCTGCTCGCCCAACGAGTCCGGATTGAGCATCTGGACTCGATCCCTCTAATCTCGCGACCGGACCGTCGCCAAGGGCTGGCCTCGGCATTCGTCAAGCGCTGCCTTGATCTGCTCTTGGCCTCGATTGCTCTGCTCTTGTCGGCACCTGCGTTCCTTTTGGCTTGCCTGTTGATTGCCCGCCAGAAGGACGGCCCCGTGTTCTACTCCCAGAGTCGAGTCGGCTTGGATGGGAGAAGCTTCAAAATGCTCAAGTTCCGCACGATGTTCTCGGACATGGGGCAGGACCGCATCTCTCCGAAGGATGAAGAGGATCCGCGTATTACGCCAGTTGGCAAGTACCTGCGGCGCTATAGCATCGACGAGTTGCCCCAACTCCTTAATGTCATTAAGGGCGAGATGAGCATCGTTGGACCGCGCCCGGAGATGGCCTTCATCGTCGACGACTACGGACCCCTCGAGCGCGAGCGTTTAGCCGCCAAGCCGGGCATCACAGGCCTTTGGCAGATCAGCTTTGCACGCAACGAGGCGATCCATCAGAACATCGAGTACGACATCTACTACATCGAGAACCGCTCGCTGCTTCTCGACCTTGTGATCATCTTCCTGACGGGCTTTGCGGTCGTCAAAGGGACTGGCGCACACTAGCTAAGAGGCATGCGAGTTCTTGAAGTGATGGAGTGTACGATCGGCGGGACGCGCCGGCACTTGGTTGACCTGGCCGGCGGGCTTGCAGAATGCGGCGACGATGTCCATCTAGTGGTGGCTGTCGAGCGCATGGCTGCCTTCCGCGCAGACCTACAGGCGCTCGAGGCCCGTGGTTGCACGGTCCATGAGCTGCCCATGGTTCGATCGATCTCGCCTAAGAGGGACCTCTCCCATAAGCGCGCCATCGCAAGCCTGTTGCGTGAGCTCCAGCCCGATGTGGTGCACACCCACTCCAGTAAGGCGGGCGTACTAGGTCGCAGCGCATCCATGTCCACCGGGATTGGGGCACGTGTCCACACTCCCCACACCTTTGCCTTTCTATTCGACGCCATGTTCAGCGCGCCCAAGCGTCTGCTCTTCCGGGGTATCGAGAAGCAACTCGCCAAGAGCACGGATCGAATGATCGCCGTTAGCCAGGGTGAGGCCTCGACGATGGTCAAAGCGGGCGTCGTCGCCCAGCAAAAGGTCTGCGTGGTGCCCAATGGTGTTGATCCTGAGCAGTGGTCGGGCGTGGCACCCGTATCTCGCCTGGAGCTGGGAGTTCCGGAATCCGGGGTGATGGTTCTAGTGGCCGGACTCCTAAACTCAGCCAAGGGGCAGGACATCGCTATTGAAGCCCTTGCCCAGGCCCGGTCTCAGGAGCTCTATCTTGTGCTCGCTGGCCATGGGGAGGACCTAGAGGCGCTCCAAGCGTTGGCCGAGCGACTTGGCGTACAGAAGCGGGTGCGATTCCTCGGATGGCGCGATGACGTGCCCGCCCTAGTGGCGAGCTCCGACATCGTTTTGTTGCCGTCGCGATGGGAGGGCATGCCCTACGTGGTGCTTGAGGCCATGGCGGCTGCCAGGCCGGTGGTGGCTACCCGGGTTGACGGAGCCACGGATCTTGTGGTGCCAGGTCAAACGGGTGAACTTGTGGACGTAATGGACGTGGCCAGGATGGCCCAGGCACTAGACCGCATGGCGGAGCTCTCCAAGGGGCAACGGGTCGAGCTCGGCCAAGCGGGGGAGGCGCGCATTCGAAGCGCGTACAGCATCGAACACATGGTCGCATCCACGCGGGAAGTCTTCCGCTCTGCGACGGGAAACGAAAGTTCCAAACAGGAGATCACAGCGTGAAGATTCAGCATGTCATCACGACATTGGATGTAGGCGGAGCCGAGGTTCACCTCTTGTCCCAGGTTCGTGGCCAAGCGGGGCGGGGGCACGAAGTTCGAGTCGCCTACTTAAAAGGCGACGGTCGCCTACGGGACGAGTTTCTCGAGGCCGGCGCGACGGTTGTCGAGCAGGTCTCGCCCCTCTGCCTCTTTGCGAAGCTGCGCTGGGCAGACATCAATCACTCCCACCTGCTTAAGGCGGACATGCTCACCGCGGTCCACTCACTAATAGCTATGAGTTGGGGGCGCTTGATCTCCAGTAAGCACAACGATGAGCGGGCCCTGTTAAACCCTCTATTCTCAAGGATCCACGGCGTGCTTGGTCGCATTCCGCGCCGCACAATCATCCTCTCCAAGCATGTTGTGGGCTTCTTTGAAGAGCATGGTCGCCTGCCGCGAAAGTCCATGGACCAGATCTACTACGGCCTAAACCCAGCTCCCTTCGAGCAGGCCGCAGAACTTACCAAAGACGAGCGCCATCGCGGCCGCAACGAGCTTGGACTTGGAGCGGACGACTGTGTGCTAATTTGCGTGGCTCGCTTCGCGCCCCAGAAGCGCCACGACCTCTTGCTCGAGGGCTTCGCCAAAGCCCGCGAAGCGATCGCCAAGGACGGCGGGCCCAACCTGCGCATGGCGCTTGTGGGAGGGGACCCCTTTGGGGATGGCAAGGACCGCGCGATGGCCCAGGCTCAGGCGCTGGGCCTGGGGGATTCGGTCTTATTCTTGGGCATCCGCCGGGATGTGCCGGACCTCTATGGCCTCTCGGACGTCTTCGTGATGTGTTCGGAATGGGAAGGTCTCGGGCTTGTCTTCCTGGAAGCGATGGCCGCTGGACTCCCGGTGGCAGCCACCGGAGTATCTGCAGTTCCCGAGGTAGTCGTGGATGGGGTGACTGGCCTGCTGGCGCCCTTTGGCGACACCGAGGCTCTAGGGGACGTATTTCTAAGCCTGGCTCGGGATCCTGAGCTACGCAAGGCCCAGGGCGATGCGGGCCACCAGCGCGTTCTTGACGATTTTAATCTCGACCGTATGGTCGAAGCGACCCTCGCCGTCTACGAAGAGGTCAAGAAGTAGCGCTTCTGCTCCCGTTTTCCCATTGGGCTAGGCTAACCCGGGTCGGTACTCTTCGTAGTACCCTGTTGTCACGGTCTAATCGACGCTGGCGCGCACCTCAGGGCGCTCCCTTTACGCATAAACCTCATCCGATACTTTCGGAACATGATGAAAGTCCACCTCCAAGCTCTCTCCTTTTCGTCTATCAGCATCTTGGTGCTCGCCTTGACCGCGTTCTCTTTGGACGCTCCCGTCGCAGCGCAGGATGGGACAGACAAGACGGCGGGGAAGAAGCTTAAGGTCCAGGACGAGAATCCCTGGCAGAACAAGAAGCGCACCCAGCGCGGATCCGCCGCGCTGAATCGTATCTACGAGGCGGCCGGGGGACTGGAGGAGTGGGATAAGCTCGACGGGATTCGCATGGACCTGCTGGAGACCTGGCGCGTGATGACCGACCTGGAGACGAAGGAGATCAAGGTTCATCACCGGACCCCGCGCCTGTGTTGGTTTACGCCGGACGGTGACGGGTACATCCTCTCCGAGCACGTGGGGAGTGATGGCGTGAAAGCAGACTATCGCCGCGAGGTCTCCATCGGCTCCTACTCATGGGCCGAGGCCAGTGGCCAGAGCTTTCGCCAGCCGGATATTGTCGCCAAGGCAAACAACAGCCTGGATAGCTTCTTTTTCCTATCCTGCATGCCTCTCTCCCTGAGCAAGTTCGGGGCGGAGATGATCTTCCTTAGGGAGCTAAACAAGGAGAATTCGCTCTACGGGATTCGCCTTGCGCGACCACTGGTAATTCACGCGGAAGAGGAGATCAGCAACTTTGTTGCCATCGTGGAGAACAAGACCAACCGCATCGTGCGCCTAGACTATTCCCTAACGGGAATCGACCGCATGACGGGTGACCCCCGGACCCGGTGTCAGATACGTTTTGAAGGGACCAAGCCCCTCGGAAATGTCACCATTGCGAACAAGTACCACTGGTCCTTCCAGTTGCTCGGCAATACGCGCGAGTATTGGGTCGAGGACATCGTCAACTCCACGGTGCCGCCGGAGGCCCTGCGCCGACCTTGGCAGGTAGGCAGCCTGTATCAATCCGATGTCCGCGCTGACTTCTTCGATCCGCCGGCCGAAGAGGAACCCGAAGCGCCCGAAGGCAAAGGCGAAGGAGACTCGAAAGACAAGTAGGGGATTGCCCCCAAGTTCTTCGGCTCCATTGCCGATATAGCCCCTATGTCTCCCGATATCGAATCGCAGCCCACTGGGGCTGTGCCCCCTCAGCGTGGTCCGGATCGACGCAGTCGCAGCACGCCCCGCATCTCTAGGTACACCTTCTCGGGTGGCCGCCGGGGGACCTTCCGCAGGGGCGGTGAGGGCGCTGAAGCCTATGTGGACGTGTATCCGACACGCCTACTTTGGCTGTTGATGTGGATCGCCGTGATGAACCTGCTCGACAGCTTCTTCACCCTGGTCCACCTGCAGGCGGGTGGCATCGAACTGAATCCCTTTGCCGCGATCCTACTTGAGACCGGTCGGGTGGGTTTTGTAGTTTGGAAAGCAGTCCTGATTGGCGGTGCGATTTTAGTGCTCTGTATTCACAAGAACTTTGTGATTGCAAAGACCGGACTCTTCTTTGCCGCGGCTGCCTACACCCTGCTTGTGCTCTATCACCTGAGCCTGTTCCGGGTCTAGTTCTCTCTAACTAGGCAGCTGTGGGCAACTTCTTCCCCGCTTTCGAAGGCCGACCCTGATTCCCGGCGACCGGCACGGTAAACTTGCCCTTACTATGCGAATCGCCAGGATCTTGACCCGTTTGAATCTCGGTGGCCCGGCCCGCCAAGTCCTTGCTTCGGATCCCCAGCTCCAGCAGCGCGGGCACGAGCTGCGCGTCTTCGCTGGCATGCCCGAGCAGGGCGAAGGCGATCTCTTCCACGAGCTTAGGGCCCGTGGCGTCGACGTTGTGCGCGTTCCCCATTTGGGTCGTGGTGTCTCTCCCGTGCGCGACTTTTCGGCACTTCGCTTCTTGCGCCGGGAGCTGCGTGCCTTCGGCCCCGATATCGTGCACACCCACGCATCCAAGGCCGGCAGTCTAGGCCGCAAGGCGGCGGCTGGCCTGACTCGCCAAGGTCCGACGGGAGCTAAGCCGGTAGGCACGGTCCACACCTTCCACGGCCACGTGCTCGAGGGCTACTTCCCGGCCATGGTCTCCCGCGGGCTGGCTTTGGTCGAGCGCCGGCTCGCTGCTTCGACCGACCGCGTGATTGCGGTCTCCCATGCCACCGCAGCCGACCTAGTTCGTCTTGAGGTGGTGGACAAGGATCGACTCCACGTGGTGCCCCCGGGCACGGACATGGAAGAGCTGCTTAAGGTGACGCGAGCTTCGGTACCGGGAAGCCTTCGCAAGACACTTGGCTTAGGCATGGACGCGATACTCGTTGGCGTGGTGGGACGACTCGCCGAGGTCAAGCAGCCCGAGCGTGCAGCGCAAATCTTCTCATCCGTCGCCACTCGACACCCAGAGGCGCACCTGGTCTTCATCGGCGATGGTGAGGGTCGCCGCTCTCTGGAGTCCCATATCACCGGGCTCGATGAAAGCATGCAGCAGCGCATCCACATGGTCGGCAACATCGATGGCCAGACCCAGATCTTTGGCGATTTGGACTTGGTCCTCTGCAGCTCACGGACCGAAGGCATGCCGATAGCTCTCATCGAGGCCCACGCAGCGGGGATCCCCGTGGTGGCGCCGATCGTTGGTGGGGTGGACGAGGTCGTGGCTCACGAACGCACGGGGCTGCTTGGAAACGACGATACTGAGCTTGCCTTTGGGCTCGACACGCTACTTGGTGATAAGGATCGTCGTACCGTCTACGGCCAACGAGCTCGCATGCGGGTCTCCACGCGCCATAGCGCGGCGTCCCTCGCCAGCCGGCTCGAGGCCATCTACAAGGATGTCCTGCGGATCCAAGATGGACTTGAAGAGACTAGTGAGGTCGGCGCTTGAAGCTGCTGATGGTCAGTGGAGATCGCCAGACTCCTGTGGGGGAGGTCGGACCTTTCCACACGATGCAAGAGCGCTTCTCCACTCACTTCGAACGAATCGACGTGCTTTGCCCCCAGCCTCCCAGGGCGGTCACCACTAAGACGATCCACGGCAACGTGCACTTCCATCCGGCGAACTGTGGGCGCTTGGGAATGCGCTCGTACATTGCCAAGCGTGGCACAGAGTTGATTGAGCAGCACGGCCATGATCTGATCGTCAGCCACGATTACGGTTGGTTCTATAATGGACTCGGCTCGGCGGCAATCTCCAAGCGCACCGGCGTACCCTACGTCTCGGAGATCCACCATGTGCCCGGGTTCCCTCGGGCGGCCGACCGGCGTGAGGTCTTCGATAAGTTGATTGCCCGGCGCTACATCAACTGGGCGAAGAGCCGCGCTACTGCGTTCCGCGTGGTTAATCACAAGGAGATGCCGCCCCTGTTGCAGTCCTGGGGTGTGCCGAAGTCCAAGATCCTGGTGCTGGGCTCCCTGTACATTGACCTGGACCTCTTCAGCCCCTTTTCGGATCTGGAGGAGGCGGTGGATGGGATCTCGCCCAAGAAGTGGGACCTGGTCTTCGTTGGGCGTCTCGTGAACAACAAGGGCTTGATTACCATCATTGACGCTCTCTACCAGCTAAAGTACCGCATGCGGCCCCTCAAGCTGTTGATCGTTGGTCGCGGCCCCATGCGAGCGGCCGTCGAAGAGCGAGTGAAGAAGCACGAGCTCGAGAAGCACGTGGAGTTTGTTGAGTGGCTCGAGACGCCAAAGGACCTTGCCGATGTCTACCGCGCCTCCAGGGCGATTCTCTGTGCGAGCACATGCGAGGGCGGACCCCGTGTGACCGTCGAGGCCATGGCCTGCGGAACGCCGGCCGTCTCCACGCCCGTGGGAATCATGGGCGAGTTGATCGAAGACGGAAAGAACGGCGCGCTCTGCCGCTTTGACTACGCCAGCTTGGCTGCGTCAATCGAGAGGGTCATTAGCGATGAGGTCAAGCTTGCAGAGATGGGCGTGCGCGCTCGGGCCGACGTGCTGAAGTTCGAATACGACGAGGCGATCGCGGGCTACGCCAACGGACTAAAGGGGTTGGTGGGCAAATGAAGCTGTTGTTTTTGACCCAGGTGCTCGACCTACAGCACGGCGTCCTTGGCTTTGTCGTGCGTTGGGTGGCCGAGTTCGCAAAGCACACGGATAGCGTGCGCGTGGTTGCTCTCGAGGTGGGTGACACGACGGGGCTGCCGGACAACGTGGACTGGATCGAGATCGGTCGCGAGGGCCGATTCGGCCGCTACTTCAAGTACAAGAGCGCGCTCAACAAGTCCCTAGGAAGGGACGGTTACGATGCCGTTTTGGCCCACATGGTTCCGCGCTATGCCCTAGTCGCAGCCGGGCCCGCGAAGCGCCATGGCGCCCGGCTCTACATGTGGTACACCCACAAGGGCGTAGATGCGCGCTTGATCAAGGCAGTGCCTAAGACGCTCAAGACGTTTTCCGCATCGGAGGAATCCCTGCGCGTGGAAGGCAACAACCGCGTGATCACAGGCCATGGGATTGACACGGATCACTTTGACCTTGACGCCCCCGACTTCACCAACCCCCTGCGCATCCTCTCGGTGGGTCGCTTGACACCGGCCAAGGACCCACTCTGCGTGCTCCGTGGCATTCGGCATCTGCTTGACCAGGGCCACGAGATTGCCCTTGATTGGGTCGGCGGTGGCTTGACAAAGTCCGACGAGGGCTTCAGTGGCGAGGTGCGCCGCGAAATCACTAAGCTCGAGTTGACGGACCATGTCACGCTCCACGGCGAGGTGCCCTACGCGGCTGTAGATCAGCTCTTTCAAGCTGCGGATTTTCTCGTAAACGCGAGCCATACCGGAAGCGTCGACAAGGTCGTGCTTGAGGCCATGGCCGCGCGGCGACCGGCTATCAGTTGTAACGACTCGTTCCCCGTTATTTTCGACGCCCTGCCCGAATCCACGGGCCAGAGTCAGGCCTTCTTTTTTCCGGCCGGGGACGCTGTCGCCTTGGCGGCCAGGCTGAGTGCATTGATCGAGCGCGGGCCCATGCAGCTCACCCAGATCGGCAAGCACCTCCGGGAGCTTGTCGTCAAGGAGCACGGCGTGGAGGCTCTCTGCGAGCGATTGATTCGCGATATGGAGCCTGGCTCATGACCGAGCCTAGCCTCTCAATAGTGATTCCGTCTTGGAACACCGTGGACCTCCTGCGGGAGTGCCTGCGGACGATTGCAGAGGCGGACAAGCCCACAACAGAGGTCATTGTCATCGACAACGGCAGCGATGATGGCTCCGCGGATATGGTCGCCCTTGAGTTTCCCGAGGTGCGGCTCACCCGGAACTCGGAGAACGAGGGCTTTGCCAAGGGCAGTAACCGTGGGATTCGCCAAGCCACAGGGAAGTACATCCTGCTACACAACGCGGACACGGAAGTTGAGTCCGATGCGCTGCGGATCATGTTCGACTTTCTCGATTCTAATCCCGCCTACGGCGCCGCGGCTCCCAAGCTCGTCAACCGCGACGGATCGACTCAAGGCGGCTGCATGGCCTTCCCGGGTTTTTGGACGCCACTCTGTTTCGGCACTCCCCTTGAGCGCTGGTGGCCGAAGTCTCCCGAACTGAATCGCTACTTCCTGCGCAGCTGGGACCACGAAGACGATCGCGACATCGACCAGCCTCCGGCTGCGTGCCTAATGGTGCGTCGAGCTGTGCTCGAGGAGATTGGTCACTTTGACGAGGTGCTGTGGCTGTTCTTTAACGACGTGGACCTGTCCCTCCGGCTGGCGCGAGCGGGCTACAAGACCCGGTTTCTCTCGGAGTCCAGGGTCATGCACCATGTGGGCGCCAGCACGAGTCAGTTCCGAGGCATGCACATCGAGTGGCAGAAGAACAGGCTGCACTATTACCGCAAGCACCACGGCAAGCTGGCCGGGCTCTGGGTCAAGCTGAATGTGACCTGGACATTTTGGGACTACGCAGCGGGCCAGTGGTGGCGCGGTGTGCGTGGCAGGGAGCGCGGTGATGTGGCGCCCTATCGCGACGCTTGGAAGGAGTTCATGTCCCTATGACCAGCCCAGTGGATCATGATTTTGCCGCAGAGTTCGTCGAACCCTTGGCGCGAAGCTTTGACTGGCTGCTCAGCCTGCGCGATGACCGGGGGAGGATCATCTGTGCCGAGCACAAAGTCGAGCACACAGGTAAGAGCGCAAACGTCTGCATCTTGGGGCTCGAGCTGTTCCGTGCGACCGGCGATCGGCGCTTCGCTGACGGCGCGGTGCAGCAAGCCCAGCGGCTAGTGGCAAATCTCGAGCGCGAGGGCGACTCTCCGTGTTTTACCTTTCGCCCCGGCCGCCACGACCCATTCAACTGCTCCAACAGCGTAATCGATGGTGGAGCCTGTAGTGACGCCCTCGGTAGCCTGGCGGCGGCGGCAGGCGAGCTCGAACTCACAGAAGCGCAGGCCCACACCTTCGCGCTTGCCTCCGTTCGCCATGCCCAGAGCTATCTGCAGTACGCTGCTGTGGACAAGGGCATTCCGGCCCAGCGCGCCTGGGGTCTAACCGGACTCGTCGCATCGATCCCCTTCGTGGAAGCCATGGCCGCCGAGGCCTTTGAGCAGTTCGAGGGTTGCACGCCACCGGATCAGTGGAAGCGCGCCCTAGAGGACGCGGCAGAGCGCTCCCTCGACGTACTACGAGGCATCCAGAACGACGACGGCAGCTTTCCGTACCACCCGCACTCCTGGGGCCCAGGCCACCCGGGTGCCGCGGACGCCTCCAGCTTCTACCAGTCCCGAGTCACGGGCTTTGTCATGCACGCGATTGAGTCCAAGGGCGATGACCCCTTGTCTAGGGCTCACGCGACGGGTCTGCGGGCCGGCCTGGACTTCTTGGTCGGGATCTCGGGGCCAACGGGCGTCAAGGTTGGCTTGGTCGAGGCAAAGCCCTGGTATTGGGGCGCGACCTATGAAGTGGCCAGCCACGTCTTCGACTGCCACGCGCTGGCCACCGGTTGGCGCGTTTTCGAGGACAAGGGCTATGGCCGCGCCGCCTTGTCTTCGTTCCGCTCCTGGGCCCAGCACTTGGAGCCAGGCGGTAAACCCAAGAGTCATCTTCCTCGAGAGGGCCGCTGCCCAAGCTACCAGTGCTCCGTGTTCTGGGCTAGCCATGCAGCCTGGGCTGGGCGTGTGATCGACGAGCTCGCCCAGTTGGCGCAGCTTGAGGCTGCCGGGAAGCTGGGTGAGGCACATGAACAGACGAGCATGACTGCTAGCCAAGTCACCTGGTATGGCGACTGCGAGGTTGCGCGCTTGGAAGGTCCCCGCCATGTCGCTTGGGTCCGCGGCTCCCGCCCGGCTGGCAACGCAAACCATGGCAGCGTCCACGGCGCCGGACTTCTGCGCCTGGTGCGGAAGAGCGCAAGCCAACCGGATGATGAGCTGGTTCCGCGGGAGCGCTTTGGCTCCTCGCCCCTTTCCGAGTGGACGGGTAGGGCTGGTAGATTTCGTCTCAGTCGAGGATGGCGGGCGGGCAAAGACGAGCTGCGCTTTGGCCTGTGGACCGCGCGGGTTCACTGGCGAGCTGGGCGTCGCTTAGACTTCGTGCTCGAGCTGCCACGCATCTTTCGGCGCGCGGTCTGGGCCTATGCCTCGCCGATGGTCTCTAGCGCCTTTTGTCGTACGACTAAGACCGCTATTCAGGGGCAGACCGTGCATCTTGAATCCTGCCTTGCGTGGCGTGATGGCACGCCTGTTCCCGGCAGTAGGATGCTGAGAAGCTACGAAATGACCGCCGCCGGCCTGCAGGTCACCGATCGACTTCAGTCGACCGGCGGCGCAAGCGGACTGAGCTACCAGGTCCCCAATTCAGCTGACGGCGGCCCAAAGAACCTGCAGGAAACTGCCACGGAGGTCTCCTACGTGCTGACCTAAGCCCGTAGAGGAGTTAGTCTTAGGCGTCCAACCCCACTTGCTTCCCATGTCATCCCCAATCTCAACTCCCCCGTCTTCGGGCTCCTCAACCCCTCCCGGCGGTTTCCTGGTCACTCTACGCGCCTCTGTCCACGCGGCGCTGCTCGCGGGATTCACCCTTGGTATTGTCGATGCAATTGTGGTCAGCAGCTCGAAGGGTATTCGCTTTAGCGTAGGCGCCTGGCTCGGCTGTATCGCCGGTGGAGTCGCGATGTACGTGCTGATTTGGCTGGGCCTAATGCTCTTGGCATCCCCGATTGTGCACTTAGGGTTCCGGCACACCAGCCTTGGTGTCCGCTCGCGTCATGCCTTCGCCATGGCCGCGGGCATGGCCATCTTTCTAGAGCTGTATTGGTGGAGCAGGCCCTATGTCTTCTATGGTCAACCCGCCACTTCGCCCGAGCGTCTCTTCGCGACTCTGATCATGTTCGTGGCCTCTTGGGCCTGCGGTGCCTTGGTCGCGCGGTCTTTTGCAAGTCGCGGCAAGGCCTTTCGGGCGTGCTACGAGTTCACGGCCTGGGGACTTCTGGTCCTGGGTTGTGGCTACCTGCTACTTGGTCCGAGTGGCCCTGGACTTCGGGGTGAGATCAAGCCGCGCACAAAGGAGATGCCAAACGTTTTGCTGGTCATTGTGGACGCCCTGCGTGCGGACGTGATCGGTGCGTATGGCAACGAGCGCGTCAAGACACCTGTGATGGACAGCCTAGCCGAGAGCGGCGTCATCTTCGAGAACGCCCAAGTCCAAGCTCCGTACACTTGGACCAGCTTTGGTTCCATTTTGACGGGCAAGTATCCCCGTCGCCACGGGCTGATGAAGATGAAGCCCGGAGTTGTCATGGCGCCAAATGTGACTCTGGCCTGGCACTTAAAGAATGCCCTCATCGAAGGTGGGGTCGAGAGCGAGCCAGAGAACAGGCTTGGGCCGGACGACTACGCTAGTGGCACGTTCATGACTGGCACTCTCTCCCACGGTACGGGCCTGATGCGTGGTTTCGACGTTTACTTTGAAGCCCTGGTTGGACACGAGCTCGTCGACATTGAGCAGCCCTGGAGTGTCTACCGCTCGGACCTCCTGTATTCGATCTTCAAGAACAAAATTACCCAGCGCTTTGACAGCGGGCTGGTAGTGACCACGGCCCGGGATTGGCTGCGCGAGCACGACGGTAGGCGCTTCCTCTCGATGGTGCACTTGTATTCGACCCACACGCCCTACGACCCGGAGCCAGAGTTCCGAGAGATGTACGTGGACCCTGACTACGACGGTCCTGTGAACAGCTTCTACGCCGAGCACCGCACGGCCCTGGAGGCCTGGGACCTAGGCAAGGTGGACGAGAAGGGCAACCGCATTGGTTACGACGCCACGGAGGCGGATCGCCGGCAGATTCAGAACCTCTACTACGGGGGTGTGACCCAGGCCGATGCGGCCATTGGCGACGTGCTGGACGAGCTGCGCCGGACGGGCGCCTTGGATAACACCCTGGTGATCATCACTTCGGACCACGGCGAAGAGCTCGGCGATCACGGGCTCTGGGAGCACAACTGGATGTACGAGACGAACCTGCGGGTCCCCTTGATCATGTGCTGGCCCGAAGGCCTCTCTCAAGGAGTGCGCGTGGAGGCGCTTGTGGAGTCTGTGGACATCGTTCCCACCATCTGCGATCTGCTGCAGGTCGAGCTACCCCAGGACACGATTGACGTCGAGCGGGGTAAGGTGGACGGGCGAAGCCTGATCCCCTTGGTAGAAGCCACAAGGGTCGGCGATCTTGCCGTTACCGAGTCGTGGACGCGCTTTGCCTATGCAGAGAACGGACGATACCTCTCGATCCGCGATGGAGAATGGAAGTTGATCGTCTGTCGGGATGGTTTGGACCTGGAGACCTTTACGGAGGACAGCTTGGAGACCTCCGGGCGAGACCGAAGACCTCGGCTCTTCAACTTAGTGCAGGATCCCAACGAGGTGAAGGACCTCTGGCAGACGGCCGAGCTGCAAGCCCAGAATCAGACCCAGGGGATTCGACTGCTGGACGCCTTGCGTGGCTGGGCAAACTCCATGCCGATTCCGATCTCCCATGTGGCTCAGTCCGCTAGGGATCATGAAGACAGCGAACTGTTTACCGCACTTGGCTATGCCGACATGCTGGAGGAGGATGAGCATCATTCCGAATCGGAGGAGACTCCCAAGGAGTCCCCTGGAGATGCCGAGTGAGCGATCCGGGCACCCTGCCTCTCGCCTTGATCGCCAACGCTCGCATGCCCTCCCAGCGTGCGCAGTCGCTGCAGGTGCTGCAAGTGGCCTCGGCCTTTGCGCGCGCCGGAACACCGAGCACTCTCCTTCACGCAAGGCGCTTTCCGACGCCCAGCCTGCCCAAGGGCACGGACCTGTTTGAGTACTATGGCCTAGGGGCCGGCCCTCGCCCCAGGGTCATGGCTGTGCCCTGTTTGGACTGGATCGATCGCGTGCCGACCCGCCTCCAGTATGTGCCGGCCCGCGCCCAGGAGCTGACCTTTGCCCGCAATGCTGCGCGTTACGTCCAGAGCTCGATGCCAGACTGCCGCGTGCTCTCCCGAGAGGCAGAATCCGCGCGGACTCTTCTGGCAAGCAAGCAACCCCATCCAAAGGTCTACGTGGAAGTTCACCGGGTTCCGGGGGGTAGAACGCGCAAGCGTTGGCTCCTGGAAGTTGCCGCCGGTGCCCGTGGCCTGATCGCAATTTCCGGTGGTGTGCGAGACGACCTCGTAGGGCTGGGCATCCCCGAGGAGCAGATCCTTGTGGAGCACGACGGATTTGAAGCAAGCCGCGGTGCGGGGCTGGGCCGGGAAGAGGCACGCGCGAAGCTCGGGGTTGCCCAGGATGCGAAGCTAGTGGTCTACACCGGCGGCCTGCTCGAGTGGAAGGGAGTGGACCTTCTGGTCGATGCAGCTAGGGAGCTACCCGAGCTGACCTTCTTGATCGCCGGTGGCATGGACGCGGACGTGGCGAAGCTACGGGCGCGCTACCTTTCTGGCCAGGACGCAGGGGCTCCGGACAATGTTCGCCTGGATGGCTTTATTGCGCCCAAAGACGTCCGGGACTACCTCAGTGCCGCAGACCTGGGCATCGTGCCGAATCGCTCGAAGCCGGCGATCAGTGCCAAGTACACCTCGCCCCTAAAGGTCTTCGAAGCCATGGACGCGGGCTTGCCCCTGGTTGTAAGTGACCTACCCTCCCTGCGGGAGATCTTAGACGACACCGAGGCGTGCTACTGTGCCGCCGACGATTCCGCCGCCTTGGGCCGGGCTATAGCCAAGGTGATGGGGGACGAGGGGCTTCGCGCATCGATGTCTGCCAAGATGAATGCGCGCGCAGAAGACCACAGTTGGGACGCACGCGCGAAGCGTATCCTAGACTGGATGGACACACGGGAAACCATGGACCCTAAAAACAGGGGAGTAGCATGAAGGTTCTTTTTCTTACGGACTCACTCTCGGACCTCGACGGAGTTGGCCGCTACACCATGCGCTTGATCGCGGCGATGCAGGAGATCGAGCCTAGCCTTGAGCCCGTTATCCTGTTGGCCCGCAAGCACCGACCGACCTCAAAGTCGATCCCCAAGGACTGGCATGTGGAGGTTGCTTTGCCGCCGGACTATTTCTTCTACATGTCGCGCATGCGCTTCTTGGTCAGCCGCCTGCAGTCCGTCTGGCGCGTCTGGCGCCACGCTAAGGGTGCGACCCTGATCCACGCGATCAAGGATTACCCGCACAACTTGGTGGGAGCCCAGGCCGCCAAGTTGGCCGGCATTCCCTGTGTGGCGACCGCTCACGGTACTTATTCCGTGCAGCCGCTCTTGGACAGCCGTCACGAGGCCCGAGCACGTAAGACCTATGGCGCCTTCGCCGCCATGATCTCGGTAAGCAACTACACGCGCCGCCGACTGGTGGGGCTGCTTGCGGCAAAGGACGGCGGCCCTCAGCGAGGTGGTCTCGATCCCAAGCGGATTCACGTGGTTCCGAACTGCGTGGATGCATCCCACTACGTAGCTGATCGCGGCCTCGGGCACCGACCTTGGCATGACGTCCCCTATACCCTAGGCATAGGCGAGGTCAAGGAGCGCAAAGGACACCATCTCTCTCTCGCGGCCTTCCTTCGCGTTGCACCGAAGTACCCTGATCTGCACCACTTCCTCGTGGGCCGCCTCTCTGCGGACGTCTACGAGCAGGACCTGCGCAGGATGGTTGCGGATGCGGGCATGCAGCAGCGCGTTCACTTCCTCGGCAACATCGAAGAGGATGAGAAGGTCGACCTCTTGCAGCGGTCGGAGATCTTCTTGCACACGCCTGTGACCGCTGATGACGGTGGATTCGAGGGCTTTGGCATCGTCTACCTCGAGGCTTCGGCAGCCGGTACGGCTTGTATCGGTAGCCAAGATTGCGGGGCCGAGGACGCGATTGTGGACGGCAAGACGGGTCTGCTTGTGGAGCAGACCGTCGACGCGGTGGAGGCAGGTCTAAACAGGCTGATGGGGGACGACGCTTTGCGGTCCCAGATGGGGAGCTTTGGCCGTACCTACGCGGGTGAAGTGACTTGGGCCATGAACGCGCGCAGCGTTCTTGACATCTACGGGGACATCCTCGGCAAGTCCCTGGGGAGCCAGACCGGCAAATAAATGAGCCTTGTTCCCAAGCGCCTGGTCCAGAGCCGCTTTGTTCGCGATGCCTTTACCCTCCAGGTTGCAGCGGGCATCACGGCCTTGGGTAACCTTGCCTCGACCCTCGCCCTAGCTTACCTGCTGGGTGTGGAACTCCAGGGCTTGTACTACGTTGCGATGGCTTGGTATTCCCTGTTCTATCTGCTGGGGAATGTTGGGCTCAACTCGGTCGCGGTGACCTACATCGCCAAGGCCGTCGGCGCGCGCAGGGACGATGACATTGCAAACTGGCTTGCGTTTCTACTTAAGGCCACCACAGGATTGTCGCTGCTGATGTTCGCCTTAGCGTACTTCCTGCTTCCACCTGTTGCTGCCTACTATGGCGAGGACCCAGGCCAAGCTCGCATGCTTGGGGAGTGGGCTGTGCTGCTGTGCCTCTTGCCGATCATTGAGGTGCCCAGGGTCGTGGCCGCCGCTGCCTTCCAGGGCACGCGCCAGATGCTCTACCTCGCTCAGTTGGAGAATGCGGTCGAGGTTGGCCGCGTCTTCCTGATCATCGCGTTCATTCTTATCACGGGGACGGCGAAGGGCGCTGTCTTTGGCACCTTGGCCGGAGGCGTGCTCAGCTCCTGCTTGGCGATCGCGCTGTACTTCCGCGCTCGCCGGGAGAGTGAGGCCGCTGCCGAGATTCACAAAACTGCGGCTTTACCCACGATCAGGCAGATGTTCGGTGCCATGGGCAAGGTGCCCCTCCGCGAGGGCCTGCCCATGGGCATTCGAGTCGGTCTGAATCGCAACATCGATGCACTGTTGCTGGACTCAGTCCCGGTGCTGATCATGGGCATGGCGTCCATTGGCGGGCCAGCTACTGCAGCCTACTTCCGCATTGCCCAGAGGCTGTTGCGCATGCCGCTGATGCTGCTGCAGGGCATTAGCCGAACCGCGGTGCCAGCCTTCGCCGAGCTTTCGGTACTGCGCGATGGCAGCGCCCTGCGGAGGCTCTTCTATAAGGCTACGATTGGTGGTGGAGCGATGATCTCTAGTGGCATCATCGCTACGGTCTTAGTTCTCCCCTGGGTCGTGGACCACTTCTTCCCATCGGGCTACGCCGAGCCCGTGGCGCACTTCTCCTACCTGCTTGCCGCAGGATTCATCAGTACGGCCTTTTCGGGTGTCTTCGAGTCATTCTACCTTGCAACGAACCAGGTCCACATCGCCCTGCGCATAGGCACTGTGCTCTCGCTTCCGGTCTTAGCAGCCATGTACTTCGGCGGTGTCTACTTCGGCCCGTCCGGCGTTGCCATAGGGCTCTCCCTTGGCTTCTCCACGGGTATCGTCCACCACATCTATATCTACCGCTTCTTTCGTAAGCGCAACTGGAACAGCAAGGTCAAACTTGCCGAAGGCGGTGCAGCAAAATGAGAGTCCTTATCCTTAATGACCTCTGGGACCAACGCATCGGCTCTTCCGTGCGCCAGATGTACCAGCACGCCGCCGTCCTCGAGTCCCTAGGCCACGAGACCCTTGTGGTCTCAACGACTCCCGATCCCAAGCTGGTGGGGAAGGCCACGGAACTTGGCATCGACCTGATCCGGCTGCACTCCGACTACAACCCGAGGTGGCGCGCCTGGGTTGGGATGCACAACAAGCGGGTCTTGCCCGAACTCGAGAAGATCCTGGCCGAGTGGAAACCCGACGTTGTTCACACGCACTTAGTGCATTCGCATCTGTCCTATGGAGCCCTAACTGCAGCCCGTCGAGCCGGCGCGGCGGTTGTGTTCACGGCCCATGATGTAATGACCTTCTGCTACCAGAAGTTGACCTGCTTCCACGGTGGTTCGAAGGCGGGTGGCGAGCAGCGGGACTATGCGGCCCGCTGGCAAAAGTGCCTGCCCTGTCAGCGGGCGCGATGGCGCCCCGATCGCAACAAGCGCATCCTTGAGATTATGAACCGGGACGTGCAGCGGGTGACTGTGGTCTCAGACGAGCTCGGTACCGTTCTGCGCGCCAATGGACTGCCAGTGCACCGCAGGGTTCACAACGCCATCGAGCCCAAGACCAGCCTGCCAACTGCCGCGGACGTCGCCGCCTTCCGCAAGAAGTTCGAGCTTGGCGACAGCCCGGTGATCGCCATTGGCGGGCGGCTTCACGAGCAGAAAGGCGTGGGGCAGCTGCTGCAGATGCTGAAGCTCTTGTTAGGGGACTTTCCGGACCTCAAAATGATCGTGATGGGCAAGGCGGATGTCTACGATCGTGAGTTCCGCGCCCAGGCCGAGACGCTTGGAGTTGCCGGTGCTGTTGTTCCCACAGGATGGTTGGATGGGGACGAGCTTAGCGCCGCCTATTCGGTAATTGACGCCCTAGTGACCCCCTCGATCTGCTTTGACACTTTCGGCCTGGTGAACCTGGAGGCCATGGAGCACGGTCGCCCCGTGGTGGCCACATGCTTCGGTGGCAGCCAGGAAGTGGTCGTGCATGGGGAGACGGGGTTCATTGCAAACCCCTTCGACGTTCCGGTCTTTGCAGGGCGCATTGGGGAGCTACTCTCCAATCCGACTCTTGCGTCCGAAATGGGAAAGCGAGGCCAGGAGCGGGTCGCAAAGACATTTACAATTGAGAGATTGTGCCAAGAGTTCCTCGAGGAATACGAGATTGCACGATCTCAGATAAGGGTTTAGGCCGCTTTAGAACGATAAGAGTAGGCCAGTCGCTGTGAATGACGAGTATGACTCGTCGGAGTTCGCGCTAGGTGGATTGCCTAACTCTCCCGTTGGGGGTAGGGTTAGGAGGTCCAAAACGTCCTCAGAACTCGCTGGGGCACAAACACTCACTATTTAAGACAGTCATGCGCAAGGTCCTCCTCACCTACGTAAAGCCTCACGTTCAAGAAGATCCCGTCTCGATGCCCCTGGGTATCACCTACCTCGGCGGCATGCTTCAGAGGGAAAACATTCCCGTCAGCCTGTGCGACGAACGAATTGTTAACGACTCGGAAATGCGCAAGGCCATCGACGATGCTGATGTCTGCGGCTTCTCTGCGATGACCCCGAACATCCGTCGTGCCATCGCTTGGGCTAAGTACGCCAAAGAGCAGGGCAAGATCACCGTCATGGGGGGGCCCCACGCCTCCGTGGACCCGACCATGTTCCTGGACAGTGGCCACTTCGACTACGTGATCTCGGGCGAGGCAGACTACTCCTTTCCCCAGTTCCTGAAGGCACTTGACGGTGGCAACGATGCCGACCTTGAGGCTGTGCCAGGGATCAACGGCGTACGCGACGGCGAAGTCTGGGTTCGCAACCCCTCGCCTCCTCTGATCAAGAACCTCGATGCTCTGCCGATGCCAGCCCGGGACTTGCTCCCGATGGACCGCTACTTCGAGCTGAACCCCGAGCACCTCGCGTACATCTTCACGACGCGTGGATGCCCCTTTAAGTGCATCTTCTGCCAGAAGGACTACACCGGCCGTGGCTTCCGCGTGCGCTCGACCGAGTCCATCGTGGACGAGCTCGAGATGATGGTGAAGACCTACGATCCGGGAGTCATCCTGTTCGTGGATGAGATCATGACCCTGCGTCGCAAGCGTATCCACGAGATGTGCGACGAGATTCTGCGCCGTGGCCTCAAGTTCGAGTGGATCGCCAACACCCGTGGCGACTGTGTGGACTATCCGCTGCTCAAGCACATGTTCCGCGCCGGCTGCCGTCGCATCTATTACGGGTGGGAGTCCGGCAGCCAGCCGATGCTCGATACCCTTAAGAAGGACATCACCGTCGAGCAGATCGTCGAGTCCGCACGCCTGACGCGTCGCGCCGGCATGTGGGCCAAGGTCTACTTGATTGTGGGTACCCCGGGCGAGACGCCGAAGGACATCGAAGAGACCATGCGCGTCCTGCGCATCGCCTCTCCGGACTTGATCCGTATCAGTGTCTACAACCCACTGATCGGAACCGAGTCCTGGGACACCAACGCGGCGAATATCGACACCGACAACATCGCAGAGAACTACGTGTCCTCGAACCGCTCGGCTTACAAGCACGAGAACTTCAGCCAAGTGGAGCTCGAAGAGCTGCGTAAGGATATGGTCCGCAACTACGAGCGCTGGTACTACACCATGGGTGCTCGCAACCGCCGCCTCTTTGAGCGCTGCTTGTTCTACGCCGAGAACCCGACCTTCCTGAAGAAGCGCATTGGCCGTCTCTTCGGTCAGAGCGAGCGCGACCGCTCGGTCCTCAAGGGCGACGAGATCAGCGCCGCCGCACGTGTGAGCAACGACCACAGCCACGCCGAATAGTCCATAGGAAGACTGCTTCGAAGAAGGAGCCCGAGAGTTCGCCTCTCGGGCTCCTTCTCCATAGTAAGTGGCGCGAAATTCCCTATCCTTGAAGCCGTGACGGATTCCCTAGTAGTGCAGCCCGCAGGTCCCGGGGCCCGCGATGCCCAGGCGCGGCTCTTTGGTCGCTGCTTTGCCAAGCCCGCTAACGTGGATGCCCTTCGCTGGCGCTACGACGATAACCCCCACGGCCAGGCTGTCAGCTTGGTCCTGACCGAGGGTGACGATGAGGCCGTCTGCAGCTTCGCCTACGTGCCTCGTCTAGCAGTGGCAAGGACAGGCCATGGCGAGGTCTTCGAAGGCTATATTGGCCAACAGGGGGACGTCATGACGGATCCTAATTGGCAGCGCAAAGGCCTGGCCAGGCGCTTAGTGCAAGAGTGTGCGAAGGCGACCGGCGAAGCCGGATTCTTAATCAACTGGGGCTTTCCGAACAGGCAGTCCGCTCCCGTCTTCCTAAAGCTGGACTGGCTTTCGTCCGGGCAGATCAGACCCCGCCGTCACTTGTTGCAGGCGGACCCCAAGGCCAAGAGCCGTCGCCTAGCGGACGGGCGAATGGCGGCCCTGCGCGTGGGCTGGGATACCCGCGCCTGCAAGCGGGCTCGGGCCAAGTTAGGTTCGTTACCCGAGGGCTATCATGCCCGCGTCCTGGCGGTGTTTCCGGATTCCGTGGCCGAGCTCTCACGCCTGGTAGAGGCGCGCTTCCCGTTCATGTTACACCGGGATGCGGAATGGCTAAACTGGCGCTACCTGCGCACCCCTAGCCGCGCCCACGTCCCGATCGGTATATTCGATGACGCTGAAGTCCTTGTCGGGTACGTCGTCTTACAGCCCCCGCAAGCAGGCGCTGGCGGAAATGGGGTTGGCTACCTTGTAGATTTCCTTGTGCCCGATCAGGCACTAGAGGATGCGGCGATGGGGGTTGCCCTCGACGCTCTCTTCGAAGCAGGTGCATCGGTGGCCGAGGCCTGGAGCGTGGACGGATCTTGGTGGCGGCGCAAGCTAGACGCGGCTGGCTTCCTAGGGGCCAAGCCTGAAAACCACCTGTTCGTCTATCACTATGCCGTGGTACCAGACCATCCCTTGGCCGCGGTGGCCCGGGATGCCTCGACTTGGTACCTGACCGATGGAGACCGTGACGACGAGTTGATGGGATGAGTAACTGGAAGCACAACTTGAAGGGGAAGCTCGCTGACAGCTGGGCGCGGCTGCTGTACAGCACGCCCCTTTGGCGCCTTACCAATGCCCTTGCGCCAAGGCGGATGGTGGTGCTCTTCGGGCACTGCGTGGACGATACGAATTACGACGGCCTCTTGGCCCCGGACATGTGCATGTCCCAGGCTAAGCTAAAGAGCGTGCTGGAGAGCTTCTCAAAGCGCGGCTACCAGTTCACGACGATCTCTAAGGGCATGGATGCCCTCAAGCGAGGCACGCCGGGCAAGAGCCTAGTAAACCTGAGCATGGACGACGGCTATCTGGACAACCACGACACGCTCTTGCCGATTCTCATGGACCAGGGCCTCACGGCGTCGGTGTTCTTGGAGACGCGCGTTCTGGACGAGCGAAGGGTCAACTGGACGCATCACCTTCACTGGCTGTTCGATCGCCTAGGCAAGGCCGAAGTCGTCAAGCGATACATCGAACGCGAGGGCGCGCAGTCCGCCGATAGCACAGCGATCCAACAGGCCTTTGACATCGGAACCAAGGCCTACTATCACGTCAAGCGCGTACTGAAGTACGACGTAAATCCCCATCGTCGAAACGAGCACCTGGGGGCCATTTTCCTAGAAGCCGGTGGCGATGAGGAGGTCCTCGCGGACCGCCTGTACTTGACGTGGGACAAGGCTGCCGCCTTGGACGAGGCGGGGATCGAGCTGGGCGCTCACACCCTGACCCATGCGATCCTTTCGAAGTTGACCCCCGCCGAAGCTTTAGCGGAGGTGGACGGGTCGGCCCGCGCCATGGAGGCTAGGTTGGGGCACAGCCCTGAGGTCTTTGCCTATCCCTTTGGACGTCGTTGGGATTACAACGAAGACTCCATGAACGCCGTCAGTGCGGCGGGCTGCCGCTATGCTCTGAACACCCACAAAGGGTGCAACACGAAGGACTCGTTGCCCCTAGAGTTGCGCCGCGTGCCGATTGAGCAATCCACGCCGCTCTACATGCTGCACGCCGAGGCCTGTGGGGGATTCCTGCTGCTGGAGAAGCTGGGAATCAAGCTCTCGGAGTAGAGCCAGGGCCAGAGGCGGTCCCTGATAAGGAATCAAGGTGTCGCTTTCCCAGGTTCGATTCTTCCCCTCGCAAGTCGCGGCGGTAAGGTTGAAGGCATGTCTTCCGAAACAGTAGGCCATAGATCCTCAAATCGTCGTAGTTGGTTGGGAGTGCCCATCTGGGCTCTTGCCCTTGTAGTCGGTCTGGGCATCGCTCCTTCCATAGGGACCTTTGGGGCTGGGCTTATCTCGGATGATGGGGCCGCCCTCGGCTACGTACATCGCATGGGTGCCATGAGCGATTGGTTCCGGCCCGAGTACGACTTGCGCACGGTCCGTTTTTGGCGGCCAATGGTTACGGTCAGCTTGGGCATCCAAGAGGCCATGAGCGGCACCTCGGTCATCCCCTTGCGGCTCTTTAACCTTGCCTGCCACCTGCTGATGGCCGTAGTTGCGGTTGGCGTGGCTCGTCGCCTCAGGATCCCCGTGCTGGGATCGGTCTTGATCGGCGCCTGCGTTGCACTCTTTCCGTACCAGGGAGGCACAGTCACCTGGATTGTCGGCCGCGTGGACTCCCAGTCCGTCCCCATGGTCTTGTTGGCGATCTATTTTGCCTTAGGGCGTCGCATGGGCTTGGCAAGCCTATTTTGCTTCTTAGGTCTGGCGACGAAAGAGATGGGCGTGGTGGCGCCTCCTGCGATAGTGCTGTTTGTAAGTGCCGTTTGGCTTGGCAACAAGGACGAGCGCAGGGACTCACTTGGGCGGGAACTGCTCGCCCTTTGGCCTATCTATCTGACCTTTACCCTCGGGATCATCTGGCGTCGATTTGCCCTGGGCACCTGGGCCGGCGGCTACCCCGGTGGGCTAACTGCTGCTTTCGCCACGGGGCCCGACGGGAACCCGGTTGTGACTCCGGGCGTGCTGTGGGGCATGCTTGAGGCGGCAGCACTCTCTCTGGGTTGGCATCTGATCGCGGCGGGGGTCAGCCTTGGTCTGGCCCTTCTGATCGCCCTAAAGTCGGGCTGGCAGGTGAACCAGCGCCGAGCGTTTTGGTTGTTTGGCGCTGGATTTTTGTGCTGTGCCGGCAGCATGTTGCCTTTGGCGACTCTTTTAGCAGAGGGCGTAGTCGCGGGCGAGCACGAGCGCACCATGCTGATGGCGGATACGATGCTGCTGTTTGGCATCGGCTCCCTATTTGTCGCGGTCGGCGGTGTCTCGAGCTGGCTGCGGCATCTGCCCACGGGGCTCCTTTTGGTTCTTGTCGGGCACCGGGGCTACAGCGCCTGGGTTGACACCCACGACTGGGCCAAGGCCGGTGACTTCGCCGAGTATCTCGTGGGGCAGGTCAACTTGGCCATGGAGGATACGCCGCCGTCCACTCTGCCCGTGCTAACGGCGTCTCCCCCGCGGGTGACCGACGAGCACGCCTACATCCTGCACTGGGGTGTGGCCGATCGTTTCCGCGAGCCGTTTATCCCGTCTCCTCGGCCGGTCTGGCCATGGCGGGCGATCTGGCCCGGGCCCGACATGGATCGCAACTCGATCACGCCGCCCAGCAGGCAGCTGCGGTGGCAGTTCGGCGAGCAGCCGCGTACGGTTCCCCTGCTGCGGGTGACCCTGGACGGGGGTGACGGAACTCCAATACGAGAACTCCACCTGACGACTGCACTCCTAGAAGAGGAGGGGCCACTGCTCTTGGCTGAAGGTACATTTCCGGGCGCTCGGTTCGAGGCCCTAGTCTTCACCGAGCTTGGCTACGCCATAGGCCTGCACGGCGGCCCGAAGAAACGCGGCCCCATGAATGCCAGCGCCGGCACGGTCGCGCCGTTTGGCGGGCCGATTTCCCTGCGCACCTTGCTCACTTTACAGCCCATGGGCACGGGTGGGGGCGGCGTCGCCCTCTGGGAGGCCATCTCCCTCAGTGCCGACTTCGGAGCGACCGAGGCTTACCTTGAGTTGCGTGCCACGGACGACGCTAGGGGGGTCAAGGACCGCGCTGTTGGCGCGAGCCAGTGGATCCACCTGACCTGGGATAGAGAGCTCAGGGACATCTTGCTGCCGCTGGATAGCTTCTAAGGCTAGCCCCTGGGCCTCACCTACTCCAAGGTCAGCGTGCCCTGGAAGAGCTCCGAGTACGGTGGGTTGGTCGTGCGCTCAAGCTGACCATTGCTGTTGGAGTCACGCCAGAGGTTCAGCTTAAGCTTGGCTCCCACGGCCATGCCCTGGACCACAATCGCAAGGCGATCGGCGTCGGGAGTCCCCATGGGCTGCCGCCCCTGGGCTTGCACGGTCTCAATGATGTCGCCAATCCCTATACCTAGACGACCTGCAGGGCTGTCCTTGCGAATATGCGTGACGCGAACCAGGCGGTTGCTGTAGCGCATTGCCAAGGACTCGACCGTGATGCCCATGCGTTCGTAGAGCATGCCGTTGACAAAGCTCCAGGGGGCGAGATCTTTTTCAAGGGTGCGGCCATTGCGGCGGACCTGCAGTTGCAGTTGCTCGCTCGGGTCCACGGACAGACGGGCCAGCTGGTAATTCGTCGTGTCGCTCATGTCCTGCCTGCCCAAGCTCACAATCTTATCGCCAACTTCAATCCCCGCGATTGCCGCCGGGCTGCCTGCAACGATGTGGTTGACCGAAAGGGTTGCCTCGTCCACATCAAAGCCCGTCCAAGCCAGGTAGTTGCTCGTACTGAGTAAATGCTGCTCGAGCACCTCGATGACGCGGTCCACAGGAATAGCGAAGCCTATGTTCTCGGCGTTCTCTTGCATGGCCGCATTGATCCCGATAAGGCGACCATTGATGTTGAGCAGTGGGCCTCCGGAGTTGCCCTTGTTAATCGATGCGTCCGTTTGAATTAAGTTGGAGAAGGCCAGTGTGTTCGAGATGCGAACCTCGCGGTGAAGGCCCGAGATGATCCCAGTGGAGACAGTGTTGTTTTGGCCGTAGGGGTTGCCGATAGCGACGACGCGTTCGCCGATCATCAGGTCTTTGCTGGTGCCCATCGGAAGGGTAGGGAATGGCTTTTCGCCTTCGATCTTGAGCAGGGCGAGGTCCTCCTCCGCCACGAAGGAAATTAGACGTGCCTTGTAGACCTTCGGGTCGTAGCTCTTGTCAAAGGAAACGCGGATGGCTTCCGCTCCATTCACAACGTGGTAGTTCGTGACAATGTAGCCTTCGTCGAAAATTACGGCTCCGGAACCGCTCGCTTGGCCCATCTGCTCTTGGGTCCCAAAGAAGCCCCGCACAAGTTGGCGAACATCCGTCTCGATGTAGACCACGGCTGGAGCAGCAGCTCGAACGACGAGGACCTCGGGGGTGACCCTGCGGTTATAATCGTCTGCAGCCTGATCCGGGGCCTGGGCGGCGGCGGGGGAGACTAGTAGGAGCGAAGCGCCGGCAAGGGAGAGCAGTTTCATAGACGTAGTTTCTGGGGCCAATCGATCAGCTTATCCTACGAATCGAGGGCACTGGGTGTGAGCGCCGGCTCTGTATCGGCAAAGTTTCCTCGGGGAGCGATGCCTCGGAGGGTGCTAGGCCCGGAAATCTCAACCTAAGCCTGCGAGCCGAAGGGAGAATGGTGGGCCATGGGGGATTCGAACCTCCGACCTCCACGATGTCAACGTGGCGCTCTAACCAACTGAGCTAATGGCCCTTCGGGGCGGGGATCATAGAGGGACTGGGGCACTTGCTCAAGCCCTAGGACACGCATTTCTTCGGATCTTCTTGGAGTCTGTGGATTGGAAGGAAACCGCAAGGGGAGTAAACTCTTGCGCCCAAGACGCATAGTCGCGCCTTGGACTCCTCCCCCCAAAAACCGCTTTAGCAGAGATTAGTGCCTTGAAGATCGGTGTCCCCACAGAGATTAAGCCCCAAGAGAACCGCGTCGCGTTGACACCTGCAGGTGCCGACCGCTTGGTCACCGAAGGGAACGAAGTTTTCATCCAGAGTGGCGCCGGCGTGAACAGCGGCTTCCCGGACAAGGCATACACGGATGCGGGCGCCACGGTGCTTGCGGACGCGGACGCCGTCTTTGCGACTGCTGAGATGATCGTAAAGGTCAAGGAGCCCCTGCCCGAGGAGTTCCCGCGCATGCGCGAAGGCCAGATCATGTTCACTTACTTGCACTTGGCCGCCTCAAAAGAGCTGACCGAGGCAATGATCGCCACCGGTTCCCACTGCTTTGCCTACGAGACCCTCGAGGTCGGTCGCACGCTGCCCCTCTTGACTCCCATGAGTGAAGTCGCGGGCCGCATGGCAATTCAAGCGGGCGCAAAGGTTCTCGAGCGCAGCCAAGGCGGTCTCGGCATCTTGCTCGGCGGAGTGCCCGGTGTAAAGCGCGCCAAAGTGCTTGTGCTTGGCGGCGGCGTCGTTGGCACCCAAGCCGCGCGCATGGCCTGTGGCCTCGGTGCCGATGTCACCATGATGGACATCGACCTGGACCGCCTGCGCTACTTGGACGACGTGATGCCCAAGAACTGCCGCACCGTCTACTCGACATCGCTTGCGGTTCGCGAGCACTTGCCCCACGCCGACCTCGTGGTTGGCGCGGTGTTGATCCCCGGAGGCGCGGCGCCCAAGCTGGTGCGCCGAGAAGATCTCAAGCTAATGAAGAAGAACAGCGTCATCGTCGACGTTGCCGTGGACCAAGGTGGTTGTGTCGAGACCTGCTCTCCCACAACTCACGCCGACCCGGTCTTCATCGTGGACGACGTGCTGCACTATTGCGTAGCCAACATGCCCGGGGCGGTTCCCCAGACAAGCACCATGGCGCTGACGAACGCGACCCTCTCGTACACCTCGCAGATTGCGCGGCTTGGAGCCTCGGCCGCCATCACCGAGAGCAACGAGCTCGCCACAGCATCAAACGTGATTGCGGGTCAGGTGACCTGTCGTGCAGTCGCTGAGGCCTTCGGCATGGAATACGTGAGGCCTGAGGTCGTCGCGAAGACCATCGGCTAGCCCACAAGAGGGCTCAAGTCAGCTCCGCGGCTCGCACGATAACGTTGCGGGCCGCGGAGTTTTTTTTGTCGGCTGGTCTTTGGCATGCTCTGCCCACTCCTGCAGCATGCCAAGACTTTTTTTCGGCAATCCTGCTAAGGAAGGCCGATTCCGTTTCAGTGCCCTTTCCCCAAAGGGCAGGATGGATCCCACGATATGGACTGGTGGCAAGCATTGATTTTGGGCCTTGTAGAGGGCCTCACGGAATATCTCCCGGTGAGCTCAACGGGGCACCTCCTGCTTGCCCAGGATGCCATGGGGATCGATGGTGGCGAGGCTGCGAACGCCTATGCGATCTGCATCCAGGCGGGGGCGATCGCCGCTGTCTTGGGGCTCTACCGCGAGCGTGTCCTCGGGATCCTTCGCGGGTTTTTGAAGCCCAAGGATGCATCCCCTGGGCTCCGTGAAGGCCGCCATCTTGGGCTTGCGCTGATCGTGGCCTTCCTGCCCGCTGCGGTAATCGGGTTGGCCTTTGATGAGAAGATCGAGGAGATGCTCTTTGGCCTTGGCCCCATCGTCATTGCCTGGGCTGTTGGAGGTGTGGGCATCTTGGGGGTTTCCTTTTGGAAACGCCGCAGTGGAGAGGACTCCGCGGACCGCGGGTTGGACCTGGGCCAGATTACTTTCAAGGCTGCGCTGATCATTGGATTTCTACAGTGTGTCGCCATGTGGCCGGGGACCAGCCGCAGTTTGATGACGATCGTGGCAGGGCTCCTGGTTGGCCTGTCCATGGCCGCTGCCGTTGAATTTAGCTTCCTACTCGGCCTGATCACCCTAGGCGCTGCCACGGCCTATAAGGCCCTCTCCTTTGGCCCCCTGCTGGTCGAGACCTACGGCCCTTTGGCGCTAATCGTCGGCTTTGTGGCGGCCTGGGCTTCCGCAGTCGCCTCCGTGCACTGGATGGTCGGCTGGCTCAAGAGCCACGGACTCTCCCTCTTTGGTTGGTATCGGATCGCCTTGGCTGGGGCCGTTTATCTGGCCATGCGGCTGGATTTCTTCGCCTAAATGCTCAGGAATCCCCCCCGCGTACTAGGCCTGGGGGGGCACTCGAACGTACAACATCCCCATGACCCCTTCTCCCCAGAAACGCGCCCTAATCACGGGCATCACCGGCCAGGACGGCAGCTATTTGGCCGAGCTTCTACTTGAGAAGGGCTACCAAGTCTTCGGCACGGTTCGGCGCTCCTCCACCGAGCGCTTCGAGAGGCTCGAGGGCATCAAGGACAGCGTTCAGTTGTTGCACGCAGATCTGCTCGACCAGTCGAGCCTAACACGTGCCTTCGAGGCCGCTGCTCCCGACGAGATCTACAACCTAGCGGCTCAGTCCTTCGTGCCCACCTCTTGGGCCGAGCCGACCCTGACTGCCGAGTTCACTGCCCTAGGCGTGACGCGCGCACTGGAAGCCATGCGGCAGGTTTGTCCCGATGCACGCTTTTACCAAGCCTCCAGCTCGGAGATGTTTGGCAAGGTCCTCGAGACACCCCAGAGTGAGGACACGCCCTTCTACCCGCGCAGTCCCTATGGCGTGGCCAAGGCCTATGGGCACTTCATTACGGTCAACTATCGCGAGAGCTACGATCTGTTTGCTTGCAGCGGGATCCTGTTCAACCACGAGAGCCCGCGCCGCGGAGTCGAGTTCGTGACGCGGAAGATCACTATTCACGCGGCCAAGATCAAGCTGGGCCTGGCGGACGAGCTTGTGCTTGGCAACCTGGATGCTCGGCGCGACTGGGGCCACGCCCGGGACTATGTGCGCGCCCAATGGATGATGCTGCAGCAGGACGAGCCGGATGACTACGTGATCGCCACCGGCCAGACCCACACGGTGGGGGACTGCTGTCGCGTAGCCTTCGAGCACCTTGGCTTAGACTATGAGCAGTACGTGCGAACCGACCCGAAGTGGGTCCGCCCCGCGGAAGTGGACCTGCTCATCGGAGACGCGTCCAAGGCCAAGCGCATGCTGGGCTGGGAGCCCGAGATTACCTTCGAGCAGTTGATCCAAGGCATGGTCGACAGCGACATGCGCATGTTGGGGGCCTAGCCAGATCATGGGCCCCTCTCTGCTCATCACCGGCGCTTCGGGATTCGTTGGCACGCGGCTACTTAGGCGCATTGCCATGGGGCAGGCAGGCATTCCAGCCGGGACTCACATCCATACGCTCTCGCGGAATGCGCCCCAGGCCATGCCGCGCTCCCACCCCGGTGGCGTCTCCTTCCACTCCTGCGACCTGACGGATACGGGGGGCTGCCAGCGCACGATCCTTGAGATGAGCCCCGCGCCAACGGACGTGCTGCACTTGGCGGGCCTCGCTAACCCACGAACGGCCCAGAGCCACCCCGCCTATGCCCGGGCGGCCAACGCCTCGGCCACGCGAAACTTGCTCTCCGCTTTAGCCGACCGGGGGATGCCCGTGCGGTTCCTCCTAGCCTCGACCGCCGCAGTCTACGGTAAGGACGCAGCCAGCCCCGAGGGATTCATCCAGGAGGGTACCCGGGCCCGCGCCCGCACGGCCTACGGCTGGAGCAAGCGCATCGCCGAGCGCGCCGCGCGCGCCTGTGACGCCCCGGGTCTAGACATCATTATTGCGCGTCCCTACAACCACGCCGGTCCGGGCCAAGAGCTCGGTTACGTGATCCCGGACCTAGCCCATGCGCTACAGACGGCGCGTCGCGAGAAGCGTCCTATGCTGACAGGTAACCTGTGGCCCAAGCGCGACCTCTTACATGTAGACGATGTGCTCGACGCCTACCTGCTGCTGCTGGAGAAGGGCGAGGCGGGTCGTACCTATGACGTTGCGTCCGGTAAAGCCGTTTCTATCCAGGAGATCCTTGAGGGGCTCGCCGAGCGTCTTGGGGATCCGCCGAGCATCCAGGTTGATGAGACTCGGACCCGTCCCGGGGAAGCTCCGCGGATCGCCGGTGATCCGACTGCGCTGCTGGCCCTTGGTTGGGCCCCGCAGTACAACCTAGATCAGCTGCTCGACGCAGTGGTCAAGTCCTAGCTAACGGCTATCGCGATGAAACCTGGGGCTAGGCCTCAGGAAGACCCAACGCACATCGTGTCTTAGATCGATGCAACGCCGGGCCCATGCCGTGCGACTTAAGAGCTGCGGTTCAGCCGATGACCTTTAAAACTGTGGCGACGAACTTGCCGTCTTCAATTTCGCCGGCGACTTCGGCATTGGCTTCGGGAACAGAGCACCACTCCATGACCCCAAGGCCGTGAACGTCGGCGTTGGCAATCTCGAGCCAGGCGCCGTCGATGTCGACGTAGTTTCCGCACTGGCCCACGGAGTCGAGCTTGCAGCCGCAGCTCACTGTGTATTCGGACTGCTCGACCACGGCGTTCGCTGCCGGAGCGGGGGTGCTGTCCAAGGCAACGGGGGCCTCTTGGGAGGTGCAAGCGGCGGGGACCAGAGCGAACAGCAGAATGACAAGGTTCTTCATGGGTAGGTGTGATCTTAGATAGGGCCCTTAGGCGGGCTCAGTTTATTTTGGTTGCGGCACGCAGCCGAGGTTTCCTACTAACTATGGTACGAACCCGGGGGCGCAGCACTGAGATCTAGCGCTAAACTCTTGGGGAATGTCCAGAGGCGGCTTGTGCCCCAATCCCCATCCTCCCCCCGTTTTCGATGAATTCCTCTAATCAGCCCTCCTCCGTCCCGAGTCCGAAGGCTCTACGAACCCAGTTGATGGGGCTTGGTGAGGACGAGCGCAAGGTGATTGCGGGCATGGTGGTGTTGATGATGAAGGAGCCCGAGAAGGTCCGCGACCGCGAATGGATACTGGAGGCCTACACGCACATCTCGGCCCAAGCCTTGGAAATGGGGGACGAGCGGCTCGAGCAGCTCAAGGAGCTCGTACGGCAGCGCAGGGACCTTGTGCTGAATGCCTCCTTCGGGCTCTTCTTTCGGGTCGCGCAGGACGCAGCCGAGCTGGGTGGAACACCGACCCTAGCCCAGGCCACGGTTATGGCCATGGCCTACTTTACCGACGGCCCCTCGCCCAGCTTCGAACCCGTGGACGAGCGGGGCTAATCCCTAGTGGACGCCGCCGCGAATCGGTGCGTTGTAGCGAGGTGCGGATGCGGGCCTGGCCGCCAGTGAGGTGCCGCGCTGGTACGCCTGAACCCAGCCAATGAGATTGCGCCCCGGACACTCAGTGTAGGCTGAAGCTACCGCGGTGTGATGGCTTACATTCGAGCGGGGGATGTTGTTTCGCTTGCGCAAGTCGTCAAGCAAGCGCTCGAGAGACTTGAGGGATGCCGCGGCGGGGTTCGTGATTTCAAAGTTCCCCATAAGGCAGACGCCAATTTTGTGATCGTTGAGACCCTTAACGTGGGCACCACGCCACGCTAGGCGACGGCCCTCATAAACTCGACCCTCGGGATCGATCAGGTAATGGTAGCCCACGTCACCCCAGCGGGGGTTGCGCTTATTCAGGTGGCTGCGCTGGATCATGCGCATCTCAGCCGCCCGCCCGTTGGAGCTTGAGTCCGAGCCCGTAAGGATCGCTGTGTGGTGGACTGTGATGTGGCTCCAAGGGGCCACATGTCTCTTCATGTAGCTCGGTGCTTCCTGGGCCGCACTCCAGGCCGCCCGAGGGATGATGCTGAGTCCCGCGTCAGGGCCCGCGCTGGCGGCGGCCTGGATACTGCCTCCCGCAAGGACGATTCCACTCTTGGCTCGGGCCACTTGGCTTGAGCTAGCGGAGGCATTGGAGAGCACTAACTTGTAGTCGCTGACCGCGCGCTCCTTGCGCTTGCGCAGAACGGCAGCGGAGGTCTGACCGCTGTCGCGCCTGGCAAACTCATAACGCCCATCGGCAAGCTCTAGGCGTGCATCGATCAGGTCCCGGTTAGAGGCCCGGCTGCTATTTGTTGCAAGCCAATACTCGAGGCCTTCGAGCTTGTCCCAAGAAAGGGGCTTGGACATCAACGCGACTAGGGAGACTGGGCCTCGATAGCTGGCTCCGGGGTCCGGAGAGGGGCCCCGTGTGGATACGCAAGCGGTACCGATTAAGGCGATAAGGACCGCTAGGATCAATCGTTGAGGTTGGGGCATAACATGGGATACGAAAATGGAAAGGACCGAACAAGCATGGAGCCGACTTCCCGGCCAGTTTATGGGTGCACTTGCATGGATTGCCACGGCGGTCCATCGGCTTGGCTTGGGCGAGGGCTTTGTACAACCTGTCCAAAGCCCATTGCGCCCCGGGCGGAAGAGGCTACAACAGGGCTATGACCCTCGCCCTGGCACCATGGATCTTGTCCCTCACCCTGTCCACATTCCCCTTCGGACCAAGCTCATCAGCGACCGGGCCTGCGACCGGTTGGACTCCCTTGATGAGCCCCGCGTTCGTCGGCGCCGACGACCTTGATGAGGAGCTGGAGCAGCTGCTCGCCGAGGAGCGATCGGAGGCCGACCGTTTGCGCCGCCGGGGTCGCATCGACGAGGCGCGTCGTCTGCTGACCGTCCACTTGGACGACGATGAAGACGACTGGCGCAGCAGGGCCCAGCGTGCCCTCTGCTACCGCGACGCTGGGGACTGGGAGCGCGCCGAATCGGAGCTGAACCGCTCCTTAGATAAGGCCCGTGCCAAAGGCGCTAATGGGCAGGACCTGCAGTCTCTGCTGATGGACCTCTCCGAGGGTTTGATCCAGCGCGGCCGCGCCGCCGAAGCCTTGGTGCGGCTCTCCAGCGAAGCTGTCTCCAGCCAGCCGTCCCGCCTCGGCTACCTGAACGCTGCAGCCCATCTTGAGTTGGGGGACCGCCAGGCGGCCCGAGATGCCTTCCAAGCGGTCGTGTTCCTTGGTGCAGAACGCATGGACTGGAGGCAGCTCTTGTACCGCGCTAAGTGCGAGCGGGCTCTCGGCCAGCTCGAGGCGGCCAGCAAGACCCTAGTGGCCGCAGACGCCCTCGCTACCGCCGGATCGGGGGTCGAGCCGGATGTCCTTGTGGAGCTTGCCGACATCTACTTTGAAGCAGACGGCGAGGTTGCCAAGGCCGGCAGCAGCTCTCGCCTGCCCAGCGCCCTCTATCGGGAAGCCCTGGAGCTGCACTCGACCCACGCCGGTGCCCTCCTTGGCCAGTACGAGCTGCACAAGCTGAACTGGCGCCGTAACCGTAGTGCACGCTCTTTCTTGGAGGAGCTCCTCAATGCGACCCCCGAGTCCCTGGACGGACTTCTCGCCTTGACCCACTCCCATCTAGAGCAAGGCGAACTGGTGGCGGCACGCAAGCGCCTCGCCAAGCTCGAGCAGTTGGCTCCGGAGCGCCGCGACGTGCGGGCCCTCCGCGCCGGACTCTTGTATATCGAGGACAAGCAAGATAGAGCCAACTCCATACTGGCGGACCTGGCCGAGTCGGCTAACTGGGACAGCTCACCCGAGCGGCGCCTGGGTAAGATCCTCGTCGCACTCTATCGCTTTGCCGATGCGCTGTCCTTCTTGGAAGCGGCGGTGCAGCGGGATCCGTCCGATTGGCGCGCCTTGTCGTTACTTGGCGAGGCCCTTGCGAATACCGGCGACGAGAAGCGCGCCTTGGCAATGCTTGTCCGATCTGAGGACCTAGCCGAGGGGCGCCAGGATGCCTGGCGCAACAACATGAAGCTGGTGCTGCGTCGCATCGAAGGCTTCGCCAATGTCACGGGCGCGGGAGAGCTGAGCTATGTCTGGCCCAAAGAGGGGACGGCCGTTCTCGAGCGCGTTCTGCCCGCCTTCTATGCAGAGTCCCGGGAAGCCCTTTCTGCGCGCTATGGATACACCCCCGGCCCCACGCTTATCGAGGTGTTCGATCGGCACCGGGACTTTTCCGTTCGCTCCACGGGGTTCGAGGGCTTCCCCGCCCTCGGCGTCTGCTTTGGCCCGGTCGTCACGGCCCTATCGCCAAACTGCGAGATGCGCGGGCAATTCTCCTGGGCCGAGACCTCCTACCATGAGTTCAGCCACGTGATTCACCTAGGCCTGACCCACAACCGCTGCCCACGGTGGATCACAGAAGGTCTGGCTACGTGGGAGGAAGAGCAGCGTGACCGGTCCTGGGTTCGCCCCCTGCGGCGCGAGTTGGTGGACAGCTTTGCATCGAATCGGATCATTGGAGTCCGGGACCTAAACAGGGCATTTAGCGGTCCGCGCATTATCTGGGCGTACTACCAGGGCGGCCTGATGTGCGACCTAATGATCGACGACTATGGATTCCCCGCGATGGTGCGATTGCTTGAGGCGTTCAACGAGGGCAAGGACCTTGACGACGCCCTGGATACAGCCTATGGCCTGACTCCCGAGCAGCTGGACGCGCTGTTTCTAGAGCGCGTCGAGCAGCTGGTCGAGAACCTGCACGTGGAGCCCCGCCACGATCCCAATGGGGTTCGACTCATGCGGTTGGGCTTGGAGCGCACGGCGCCATCCGGCGAGGCCGATTTAGATGCCTGGAGCGACGACTGGTGCAGTGTTGCTTGGAGCGCCTGGCAAGGTGGCCGAAGCCTAGACGCAGAGGAGGCCCTGCGGGTACTGGGCGAGCTGCGCGACGAGCTGCCCCGGGCCCTGTTCTTGCGCGCCGAGATCGCCTTGCGCGCCGGTGAAGTGGAGGACGCTGAAGTTCTCTACCGCCAAGGCTTCGAGCGCGGCGGTGAGGACTACCGCGCACGCCTGGCTCTGGCCAACCTAGTCCTGCGCTCGGGTAAGCGCGCGGAAGTCGAGGAGCTGCTGCTCGCGGCCGAGGCGGCCTTTCCAGGGTGGGAAGATCCAAGCTTTAGCGCTGAGCTACAACTGGTAGATTTCTATAGGGAAGAGGACCAACCCGATCAAGCCATGGCGGCCCTGGAGCGCTGGCTAGCCTGGAACTCGGGCGAGGATGTCAGGCGCCTTGAGGTCGCCAGCTGGCAACTGGATCGCGGGGACTTTGAGGAGGCTCTGGAGATGTTCACCAGCGCCATCGAAGTTGACCCATTTCGGGCGTCGGCCCACCAGGGCCGTGGCCAGGCGCTGCTTGCACTGAAGCGCTATGACGAGGCCGCCTATGCCCTAGAGACGGCACTCTTGGTGCCGCTGCATTTGGACGCGGACTGGGGGGCGGCCGGCGGGCAACCCGTGCCCGAAGAGCGACTAGCCGCGATCTCCGAGCAGGCTCTCTTGGTGCGGGAAGCCATGGAGGCACTGCTGGAGAAGGCCATGGCCGGGGACGCGCCGGTCCCAGACTAGCGCCCCTTGGTAGGAATCTAGGATAAGTCTTATTGGAACAGGGCCCAGCACTCGCAGCGAGGCAAGGCTGGGCGGTAGGATGGAGCTATGAGTTCGACCGTTAGAAGTGGGCCTGGGGCCGCTCGTCCCTTATTTGTGGTGATCGACGGTGTCGACGGCTGCGGCAAGTCCACCCAAGCGCGGCTGCTGGTCCAGAGCCTCTCCGAGCAAGACGAACCGAGTCACGGGGCCGTGCACCTGCGGGAGCCCGGAAGCACAGACCTCGGCGAGCGCGTTCGAGCCCTGCTGCTTGATCGCAGCCTTGACATGGGGGCCGAGGTGGAGACCCTGCTCTTCGCCGCCGCTCGCAGGCAGATGCTCGATGAGTTGGTTCGACCCGCTTTAGCCGTCGGTCGCGACGTAGTCTGCGAGCGCTTCCACCCCTCGACCTTTGCCTACCAAGCCGTGGCAGGTGACCTTGAGGAACAAGCCGTTCTCGACCTGCTGCACGGCTGGGCGTCAGAGCCGATGCCGGACCTTATTGTCCTACTTGAGGTCCCCGTGGAGGCCGCGGCCACCCGCCGGGGCGCGGCCACGGATCGCATTGAGGACAAGGGCAACGCCTATCACGAGCGTGTGGCCGAGGGCTATCGGGTCTACGCCAAGCAGGATCCCCGGGTTGTCGTGATCGACGGCACCCAGAGCGCAGAACAGGTGGCCACCGCTGTGGCCGAAGCCGTGGACCGCGCCCGGCAGCACGCTACATCGGTGACCGGAGCGAAGCCGTGCAGCTGAGACAACCGCGCGGCCACATGGACGTGATCGAAGGCCTATGGCGTGCCGCTAAGGACGAGCGTCTTGGACACGCCCTTCTCTTCGGTGGCCCCGACGGCGTCGGCAAGTTTGCCAGCGCCTTGTACTTAGCTGCGGGGCTCTTCTGTGAAACCGGTCCTGGGGAACCCTGTGGTCAATGCGGCGCCTGCCATCGCTTCCAGAGTGGCGGTGTCGAGTCCAACCATCCAGATCTGCTGGTCGTGGACCCTCTCGACACTGGCGCCGAGGTGATCAAGATCAACCGCATCGTATTCCGGGAGGACAGCTCGTCCAAGGATGATGTCGAGCTACGCCGGACCGTCGAGGGTTTTCTCGACCTCCACGCGATCGAGTCCGAGTGGCGCGTTGTGATCATTCGCGAGTGCCATCGTATGAATGTCAATGCCCAAAACGCCCTGCTGAAGACCTTAGAGGAGCCCGCAGCGGGCACACTCCTGATCCTGGAGACGGCCCAGATCGGAGGCCTGCTGGACACAATCATGTCCCGAGTGACCCGGGTCGAGTTTACGCCCCTCTCCAAAGGGGATGCCACCGAACTGATCTACGAGCTCTCCCAGGAGTCCGACTTTGAAGTTGGAGAGAAGATGGCCGAGAACCTGTCCCGATGGGCCAAGGGGTCGCCGGGCATTGCCATGGGGCTGCTGCGCGAGGGACGCACGGGCGAGCGAGACCTGCTGCTCTCCCTGCTTGCCGGCAGGCGCGGGGCAGTGGACTGCTCCCGGGCCGTCTGGGACCTTGACGGGAAGTTTGGCGGCGGTACCGACCGCGCCCAAGCGCGCATGCGCACACGTAACGTCGTGGACTATATGCTCGAGTTCATGGGGGACTTGGCCCGCTGCTGCGCTGGAGCTGATCCTCGCGAGCAGATCCACGCTGAGCTACTGCATGCTCTAGGAGGAGACGACTCTCCTGCATTGCTTCTTGCCTTGGGTCCACGGGTGGATGTCGCCCGGCGTCGCCTGCTCGAATGTCGCACCGATATTGAAGCCAACATCACTCCAGATGCCATCCTCGATCGGGCCTTTCTCGCCCTTGCCATCTTGGTCAAGCGCGCCCCGGCGCGCAACTCTTGAACGCCCATGAATGATGCCTTCCAAGAGCTCGCCGTTCTCGACGGGCGCTTCTCCGTCGAGGCCTTTCGCTTCCTCTACGAGTCCCTCGAAGAGGCGCTGCGGCTGGCGGGAAAGGAGGATGCCGACGGTATCGATCGCCACTTGACCGGACAGGAGGTCCTGACCGGCATGCGCTCGATGGCGGGCCGGATGTTTGGTCCCATGGCCGCCCAGGTCTGGCGCACATGGGGTGTAAACGAGTCCATGGATTGGGGCCGAATCGTGTTTCTTTTGGTGGATAAGGGGCTGCTGTCTAGGCGAGAGGAGGATTCCATCGAAGATTTCCGTGAAGGTTTCGACTTTGACTGCGTCTTTGTGGAGAACTACTCCGTTGCCCTTCCCGCAGATCTAGCCGACCACTAAGCCGACCGTGATCCAAAACCTAAGCCACTCCAAACGAAACCTCGCCCTCGCCGCACTCGGTTTCCTCTTCCTCTGGTTCGTCTGGTCTATCCGATCCGTTGTCAACCCGCTGCTGCTTGGTTATCTCACCGCGTTCATTCTGCACCCCATGGTGAGCAAGCTCGAGGGCAAGGGGATGAGCCGCGGCCGCGCTGTGACTACAGTCTTCGCCGCCTGGTTCTTAGGCGGAGTCGTCGTCTTTGGTGGGTTGATCTCCCAGGGGAGTGCTCTGGTAATTGAGATTGTGAACGACGAGGCCCTCGCCGGCGAGATTCGAGCCGAGGTCCAGGTCGCACGGGAGAAGGTGCTGGACGTGACCGGCTTCGAGCTTCCCCAGATCGCACTCGGGGACATTTACGAGATGGTACGCGCACGCATCACCGAAGCCGTCGGCATGGGGGAGGATGGTCAGGTCCCATCCGCCGAGGGTGTTGAGGTCGTCCCAACAAACGACCCCGGGGCTGGCATCAAGGGCGTGGCGACCAACGTTAGCCTTCGGGCTGCCAGTGGTCTTGGTGACGCCCTGCGAAGATTCCTCGGCTCCCTGCTTGGGATCGGTGGGATGATCTTCTTGGTGCCTCTATACGCCTATTACTTGCTATTTGAGCTTGGCTCCATGCACAGCTCGATGAAACGGTACCTGCCCAAGCGCGACCGCGAGAAGCTCGCCAATGTGGGCCGCCAAATCGGCGCTATGCTTGCAGCCTTCTTCCGGGGTCGACTTTTGGTCTGTCTCTTGAAGGGGGCGATCCTGACGGTTGGCCTTCTCATCGCAGACATCGAATACGCCTTCTTGTTCGGGATGACAGGCGGCCTCTTGAGTCTAATCCCAATCGTCGGCCCACTGATCGGCTTCTTAATCGCCGCCGTGCTGACCGTCGCAAGTCCCGAACACAGCATGCTGAGCGCGCTACTTCGCACCGGAGTCGTCTTCGGAGTTGGCGAGTTGATCGAGGGCTACATCCTAATGCCCAAGATCATCGGCGACAGCCTACGCATGAACGAAGTGGAGGTGCTCTTCTACCTCATGGCCGGTGGGGCTGCCCTAGGCATGCTTGGAGTCCTGATTGCGCTTCCCCTTGCCGCCGCCATCAAGATCGTAATGTCCAACATTGTCCTGCCCGCCCTCCGGGACTTCTCCGACGAGCTCGACGAAGCAACGGAAAAGGGGTGAGGGCGCTGCGCTGGGCTAATCTTGCGCAGCACCCACTCTCTTTATAACTCCAGGGAGTCTAGGAGCTCGATAAGGCCCTTGAGGTCTTCGCCACCTAGCTGCTCGCCACCATCCCGGGCCGCGATGAGGCGTTGCTTAGCTGATGC
Organism: Planctomycetota bacterium; assembly: GCA_029250885.1. Taxonomy (GTDB): domain Bacteria; phylum Planctomycetota; class UBA1135; order UBA1135; genus CALBMX01. The sequence continues at coordinate 169,690 of JAQXEK010000001.1, forward strand.
GATCGCATCGATTTCGGCCTGGGGAAGCTCTGCGCTCGCTACGATTTCCGGAGCGTCTGCGTCGCTGGCGATGAAGGTGGTCTTGTACTCCTTATGGACGTCGGTAGATTCACCCAGGGCTTCTAGGAGTGTGGTTAGGCCGGACTGGAGTTGCGTGTCCTCTTCAAAGTCGCCCAGAGGATAAGCGCCGCCGCGCTCGTCCTGCATACGGCGACGGATTTCCGCGCGCAGAAGTATGCGCACATCATCACGTACTAGGGGAGTGCCCAGGTCTGCGTAGAACTTCTCGAAGCCGGGGTAGCGGGAGGTGTCCTTCTCATCGCAGATTGCCATGAGGCGGAAGTCCTCGTGGTTCGCATCCCAGTACTGATCCACGTAGCCACGCGGCACCTGCTGATCGAGTAGCTTTCGTCGTTCGACAACACGCCAACCTTCAATCAAGCCGGCTTCGGCCTCTTGGTCGGGCTCCACGCCTCCGGGAGAGATCAGGTTCTTCTCGTCGTCAAACTCCCGGTGAATCGAACGGCCCGAGGGCAGCAGATAGCGGGCGATAGTCAGGCGCACGTGGGGAGCAAAGTCGAACTCGCCGTTGCCATTAAAGTCGTAGTCGAGGGGTTCCCAGGAGTCCCACTTGCGGTTGCCGTTCTCATCGGTGTATTGGTCGTCGGCATACCCATAGAGGGGGAAGAGGTTCTGTACGCTGCCCTTGCCGAAGCTGCGCTCGCCGACAATCGTTGCGCGCTTGTGATCTTGCAGTGCACCTGAGACGATTTCTGATGCGGACGCGGAATAACGGTTGATCAGGCAAATCATGGGCATATCCGCCGGGATCGCAGCATCTTGCAGAGTGCCCAGGGTCTGGCTTTGGCCGACGCGCGCTTCAGTGGAGACTACATCTAGCCCTTTCGGTAGGAATAGGTCGGAAACCCCGCGGGCCTCCGTTAGGAGTCCACCGGAGTTGTAGCGTAGGTCGAAAACCAAGGCACGCATTCCGTCGGCCTTGAGCTCTTCAATGGCAGCTAAAACATCGGCTGTCGCCGTACGGGAGAAGCTCTTGAGTTCGACAAGGCCAATCTTTCCGGGCAGCATTTGGTGCGCCGTGGAGGGCACGGAGATCTGAGCGCGCTCGATCTCCACAACCATGTCTTCGGTCGGTCGCGTAATCTTGCCAGGGTCCATGCCGCGGCGCCAAATGTAGAGCTTGACCATGGTCGCGGGCTTACCCTTTAGACGCTTGATGATCTCCTCTTGCTCGTTGCCGATCGTTGGCCAGTCGTCGATCTGCACGATCTTGTCATCGGTGGCCAAACCAGCCTTGTACGCGGGACCCGAATAGATCGGGCGCGTGATCGTGAAGATGTTGTCAACGGGGTCGTTGCGCACATAAGCGCCGATGCCGCCGTAGTCGGACTCGAGCAGGTCCATGCTGAACTGCTTGTAGGACTCCGCCGGCATGTAGGAAGAGTGCCGGTCGAGCGCGCCAAGCATTCCGTTGAGGGCAGCGTCGACAAGCTCTTCCTCTTCGAGGCGGTCCCCCTCAAGGTGCCCGTCGTTGATCATCTCGAGCAGGGAGGCCACTCGCTTAAGGTTCTCTGGAGTGCGCTCGGAGTTGTAGAGGTTCTTAAGCTTGGAGTACTTTGCCTCGTGCAGGCTGCGTGTTGCGCCAAGCTTGAGGAAAGAAGTGGCCAAGCGCCCATCGTCGCCAGGCAAGCTTGCGATGTAGGTCAACTCATCTTCGAGCTCTCCGCGGATTGGGTTACCAATGCCCGCTAGGGCCAGGGCGCCGAGAGCTCGCAGGGAGGCGTCCTCAGAGCCGAGGAATGCGGACATGCGTGCGCGCGCCTTGATCTTGTGCTTTCCGCGCCCCACCTTGTAGCAAGAGGTCGCAGCTGCAATTCGTAGCTCGGGCGTCTGGTTACCGTCGTCGGCAACATCCTGGAGCAGTGCCGCGAGCTCTTCGCGCTCTTCCGAGCCGAGCCCGATGAAGGCTTCGTTTCCAAGTAGCTCGGCCGCGGCAATGGCAACTGCGCTGTTGGCACCTGCGAGCAGGGGCGCCAGGTCTTCTTGTAGTGCGACAAGGTCTGTGGCTCCACCAATAATGCGCGCCGCGCTGGCGAAAAGGATCTGACTGGGTGCAAGTGCTCCCGTGTTGCCTAGACGCTCGTCGAGAGCGCTGTCGAGATCATCGCCCTGGCTCATGGCTGTGGCCGCCTGCCTCAGGCTCGTGGCTCCCTGCCAAATCTCAGAGGGCGCCTGGTTTTTTGCCCGCGCAAGGTTGTCGTCGAGCAGATCGACAAGATCCGCCGGCGCGCTGGCCAGGTTCGCCGCCATCAAAGTGCCCGCCAAGAGCGGGGCAAAGGTGAGAAAAAGGGCAAGTCGGAGAGCGTTCTTAGGCATTAGATATCAGGTGGCGTTGGGTTGCGATAAACCGCGACACGTACTTGTCGGACATCGGCATCCAAAAGTGATGGGGGAAGCCGTGGCTTATCCTTTGAACTAGAGACTAGCCTTCCAGGCGACTTGAGCAACGGAAAGAAGGCCAAGGGTGGAAGAACTCGCGCTTTCGCGTATCCTCAGCAGAGTATCGCTACGCAACAACCCCCGCTCTGTATGTCCAAGAAACAGATCTCGAACTCCAATCTCGACCCCTCCGCCCCAGGCCTCTCCCACATCGGGACCGGTGCCACAGGCGACGCGGAGGCGCGCATGGTTGATGTTGGTCAAAAAGCCATTACCGAGCGCACCGCCCTAGCGTCAGCCACCTTGATCTTCCCGCCAGGCATTTTGTCCGAGATCGAGGCTGGTGCAGGCCCCAAGGGCTCTCTCTCGGCTCTTTTAGAGGTTGCTAGAGTCGCTGGCATTATGGGTGCCAAGCGCACGGGAGACTTGATTCCTATGTGCCACCCCTTGGGTTTGGATCACGTGGAGATTTCCTACCTGCGTCCGGGGCCGGACACCTTGGAGGTGCAATGCCTGGCATCCTGCACGGGGAAGACGGGGATTGAGATGGAGGCGATGACGGGGGCTAGCCTGGCGTCGCTAACCATTTATGACATGGCGAAGGCTATGGCGAAGGGAATTCGGATTGAGAGTGTGCGGCTGTTAGAAAAGAGTGGTGGAAAGTCGGGGGTGTGGCGCTCCGGGCTTGGGGATTGACGCTGCGCCTGGTTCGGTCGACGACCCCTTTTGGTGCTGGCTGGCTTGGTCGGGGCGCCATAAGCGATAGGAGGTGTTGGGCGGCCGGCGTCTCGGTCAGCAGCCGGGTTCCAAAGTCTGCCTGGCACAAGGGTCCCCGGACGTCCAATACGTTCTCAATTCCGCGCGCAGTGCCCCCATCCACCCGCACGTGGCGGATAAGCAGAAACTGGGCGATTTCGACCCCGTTCCACCTAAAAACTACCCATTTTCACCCTCTTTGTTCCCAAAGACCTCCGATTCAAATACGCTTCCCACCGCGGATCGAGCTATCCTCGTCCCGCGCACATCAGAGCGCACCTCCCACCTCCAACTTTCCACTGACATACCTGTCTCTATGGATCTGAACTTGCTTAGGAAGCTCGTGCGGCTAATGGACCGCGGCGATCTCACCGAACTCGAAATTGACGACAAGAATGAGGGCTTTAAGGTCCACCTTCGGCGGGCCGGCGAGCCAACCATGTCCAACCCAACGGTCCAGGTTCTTGGTGGAGGCGGCGTGCCCGCAGCCCCTATGGCTATGGGTGCGGCACCCGCTGCGGCAGACGCCGGAGCACCAGCGAGTGACGGCCCACCCCCGGGGACGATCGAGTTCGCCAGCCCGATGGTCGGCACGTTTTACCGGGCAGCCTCGCCAGATGCGAGCGCGTTCGCCGAGGTTGGCATGAAAGTGACCGAGGACAGCGTGCTCTGCATCGTTGAAGCGATGAAGGTCATGAACGAGATCAAGGCGGAGATGTCCGGCGAGATCGTCGAATGTCTCGTGGAGAATGGTGACCCGGTCGAGTTTGGCCAGGCGCTTTTCCTTATCAAAAAGGGCTGATGTTTCGTCGAGTTCTGGTCGCGAATCGCGGCGAGATTGCCCAACGCATCATTCGCGCTTGTCGCGAGTTGGGCATCGAGACCGTAGCCGTCTATTCCGAGGGTGACAAAGATGCCGTGTACCTGCAACACGCGGACGATGCCATCTGTATCGGCCCGGCGTCGAGTGCGATGAGCTACCTCGATGTACCGCGTATTATTTCGGCCGCGGAGATCGCCGACGTCGAGGCCATTGTGCCCGGCTACGGCTTCCTGGCAGAGAATGCGCACTTCGCCGAGGTCTGTCGCTCTTGTAACATTAAGTTTGTCGGGCCCGACCCCGAGACGATCGCCGGAGTTGGACACAAGTCACGCGCCCGGGAGATGGCGGTTCGAGCTGGCGTCCCCGTGGTCCCTGGCTCCGACGGATCTGTGGATGACGAGAAGGCTGCCATCAAGTGGGCCAAGTCCATCGGTTATCCGATCATGATCAAGGCAGCGTCCGGGGGTGGTGGCCGGGGCATGCGGGTCGCGCGAAACGACCCTAGCCTGATCAACGGGTTCCATGCCGCGCGCTCTGAGGCAGAGGCCTGCTTTAGTGACTCTACGGTCTATATGGAGCGCTTTGTCGAGAACCCACGCCACGTGGAGATCCAGATTCTCTGCGATCACCACGGCAATATGGTCTATCTCGGAAACCGTGACTGCTCCGTCCAGCGCCGCCACCAGAAGTTGATTGAAGAATCTCCATCTGCAGCGATTGACGAAGAGACTACCCACCGCATGGGAATGGCCGCCTTGGCCATGGCCCGCGAGTCGAACTACAAGAACGCAGGCACCGTGGAATTCATCCTTGATCCGAGTGGCGAGTTCTACTTCATCGAAGTTAATGCGCGCATCCAGGTCGAGCATTCGGTCACTGAGATGGTCACTGGAGTGGACTTGATCCAGCAGCAGCTGCTGATTGCCTCGGGCGAGCCCCTCAGCATCAAGCAGGAGGACATCAAGATTAATGGCCATGTGATCGAGTGTCGGATCAACGCTGAGGACCCATCTAAGGACTTCCAGCCAAGCCCCGGTAAGATCGGTATGTTTGTGCCACCGGGTGGACCTGGGATCCGCTGGGATAGCCACGCTTACTCGGGGTACACCGTGCCTCCGCACTACGACTCGATGATTGGCAAGTTGCTGGCCCACGGTCCCGACCGCGAGTCAGCCCGCAGGCGAATGTTGCGCGCACTTGACGAATTCATTGTAGAAGGCATCAAGACAACCATCCCGATTCACCGACGTATCCTTGCCCACTCGGACTTCCGAACGGCTGTCCACGACACAGGCTTCGTCGAGCGCTATTTTGGCGCCAAGCCATCGATCTAAATTCATGAGCCGAGTGATCCGCTTCCTATCGATTGCCGCACTTTGCTGCGGCTGCATCAACACCCAGCGCGTTCCAGGTCCCATGACCCAAGAGTCCTTCGTCCTGCCCCTGGGGCAGGGGGCGGACTACGTCCCGGGTCCGACGGAAGTGGTGGTCTTGCGCCATGGCGACCCTGTGCAGGTGCGCCGGCCCGGTGCCTTGGTCAGCTTCCCGTTGACCTTCTACAACAAGCGCCTGCGTCTGGGCTCTGGTGGTGTGGTCGTAAACGGAGTCGGCGGTCGCGTCGAGGTCCAAGTCCCCGGCTCGAGCACGGCGGTGCAGCTCTTTGACCGCGGTGCGATCGTGGTGGGGGAGCCCACCCGCGAAGAGCCCGTGCTCAGCTTGATCCAAGCAGATCGAGCGAGCCTCCACTTGGCACCCGGGGACCGCATCTCCCTTGTGGGTGGTGTCGAGCTCGAGGCGGACGCCACCATTGAATCCGGCCCATTCGATTTCCGGACCACGGGGCGCGATCGAGTCGAGATCGCCAACCACGGCCGCACGATCGCCACACTTCTCTACCTGGACCAAGTACTTGCCCTTGGGCCCGGCGAAGTCTTCGAATTGCCGCTCCTTCCTGGTGGCACAGGTCCCCTCGCGCGGGGGCCAGAACCCTTCCTACTGTCCGTAGAGCCTGGTTTCTGGGCCGGCGACTCTCCTAAGTCGACCGCTCCCGTGGAGGTCGTGCCTGACCCTCGAGGCCTACGGGTGCTTGCAACGGACCCCTCCGATGTGACCGGCTTAGGCGTCAAAGTCCACCTCTCCGAGGGAGAGGAGGTACTCTTTCAGCGCCTCGATGAGCCGGCTGTCAGCTCCCAACCTTAGATTCGGCCGCTTCTCTAGGCCTCCCCCCCCCAATTTTTCTTCCTATCCCATGACCACTCCCGTCGTGCTAATCACAGGAGGCGCAGGCTTCCTGGGCAGCCACCTATCCGATCGATTCCTAGCCGAGGGCTACGAGGTGATCTGTATGGACAACCTGCTCACGGGTTCCCTGCGGAACATTGAGCACCTGTCTACGGAATCGCGCTTTCACTACGTCGATCAGGATGTGACCGAGTTCATCCACGTACCCGGTCGCCTAGACGCCGTGTTGCACTTCGCGTCACCCGCGAGCCCGATCGACTACCTTGAGTACCCGATCCAGACCCTGAAAGTGGGCTCACTGGGAACTCACAAGGCTCTCGGGTTGGCCCACGCCAAGGGTGCGCGTTTTCTGCTCGCGTCCACCTCCGAGTGCTACGGCGACCCCCTTGTCCATCCCCAAACCGAAGATTACTGGGGCAACGTGAACCCCGTTGGTCCCCGGGGTGTCTACGACGAAGCCAAGCGCTTCGCCGAGGCGATGACCATGGGGTACCATCGCTACCACGGCCTCCAGAGCCGGATCGTGCGCATCTTTAACACTTACGGTCCGCGTATGCGCCTTAATGACGGGCGTGCCCTGCCCGCCTTCATGGGCCAGGCCCTGCGCGGCGAGCCGATTACCGTCTTCGGTGACGGCAGCCAGACACGTTCGTTCTGCTACGTCTCGGACCTCGTGGACGGACTCTGGCGACTGCTCAACTCTGAGGAGCCGTACCCAACCAACATCGGCAACCCCCGCGAGATGACGATCCTTGAGTTTGCCAAGCAAGTAGTGGAGTTGACGGGCTCAGCATCGGAGCTGACGTTCCTTGATCTACCCGAGGACGACCCCAAGGTTCGTCAACCGGACATCACCAAGGCTCGCAAGATCCTTGGCTGGGAGCCGAAGGTTCTGCTCGAGGACGGACTCAATACGACTCTTGAGTATTTCCGCGGATGCCCCGAGTTCGCCGGAGTCAAGGCCTAGATCCAAGCAGCTTATGTGTGGCATTGTAGGAGCCTGGCTTAACCAGGGTGGGGCTGAGGACATCGCCGATGTGCTGATCGAGGGCCTTCGTACCCTCGAATACCGCGGCTATGACAGCTCGGGTATCGGTGTCTTGCGGACCGATATCGGCTCGTCCTCCTCTGCAGAGAATGTCAAGGTTGCTCGTCGCCAAGGTCGCCTAGAGAACCTAGAGGAGGTCCTGAAGGACGGTTCCCTCAAGGGCGCCAACGTCGGTGTGGGGCATACTCGTTGGGCTACCCATGGTGAGCCTTCCGACGAGAACGCACACCCGCACACTGACGGATCCAATCACATTGCCCTGGTCCACAACGGCATCATCGAGAACTACCTCGAACTGCGCCGTGAACTCGAGGCAGACGGAGTGGTCTTCGCATCGGAGACCGACACCGAAGTGCTCACCCACCTCGTAGGGCGTGAGTACGCCAAGAGTGGGGACCTCGGTGGCTCCTTGCGAGCGTCATTGCGCCGGGTCAAGGGGTACTACGCCGTGTCGGTAGTGGGCAACATGAATGGTGCGACCGAGCTGGCCTGTGCCCGCCAGGGGCCGCCCCTCTGCGTGGCTACCCTGGAGAATGGCGCGATGCTAGCTTCAGACGTTCTTGCGGTGCTGCCCCACACCCGTGAGGTCACTTACCTTGTGGATGGGGATCTGGCGATTCTTAAGCCTGGTGAAGTGGTCATCGAGACGATTGCCGGTGAAGCCGGAGAGTCCGTCGAGCGCGAGGTGACGGTCATTGATTGGGACACGGAGGCTGCGGGCAAGTCGGGCTATGAGCACTTTATGCTGAAGGAGATCTTCGAGCAGTCCGAGGTGCTTGGCCGTGCCATCCACGACCGACTACTTCCGACCGTGGGGGACGTAGCTTTTGAAGGCGATGGCTGGACCGACCCCGAGCTCAACGGAATCGGCCGCGTCCAGATCCTAGCCTGTGGTACGGCCCTGCACGCGGGTATTGTCGCGCGCTACCTCATCGAGGGACTGGCTCGGATTCCCGTGGAAGTGGACTACGCCAGCGAGTATCGCTACTGTGACCCTGTCGTATCCCCCGGCACGCTTGCCGTCGCCATATCCCAGTCCGGTGAGACTGCGGACACCTTGGCCGCCATGCGCCTAGCCCAAGAGCTTGGCGCGCAAGCGATGGCCATCTGCAACGTGCAAGGCAGCACCCTGACACGGGACTGCGGGCGCACCATCTTGACCCACGCTGGCCCCGAAATCGGGGTTGCAAGTACGAAGGCCTTCACGGCCCAGTTGATCGCTGCCTACCTCTTCGCACTCCGTCTTGGGCGCGCAAGGGGCACGATCGACGAGACCGAGGGCCGCAAAATGATCGAAGAGCTACGCCATCTGCGCCCGAAGCTCGAGGGTCTCTTGACTACGGACTATTCCGACCACATTCGCAAGATTGCGAAGCGTCACCTTGATGCCAAGGGATTCCTGTTCCTTGGCCGCGGCGTAAATTATCCCATCGCCCTTGAGGGCGCACTGAAGCTGAAAGAGATCAGCTACGTCCACGCTGAAGGATATGCGGCGGGCGAGATGAAGCACGGTCCGATCGCTCTGATCGAGCCGGCGCTCACGACCCTAGTCATCAATACGAAGGGCCGCGTCTCCGACAAGGTGCGCTCTGCGATCGAGCAGGTCAAGGCCCGCAAAGGTCCTGTGATTGCACTTGGCTCGGATCCACTCTCTGCGGAGCTTGGAGATGATGTGATCGACGTGCCGACCTCAAGTGAGTGGCTCTCACCAATCCTAAATGTTGTGCCGCTTCAGCTTTTTTCCTATCACTTCGCAGACCTAAAAGGCTGCGACATCGACAAGCCCCGGAACCTCGCAAAGAGCGTTACGGTCGAATAGAGACTCACCATGGCTAAGATTCTTCTAACGGGTGGAGCTGGCTTCATCGGGTCCCATGTAGGCGAGGCGCTGCTCGGCAGGGGCGACGAGGTCGTCGTGCTCGACAACTTTAACGACTTCTACGATCCCGCGATCAAGCGCGCAAACGCCGAGCTGGTCCGCGCCGCGGGAGGTGTGATTGTCGAGGGTGATATTCGCGACGAGAAGATCGTAGACGAGCTCTTCGACAACAATAGCTTTGATGGCGTGATTCACCTGGCCGCCATGGCGGGCGTCAGGCCGAGCCTCTTGGATCCCCTGCATTACGAAGACGTCAATATGCGCGGCACGCTGATCCTGCTTGAGCGCATCCGCAAGTGCAAGGGCATGCCCTTTGTGTTCGCCTCCTCCTCGAGTGTCTACGGGGGGAACAAGACGGTGCCCTTCAGCGAGAAGCACGAAATTCACAATCCCGTTTCGCCCTATGCGGCGACCAAGCGGTCTGGGGAGCTCATGTGCTACACGTACCATCATCTCTACGACATCCCGACCAGCTGCCTGCGCTTCTTTACGGTCTATGGTCCGCGACAGCGGCCGGAGATGGCGATCCACAAGTTCGTCCGGGCGGTGTTTGACGGACAGCCGATCCCCTTCTATGGGGACGGTACCACCGAGCGCGACTACACCTATGTCGAGGACATTGTCGGCGGTGTGATCAACAGTCTCGACCACTGCAAGGGCTACGAGATCTACAACCTAGGCGAGTCGGACACGACTTCCCTGAGCGAACTGGTTGAGAAGATCGGCAAAGCCTGCGGCAAGCAGCCGGTTCTTGATCGCCAGCCCATGCAGCCTGGCGACGTGGTTATCACCTATGCGGATATTTCCAAAGCAAAGGAGAAGATCGGCTATGCCCCGAAGACCCTCATTTCCGAGGGTCTCGAGCGCTTCGTTGCCTGGTACCAAGCGCAAAATGCGCCCGTCGAGTAGAATCTCGCTTTCCATCACCACTCCCTAACTCCCTGAACTCGATATGAAAGGCGTCATTCTCGCCGGGGGCCTCGGTACGAGGCTCTTCCCGCTCACCAAGATCACCAACAAGCACCTCCTCCCGGTCTACGACCGGCCGATGATCTACTACCCGATTGAGGCCCTGGTCAATGCAGGTGTCACGGACATCATGATCGTGACCGGTGGCAAGAAATCCGGTGATTTCCTGAGCCTGCTTGGCAACGGCGAAGATTTTGGTCTGAAGCACCTGAATTACACCTACCAGAAGGGAGAGGGTGGAATCGCAGAGGCTCTTGGCCTCTGTGAGCACTGGGCCCAGGGTGAGTCCGTCTGTGTGATTCTTGGGGACAACATCATCGAGAAGAACATCGCCAAGGGCGTCTCGGACTTCCGAGCCCAGGGGAAGGGCGCCAAGATCATGCTCAAGGAGGTCCACGACCCCGAGCGCTTTGGCGTTGCCGAGCTTGATGGAGACAAGGTGGTGTCAATCGTGGAGAAGCCTAAGCAGCCGAAGAGCAACAAGGCTGTGATCGGCATCTACATGTACGACAACCGCGTCTTCGACATCATCAAGACCCTAAAGCCGTCGGACCGAGGCGAGCTGGAGATCACCGATGTGAACAACTGGTTCCTCGAGGATGGCTCTATGACCTATGAGGTGCTCGACGGCTGGTGGACGGATGCCGGTACCTTCGACAGCTTGATCGTCGCTGCTGGGCTCTGCCAGGGCGGCGGGGCCAACAACAGCTAGGAGCTCGAGATGCCCGACGGACTGCGATCGCCCTGTGCGGAGAAGACCAACGCCGCCCTTGCGGGTGGACGTGTGCTTGTAACCGGTGCCGCGGGCATGCTGGGTAGCCAGCTGCTGCTGGATGCACCGGGCTCCTGCCAGGCTGTGGGGACGGACCTTGGTCCGGCCCCAGATGGCAATCCCGAGGTCGAGCTGATCGGGGTCGACCTGACCGACGAAGCTGCCGTCATGGACCTCTTCGCTCGGGAGCGCTTTACCGGCGTTATCCACGCTGCGGCGTACACTGCCGTGGACAAGGCGGAAGAGGACGAGCAGCTTGCCCGTGCGGTCAACGCTCGCGCCCCGGAAATCGTTGCCGAGGCCTGCCGAGCGGCTGGCATTCCCATGGTCTTGGTCTCAACGGACTTCATCTTCGACGGTAAGAAGGGCGCACCCTATGCCGAGAATGATGCGGTCGGCCCCCTGTCCATCTACGGCGCGACCAAGCTCGAAGGTGAGCAGCGCGCCCGCATCGGTCATCCCGATGGCTTGAGCATCGTGCGCACCCAGTGGCTCTACGGGCCCAGGGGCAATCACTTTCCGGGCACCATGTTGCGCTTAGCCGAGACCAATGAGACGTTGACCGTGGTCGACGACCAGCGCGGAGCGCCCACGTCCACCCTCGAGCTCTCCAAGGCTCTCTGGGACGTGCTCGCCCTCGGGGCGAGGGACGAGTCGGGTGTTTATCACGCGTCCTGTGAAAACGACGGTACCTGGTTCGACTTCGCCCAGGCGACCTTCGAACTCGGTGGACTGGACCCCAAGCGAGTGAGTCCCTGTCCTACGGAGGACTTTCCGCGGCCAGCGGTTCGCCCCGCCGAGAGCGTTCTTGACTGTTCACGGCTCACGGCCCTCCGCGGTGGGCCGATGCAAACTTGGAAGCAGGCTTTGGGCCGCTTCTTCTCCCTACATATGACCTCCTAAAGAGATCGCGATGACCACCACCCTTATCGTCACCGGCGGCGCCGGCTTCATCGGCAGTAACTTCGTCCTCATGTTGGCTGAGGATCGCCCCGACGTAAACATCGTCAACCTCGATGTGCTGACCTACGCCGGCAACTTAGAGAACCTCACGGCACTCGAGGGCAAGCAGGGTTACACCTTTGTGGCGGGGGACATCTGTAAAGCGGAGGATGTACGCCGAGCGTTTGACGAGGCAGCCAAGCTGGGGGGTGACGTAAGCATGATTCACTTCGCGGCCGAGTCCCACGTGGACCGCTCGATCGCATCGGGCTTGCCCTTTGTGGAGACCAACGTTTGTGGCACCCAGGTTCTGCTCGATGTCTGCCGCGAGCGCGGTGTCGAGCGCTTCGTGCACGTGTCGACGGATGAGGTCTACGGCTCCCTTGGCGCAACCGGCTTCTTTACGGAGGACACGCCCTTGCAGCCAAACTCGCCCTACGCTGCCAGCAAGACGGCCAGTGACCTCATGGTGCGCGCCGCCATCGAGACCCACAAGTTCCCGGCTATGATCACGCGCTGCTCCAACAACTACGGGCCATACCAGTTCCCGGAGAAGTTGATCCCGTTGATGATTGCCAACGCCCAAGAGGACAAGCCCCTGCCCGTCTACGGCGATGGTATGAACATCCGGGACTGGCTGTACGTGCGCGATCACTGCGAGGCCATCCTCAAGGTCTTCGAGGACGGCAAGCTCGGCGAGGTCTACAACATTGGTGGCCACAACGAGTACCCGAACATCGACATCGTCAAGCGCATCCTCGAGGGGGTCGGCAAGCCCGAGTCGCTGATCACTTACGTCGAGGATCGCAAGGGCCACGACCGTCGCTACGCCATCGATGCGAAGAAGATCGAGGACGAGCTCGGCTGGACGCCGCGCTACACCTTCGAAGAGGCCCTGCCCCTCACGATCAAGTGGTACCAGGACAACGATACCTGGCTGCAGCGGGTTCGCTCCGGCGCCTACCGTGACTACTACGCCGCCCAATACGGGGAGTGATTCCAAGCCTGGAAACAGGCTAAGGGGTACGGCGGGCTCGATATTGAGCCAGCATGGTCCCCAAAAATGTCGAAAAGGCTGTTTCTTCCGCGCAATCGGGACAAGCGGCCTTTAGTCCTTAGGAGTGTCCCGAAAGTGCCGTGACACGGAGAGATGCGGACGCTGGGCCGGGGCTGTTACCCAATCTTCTTCTAGGAGTACTTTTTTGCGGGGAATTCTAGCGGCAGATTCATTGGATGCGTACCTTCAGCATCCCGCTAGATGGGCCGATGGAAAGGAGGCTCTCTTTTGAAAATCCCGGAGCCCATGCGCCCTCAATGAAATCCCCCATTCGCCTCTCAAAGTGCCTCATGGCACTCGCCCTTGCCGCCCTAGTTGCGTGCACATCTTCGCCGGACAAGCGCGTCCTGCAATATCTCAATACGGAGGGGTACGGCAATCGCTACCCGGGCAACTCGCTCCAAGACAACTACCTGTCCATTGGGGATAGCATCGGGTACAAGGATTCCTACAACCCGATCAGTGGCACCGGCCGGATTGCTGTCGACGGTACGATCGACTTTGACGAGGCGGGCCGAGTTTGGGTAGCTGGTATGACCAAAGAGCAAGCTGAGGTCTACTTGACCGAGAAGCTCTTGGCGTACTACACCGAAGCGGACGTGAAGGTCACCCTTCAGACGGCGTACAAGAAATACTGGATTCTGGGCGAGGTCGGTGGAAGCGGGCAGAAGACGATCTCCGGGGACTTGACCCTCTTCGACGCCGTGATGCAGGCCAAGCCGAAGGACCACACCGCAAACCTCGGCCGGGTCCGCCTGATCCGGGCCGACCCCGTCGACCCGATTGTGATCAACGCGAACTTGGCTCAGCTGTTTGTGACCGGTGACTCGACCTTCAACATGGTGATCCAAGACAATGATATCATTGTCATTCCGCCGACGATGCTGGCCCAGGTTGGCTACTTCATCTCAGACTTGATCTTCCCCTTCACCGAGGTGTTCAGCTCGGTATTCCAAGGCCTGATGAGCGTGAGCAAGTTTGGCAACCTCGGGAACAACAATAAGAAAAACGGGGTCTTCTAGGGAGGAATAGAGATATGGCAATCGCAATAGAATCCCAAGGGCAGATCGCCGAACTGCTTGGCATCCTAAAGAGGCGAAAGTGGCAGCTAATCCTGCCGCTGCTCCTTGGTTTGGCTCTAGGCACAGCAGTGGCTGTCTTTGTACCGAAGAAATTCTCTATCAAGACGACCCTTGAGCTGCGTGAGCGAACCGCGGCCACCGACGCTGGTACAGCGGCGGGAGTCTCGCCGACGACGACGGATGAGATCGCCAATGCGACGCACCATATTCGGCACTACAACCGGATCAAGGGGATCATCGAGAGCGAGGCTTGGACCGATTATGTCGTCCTGGCCGACAGCGAGAAGATGGACTTTATCGAGGGGGTCCGTGAGAACCTCAAGGTAGTAGTCCATACGAAGACGAAGGACAACAAGGGCTCGACCTTCATGGACATCAAGTACGAGGCACTTGATGCAGATCGTGGGGTTCGGTTCTTGGATACCCTCTCCCAGAAGTGGCTGGATGATGTAGTCGACCGCGAGCGCAATCAACTTCGGGAAGAGCGCAAGGTCTTACTGGACGAGGTGTCTGAAGCCCGCAGCAGCTGGCTCGATGGCGTGGATGACGTCGAGCGTCTTGTTGATGAGGGGGGGATCTCTCCGGCCGAGGTTGAGGGAGATAAGAACGACGCGCCTGAAGATCCTGACTACATTAGGCTGACTGCCTCTAAGAACGAGTTGCTAGACCTCAAGGTCGAACTTGCTGTATTGGAGGCCTCGGAGATTGCCCATCAGGAGCTGATAGCAAGTACGCCCACGACGATCCCGATCGACGTCATTGAGGAGGGGTTAGACCTCAGCGCTAAGATCGCAGACCTTGACGCCGCCATTACAACGGCACGGCTTGAGCAGTCTAAGTTTACGACTCGCAACACCGGCTACCACAAGCTTGCCATCGCCATCGAGGCGGCCGAGAAGAAGAAGGCTACCTACGTCGCAAGCCAGCGCTCCCAAACCGTGGTGCAACAGGTCAAGGCCAACCCGCTTTTGGCGACTCTGTACTCTGAGCAGGACGAGCTTGTACTTCGGATGAGCGAAGTCACTGGTAGAATCGACTTGGTCCAAAAGGCGATCGACTCCGACGTTGAGGTTCGCTCAATCAAGACCGAACTGTTGAGTAGCCTCTACGTGGCTCGGGAAGAGCGCGACCTGCGCAGGGCGGCCTTGCAGATCTCCAACGAGCGCTACCAAGCAAAGAACATGCGGCTCCAGGCGCTGACCGAAGCGTACGGCAAGCCCTACGAGTACGTCCAGAATGCCACAGCTCCCGAGAAGGCCACCGAGCCCGATCCGTTCCTGATCACTGCGATTTTCATGATGCTTGGACTTGGTCTAGGTGTTGGAAGTGCAGTAGTGGGGGAGTTTGGCAAGGATGGCTTCCGGACAGCTTCGGATCTTAGTCGTGCGACCGACCTGCCCATTCTTGGTGTGGTCGATCGCATCTGGGCTCCAGCTGAGATTCGAGCAAGGTTCCTGCGGCGTGCCATTGTCGGGATGTCGTGCCTGGTTGTGATCTGCGCTTTGTTTACGTTCACATGGGCCTATGCCCTTAGCCCGGAACGGATCCCCCCGGATTGGCTCGAGTCCTTGGAAAAGCTTCGCCTCAGCCTGAGGTAGTGGGCGCCTTGCACCGGAACAAAAGCGAGGTCTAGGCATGCTGAGGGATATTATCTTTTCGGCTATGGTCCTATTTATGGTGCCGGCCTGTTATCGCAAGCCGTTCATCGGCCTGGTGATGTTCTCGTGGCTCGCTTACATGAGGCCCCAGGACTTGACCTGGGGGTTTGCCCGTGAGCAGCGCTGGAGCTACTTGATCGCCATCACCACCTTCGTGGGGTTCCTCAAGTCCAGGCCGGACCAGTGGTTCCTAAAGGATTGGCGCAACTACGTGATGATGGCCATGATCGTCACAGTGGGGGTCAGCGGTCTGATCTCAAAGTACGCCTCTGCGATTACGTTCAACTACTTCATGGAGTTCGCGAAGATCCTCATCATCGCTATCTTCACTACTGCCGTTGTCGTCAGGCGCGAGCAGCTGCGCATGCTGCTGTGGATCATAGCCTTGTCCCTAGGGTTCTTTGGCGTGAAGTCCGGGATCTGGGGCATCATGACCCTCGGGCAGGTCCGCATCATTCGCGGCCCAGGTGGAATGATGCTCGACAACAACGCGCTGTCCTTGGCCTTAGCCATGGCGGTGCCTATGCTCCTGCACCTCGGCCTGACTGAACGTCACAGGCTGGTGCGCTACGCCTTTCTTATCTCGGTCCCCCTCAGTGCGCTCACGGTGATGTTGACCCACTCCCGTGGAGGTTTCCTCTCCCTGGCCTGTGGACTGGCCGTTGTGATTTGGCACTCTCGCAATCGAGTGGCTGTGTTCTCCGCAGCTCTAATGCTAGGCCTGGTGGCGATTGTCTTGGCTCCGCAGTCGTACAAAGATCGCATCTCGACCATTGGCGAGTACGAGACCGAGGGTTCGGCCCAGGGGCGAATCCGCTCTTGGGGCGTGGGCTATCGCATGGCCATGGCGAACCCAGTGATGGGTGTCGGTATCGCCCAGTTCGTGCATCACTACAAGGACTTCTCCAAGGATCCGGGCCGCGGTGTCTTGGTAGCACACAACAGCTTTATCCAGATCTGGGCTGAGTCCGGGACGATCTCCTTGATCTTGTATTTGTCCCTGCTGGCGTCCTGCTTCATCATGGTCTGGCAAGTTCGAGCTCGAGCGCGGCACCACTTCTACACAAGTTGGATTCTGAACTACTGCACGATGTTTGAGGCCTGCATGGTCGCCTTCACCGTGGGTGGTATGTTCTTGAATAAGGCTCATTTCGACCTCTTCTACCACTTGGTGGCCATCATTCTTGTATTTGGACGGATGGCCTTTGCCGAGATGGATGACCCTGTCAAATATCCCAAGCGCGATGGTAGCCGCGGCCAGGTCGGCCTTGTGCAGCCTCGCGGGTTTGGCGGACGGATGCCCGCGGCCTCGCGCCAGTTTAGGACCCCCAGGATATCTCTGGCCGAACAGGGCAAGGCTCCCGTTTTTGGTCAGTCCATCAGCCAGAGGCGCCGCTAATGTGTGGTCACGCAGGATTCGCCTTTCGTGACACGCGGAGGGTGATAGATCCCCGAGTGCTCTCGCGCATGGGCGACACGATTTCCCATCGAGGGCCGGACGACGAAGGTATCTGGACCCAGCAGGGCTGTCCCGTTGGCGCAGTGTTTCGGCGCCTGTCGATCATTGACCTCGAAGGAGGCCACCAGCCCATTCCCAATGAGGAGGGGGACGTGGTTGTTCTGGTCAATGGCGAGATCTACAATTTCCAATCCCTGAGGGCAGACCTTGAGAAACGCGGTCACAGGTTCCGGACCCACTCCGACGCAGAGGTCGTCGTACACCTCTACGAGGAGCACGGTGCGGCGGTTGCTGAACACCTCGTGGGCATGTTCGCCTTTGCGATCATCGACCTTCGTGGGGCCGCTCCGAGGGTCGTCATTGGCAGGGATCGCTTGGGCATCAAGCCCATGTACTTTATTAATGGCCAAGATGGGCTCGCCTGGGCCAGCGAACCAAAAGCCCTGCTTGCCCTTGGTAAGGACGGCCCCGGCGACAAGCAGGGCTCTTTCGCAGGTGAGGCGCGCCAAATGCGCGCGCCCGCACTCTTGGACTATCTCATGCGCGGCTTCATTGGCAGCGAAGAGAGCGCATGGAGCGGTATCTCGCGCCTGCGCCCAGGCTGCACCTTGACCTGGGACGGTGCCTCCAGCGAGGGGCCCAAGATCGAACGCTACTGGGACCTGCCCATGGACCTGCGCGGCGAAGCCTCCCAGGCGGAGGTGCTGGAGTGGACGGATCGGGTCGTGAGTGATCGACTGGTTGCAGATGTTCCCCTAGGAGCCTTCTTGTCCGGGGGAATCGACTCTTCAGCAGTCGTCACCTCCATGGCCGAGCGCATGGAGGAACCAGTGGTGGCCTGCTCTGTTGGGTTCCAAGAGAAGAGCCACGACGAACTTGGCATCGCCAAGCAGACCGCCAAGGCCCTGGGCGCCGTGCACCACACCGAGGTCCTACACGACGATCCGCGCCTTGCCCTAGACGTTCTGCCGTGGTTCTACGATGAGCCCCTCGCGGACCCGTCTACTGTGCCGACTTACCTTGTTTCGAAGATGGCGCGGGAGCACGTGACTGTTGCCCTATCTGGTGATGGTGGGGACGAGACCTTTGGAGGCTACCGCCGCTATGTCCACGACGTCGCGGAGAACAGCTTGCGACGTTCCATTGGTTCACCTGGGCGAGCCCTAGCCGGAGCCCTGGGAAGCCTGTGGCCTCGTCTCGAGCACGGGCCAAGATTCCTGCGCGGTAAGACGTTCCTGACGAACGTTGCCGGTGATCCGGCAGAGGCCTATTTTCAGAGCGTCTCGATCCTTAGCCGCGACGAAGCCTTTGAACTCCTAGCCCCCGAGCTGCGCGCCTCCCTAGGCGGCTACAGCCCATTCCTAGAGTTCGAAGCCCACTACAACCGTATCGAGGCTGACTGCCCGCTCTACCGAGCACAGTACGCCGACTTCCACACTTACCTGACCGACCAAATCCTGGCGAAGGTGGACCGCGCTTCCATGGCCGTATCGCTTGAGGTGCGCGTGCCCCTGCTAGACCATCGATTTGTCGAGCGCTTCGCCAACCTGCCCGCGCACCAGAAAGTCACCGGGGGCAAGGCAAAACACATCTTCCGGGAGTCCCTTCGCTCGCGACTCTCGACGGAAGTTCTCGATGGCGCGAAGCGTGGTTTCGACACGCCTTTGGACGGGTGGATCCGTGGAGCACTCCGCGCGGAAGTCCACGCAGCCGTGAAGGCTCTGCCTGGCGACTGGTTTGATACCGACAAGCTGGCAAGGCTGCTGCAGGAGCACGACTCTGGAGCTCGAAACCATGGCCGAATCCTGTGGAGTCTATTCGTTCTAGAGCGCTGGCGCGCGCGCCATCAAGTCCGGGGAATCACGGGGTGACGAGCTCTCTACGCATTGGCGTCCTTACGTCCCTCTACCCGGCTCCTGAGAGACCCTTTGAAGGCATCTTTGCCCAGCGGCGCTGGAGCGGCATGCTAGATCGCGGGCACGACGTGCGCGTCTGTCAGCCTACGCCCCGGGTCCCGTGGCCCCTAGGCTCGCTGTTCCCACGTCGCTTTGGCGACCTGCAACGGCGGCCAAGCGAAGAGCTTCAGGGCGGAATCTCGATTCAGCGGCCACGCTACCGGCATATTTCCAAGCGTCCTGTCGGCAATGCAAAGCGATTCGCTAAGGCCGGCATGGATAACCTTGTGAGCTCGAGTTGGAGGCCCGACATCGTGGTCTGCGACTACGCTTGGCCCGCGGGCGCGGCAGCGCCGCTCGGCCAGTCCCTCGGGATTCCGGTGGTGCTCTCGGGGCGAGGTAGTGACGTGTTAGAGGTCGGTGGTGAGGCTGGCCTAGGGGACGAGCTCGGCGCTTTCTTACGGTGCGCGGGGAAGTGGGTTGCGGTCTCCCAGGACTTGGTCGATGCTATGGACGCACTTGCCGGAGACGAGTTGGGTACTTTGGTTCCTAATGGCGTAGATGCGGCGCTCTTCCATCCGCGCCCAGACTCCGAGCGCGCTGCCGTCAGGAGCGAACTCGGCTGGAAGGTCGACGACAAGGTCATCCTACTTGTGGGGCACTTGATTCGACGCAAAGACCCTCTGCTTGCACTCGAGTCCTTTCGGCATTTCCAAGCAACCTGCCCTGATGCGCGCCTGGTTGTCATCGGAAAGGGCGAGCTTGAAGCGCAATTCCGTGAAGCTGTGCAGCAAGCAGGGCTCGGGGGCTATGTGGACATGTTGGGCGAGCGCAGGGCCGACGATCTTAGCGGCCTCTATGCCGCGGCCGACTGCCTGTTGCTGTGCAGCTCTCGCGAAGGGAGACCTAATGTCGTGTTGGAAGCTCTGAGCTCGGGGCTGCCTGTGGTGGCCACTGCGGCGGGTGGAACTGGCGAGCTGCTCGAACCAAGTCCGTTTGATACCGTGCATTCACGCACCGCCGACGCGATTGCCAAGACTCTTCAAGACACCCTTGCGTGCCCACCCTTGCGCCAGGCGATTGCGGACTCTGTTGCCGGCCTCTCCTGGTCAGCCAGTCTAGACACCCTCGAAGCCGTCCTGTTCCAGCACATCGTGGCTAGCCGGCGGGGGCCGGGAAGGGCACGAAGTGCAAGCTGACATGAAGATCCTCTACCATCACCGCACCCGAGCCGATGACGGCCAGGCTGTGCACATTCGCTCTCTCCAGCGGGCCTTCCGCGACCTCGGTCACGAGGTTCAGGAGGTCGGTCTCGTGCAACAAGGTGGCGAGCAGTTACATGAGGACAGCGCATCACCCGAGTCATACAAGGACGACGAAAAGCAAGAGAGCGGCTCCTCTTGGGGCTGGGTCGCGCGCCTACCCAAATTTATGTTGGAGCTAGCCGAGTTTGGCTACTCCGGTCTTGCACGTCGCAGGATCCTCACCACGGGCCGGAGCTTTAAGCCGGACTTCATTTACGAGCGCTACGCCTTTGGGAACGCCGGCGGCCTTCTGGCCGCAGCTCGCTTAGGCGTACCCTTTATCCTCGAAGTCAATTCGCCCTTGGTCGACGAGCTTGACAAGACCCGGGGACTCTCGCTCAAGCGTGCGGCTCGGCGCATTGAGCTGGCCGTTTTTCGCGGGGCTACCAAGGTCTGCGTTGTGACCCAGGTCCTGGGGGATATCCTCATCGATATGGGCGTCGAGCCCGAAAGAATCCTAGTCACCCCGAATGGTGTGCACCCAGGCCTTTTCGAGTACGAGCAACTTGGTGGTCGAGAGGCTTGCCGGAGCCGCGCCCGGCGTGATCTCGGGCTGCCCACCGAGCCAGGTCCCGGTGAGCTTGTGCTTGGCTTTGTGGGCTACTTTCGCGACTGGCACCGGCTGGACCTAGTTATTGACCTTCTTGCCCTACCCGGTCTCGAAGGCCTACGACTCGTGATCATCGGCGAGGGGCCCGCGGGTGAAGGCCTTGCTGCACAGGCCCTCCAGCTCGGCGTGCAGCACAGAGTCCACTTTCCCGGCTCGCGCCGTCACGATCAAATCCCCGAGCTTCTGACGGCCTTCGACATCGCCTTGATGCCCGCTATCAATGCCTACGCGTCTGCACTCAAGCTCCACGAGTACATGGCTGCTACCTTGCCCGTCATCGCCCCGGATCAACCGAACCTCCATGAGGTCGTCACTAATGGAGAGTCCGCCCTACTGGTGCCCTCGGGTGACGCGGTGGCGCTGGAGGCCGCGGTGCGCTCCTTGGTGACAAACCCGGAGCTCCGCAGCGAGCTTGGCAAAAACGCCGCTAGGCAAATCGACAAGCTGGGGCTCACGTGGCGTGCCAATGGCGAGCGCGTTGTTAAGTGCGCCCAGCAGCTGATCGACGAGCGGGACAGGCCCAACAGATGAGGTTCTAGAAATGAGTACAAAACACGCCATCTCCTTCGACGTCGAAGAGTACTACCAGGTCGCGAACCTTCGTTTGAATTATCCGAAGCAGGACTGGGACGAGATTCCATCTCGTCTGTCCATTGGGATGGAGCATATTCTTAGCGCCCTAAAGAAGCACAATGCACGGGCCACGTTTTTCTTCCTAGGTTGGATTGCCGAGCGCCATCCCGACTGGGTCAAGCGTTGCCTTGACGCTGGCCATGAGGTGGCTAGCCACGGCTATGACCACGACTTCCTTTGGGACTTGGGTCCCGAGGGCGTGGTCTCGGACCTCGAAAGGACAGAAGCGGCTTTGGAGGCTGCCGGTGCGCCGCGGCCCCGGGGGTTTCGAGCCTCGACATTCACTTTGACGCGCAAGACCTTCTGGGCCATGGATATCTTGGCCGAGCGAGGCTATACCTACGACTCCAGTGTGCATCCTGTTCGCCACCCAACCTATGGGATCGCAGATTTTGAGCCGGGCATCTCGGTAGTGAAGACGGAGGCGGGCTCCCTGGTTGAGTTCCCCGTCAGTACGCGCAAGATCTTTGGTCGGAACCTGCCCGTGGGCGGGGGGGGCTACTTCCGCCTGTATCCCGGTGCTCTCATACGAAATGCCGTAGCCGACCTGGACCGTCGAGGGAAGCCCGCATGTATCTATCTTCACCCCTGGGAGTTTGATCCCGAGCAGCCGCGGGCAAAGACTAGCGCCTCGAAGGCTTTCCGCCACTATGTGGGACTTCGGAAGACCTTGCCACGACTGGAGGCTTTGCTCTCGAAGTTCGAGTTTGTCGGCCTCGAGGAATCCTTGATTGCTTCTGGTGATCTAGAACCGCGGTAGAGGCCTGCGATCAAGGCAGGCGTGCTACTGAAGCTCTAGACGTCCTGAGTTTCGACGACCTGCTCGGCGGCCTCTTCGGCCTCTTCGGCCTCTTGAGCCTTGACCTGTTCGCGTCGAGAACGTTCCGCGCCAATACCGTTCCCAAGGCCTGCCAATCCAGTGAGAAGCTGGGCCCGCAGTGGGTCTGGCTCGGCCTCGGCAAGTGGTTTGAGCAGCTCTTTCGCACGTGCGCCATCACCGCTATCCGCACGATGTAGCAACCCGATGGCTAGGGCGTAGTCAATCTCCTGGGGCGTGACATCCCCAAGGTATTCAGAGTCAGTATTTCGGATTGCCATGAGGACGTTGATGCCCTTGGTCTTTGATTCCTGGTCTAGGCGTAGAAAAGACTTTCCGCGGATAAACCCAATGCGGCGACGGTATTGACCCGACTTGTCAGCATTGGCGGCGATGTCGAGGAGTGTGTCAATCTGGAGTCGGTTGCCATCCAGTTCACTAAGCAGGCTAGCCCTTGCCAGAGCCACCTTGGGATCGGAGGTCATCTTTCCGATGCGTAGCCAGGTCTCTTTAGCCAAGTCCATTTGGGCCGTGGCCTCAAGGCTGCGTGCATACAGAATCCAGAGGTCGATAGAACGGGGGGAGAGGTCTAGTTGTTGGTCGGCAAACTGATGGGCAGCAAAAGGGTCGAACGTGGCCAGCAAATCAAACCAAGCTTCGCAGGAGCCAGGGCGTAGATCCTCTAGGGGGGCATCTGGGTTGCTTCTTAAGAATCTTTCCATCCGCCCGAGCGCCGACTGGATTCCAAGTTCGGCGGTGGCCGCCCCCGCTTGGTTAGAGGGCGTCTTCCCTTGACCGTTGTCTTGGGCATCCGCTTCAAGGAGGTCGAGCCGCGCCAACTCGATTACAGGTAGTGGGTCATGCGGGCTCTTGGTTTGGAGCATCTCGAGCAGGGTCCTTTGGATACGGACCTCCTCTGCAGTGGGCATCATTGCGGCGCGCATGGAGAAGAGCTCAAACATCTCTTCAATAGCAGCTGGAACTTCGGGGCCGGTAGCATTCCCAAGGTAGCCCTTGTAGCCGTTAAGTGCTGCAATAGGGTCAAGCTCGCGTGCGAGTCGAGCGACGGCTAGGCGGACGGGCAATGATTCGCCGTCGATGGTCTGCGCCTGACGAGACAGGAGAAGAGCTTTCCTGGAATCACCAGAGGCCGCGGCTAGGGTGGCTGCATCTAGAAGCAGGTCGGTCTCACTGGCTTTGCCACCACCACGGATCGGGAGCCCTGCTTGGCGTCGCCGCTGCTTGACCTTCACCATCTGGGGCGACTCTTGTCCGTGTTCTCTCTCCGTAAGCTCTTCAAGAAGGTCCCAATAAGGGATGAAGTCAGCATTTTTTAGGATGGCTTGGTCCAGCATTTTTTTCGCGAGCAAGAACTCTCCCGAATCCATCGTGCTTCGAGCGAGCATCCCGCGTCCAAAGGGGCCGAGCAGCTTGAGGTACGTAGGGCGACTGAGCCGAGAATGGGTCCATGCCGACCACCCCGGAGTATCCTTCGCAAGCAGCATGCCGATCATCTCCAGGCCGGACTCCT
The DNA here is from genome assembly GCA_029250885.1 of Planctomycetota bacterium. Classification (GTDB taxonomy): domain Bacteria; phylum Planctomycetota; class UBA1135; order UBA1135; genus CALBMX01. The sequence goes on from JAQXEK010000001.1 coordinate 193,626, forward strand.
TAGCGAGCCCACTGATACGCTTAAGAGGGGCGGCCGCCGACAGGCCTAGGCCAGCGCCCAGGGTGTTCGCGTTGATAGGCACCGCGCCGATGCTGTTGAGTGCGGCACCCAGGAGGTGCCAGTCGGGGTGGAATGGAGTCTGTTGCAAGCCGGCCAATGTGAGCGCGCGTGCTTCACCGAGCCTCCCTTCAAGGGCCGCCAAGATGGCAGGATGGGTGGCGGTCCTCCAAGCGGGCTCTCCGGCCCGAAGCTCCCTGGCTAGCGAGGGTAATTCGCCGTACTGGTCTTCCTGAAGATTGAGCAGAAGCAGCCCTGCTGTGGGGCTCATGTCCGTGAGGAACGCATTGGCCAACTCCACCCAGGAACGCGAGCTCTCCGTGTCTGCGGCGATGGCTGCTGTCGCTGCGGCCATGTTCAGATTGCGCCCCGAGTGGCTCTTGGCCGAAGTAGCTAAGTGTCGAGCCAGGCGCATTGCTTGCTCGTCTAAGCCGCCCTTGTTCATCAAGCCAAGAACCTCGTAAACCAACACCTCATTCAACACGGGGTCGTAGGTCTCAATGTCTGTAAGGCACTGGTCGAGCAGGCTCAACTGGTTGAGCAGGAGTGCGGCTCGCGCACGGATCAACGAGCCTGTTCCACCCATGGGCCCCTGAGGGTCGATGTCCTCGGTAGTCACCAAGACCTCTTCGTAGCGGTTTAGGCTGGTCAAGACCTCTGCGTACAGGATGCTATCTGAATCCGTAAACAAGCCGCGATCCGTTCCAGAGAGAGCATAGAGCGCCTCCGGGATCCTGTCCTGGATTTGGAGCTCCTTTGCAATCTCAATCGCACCGGCAAAACTCGGGTCGAGCTCCATCCACTTACGCAATGTGTCTCCCTCCAGCTGGCCTCCGCCAAGGTCAGCTAGGATTGACTTCATCTCGAGGATGTATGCGGGGTCAGGACCATTCGCAGCCATTCCCTCGAGCAGAGTCATGAGCTGGTCATGCCGTCTGTCCTTCGCCTTCAGGATCATGCTCTCTTGGTGGAATGCCGGCGCGAATCCCGGCATTGTCTTGCGCAGCCGCTTGTAGGTGACGAGGGCTCCTGTGAGTTGGCCTTGATCGAGGTGTAGCTGCGCGAGGGCCCAGAGCATATAGGTCGAGGATTCTCCAGTCGGGTACCAGCGATCCTTTTTGCGCAACTCTTGGGCGATTTCGACTAAGTTGACGCGAGTTTCTACAAGCTCCATCTCGCCAGCTTTTTCAAAGAGCGGGAGCAGTTCGGACTCTAAGCTCGAGTCCATCGAGATTGCATGGGCGAGGTACTCGGCCGCTTCTAAGCCACGCGTCAAGTGGTTTCTGATGGAGTAGGCCGCACGCCGATTTACCTCGGTGGAGAAGCGTGGTGCCTCGGCGGTGCATTTCATGAGAGCCAGCCTCTCTTGTTCTAGGTCTCCGCGCTCTAGATTAATATCTGCTATGGCTATCCAGGCAATTGCAAGGGCATTGGGCGGAGCCCCTTCTGGCCGTATGCTTAGGAACCTTCCCAAGTGGTCTTCAGCTGTAGCGAACTCGTCTAGATTGAATGCAGCGATGCCCCAAAAGAACGATGCTCGGGTACGCCGTGGTCGGTTTTCAATCGCTACGCCAGATTGGCGGTGTAGTTGAATCGCTGCGTTGCGAAGCTGGGGCCAGAGTTTGGCTCGATAGAGGATGCCGCACCAGGGCTCGAGGAAGTCTTTCTTCCAGGTGGCATCCTCGGCGATTGCGTTCCTTATGATCTCGTTTGCCATGCCTGTGCGCCCTAGGCTCTCAAGGGTTAGGGCGAGATCCTGGAGCGTACCGGGGTGCTCGATGGATGCAGGAAAGTAGGGCAGAACTAAACCAAAGTCTACCGCGTCGTGGACTCGCCCCGATGCGCGCAGGTGGGAGAGGAGCCCGTACAGATTGAAGCGATTGATCGAGTACTCAATACTTTCAGCGTAGGCCTCACGTGCCATCGATCTAATCTCAGCCAACTCGGTCACACCCTTCATCGCGATGGGGAGTGACTCGGGAGAACGGGCGGCTAGATCTGCCTGCATTCGGCTGATCAGTCCAACACGGACGGCATCTTCCGGGGGCAGGTAGCTGGCCTGCTGGATCATGGGCATGAGGGTGTCGAGCTTGGATTGAGGTAGGTACGCGAGCAAATCCTCTCGGATCTGGGCTTCATTGCCGTCGGCAAGGAAATCATGCTCGCGAGCCTTCTTTGCCCGCGCCCAACTGTTGGTCGGGGTGATCGCTAAGATTTGGTCGATGTACTTTACGGCAAGCTCGCTATCTTTAACGGTCTCGGAAATGGTTGCGAGCTTTGTGAGAATGTCGATGTCATTCGGGCTCTCTTCCAGCAAAGCCTCAAAGTCCAGCAGGGACATCTCGAAAGAGCGTGAGGAGAGGTGCAGCTCGGCGCGCTCCTGGATAATGGCCAATCGAGTTGCCTTCGTCGGCTCCATATCGAGGGCGCGCTGGAGCTTTCGTTGCGCCAAGCCGGTTTGAGGCGTATCCGTGCCTGTGAGCAGCCGGGCTTCTTCCAAAAGCTGCTCGGGACTCGTCGTCGCGTTCCAGTCCCACGCCCTGAACAGCATGGCAAGTGCGGCAGTTGCCGCGAGTGTGGCTAGAAGTGGAAGTTTACTCATCCGAGTGGGGTGCCTTAGGGGCTGGACCGGTTGGGGCTAGGCGAGGTCACTGTTGCCGACCGATTCCTCGCTGGAGTTTATCGAAGAACCACGACTCATCATGCGGTTAGAAATGCGCGACTGCACCTATTTTCGGGCGCCTGGACCTAGGACTTGAGGTGCCGAGGCCGTGGTTTCTTCCGAATGCTAAGTGCGATGCTGGAGCCGGCGCAGACGAAGGCGAATCCCTCGCCGTCCCGGGCGGGTCGGCGTGCTGGAGAGCTCGCCCCCGAGGTTGCCTGTGTCCCGGAGCAAGGCACGCATGGAGCCCGCGACTTCAGGGCCAAAGTGAGTGGCCAGGGCGTCTGGGTCAAGTTCGTCCCCGACGGGTACCCCTTTGAGAGGGCTGTCGGGAAATTCCACTCGCACTTCGATGAAGGCATCGGGATCTGGCTCGTCGCCGCTCTGGGATGAGACCCTGACGCGGATCACACTATCTGGCGTACTGCAGCGGCCTGCGAGGCGAAAGAGACCCCCGAGGCAATCCCGAAGCTTTTCGGTTTCACGGGCCACATTCAGCTCACCTTCGGGGCGAAACAGAAAGCGAGTTCGTTGGGTGCGCTCAAGGGAGAGGCTTGCTAAAAGCTCCTCAGCTAAGTCGCCCACATGAACGAGCTTCTCCTCGGTGGGGGAGTGCTTTGGACCGTGGCCGAGCTCGATCTCAAGGCGACCGATGAGCGGCTTGAGGGTGGGCCGATCCTCAAGGCGTTCCTTGAGCATCTGCAAGGCCAGCTGCACGCGCTCGGAATTGTGCGGCGGGTCGAGCTCCCCGAGGGGAGCGCAAAGTGCCGGGCCTGCTTGGGAATTGCGGCCTAGGTTTTCGGGTGGAGATCCGAGCCAAGCCACGATGCTTGCCGAGATGGGCAGGGGGAGAACGCGCGTGCGTGGAAGTGTGAGCAGGGATGGCGGCGCGACGTCATCGCTCATGGCAAACAGCACCAGCTCTCGGGCTGCATCTCGCTCCAGGAAACGCCGAAGAATACCAATATCCTCGATTGGGACTTCCCTCAAGTGTGCGGCTAGGCGACCAGGGCCAACGTCCTGGGGGAGCAGCTCTGCAAGGTCGGTTAGTGTTCGCTGGAGACGACCGTGACCTTGCAGCCCGGGACCCGCTTCGATTCGCTCGGCCAAGTCTGGGCGCACCCCAGGCCCCAGCCATAGGGTCCATGTCCGGGCGATGGGGCGTGCTGTACTTGCATTGCCGGAAGGGTTTCTCGCACCAATACTGGAGAGATTGCCCTGAGTGGCCGATGAGTAGGCTTGTGGGGGGTGAGCCATCACTTCATCATGCTTCATTCGAGCGCCTTTTTGCAGCGTGAGCCTGGCTTTCTCTAGGCTGACGAGGCCATTCCTCGGCGAAATCCGCAGTTTGTGAGCAGGGTTTGATGTTCTCCCGTGCCCCCCGTCAGTTGAATGGCCAAACTCTGGCCGTCCCATGCCCTCTCCAATCCAACTTTCCATCGTCGTGCCCGTTTTTAACGAGGCCGAGAGCCTGCCGATCTTGCACCAGCAGATCCAGGATGCCGTTGTGCCAATGGGGATTACCTGGGAGTTGATTCTGGTGGATGACCATTCGACGGACGACTCCCACGCGATCATGCTAGATCTACGTCGCAATGATCCGCACCTTCGCATCGTTCGCTTCTCCCACAACTATGGTCAGACGGCTGGCCTTGCCGCTGGTTTCGATGTCTCTCGTGGCGAGGTGGTAGTCACCATGGATGGTGACTTGCAGAACGACCCCGCGGACATCCCCGCGATGATGCAGAAGATGGACGAGGGGTATGACGTGGTAGCAGGCTGGCGCAAGTCAAGGCAGGACGGCTTCGTCCTAAGGCGCTTGCCATCAATCATGGCCAACCGTCTGATCGGGTTCGTCACCGGAGTCAAAATCCACGATACAGGCTGCACGCTAAAGTCCTTTCGCCGCGATGTAGTCAAGCGACTTCCGATCTACGCTGAACAGCACCGCTTCTTGCCGGTCATGTCCGCCGGCAGCGGTGCGCGCGTAACAGAGCTGGTGGTCAACCACAGGCCCCGCATTTACGGCAAGAGTAAGTATGGGATTGGGCGTGCGTGGCGAGTCCTATTGGACCTTATGGCAATCAAGCTGATTGTCCAGTTTAGCCAGCGGCCTCTACGCTACTTTGGTGTGCTGAGCCTCTCCTTTATGGCAGCGGGCGCAATCTTTGCGTGCGCGGGATTGTGGAGTTTGGGTAGCGCTGGGACTAACCTGGATGAGAACTGGGAGCGCAACTCCTGGCTCAACATTGTTGTTTCGATCTCGGCATTGATTTGGATGCTGATGGTCTTTTTTGCTCTGCTCGGCCTATTGGCCGAACTTGTCATCCACGCCAGTGGAATGCACAAGCGCAGTGCGCTCACTCGAATCTTGAACGAACAGAACTGATGTTTGGCAAGGAATCCCAAAGCACCGAGACGTCATTCTCGGACCAGTGGCCCGCTGAGTTACCACCAGAAACGGTTGGGTCCTTGGATGTCACTGTTGTCGTCCCCGTGCAAAGTGATGAGGCCGAGGTGCGTCAAGTCTTGCAAGCCCTAGGCGATGAACTCGATCGCGCCAAGCGAAGCTGGGAGATCTTCTTCGTCTTTGATGGGGTACAGGGCGCCGCTTGGGAGAAGGCTGAAGAGCTACGCAAGGAGTTCGGCAAGCGCGTTCGTACGATCGTTTTTAAGAATGCCTTTGGTGAGTCGGTCTGTCTGTCGGCTGCCGTCGAAAAAGCCCTTGGACGCATCATAGTCACGTCGCCCCAATACGTCCAAGTGGACCCTATCGAGCTTGGAGACATGCTCGACGAGATCGACAAGGGAGCTGACTTCGTGGCGCCCTGGAGGCACCCGCGCGTTGACCCCGTACTCAATCGCCTCCAGTCGGTCCTATTTAACTGGGTCATTCGACTGATCATTGGGATGAGTTTCCACGACCTAAACTGTTACTTCCGCGCGATCCGCCGGGAGGTGCTGGAGGATGTCGTGATCTATGGCGACATGTACCGGTTCTTGCCGGTGATCGCCTACCGCCGTGGATATCGTGTGGTCGAAGTTAAAGTTCGGCACCTGCAAGAGTGGGGCCGTGCGGGGTTCTTTGGAATCGGCGTTTACATCAGGCGGCTGCTGGACATCTTGGCCGTGATGTTCCTGACTAAATTCACATTGAAGCCCCTGCGCTTCTTCGGAACTCTTGGCGGCGTGATCACCTTCTCGGGAACATGTCTAGGCTTCTACCTTGGCGCCGTGAAGATGCTATACGGCAGGGGAGTTGCCGGTGATCCGTTGTTGCTCATTGCAGTTCTTCTCATCGTGCTGGGCGTCCAGATTGTTGGCTTCGGACTCGTTGGAGAGATCATCATCTTCTCCCAAGCGCGCAACTTGAAGGAGTACCGCATCGAGCGGATTTGGGAATGAGTTCATATGAGATTCGCCCGGGAACACCTGAGGTAGATCTTCAGCGAGACGCTTTTGTCCACGGTCACAAGAGCGGCTCGTTTTTCCATCTCTCCCATTGGAGTCGTGTCGTGCAGCGTGTCTTTGGGCACCGCCGACGCGACTTGATTGCCTTTGGTGGCGATAAAGGGGAAGACATCGTCGGTGTCCTACCGTTGATGCAGAGCCCTCGTGTTTTCGGTGGCAGCAACCTCATCTCGGTTCCCTTTGCCGTCTACGGTGGCCCAATCGGGGAGACTCCCGAGATTGAGCTTGCACTCGTAGAGGCGGCCGAAAAACTGGGCAAAGACTTGGGTGTTGGTCGCGTCGAGATGCGTACCCGTGAGCCCTTGTCGTTTGAAGCGACGGAGGATCGTCCCGGTCTAGAGGGAGAGCTTCCGAAGTTGAGCGAGGGCAGCCTCTACGTGACCTTCGAGTGCGACCTTCCAGAGAAGCCCGAAGATGTTCTCGCCGGAATGCCCAAAAAAGCACGGGCTGAGGCTCGCAAGGCGCGCACCAAGCATGGCCTTGAGCTTGCCCAGGGGCGCTGGTACGTGGATGACCTGTTCCGACTCTTCCTTCGCAACAAGCATCAACTGGGATCTCCTTGCATGCCGCCGCGGCTCTTTACCGAGCTGCTAAATGAGTTCGGCACCGATGCCGAAGTGCACCTAGTGCGCCAAGGTAAGGTGGCCCTTGCTGCAGTTATGACATTCCGCTACGGAGATACCCTCCTCGCTTACTACGCGGGAACCGCCGAGGGTGCCGATCGTGAGTTCAGTGCCAGCAACTTCATGTACATGGCCCTGCAAGAGTGGGCTGTAGAACGCGGCTACAAGAAGTTTGACTTCGGTCGCAGCCGCCGCGACTCGGGCGCGATGTCCTTTAAGAAGCGCCAGGGCTTCGAACCCCAAGAGCTCCACTATCGGTACCTCTTATTGAAGGACAGGGCTCTGCCGAGCTTCACTCCATCCAACCCCAAGACTGCAATTTTGAGGGATACCTGGACTAAGCTTCCGGTGCCTCTAGTGCAGTGGTTGTCCTCGCATATCGCGCGGTACCTGCCTTAGAGCCAAATCCCAGATTAGGGAAGGTGCGGGCCTATTTACCCGCCACGGCAAGCCCATTTCTAATTACCAGGTCGCGTGGGGCTATGATTGACGTTAGTTAGAAGGACATCAGCATGATTGAGGCAGGAGAGAGACTCGCCTTGGCAAAGCTCTGACACGACAAACTAGAACGCCACCTTCCCATACCAGCATGATCCCCGGCAATCGCCAGAAGCCCCCTGCAATCCCCCGTAGAGAGACCGCACAGCCTACGGAGCGCCACAAGGTGGCCTCAACCATGGGTGCCACTTGCGAGAGGGAGGCATCCCGAGCCCGAAGGAGGGTGCTCACTCTCCTCTCTCGCCATCCGCAACTGGTCCAGGGTGATCTCGAGGGAGTCGTTGGGACCCTCTGCTCAGAGGCGGCTCTGGCTCTTGCGTGCAAGCGCGTTAGCCTCTGGGAGGTCGGCAGAAATCTTGCCTCGGAGAAATCATTTAACGGCCATGTATTTCCCGACATGCCAACAAGGAAGTTCACGCGCGAGGACGGCCCGGCGTTTTTTGCGGCAATCGAGAGGACCCGCGTCTTGGAAGCTGGCAGGCTCTTTGAATTTGAAGAAGTCTCTCCGGGCGCTATGGTCGCACCGATCATCGTTCGAGGTCACTTGTGGGGATTCTTCTCCTTTGAGCAGCCCCATTCCAAGGGCTGGATAGCCGCCGCTCTCGACTTCTCTGTCGTCCTGACGGAGATGGCGGGGCGCTGCATCGAGCAGCTCCAAGCCCGCCAGCTCCACGCACGTGCCGAGCGAGCGGAGCGAGGGATCCAAGGACTGGCAACCCTGATGGGAGACGCCCTTTGCTTTGAAGTTGTCAACGGCGTTCTGCAGTTCCAAGGCGAGCCCACAAACCTTTTTGGCGCCGCGCCGCGGGGCTCCCTTTTCGACCTAGAGCATCTGCTTAGCAAAGTGCACGAAGAGGATCGTGATCAACTGGAGCGCCGCTTTGGCGAGTGGCGTCAGGCGGGCTCCCCAGGTGCGCTCACCGCCCGCCTTCGGATCTGCAGGGATCAAGGCGACGCGCTACGATTAGAGTGCAGGCTACTTCACTCCAAAGCGCCCTCGGGCACACGTCTTTGGGGCATGGTTCGCCCTGCCTAGTGGAGGTAGAAGCAGCGGGCCCACACAACTCGACGGAGTGACGCGGGCCCGTTTGTTATAGGTCGCCTACTCGGCGAGGTGTCGCAAACAAGATCGCAGAGTGGAAGAGAACCTGCTCTACGATACGGCAGTAAACGACGGCCGCATTAGGCAGCCGGTGACCCTGGAGGCACCAGTGGATTTGTTTTGCGCATCTTCGCCCTGAGGCTTAGACCCGCTTACCAGGCTCTAGCCCAAGGCCTTCCCGCCTAAGACTGGAGCGCAAAGTGCCTGAGTATGTCCGTCTGAGTCAGCATGCCGAGCAATTTATCTTTCGCGACCACGGGAAGGCAGCTGATCTTATTCTTGACCAAGATGCCCGCGGCATCCGTAAGGGTGCAGCTTGGTCTAATGGGGATGATGAATTGGCTCATGACCGAGAAGACCCGGATGTTGGGGATCGACATGCTTCCTTCGGATTGCGCTTGGGTATCGCTGATCGAGCTGCGGGCAAGCCCCAGCCGAATATCGCGATCACTCAACAGGCCAATCAGCTTGCCGCCCTCGACCACAGGAAGGTGCCTAATGTGGTTACTTAGGCAGAGGTCGAGGGCGGCCCCGATCTCTATGTTTGGGTCTAGGGCAATTGGGCTTGATCGCATATGCATCGAGACGGGCTGGCGCCACTCGCGGGGCACGTTATCCGTAGCCATCTGATGCATGAAGGCGCCCAAGATATCCGTCTCAGTTACGATGCCCACTAGCATTCCCTCGTCCAGGATGGGTAGGCACCCGATGCGGTGCTCTACCATCATTGCGGCAGCTTCCTGAGGAGACTGGGTCAGATTGGCGCAGTGGACAGGGCTGATCATGACCTCGCTGATTTGCTTAGGTGTGGGCAAAGTACGACCCCAGGCGTCGCGCATGCGCTCGGAGGTGGACAGCCAACCGGTGGCCAACTGGACATCACGATCGGACAGTACGCCAAGGACCTCTTTGTTCTCCACGACTGGCAAGTGGCGAAATGGGAAGCCGTCGAAGATCCGCATGGCAGCGTCGAGCCCATCCTCGGGTTTGAGCGTGGCGGGGCTCGGGGTCATCAGGTCGGCGAGAGATAGGGCGATGTTTGTCATAAGCGATCGGCGTGCGGCCCCAGGTAATGCGGCTATGGGGATCTTGAGGTTGCAATACCTATAGGGCCCCTTGGCCACTATTGCGGACGTATAACTCCGAATATGGCAGTTTTTAGTTTTATGGCATGGAAGCCAGAAGCCAAAAATGGGCCAAAGCCTAGTACTCGGGAGCATTGCAGGGGCAGTCCACGTAAACTGCAGCCCTTCCCTTGTCCCTGCAACTCCCTGCGCCCCCGATCTCATGGCCACAAAGGTCAATACTTCGACCTATCCCCAGGTTGACACCTCTCCCAATTTCCCTGCTCTCGAGACCGAGACCCTGGCTTTTTGGAAGTCCCAGGGCACCTTCAAGCAGTCGATTTTGGCGCGGGAAGGGGGGGAGAATGAGTTTGTCTTCTACGACGGGCCTCCCTTTGCGAACGGCTTGCCCCACTACGGGCACCTGCTTACGGGCTATGTGAAGGACATCGTTCCGCGTTACCAGACCATGCGCGGGCGTCGGGTCGAGCGCCGTTTTGGGTGGGATTGTCACGGGCTTCCCGCAGAGCTAGAGGCCGAGAAGGTCTTGGGTATCAGCGGCCGCAACCAGATTTTGGAGATGGGCATCAAGCCCTTTAACGAGGCCTGCCGGACTTCCGTAATGAAGTACACCTCCGAGTGGGAGCAGTACGTCACGCGTCAGGCGCGCTGGGTCGACTTTAAGAATGACTACAAGACCATGGATCGGCCCTACACCGAGAGTGTGCTTTGGGCGTTCAAGACCCTCTGGGATAAGGGCCTGATCTACGAAGGCTTCAAGGTCATGCCCTACTCCTGGGCGATGGAGACGACCGTCTCGAACTTTGAGACTCGCATGGATAACGCCTATCGGGAGCGTCAGGACCCGGCGGCAACGGTGGCCTTTGGCCTTGTACCCAAGGAAGGCGAACCGGAACACGTGGATGTGCTGGCTTGGACTACGACACCGTGGACCTTACCTTCGAACCTTGCCCTTTGTGTTGGCGCCGATCTGGACTACGCCGTCTTTGAAAAGAATGGGCGCTGGCTTGTCATCGCTGCAGCCTTGGCGGGTAAGTTTGAGAAAGAGCTCGATGGTGCCGATCAGGTTGCGACCTGGCAGGGAAGCGACCTAGTCGGCCGCGTTTACACGCCCCTCTTCCCGTATTTCAAGGACCATCCAGGGGCCTTCCGGATTTTGGCTGGTGATTTCGTGTCCACGGAAGACGGTACGGGTGTCGTTCACCTGGCGCCGGGCTTTGGCGAGGACGACCAGCGTGTCTGTGAAGGCGAGGGCATCGATCTGGTCTGCCCAGTGGATTCCGCGGGGTTGTTTACGTTTGAGATTGCCGACTACAAGGGCATGCAAGTGTTCGAGGCCAACCGGCCAATCCTGCGCAGGCTTAGGGAGGAGGGACGACTCTTTCGGGAAGAGTCTTATGTTCACAACTACCCGCACTGCTGGCGCACAGACACGCCGCTGATCTACCGAGCCGTGAGCTCGTGGTTCCTTAAGGTCACCGCGATCCGCGATGAGATGGTGCGCCTCAACCAGGAGATCCATTGGATACCCGGCCATGTGCGTGATGGTTCCTTTGGCAAGTGGCTTGAGGGCGCTAGGGATTGGCCCATTAGCCGCAGCCGATTCTGGGGTGCGCCCATGCCGATCTGGCGAAGCGACGACCCCGCCTATCCGCGCATCGATGTCTACGGTTCGATCCAAGAGCTCGAGGCGGACTTTGGAGTAAAGGTGCCAGATCTGCACCGCCCCTATATCGACGAGCTCACGCGGCCAAACCCGGATGACCCCACAGGCAAGAGTGTGATGCGTCGAATCCCCGACGTTCTCGACTGCTGGTTCGAATCAGGTTCGATGCCCTTCGCTCAGGTGCACTATCCGTTTGAAAACAAGGACTGGTTCGAGTCCCACTTCCCAGCTGACTTTGTCGTGGAGTACGTGGCCCAAACCCGGGGCTGGTTCTACACGGCCATGGTGCTTGCGACGGGGCTCTTCGGCAAGCCGCCCTTTAAGAACGTGATCTGCCACGGTGTTGTTGTCGACGAGGACAATCAGAAACTCTCCAAGCGCCTTAAGAACTATCCGGACCCAACGGACATGTTCAATGAGCATGGCTCGGACGCCATGCGATGGTACCTATGCTCGTCTCCGATCCTGCGCGGCCAGGACCTTTCGGTGGACTTGAAGGGCAAGGGCATCGCCGAAGTGGTGCGCCTGGTGATTATGCCAGTTTGGAATGCCTGGAGCTTCTTTAGCATGTATGCGCGGGCAGACAATCTTCGCGCTGATTACCGTCCGAACCCCGGACCGGATGCGCCGGTTTTGGATCGCTACATTTTGGCGAAGGTGCGCGACCTAGTAGTCGGTGTGACTAAGGCCATGGACAGCTACGAGCTGAACATCGCTTGTGCAAATGTGCGCACGTTCTTGGACGCCTTTAACAACTGGTATATTCGCCGGAGCCGTGGACGCTTCTGGAGTGCTGTGACCGGTGACGCCGCTTTGGATGCGGAGAAGCACTCCGCCTACGACACGATGTACACGGTCCTGCACGTGCTCAGCCGCACTGTGGCTCCCCTGCTACCCTTAGTTGCGGAGGAGATCTACCGTGGGCTCGTCGACCCCGACGAGAGTGTGCACCTGACCGATTGGCCCGACGTCAACGAGCTCCAGGCCGACGACGCCCTGGTGCGTGAGATGGACCTGGTGCGTGATGTTTGTACGGGCGCTCTCGGTGTTAGAAACGAGGCCGGCTTACGGGTCCGTCTCCCCCTTAAGAGCCTGACCATCGCTGGACCGGGCGCCCCGGAGTTGGCGGAGATCGAAGGACTCTTTGAGTTGGTCCAGGACGAGGTCAATGTGAAGAGTGTCTCGGTGGAGGGCAATGTGGAGAGCCTCGGTAAGTTCGAGCTCTTTGTAAATGCCCGTGCTGCGGGCCCGCGCCTTGGGAAGAGCACCAAGGATGTAATTGGTGCGTCCAAGCGCGGCGAGTGGAAGGATCTTGGGGACGGCAAGGTCGAGGTCGGCGGCTTCGTTCTCGAGGGAGACGAGGTTGAGCTGAGGCTCGTGCCCCGGGACGGCCTTGAGGGCAAGGCTACCCTTGCTATCCCGAGTAGTGGGGTGGTGATTGCCCTGGATGTGGTGACGACCCCGGAGCTCGAGCGCGAGGGGGTCGCCCGGGACTTGGTACGCCACATCCAAGAAGCGCGCAAGGCAGCTGGATTAGAGGTCTCCGATCGGATTGCTTTGGCACTAGATCTGCCAAGCGATGGACAGGCTGCGGTGGACGATCACCGCGATTACATTCAGGGGCAGACCCTTGCGGACTCGATCGCCTTTGGCCAAGGCGCCGGCGGCTATTCGCACGAAGCGAGCCTTCTTGGGCATTTGATCTCCGTGACAGTCACCAGGGTCGAAGTTGTGAACTCATGAAACAAAGCCAAGAGCCTCGTCAAGCGAGCAAAGTAAGGCAGTAGCTATGGGTGAACTCAACGTCAGTGCATTGGATGAGCAGGGTCAGCGCGAATTCACTCGCGCGCTTCTAGATGATGTCCAGGCCCTCGAGCGCATGATCTCGGAGGGGTTGATCGAGACGGGGATTCACCGGATCGGTGCCGAGCAGGAGTTCTTCCTTGTGGACAAGGCGTATCGGCCAGCCGCATTGGGCGAGGACATGCTTAACTTGCTCGACCCTAAGTTCTTCACATCGGAACTAGCGACATTCAATATCGAAGCAAACCTCTCGCCCCGGGCGTTCGAAGCCGGCTCTTTGATGGCCATGGAGCAGGAGCTTGATCAGTGCATCGACCAGGCTCGTGCTGCGGCACGTGGTCTCGGCGGGGACGTTGTTCTGACGGGTATCTTGCCAACCCTTAGCGACGAGCATATCAGCCTAGACTGGATGACTCCCCAGCAGCGCTATGCGGAGATGAATGAGACCTTGTGCCGCTTGGCAGGTGGTAAGTTCGAGACCCTGATCAAGGGCCTAGATCAGCTCCAAACCAGCAGCGACAACGTGATGCTCGAGGCTTGCAACACAAGCTTTCAGATTCACTTTCAAGTTGCACCCGACCAGTTTGCTCGCGTCTACAATCTGCTCCAGGCCGTGACCGGGCCAGTGCTTGCGGCTGCGGTCAACTCGCCTATTCTGCTGCAGAACCGACTCTGGCACGAGACGCGAGTGGCCCTCTTCCAGCAGTCCCTAGACTCTCGCTCCGAGGCCAAGAAGAAGCGCGGAACGCGCACCCGGGTCAACTTTGGCGACGCATGGGTTAGGGATAGTGTGCTCGAGATTTATCGGGATGACATCGCGCGCTTTCGAAGCATCCTCGGCGGCGACCTTGGAGAGTCGTCCCTGGACATTCTAGATCGGGGCGAGGTTCCCAGCCTCAAAGCGCTGTGCATGCATAACGGCACGGTCTACCGTTGGAATCGTCCCTGCTACGGTGTGGGTGGGGGCAAGCCACATCTGCGGATTGAGGCCCGCGCCTTCCCCGCTGGTCCAACGGCCCTAGATGAGATCGCGAATGCGGCCTTCCTGTTTGGACTGATGGCGGGTATCGAGAAGCACCACGGCGATGTGACCGATGCACTGCTCTTCGACCATGTCAAAGAGAACTTCACTAACGCTGCACGCTATGGGCTAAAGGCCCAATTCCACTGGGTTGGCGGAGAGGTCATCAGTGCCAAGCAGCTGATTCTAGAGCGGTTGCTCCCCCAGGCTGCGGATGGCCTGCTCGAGTCGGGTTTTTCGGATCAAGAAGTCGATCGCTATCTCGGTGTGATCGAAGAGCGAGTTAAGAGCGGAAGAACGGGCAGCCAGTGGGTGCTTGACAGCATCGATGCCATGAAGGGCCAGGGCAACGCCGACTCCCGATGCCGCGCGCTGACCGAGGCAATGGTGACGCACCAAGAGGGCGGTGGTCCAATCCACACTTGGCCGACCCTAGACAACGTCACGGCCAAGGATTGGCGCGACGATTACCGTACCGTCTCCCAGGTCATGGTGCGCGACCTCTTTACCGTGCACCCTGAGGACCTGGTGGATCTTGCGGCTAGCGTGATGGACTGGGAGCATCTTCGCCATGTGCCTGTGGAGAGTGAGGATGGCGAGCTTATGGGCTTGATCACCTCGCGCCATCTGATGCGCTTGATGGGCAAGGGCAAGACCTCCGAGGTTGCGGTCCAGGACATCATGCTCAAGGACCCGCTCCACGTCCCTCCCGATACGGGCATTCTGGAGGCCATGCGTCTGATGCGTGAGAACCGGCTTGCTTGCCTCCCCGTGACTAAGGATGGGAAGCTAATCGGCTTGGTCACAGAGGCGGACTTCCTCTCCGTTGCGGCGCGAATCTTTGATGAGCAGTACCAGGCAACTGAATCCAAGGGAACCCGGGGCTAACGCAAAGTGCGACTCTCCACTGATCCTTCGTCGACAATGGGAGGCCCGTCTTCTATGCCCGAGGCCGACAGCCTGCGCGAGGTAGGTCGTTTTGACTCCAATTGTCCGGGTGCTCTGTTTCTTGCTATCGGTGGCCTCCATGGAAACGAACCAGCCGGTATCGAAGCCGCAGGGCGCGTGCTAACCCGGCTAGAGAAGGGCAACGTAAAGCTGCGTGGTCGCTTCGTCGCCTTACGCGGTAATCGTCCGGCGCTGGCCCAAAACCAGCGCTTCATCGAGCGCGACCTCAACCGCGTTTGGAAGGCTAGTGACCTACTTGGCCTTGAGCAGCGCAAGCATCACCAGGATGGGCCCGATGAGGGCGAGCTCCGGGACCTTCTACAGACGTTCTCGCGGCTCTTCGTCGAGAGCTGCGGCGGAGCGCCTCTTGAGGACATCGTACTTCTCGACCTGCACTCCACTTCGGGACCCAGCACGCCTTTCCTTTGCATGGCAGACACCCTGCAGAACCGGCCCGTGTCCTTTGCCTTGGAGGTTCCCGTGATCCTGGGTCTTGAAGAGGCACTCGAGGGGACCCTCTTGGACTACATGAGCGAAGCGGGCCACATCTCCATGGCTTTTGAAGGCGGTGCGCACACCGACCCCTCGACCATTGATTGCCACGAGGCGGCCATCTGGTGTGGCCTTGTTGCGGCGGGCTGTTTGGATGAGCGCGCCCTTGATGAAGACCCCGATGATATGGCGGCCATGCGCAAGAGGTTGCGCCGCGCTGCCGCAGGTGCGCCGGCCATAGTCGAGGTCCTTCACCGCCACGGGACGCACCCAGACGATGGCTTTGTGATGGCTCCTGGATGGGCCAACTTTCAGCCCGTTCAGCGCAATGGGATTCTCGCCAAGGATGATTGTGGGGACATTCTCTCTCCGCTGACTGGGCGCCTGCTCTTGCCTCGCTACCAGGCCCAGGGTGACGATGGATTCTTTGTCGCTAGGGACGTTCGGCCGATCTGGCTGCGTCTGTCTGCATGGTTGCGCCGGCGCCAGTTAGACCGCTTCCTTCATTGGCTCCCCGGTGTGACGCGCCAAGATGGAGACCCGCGCCGCCTGCGCATCAATCGACAGCGCGCGTTGTTTGGCGTGAAGCAGGTCTTCCACTTGCTGGGCTATCGTCGCTACCAAGAGGACGAGACCGGCTTCCTCTTCTTGCGCAGACCCGATCGACTCAGCCCGAAGGCCAAGACGCAATAGATTCGGCTAGGATTCGAGGCCCGGCTCGTGTGGGAGGAGCTCGCCCAATCTTGTGATGACAGTGGGGATGTCGGGACAATACTCGACCATGGCCATGTGTGCTGGGGCCACAAACTGCGGGTTGTCCATGAGGGCCAGCAGGTCCTTCCAGACATCTCCAACAACAAGGATTGGAACGGGCTCAAGCTCTTCAATCATGGTGGAGTTCCACAGCAAGGCAAACTCCAGCAGAGTGCCCACACCACCGGGCAAGATGACAGCCGCATGGCAGCTTGAGGTCACAAGTACCAGCCTCTTTATGAGGGTCTCTGTTCGTAGCTCGAGGGTCACCCACTGGTTGGGCAGGGTGCCAGGTCGGAAGCTCTCGATGGCGTCACAAGTAGCGCCAACGACCACGCCTCCAGCCTCGTTGGCGCCGCGGCTCGCGGCTTCCATTGTTCCGCCATAGCCACCGGTGAGCACGTCGATCCCAAGGTCTGCAATTCCCCGACCGAGTTCAAGTGCCTCGTCGTAGCGGGGGGTCCCGGGTTGTGGGCCCGCGGACCCAAATATGCTGACGAGGCTTCGGTTCGGCTTCTTAAAGTCGTTCGAATCGTCTGTAGTGCTATGTCCGTGGGGGGGAGTCTTCATGGCTCAATTGCACCGAACGCGGGGAGGCATCGCAAGTCGGTTCGTGTATTCTTGTGCTATGTTTCTTGCCCATCTCAGGCGTCTCGCGGTCGTGTTGCCCGTTGTGCTCGTCGCGCCCTTTATGGTGATTGCGTGGTGCTTGCGGAAGCTCGGCGTCAATCGTTTGGGCTTGGCCATGGCGGCTCGGGGCCAACAGATCTGGGCGCGTATGACCTTGGCTGTGCTCGGGATACGGCTCGACACCCTGGGCAAGCCTCCGGTGGGGGCCTTTGTGGTGACGGCGAACCACCTGAGCTACATCGATGTGCTCGTCCTTGGTGCGCTCTTCCCCGGGCGCTTCATCGCCAAGAGCGAGATTGCGACCTGGCCCCTTATGGGGACTATCGTAAGGATGTCGGGGACACTCTTCGTTCGGCGTGGAGACCGGACCGATGTCCCGCGTATGGTGGGCCGCATGAAGGCGACCCTTGAAGCCGGAGTCGGTATTACATTCTTCCCGGAGGGCTGGGCTTCCCGGGGGCTCTCGGTCAAGCGCTTTCACCCCGGGCTGCTCCAGAGCGCAGTGTCCGGGAACTTCCCCTGCCTGCCCGTGGCCCTTAGTTACTCGACACCGTACTCCAAGTTGGCGCCCGCTTGGACTGTGGGCTGGTGGGGCGCAGTTGACCTGGGGCCGCACATACTGCGCATGCTCTCCCAGGGCCCTATTGTGGCTCGCGTTCGCTGGGCCGCGGAGCCCCTTTTTGGCAAGGATCGCAAACAGCTAGCCGAGGATCTTCACGCCTCGGTTTCGAAGCATTTCGAGCCTTTAGGCCAAGAGCCACTGCCCACTCCGTTGCCAGGGGACCCCTTGGCAACGGACGAGTTGGAGGACTAGGCCCGACTCGTAAGGGCACTTTCACGTAGTTTATGCACGATTGCGGGGCCCGCACACGATTCCCATTTGACCGATTTGACCTTTTCGCCGACAGTATAGACCCGGCCCCAGATCTCTTCTGTCCTCCTAAATCTAGCCAACCCATGAAGTTCCCCTTCTGCACCGTGTTGACGGCGCTGTTGTTTTCTCTCTCTGCCAGCTCATCGAGCGCACAAACGCCCCTCACGACAGAGCTTGTTGTTAGCGGTCTCAGCAAGCCCCTAGAGGCCATCGGCGTGCCCGGTGATCCCCGCATCTTTATTGTCGAGCAGGACACCGCGCGGGTTCGCGTCTTCGACGGCACGAACTTGCTGGCCACTCCGCTCATCAATGTGAAGTCCTTGGCGCAAACCAGCGGCAACGAACGAGGCCTTCTAGGCCTTGCTTTTCACCCGAACTTTGGTGTGCCCGGAGCCGTTGGCGAAGATTACTTCTACATCAACTACACCCGCAGTGGTCCTAACCGCAGCGTGGTTGAGCGATTCACGATCTCGCCAAGCAACCCGAATGTTGCCATTCCGTCGAGTCGGCTGGAGATTCTGAGCGTGGCCCAGCCCTTCAGCAACCACAATGGCGGCTGCCTTCGTTTCGGCTCTGATGGCTACCTCTACATAGGCTTTGGTGACGGCGGCTCGGCCAACGACCCCCAGTGCCGCGCGCAGAACGGCGGATTGATGCTTGGCAAGATGCTGCGCATCGATGTAGACGGCGGTACTCCCTATGCCATTCCTGCTTCAAACCCCTTCGTTGGGGATCCAAATACCCTGGACGAGATTTGGTCCACAGGGTTGCGCAACCCTTGGCGCTATAGCTTCGATGCATTGACCGGCGAGCTCTTTATTGGTGACGTGGGGCAGAACGCTCGCGAAGAGGTCAACGTAATCTCGGCGACCGACGCCGGCGTCAACTTCGGTTGGAAGATGATGGAAGGCCTGAACTGCTTCTCCACCGGTAGTTGTGGCTCTGTTCCCGCTTGCAACAACCCTGCTCTCACCTTGCCCGTAACGCAATACAACCACGGCGGTTTTGGTGGCGGGTGCTCGATCACTGGCGGTGAGGTTTACCGCGGCTGCAAGATTCCGGACCTGTTCGGCACCTATTTCTACGCTGACTACTGCAGCAACAACATCTACTCCTTCGACTATGCGGGCGGAACTCTAAACAACGGCGCCAACCGCACAAGTGAGCTGGCTCCTGGTGGTGGCCTGTCGATTAACGCGATCACCTCATTCGGCGTCGACGGCGACGGCGAGATCCTGATCGTGGACCAAGGCGGTGAGATCTTCCGCGTGGTCCCTGCTGTGGCACCGATCATCAATGACTGCGATGCGAACGGAAAGGACGACATCTGTGAGATCACGATGGACCCGAGCCTGGACATGAACAACAACGGAGTGCTGGATACCTGCGATCCTACCTGCGGATTCACCACCTACGGCACTGGAGCTTCCCCGGCGAACTACCTCGTGTTGGCTGGTGGCGGCTCCACGAGCGTGGGTAACGTGGTTCAGGCAAACACCTCTGGTGCGATTGGGCCTGTCACGTTCAATGTGGTCTCCCTCGGCGAGAGCAACACGCCCATCTTTGGTGGTGTGGTTCTGGTTAATCAGTCTCAGAAGATTCTTGACTCGATCCAACCGGTGGACGGAGGGGGCAACTCGAGCTGGTCTCTGCCGATTCCCGCAGGCCCGGCCCTTATCGGGTTGGATGTGTTCTTCCAGAGTGCTTCTCCGGATGGATCACAGCCGAACTTCTGGGCCTTCTCCAATGGCCTGAAATTGACGATCTGCCCTTAGTTTACTTGGCTTGATTTGGGCGCCCTTGGCAGGTCATTGACCAGCCAAGGGCGCTTTTTTTTTGTGTATGGGCTGCCTTGATCAGCTTGGTTTTGCGGGAATGGGGGGGATGTTGTAGGGTCGGGGGATGAAGAAACTTTGCTTGTTGGTAGGGATGGTGGTGTTGAGTGGGGTCGGAATGGCTTCGGATCTCTACTTGGATGGGGGGACGGAGACCTCGATTGCCTATGGGGATTCGTTTTTAATCGAGATGGCTGGTGGGCCAGGGCTCCCGACGTTCTTGTTTGCAGACTCGGGTCCGGGCCCTAGCTTGGTTCTAGGGGAGTCCGTACCCTTGAGCTTGAGTCCTACGCTCTTCCTCGTTTACTCAGGCATGACGGATGCAGCTGGAAGCTGGAGCGTAGCGTTTCCTACGCCGTCCAATCCGGCGATCAGTGGGGCGAAGTTCTTTATGGCTGGGTATATATTGGACCCTAGTGACTCCAATGGCGTGGACTTCACGAATGGTGCAGTACTCAACATCGGTCCTGTAGTTGGTGCAGGCCAGGACCAAGCTGGGCTTGTGGGGCAGCGGATTGCTTTGGACGGAAGCGGAGCGTCATCGGCAGACGGTTCCATCCCTTTTGGAGCTAGCTTGGACTGGCAGATTCTTCAGGCACCCGGAGGCAGTGTCGCAGCCCTGTCGGCGGGGCATGTTCTCTATCCGACGTTCTCACCTGATCTACCAGGTGACTACCTCTTTGAATTGACGGTTACCCATGGGGGTGTGCAGAGTTCCGATCAGACGACCTTGCACGCTTGGGATCTGGACCTTGGAGCGGGACTTTCGGGCAAGTATTTTCCTAGTGGAACAGCCCCTGTCACCGGCGCCCTGTTGGGCCCATCACCGGCCAGCCTTACGCTGAATGGAGCGCCAGTTAGCCTGGATGGTGCCGGAAATTTTGGCCCTTTAGGGGTATCCCTAGATTTGTCGGGGACCTTGGATGGGCTACTGTTTGAGGTGACCCATGCTGATGGTACAAGCGCGCGATCCCGGCAGACGGTTGGCATTGGAAACCCACAGTGGGTTGCCTTTGGCGCAAGTCAATCGGCGATGGCCCATTTGGATCAGGAGGGATTTGTCGCGCTCTCTGAGGGGGCCGAGACGACCCTCGAAGGTACGGACCTGGCTCCCTATCTGACCTCCATTCCGTCGACACAAATTGAGAATCAAGAGGGTCCCTTTGGCTTCACGATCTTCTCGGCGACGATCAAGTTTACCGACATGAATATAGATCATGACATGACGGTGACCCTGGTGCCGTCGGCAAACAAGGTCGCCGCGACCGTGCGCATGACCGGTGTTAGAGTTGACTTTGATGTGTGGGGAGACCTGTTGGAGATTCCCTACACCTTGGATGGCGACTCCACTTCCAGCACCGTGGACATCCGCGCAGACCTAGTGCTCAGCACCACGGGTGGCCAGTTAGATTTGGATGTCTCGAACGTGTCGGTCTCCCTGGCTAACTTCCAGTTTGATCTACACGGCTTCCTTGGGGATGTCGCCCAGGTATTCCTCATCGAGTCCTGGGTTAAGGAAACCGTTGTGGAAACCATGGAGGCGGAAATCGGCAGCCAAATCGGCCCGATTGTCTTGGAAATGCTCTCGGCCTTTGAGTTCTCCTTGGACTTGGGCCCAGAGCTGGGCCTGGAGACCGTGGTCGACTTGGACTTTGTGTCGGCCAGCCACCAGTCCAGTGGCGTCACCCTTGGGCTAGACACCCGGGTCATCGTGGGCACGCCCAAGGCTGGTGCACCGGGCGTCCCCCTCTACCGCTCAACGCCCTCGGCTCTGCCCGGTTTCGGGCCATTGACACCCTCTGGACAGACCTACGGTGGGGCACTCGCCGCAAATGATGACTTCCTCAACTTGATCTTAGCCGCATTGACTGAGGCCGGCCTGTTGGAAGGCGACTTGACCGAGCTCTTCCCCGAGGAGCCCGGCGGAGGACCCGGAACGGTCCTCACCACGGAGTCCCTTGCGGTGCTCTTTCCTGGCGCCGGCTTCCAGAACTTCCCATCTGGCACGGAAGTCGAAATGCTAAGCCACGGCGTGATGCCGCCCGTCGTGACCACTTCGCCCGCGGGTCCGGGGCTACTTGTCATGGAGTTGGCAGGAATGGAGGTCAGCCTCGAAGTCCCCACGCCCGATGGGGCTGTCCCCGTTCTGCGCCTTGTGCTTGACGGGCAGGCGAGTCTGGACATGATTGTCGAGCCCGACGGAACCCTCGGCGCGACCCTCGTCTCGTCTAGTTTTGCACCCACAATTTTGAGCGGCTTTCCCGGCTCCAACGTGACGTCCCTCCAGGCGGGTAGCGACTTCCTGGTGCAGATGCTTTTGCCTCAACTAACCAGCACCCTAGGAGTGATCCCCGTCCCCTCCTTGGACCAAGAGGGCGTGACCTTGACCACGGATGAGGTTCATTTGACAGGTGCCGGCAGTGAGTTCATGGGCTTCTGGGGCCAGATGCTCTACAGTCCGCCGGCTCCTTAGGGAAGGCTACTCATTGAGCACCTTGGCGAGCTTGTTCAGTAGGTGATCGGCTGTCGCTGTAGTGGCGTTCATTCCCATCAAGCCGATCCGCCAAATCTTGCCGGCCAGTGGCCCCAGCCCGCCTCCGATCTCGATATCGAAGCGGTCCAAGAGATCCGCGCGAATCCGGGCTTCGTCCACGCCTTCGGGTACGCGCACAGCGGTAAGGGGGAAGAGCCGGTGCGGCTCTTCCACAAGCAGCTCGAGCCCCAGCTCCTCAAGTCCCTTCCAAAGGTGACGGGCGGCTGCGGCATGACGCTCGAAGCGCTCGTCAAGGCCCTCCGTAAGAACGAGATCGGTGGCCTCGTGAAGAGCGTAGAGCATGTTGATCGGTGCCGTGTGGTGATAGGTTCGCTCGGAGCCCCAGTACTTGCCGATCATGGAGAGATCGAAATACCACGAGGATACCGGAGTTGTGCGCTGGTCGATCGCCTCGAAGGCCCGGGCCGATAGGGAGATGGGGGACAGTCCCGGTGGACAGGCCAGGCACTTTTGGGTGCCTGACCAGGTGGCGTCCACACCGCGGGCATCTAGCTCGACGGGTAGGCCAGCCAGGGACGTCACGGTGTCGAGCACAAGTAGGGCGCCGGACTGGTCGGCAGCGTCCCGAAGGGTGTCGATCCGGTCGGCGCTAAGCAGCACTCCTGTGGAGGTCTCCGCGTGGACGGCACCGATCATCTTGAAGGACTTGCCGGCGGCTGCAGCGGCCATGGCTTTGCAGTCCAAGGGCGTGCCCCAATCGGATTCGACCCGGGTGACCTTGGCGCCCAGCCGCTCGGCGCAATCGGCAAAGCGCATACCGAAAACCCCGTGAATCCCGACCAGCACGGCGTCGCCTGGTTCGATCAAGTTAGCCAAGACGGCTTGCATTCCACCGGACCCCGTGGCCGAAATCGGTACCGTCAGCTGGTTCTTGGTGCCGAAAAGTCGCCCCAGGCGCTCCCTTAGCTCATTCATGAGCTCAAGGAAAGCTGGGTCTAGGTGCCCAATGGTGGGCCTAGAGAGCGCTTCAAGGACCTCAGGGGGTGTGTTGCATGGGCCGGGACCAAGTAGGAGGCGACTGGGAGGGCAGAAGGAGGGGGCCATTTGGGGTAAAAAGGGGGAGGGATTGAGCTGTAACGGGGGCAAAAGGGGGCTTTTGAGCGCAAAAGCACCCCCTGAACGATTGCGCTAAAGGGGAACATCACGTGACAAAGGAGGCTCCAACACCTACAAATAACATAGTGAAGTTCCCGAGGGGTAACCCCCTTTACGGCTTTCGGAGTCCAAGATGGACCCCTACGAATCCCGCGTAACGAGTTCACGTTGCGTACACCCCCACCCATTCACGAATCATGAAGAAGTTGGTCACAGGCGCATTCACGCTCGCGGCTCTTGTCATTTTGCCTGGTATTGCCCAGGCACAATGCTGAGGCCCTGCAGCCCGGGGGGGCAGTTCGGGCCCCCCGCCACGCAGAGCACCTACGGCAAGTGGTGGAGGCCCGTCGAGTACGGGTCCGGCGCTCGGCCCATCGGTTCCGCCAGTGACCGGCGGTTTTACTCCGCTTGCACCGGGGTCACCGGGTTCGCCCTTGGACATCAATGGCAACCCACGGTCTTTAGATACAGGCGCTGAAGAGGTCCAACCCCCTCATTGGCAGCGCTGGTGGCACTACAACCGCGACAGTTTTTTGAACCTAAGTTCTAAGCTGGCCGGCATGGATAGCCGCAGCCTTGCCCCCGGAGAGATCGGCCCCGCAGCCGAGATCACGCCGCTGCTTCAGAAGGCCCTTATGACCGGCGGCGACTCACAGATGATTCGCGGCTCGCTCTTGGCCCTTGGGCGACTGCCTGTGGACTCGAAGGTGCGGCAGCTGCTGCCCCTGGGGGCAGCAACACGCTCATACCTAAAGTCAGGACATCCCTCGTCCCGTGAAGCTGCTGTCCTTGCCCTTGGGCTTGGTGGGGGACCAGAAGACCTGAACTCCCTGCTCGATCTCTTTCAGGCGACGCCCGCAGGCATCAAGCTGATGGGGGAAGAGCGCGTGGATCCCCGGACCCGTGCCTTTGCAGCCTACTCCCTGTCCTTGTTTGCAGGGCGCACCGCAGATGCAGCTGATAAGGAGCGTATCGGCCGCGCTTTGATCGAGGTTTTGATCCTCGACAAGACGGCGACCTTTGAGATCCACAACGCAGTGGTCTTGGCCCTTGGCCTAGTGCCCTTGCCCGCATGTGATGGCACGGATTCCACGACGGGTCCCCAGCTTGGGGAGCCCGACGCACACCTGTGTGTCGGCACCCAGCTCGGAACCCTTACGACTTACTTTAAGGATGACGCCCACTTCCCCGCCCTGCGTGCGCACGCCGGTCCGGCCCTCGCCCGCCTTGCGGTTGATGGCCTTCCGGAGTACAAGCAAGAGGTCGGCGAGGCGCTGCTCGAGGTTCTCGGGCGCCGCTCCAAAGCGGAAGCCGAGATCATGGAAGGCGCCATCATTGGCTTGGGCTTGCTTGGTGACTCCGACGGAGACGAGATGGACAAGGACATCCGTCAGGCACTGACGCGCTTGGCTCAGAAGGCCGATGGCCTAACCTCGCGTCTCGCGATGGTCTCCCTTGCCCGTGTCTCTGCTCGTCCCGGCACCAACCGTCCAGGGATCGGCCTTGATGACACCCTCGGTTGGCTTGAGCGCAAGGTGAACAGCGGCAAGGACGGCGTCGACGCCTGGGCTGCCATGTCCCTTTCGGTTATGGCCCACGACCTGACTATTGCCGGCGTTGCCGTACCCGAGTCGATTCCGAAGACTCTTCGCAGTGCTCTCAAGCGATCCAAGTCGGACGCCCTCTCGACGAGCCTCTGTGTCGCCCTCGGCCTCTTGCGCGACGTGGCGTCGATCGAGCTTATGGAGAACCGCTTCTCCGCCGATGACAATCCCACAGTTCGAGGCGCTGCTGCCTTGGCCCTTGGTCTCTTAGAGTCCCGCGACAGTGCAGAGATGCTGCGCCGCGAGCTGGCCGTCAAGGACGGAGACCCCGGCGTTCTGCGTCAGGTCTCGATCGCTCTACGCCTGCTTGGCGACGACAAGGCGACCGAAGAGTTGCTTGCGAGGCTGGAGAAGAGTGATGACGTTGACGAGCGTGCTAGCTTCATCTCGACCCTTGGTATTCTGCATGATCCCGATGCCATCGCTGCGGTCTCTAAGATTCTTGCCGACACGGAAGAGGACGACAAGATTCGAGGCGTAGCTGCCTTCGCTCTTGCCGAGATGGCAGACGACACGTCGAAGGTGTGGTCTGAGTCTCTTTCGACTGACCTAGCCTATTCCACCATGGGGTGGACGCTGGAGAGTCCGTTTAACGACGGCTCTGGCGTGCTGGATATGCGCTGGTGGTAGGCTTCTAAGCAAGACCTTCAGACCTTAGAGCCGGTCGTCGCTAAAGAGCGACGACCGGCTTCTCTGTGCTTACACTTGCCGTCGCCCTTGTTGCCGGACCTGACTGTCTCTATGGGGTCTTGGGTGCCGGTAGGTGGAGTTGATTGGGGGTGCTGCGCTTGGCTAAGTCTTGGTTTGATAGGGCGAAGGCGCTTATGGCGAAAGAGGCTTCCCTACTAGGGAATACTATTGAGCTGCACTCCCTGGGAGAGATTCTTCATCTGCCCTCGCAGCTGCCGCCCCCGCGAGCTCTGCTCTGCGGCATTGCCTCCAAGTACGTTCGAAAAGAAGCTTGGCTCCGGCGCCTCCGCCTTATCCCGGCTTTTTCGCCTCTCAGAAGGCGCCGTGCCGTGAAGGACTTCCCCGCGATGGAATGCATATTCCCGCTCTCCAAAGCGCGCGATCACAGTCGCCTCCCCAACCACACCCTTGGACACAAACAGACCTCGCTTGTCGGTCTTGCCAGCCTGGAAGGCCCCATCACCCGAACCGACCACCCTGATGTCTACGCCCTCGACGAAGCTCCAAGATCCATCCCGTGTGACCTGGGCCCGCACTTGGCCAAGCCTGGTGTCTTCATTGACAAGCAACGCGAGGTCCGTCACAAGGACGAGCCCCGATGCGAATAGACCCTCTGCCCGCGCCATCGCCAAGTAGGCACCCGTCTCCAAGCTGTCCAATTCTAGTTCTATGTGGCTCAGGCCCAATCCAAGCTCTGGCGCTAAGTCGTAGGACTTGCGGAAGGCCGGAGCAATGCCTGCCAAGTTGACCTGGGCGACACTCTTGAGGTCACCCTCGCGAAGGTAGAGCGTCATCAAGTCGACTGGGTAGAGCAAAAGCTCGACCTCGTCTACCCCCTTGAAGTCAAGGGGGACAGCGACCCGGCGGCCGGGCAGGACCTCAGTGACTTCCGGCAACCCTAGCCGCGTGGCTTGGAGTTCCATGAACAGCTCCTTGGCCTCGGTGAAGCTCAACTTTACGCGGCCGTAATAGGACGTGGCCTTGTCCAGTTCACCTGCGGCGTGGTGAATCTGTCCCAGCAGGTAATAGGAGAGGTCGCGGTTGATGGACTGGGTCTCGGCACCGCGGTCGTCGACGTAGACCGCATCCGCAATGCCTAGTAGTAGGTCCTTGGCGTCCTTGGGGCGGTCTTCAAACCAGGAGGCAACCGCACGCGTGTAGCGGAAGTCATCGCGTACCCGGGGCTCAGTGAAGCGCTCGGCTAGCCTGCCAGCAAGCTCGGCTACTTGTTCGTAGTCCTCTAGCTCAAGGTGGGCACTGACCAGGTTTAGGCCGGCGTCAGGCGCAAGGGCATGGTCGGGATAGAGCGCCATAAACTCGCGCAAGACAAGGATACTTTCGACCAAGAGAGAGGCACGGTCACGGCCCGCCCGGCGCAGATTCTCATCCTTGTGTGCGGTCGCCGCAGCCCTCATCAAGTAATCCGCATGGGATAGCCGCGTGGCCACCACCGAGGGCCGGTCGGGATACTCGCGCCACAGTCGACCAAGCATCTGGCTGGTGGGTGTAAAGGCGCCGTGCTCCTCAAGCACGCCAGCAACGCGCATGTCCCGGTTAAAGGTCTCGGCGATTGTCGCCATAAACATGGTCGAAGCGCGCTCGTTCTCGCCCAGGTCACGGTACGCGCGACCTATGGCCAGGACCTGCTCAAGGGACAAGAAGAGCTCCGGGTTGTACTGCTTTAGGCTCTCAAAGTAGGACACCGTTCCTCTGGTGTTCTCAAAGTGAATCGCAAGCTCTAGCAGCATCCCGAGGAGCTCGGCTTGGTGGTGGTTATGTATGTCCTCGCCAAACTCTGAATACAGCGCCTCCAGCTTTGTGCGGGCGCCGGCTAGATCCCCTGCCTGGAAGAGCGCCGTTCCGTAATTCAGAAGCTCGTCCGGAGTCGCCCGGTACCTGTCCGGGTTGGCTACTCCTGCTGACAAGACCGAGAACCGGCTTGGCTTCGAGTAGGCCAGTCGATTCGACGAGTTTGACGAGCGCAAGACAAGGGGCGGTAAGGTAAATGACCCTTGGCTGGTGGCCATAATCTCGAAGCTTACCTGGGTCTTGGGGATGCTAGGAGACAGCGTGATCAGCATGCCGCCCGGGAATGGGCGATACCCCGCGATGTTGCCAAGGAGTGTCCCTGGTACGATCATCACGCCAGGGGCAAGTGGGATCTCCAGCTCCAGGTAGCCCGCTGGCCCAAGCTCGCGGTCGATGAGGGTCGAGCGGCTGGCATCGACCTTGACGAGACAGCGCTCGCCAAGGGGTAGGTTCTCCACGAGATTTTGCCAAGGTTGGACCCTAGAGTTGTCGTCACCCAAGCTGTTGATACAGGAGAAGCCTACGCCGAGGGAGGCGCCGTTGAAGATCGGTGCGGCTGCCGACGTGATCTGGTAGGGAATGTGCAGGCCACCCCGTTGGTAGGCTTCTTTTGGATTGGTGAAGCCGGAGAGACGCGCAGTGAAGGTGGGCGCAAAGCGCAACTTGGCGGTCCGGGCGCTGTCTACCAAGTCGATAGCAACGGGGACACTTTGGCTCCCCTTTAAATCGGCCAGGGGAAAGTGTGCCGATGCGCCGATGCGCCCGGCGGGAACTTGCAGCACTGCCCGGGATCCGTCGTTGAGGGTGACGGCCACCTTGAAGCTACCCTGTGCGGTTAGAGCTTCTGTGCCGTAACTCGTCAACGCGGCCAGGGCGAAGCCACGGGTCTGTCCCGGTCTCCATGGGGCAAGGGATAGCACGCCTTCGGCTGCGAAGTCCAAAAGTTCAGATTGGGGGAGCGCCCGGCTCAGGGCCCAGAGGGACAAAGCACTCATGCCGCCCTGGTCTCGGTGCCAAGTCGAGTTCAAAGTCATGCCGCCGTTTATGGTCCAGACCATCGAGGGATTCGCGCTCGAACCCTCAATGGCCATGGACTCCAGCAGCTGAGCGAGCTCCCGGGCCATGTCCATCCGATTAAGCTCGACAAGGGTCAGGACAAGGTGCGCAAGGCCCGCCTGGGAGAGCTTGTCTCGTTCGCGGTATAGACGGTTTACATCGGCGAAATCACTCGTACCGAACGCGCTCAAGGCGTGTAAAGCCATGGCCTTGCGCTCGAGGTCACTACCCCCAAGATCGCGGTACATGCTTACTAGTGCCTGGCTGGCGCTCTCTAAGGTCATGGGTGAGACCTGCATGCTCTGAGACGCCCGGTCTAGGGCCAAGAGAGCCAATGCAGTCGTCTCCAAGCGGCCGGCTTGCGTGGGCCCATAGCTCCGCTGCAGTTCGCTGGGATGGTAGAGGACTCCAAATCGCATAGGACGCCACTCCCAGAAGCCCTCCTTAGCTTGGGTGGCCGTAAGGCTTGCCACCAAGGATCGTGCGCGGGTGCCCATGGCGTCCAACTCTCTGGCCTCCGGCTCTGCCCTTCGGAGCCACTCCATAACGGAGAGCGCACCGAGCAGCTCGCCTGCCGTCTCGCTGCGCATTCCGGTAGGTACGCCGGCACCCAGGCCAAAAGTAGCCTCGCCCATGGCTGCGCTGATGAGGTCGTTGCTGAGCCCGCCGCTGACATAGACGTCCAGGGCTGCATTCGTAATGGCGTTGTCTGTAGGCAGAGCTAGGTTTGTCACCACGGGTCCGTTGAGACTTCCGCTCGTGGCATGGTCCAAGACGACCCCGAGCGGGCGGACCTGAAGGAGCCTTAGCGCGGAGGCTTTGCCGGATTCCTTATCCTCTTGCCCATCGAAGCTGGTCTCCAGGGTCGCTTCTAGGGCCAAGCGCAGCATGCCGTGCTTGTCGCCACAGTTGACGCGGCCTAGGCTCACTGTCTTTGTGCGACCAGGCTGCACGGGGACGACCAGCTCGCGAGCTTCAGCTCGGATCACGCCGTCGATATTGAGGCGCAGGTGGGCGGTAGCAGGCAGGTTACTGGTTTGATGGATGCGAGCGAGCAGTTCAAACTGGTCGCCGGCTCGCACGAAATCAGAGCAGAGCAGCTCGACGAGGAAAGGTGACTTCGTCACCACGGTGACTTCAGATTGCCCAGCTAGCGTGCCGCTGCCGATGGCCTTAGAGTGCAGCCTCCAGGTTCCACCTCGAGACGGCATGGGGACGGTCAAGGTCACGCGTCCCATGGCGTCCGTCTTTCCGTTCGGTAGCCAGAACTGGGTTGCCGAGTTGAGATAGCGATCTGCGGTTCGGTTCATTCCACTGGAAGACTTCAGGGATTTTTGTCCACCTCTGCGGGCGCCAAACTTGCCAGCGGCACCGCCACCGATTTCCATGATCATAGGCGCGGGAGAGGCGGGGGCAATGGTGTCGATTGTGTCTAGAAGCCAACCGGAATTTCCCGCCCCCTCTTTTTCTGCGTAGCCCAAGCCGGCAAGAAAACCACGGGCGTCCTCGTTCCGTTCTTGAGCCTGCTCTTCTAGTTGAAAGCGACTTTCCTCCTCCAGAACGGCCGATGAGATTCTTGTCGTCACCCCGTCATAGGCAAAGCCGCAGGTAGACTTACCCCTAAGTTTTCCGAGCTTGCGCGGCATTCCCATAAAGGCCCTTTCGATCTGGCCAGACTGGTCTGGATACAAGTCAAAGTACGCTTCATCCACAACGGCAAGGGAGAATTCTGCCGCTACGGGCTGGCCCAAGCCGTCCGTGGTAATGACCTCGACTTCAAGGGGCTTACCCGGAAGCACGGATTCCTTAGCCGGCTGAATGCTCACGGTCAGATCCCGCTCGACCTCAAGAGTCTGGGTCGTGCGATAGAAGCGGTGGTCGTCGATCAGGCTGACAGAGACCGATACAGCGGGGAAATGGTGGGACTCGAGATCAAACTCGATCAGGTTCTCGCCGGGTTTGAGTGGGCGCACTTGGCTCTCGGCAATGCCTTTGCCTTCTACGATGACCAAGGCCAATTTTGAGGCGCTGCGGTTGTGCAGTCGCAGGGTTGCCTTTTCGCCGACCTGGTACAGGCTTTTTTCGTTGAGAAACCGCAGGCGAACGTCATCACCTTCGTCTGAGATAAAGAGGGATAATGAGTCAACCACGGGGTTGCCCAAGCTGTCGAGGCCCTCGGCGCGCAGGGTGTAGTTGCCGCCTTCGTGGAGCCGCAGCTCTAGGCGCCCCTCACCCTGTTCGTCGGTCTGCACTTGAAAACGCTCCACGAGAACCTGCAGGCGCTGGCCTTTTTCATCCGTGCGCTGTTTGAGTACACGCACCGTCATGGACTCCGCACTAGGGCTGCCGTCGGCGGCCGTCGTGATGAGATCAAGCCCGAAGGACTCGTTGGCTAGATAGGTCGCTCGACCCGTGGTAAGGGAAGCATCAAACGCCTTGCCCGCAACCTGGACGTAGGCCGTCGCAAAGGCCGTATTCTGGCCACGCAGGTTAAAGGAGAACCGCTTAGTTCCCGACCTCGTCAGCGCGATCTTCGGAACGGTAAAACGGGCGATACCATCGGCGTCTGTCTGCTCATCTAGCATGAGCATCCCGTTTTCGCCAGCCACAGCCATGGAGACGGTTTGCTCGGTGATGGCCGCACCATGGGAGTAGCTGGCCTCCACCTCGATGTTTAGTCCTTGGCCTAGTAAAATGACTGGCGCACTTGGCGTGATTGTGAGGCGGGCCTTGGGCACGGTGAACTCTGCAACCTGGAACGTCCTGCTGTGACGCACGGAATCTTGGGTTGGGTCTGTGATTTGCAGGGTGTACGAGCCGTAGCCCGCTTCAGGACTCAACTCGAGGTTGCCGGAAAGTGTGCCCATCGCGCTAAGGGCCATAGGCTCCTTGATGAGCAGCCGGCCGGTGTGGTCGAGTACGGTGAAGTCGTATTCCTTACCGGGCACAAAGGTATAAGCGCCCTTGTCATTCGTGTCCCTCACCGCGGCACGCCAATGCACAAGAGCACCGGGTTGATAGGTGCTTCGCTCGGTGTAGATGTAGCCTGCTCCCTCGGGGGCAGTGGATTGGGCCACGCTGCTTGAAAGCTCCAGCCCCTCGCTCGCGCGGTGGGGACCGTAGACGCCCAACACAGCAAGGCTGGTGGATGCGTGGGGGAACGGGACGTGGGCCAGACCTTTCGCGTCTGTTTCGACTTCGAGAACCGTGGGTTCGCTGGTGCCCGGTGCAGGGTCGAGGTGAATGATCAAGCTGGCGCCGTGAACAGCCTCTTCCCGCAGCATATCTTGGGCGAAGATCAGCGCTTCGGTCCCGCTGGATTCGATGATCAAGTCTAGGTCGCTTACAAGGACTAAGGTAGTCGCCCGATATTCTCCCGAGACAGCAGTGGCCACCCAGACGCCAGGCGCGTCGATGGGCAGCACGACGTCCTTGATCATTTTCGAGTGTGGTGAAACAGGCTCGGGCGTATAGGTCAAGGTACGGTCGGCTTGGATCAAGTCGAGATCCAAATTCTCGATCGAGCGATGGGTCTTGTGGCGCCTAAAGTAGGCCTCCATGTCGAGTTGATAGAGTTCGATATCGATGGACTCCAGGTTCCTGGAGGTGACTTCAATAGTGGGCGACTCGTTGCTACGCAGGGTCGCCTTGGTTCGGACCGAAAGGCTCTCCTCGAGTATCTCAACCAGGCGCATTTGTGCGTCATAGGCCCGGACTCCAAAAGTGCACTTCTGGAACGTGCCAATCGCCGCGGTCAGATCGCCGAGCATAGACTCTTGCAGGACGCCTAGGCGGTAGAGGCTGCGTGAGGCGATGTCACTTGTGCCGTTCTTTTGGGCTACCTGCTCGAAGCTTAGGGCTGCCTTTGTAAGTAATGCGGCGGATGCCTTTAGCTGGAACGTCGAGTCCACATCTCTTGCTTCTTGGACAAAGGACTCCGCCTGCTGTAGCGCTGCCTCGGGAGCCAGAGCGTCTAAGGGGTAGCTGACAAGGAAGCGCTCCCATGCAGCCCGAGCTGCGGGGAAGTCACCCTTCGCATAGTGATCGCTAGCGATGAGGTATTGGATCGAGACGATCTGGGCTTGGGCTTGGCTCCAATCTGGTCCCGAAGGAAATCGCTGGGTGTATTCCGTGAAGGCCGTGATGGCGCCGTTGAAATCACCGGAGCGAACTAGGGACTGACCAATCTTCATGGTGGCCCTTTGACGGAGCCGCAGGTTGGTCTCGAGTTCTGTCCTGGCCGCGGGCCCCGTGTCCTTGGGCAACTCGAGGGCAAGCAGCTCCCGCCATCCTTGGATTGCGTCCGTTGCCAAGTCGAGGCTCTCGTAGATCTCTCCGATATCGAAAGCAGCTTGGGAGAGGCCAGGCTGATCCGGAAAATTGGCCAGGTACTGCCTAAGCAGTTGAATGGCCTTCTGCTGGTTTTCAAGCCGGGATGTCTCGGGTTGCCAAAGAGCCCGGTAGGTCTGGGCGCGCAACAAGGTGCACTGGGCGTTTAGTTTGATGCGCTCGGTTTTCGCGAGCTCAAGCGCTAAGACGTCAAGTAGGAGCTTAGCCTCGAGGCTGCGCCCCTGTTGAAGAAGCACGTCTCCAAGGGCTAGCTTCTTGGCATAAATGCTTGCCGGTTCCACCTCCACACTCTCGGCAAGGCGGATCCAATCTTGCATGGCTACCTCGGCGGATGACCACTCCATAAGCTCAACTGAGAATTCGGCGCGATCGTGGAGGGCGCGCAAGTCGACCGTAGGGCTGGCGTCGAGTTGGAGGATCTCCTGGATGACCTGCAGAGCTTGGGTAAGGTTCTGCTTGGGTACGGGCGTACCCATGGCTGAGTCCGGCGTTTTGGTGAGCTCGGTGATCACCTCGAAACACGCCTCCGCAAGCTCGTCTCTCCGGAATCCGGAGCGCAGGTGCGTGGCCTGGCTGTCGAGGATGGCTTGGGCTTCCTCGTGGCGACCGAGTCGTCCGAGCAGCTCGGCCCGAGCAAAGCGCGACTTGGCGTGCCACGG
Organism: Planctomycetota bacterium; assembly: GCA_029250885.1. Classification (GTDB taxonomy): domain Bacteria; phylum Planctomycetota; class UBA1135; order UBA1135; genus CALBMX01. The sequence continues at coordinate 226,963 of JAQXEK010000001.1, forward strand.
GCCTTCTGGATAATCCCGTTCGACGGCAGCCATGGCCTCGATAGCCGCGTCGATGTCACCACTTCTCGCCAGGGTCTGGGCCTTGAGGTAGTCCAAGGTGCCGTTGGCATAGTTGCGCACCCCGCGCACCTTCTCGATTCCCCTAAGGGTGGCCTCGTGATCGCCCGCAACGATAGGAATGTGGATTGCATCCGGCACGACCTGGGGTATTTGTGCGTCCTCCTCTTTGGCAAGGTTCGTGGCTCCAAAAACTAGAAGAGGAGCAAGTACGAGCAGGGCGAGAGCGCCGGCAATTTTGGAGTAGATCATAGGATTCAATGGACTTGGCAAGGAAGTCAAATGGTCAGTGGCAAAGCGGTGAGTCACCCTATGGGGACCAACATAAGGGTACGGCTGCGGTTCGATTTTACGTGGGGAGAACTTGCAGAAGTGCCCAAGGCCAATGGGCTGTTATGCTGGCCAGGTACGATGGATAGCCATAGGGAAGGAATGGGGGGGCTGCCCCTGCTGATTGAGGTACATAGATCCTCGAACCAGCGAGCAGCTGCTGAGGCTGGATTGGTCCTGCAGGCGCGCCAGGTTGCCCACCGCCTAGGACGAACCCAAGATGGCATGTGGATGATTCACGTGGAGGAGGCTGATGCCCGGGTGGCCACTGCCGAGCTCTCGCAGTACGGTGCTGAGAACCGTAACTGGCCACCGGTTATGCAAATGCACGAGGCTAAGACCGGGGCCTGGATGGGCAGTGCCTGGTACTTCATGGTGCTGCTTGCGTTCTTTGCTTTCCAATCTGATGGTGGGGGGCAATGGCGCGATGGTGTTGCAAACGCCGACGCGATCCTAGGCGGCGAGTGGTGGCTGGCCTTTTCGGCGCTCTTCCTTCACGCGGATGTCATGCACCTAGTCAGCAACTTGGTTTTTGGTGCCAGTTTTGGATTCCTGGTGGCAGCGGAGCTAGGCAGTGGGCCGGCCTGGCTTGGTATCTTGCTGGCAGGGGGCTTGGGGAACCTGACAAATGCGTTCCTTTTCCGGGTGGGCTTAGACCAAGAGCACCACTCACTTGGGGCGTCGACTTCGGTCTTTGCCGCCGTGGGCATGTTGTCGGTATTGAGCTTTGCTATGGGGCGGAAATCGGCGGACTCTTTCCTGCGAAAAATCGCGCCGCTTGTGTTTGGTGTTGTGATGCTTGGGATGTATGGACTTGGGGACGCGCGTACGGATGTGTCGGCGCACTTCCTTGGCTTTTTATGGGGCTGTATATTTGGGGGGCTCGGCTATCTGGTCAAGGAGCGCTTGGACCATGGCGTCGCCAAGACCTGCGCGTTTGCCACTGGGCTGCTGACTCTGCTCGTGGTTGTCCTGACCTGGGCGAGATAGTCCAGCCGCAAAGTTCACCCTTGCTCCTGTTGCTTGGTGATCTTGACCTGCCGAATCTTAGGTATGTTTCCAAAACTCCAGATGGAATCAATCGCACCCGCTTACGTACTTCTGCATGCTATGGAGACAACGTTGACGGCGTCATTTTTTTCTGGCGCTTTTCTCCTCCATCTATGCCTGTGTCTCCCACCCGTAAGGAACCCGAAGTCCAAGCGCAAAGCGCGAATCCCGCGGCCCCTCCTCTAGGTCTGCAGAACCTGAAGGGCTTGCGCTCTGTGGTTCTTATCATGATGGGCTACTTGCTACTAGCGAGCATTGTTGCCGCCATTGGTTATCCCTACCTCGGTAAGGACGAGGTCAGCGATCCGGGCGAGGGGGACGGTGTTTTATCCGCCCTTCTACTAGCCATTGGCCTCATGATTCCCTTGGAGTTCGTCGCTTTCCTTGCGGTTCGCAAGTCCCTGCGTAAGCAGCTTGCAGTGGACCTTGCGGAGACTCCCTACCGACGTGGCGACGGCTTGCCCATGACCTACGTCACGATCTGCATGATCGGCGTCGCCATGACCCTTAGCGTGGGTTTTTTTGGGGTTGTGATCTACCTAATTAGCGGCTCCATAACAGCTCTTGCCATTGCAGGCGGCGCAGCGGTCCTGCTCTTCGTTCAACTTCCAACAGATGACAGCCTTCGCTCTAGCTGAGGCAGTTTCCTTATTTTTTTCCGTACTCCAATCCCTTGACTGAAAACACCCTCGAACTTAGGAACGTCACCAAGACCTATGGTGACTTTACTGCGGTGGACGATGTCAGCTTCGTTGTTCCAAAGGGGGCCGTCTACGGCTTCCTTGGCCCTAACGGCGCTGGCAAGACCACCTCGATTCGCATGATCCTTGAGATCATCAAGCCTACCTCTGGAGAGATCTCCATTTTAAATGGGAGATCTGCCCTAGAAGTGCGCGATCGCATCGGCTACTTACCCGAGGAGAAGGGCCTGTACAAGAAGATGCGGGCCTGGTCGATCATTGCCTACTTTGCCACCCTCAAGGGCATGTCTCGCAAGGACGCAAAGCACCGGGCCTTTGAGCTGCTTGAGCGCTACGGCCTTAAGGACTTTGCCAACGCAAAGACCGAAGCTTTGTCGAAGGGTATGGGGCAGAAGGTCCAAGTGCTGGCTTCGATTGCCCACGACCCGGAGTTTGTCATCTTAGACGAGCCCTTTAGTGGCCTTGACCCCGTCAACCAGGAGGTCATGGAAGACGTGATCCGGGACCTATCCGAGCGGGGCCACACGGTTCTCTTCTCCACTCACGTGATGAGCCACGCCGAGCGGATCTGCGACCAGATCGTTTTGCTTGCCGGTGGCAAGAAGGTTCTCGACGACACGGTAGAGAACGCACGCCACATAATTCCGCGGAAGCTTCGCCTGGAGAGTCCAAAGAGTCTGCAGTTCTTGGAACAGATGGGCGACGTGTTGCGCATGGCGCCCATCGATGAGAAGGGAGACATCATCGTCGATGGCCAAGGGCAACCCGGTAAGCTGTGGGATGTCTACCTCTCCGAGAAGGCCGAACCTATCGATGTGATCGAGGCCTGCCTTAGGGAGGGCATTCCCCTAGAGCGCTTTGACTATTCCCCACCCAGCCTTCACGAGGTGTTTGTGCACCTCGTCGGCGACCAAGCTAAGGAGGCGAGCTTCCGATGAGAGCTATCTTTATGATTGCTCTGCGCGAGTACGCAGAGAACGCCAAAACCAAGGGCTTCTGGATTGGGCTCTTCCTCTTCCCGGTCATCATCTTCGCAAGCATCGCCGTGCAGCGTTTACTGGAAGATTCGACACCGACGCGTCACTTTGTGCTCGTGGACCAGTCGGGTGCTTATGGGGCTGAGATAAGAGAGGACATCGATCGCGCTTATCGGTCCAGCGTATTGATGGCGCTCAACGGGTACGCCCTTGAGCATGCCGTCAACCCGCCGCAAGCAAAAGAGATCGACCTAGAAGAAACTCCGCCCATCGATATGGCGGAAATGCAACAGAGCATCGAGTCTCACATGGGCCCAGAGATGGGGGCCATGTTAGATGAGGAGGGTATCGAGTCGATGCTTGAGCTGATGTCTGCTCCTTTCGATGGTCTGGTCGAAGACCGCCCCGAATTTGAGATGCCTAGGCCGGCGTTTTTAGAGGTGCCTTTGCCCAAGGAGCTGAACGAGGACGCCTCCGTAGAAGAGCTGAGCGAACAGCTGCGGCCCTATCTTCGAGGTGAGAAGACGGTTATCGTGGATGGGGAAGAGGTCAGCCTCTTCGCTTGTGTTTTGCTACCCCGGGACATCCAGGACTTTGTGCAGCGGCCAGGACTCCTGGCGGATCTCAAGCGGGCAAAGGCCTTGCAGGACAAGGTAGACGCTGGCCCCGATGCCAAGCCTGTTCGTCGAGGTGGCCAGTACTGGGGCTCGAACCTAGCAGACTCTGATTTGAAAAATCGGATCCAACGCTCGATCAACAAGACCCTACAACGCCGCGAACTCGAGACGCGAGGATTGGATGTGGCCGCCGTTGCCGCAGTCAACGACACCACCCTTAGGCTCTCCGCCCTGGACCCAAAAAAGGAAGAGGGCAAGGAGGAGGTCAGCACGGCGGACCAGATTCGCCAATGGGCGCCCGTCGGCTTTGTCTATCTCCTCTGGATCGGCATCTTCACGATCTCCCAGATGTTGCTTAACAATACGGTGGAAGAGAAGTCCAACCGCATCATTGAGGTGCTGCTGTCTTCTGTGACGGCCGGGGAACTAATGATGGGCAAGTTGGCTGGCATTGCCGGCATTGGGCTGACCATGATCGGCGTCTGGATGGGGTCTCTCGTGGGTATCTTAGGCCTGAGCGCGGGACCTGAGGCTGAGTTCCCCACGATGCTTCTTGAGGTTCTGACGGGCTCCGGATTGATCTTCTGGTTCGTGCTCTACTTCTGCCTGGGATACCTGCTTTATGCGGGTATCTTCCTGGCCATTGGCAGCCTTTGCAACACCATCAAGGACGCTCAGAACTTGATGGGGCCGGTCATGTTGATCATGATGGTTCCGATCATCACGATGATGTTTATCCCGAAGGATCCAAACGGAACCCTTGCGACAATCCTGTCGTGGATTCCGCTCTATACGCCCTTCACGATGATGAACCGCGCCGCGGCCGACCCGCCGATGTTCGACAAGATCGGAACGCTGGTTTTACTGGTTGTCTTCACCCTATTTACCCTGGTTATGGTCGGGCGAGTGTTTCGGGCGGGGATCCTGCGTACAGGGCAGCCGCCTAAGATTCGTGAGCTCTTGAGCTGGATGAAGCCCTAGGCACAGCTCTTACTGGGTAATCCACGGCAGCCATACGAGGCCCAGGGGTGAGAACTCACCTTTGGGCCTTATGGCTGCAGCTTGCCGTCAAGGTAGTTGCCCGAGCGCGCCTTATCCAAGACACCTGCCACCGAGTAGAACTCGCAGGCCCCATGGAGTTTTCCATCTATAAAGTTGGCGATCTTACGGAGCTCACCGCCTGGCCACCATTCGCGCCAAGGACCCACGCGCACTCCGTCGACGATATTGCCGTCGGACTTAGGCTTGCCATCCTCGTAGTAGTTGGCGAAGTGTCCATTGCCACCGTCACCGGTGTAGACGGCTTGGATCTGTAATGTGCCGTCGAGATACCAGTTCGTCCAGGGTCCGAAGCGCACACCTTGTCGGTACTCACCCTCAGAGAGCTTGTTTCCGCTGGGATGCCATCGAGTCCAAGGTCCATTGGGCAGACCCTCGAGATAGGCACCGGTAAAGCGAGGTTGGCCGCCGGCGAACCAAGCACCTGACGGGCCATTCAGAATCCCGGTTCGGAAGCTGTCCTTGGACTTGGGTGACCCGTCTGCAAACCAGGTCTCCCAGACGCCGTGCCCGACGCCGTCTTGGAGCTCGATCCGTGACCACAGCTGGCCATTGGCAAATTGGGTTGTGCGTGTTCCCGATTCAAGCTGTACCGGAGGGGTAACCGTGTCGGTGCAGCTGCCCAAGGCGACCAGGGCTATCATCGCGAAGGGCCTATTCCTTGTCATCCACATAGCCAAGTCCGCTGAGGTTCTCGATCTCCGGTGTGCCGAGGTTTTGGTCAACCCGGTCGGTGTGCCTGGCGGCCACGTCCACGGCCGCTTGTTGAAGAATCGCAAGCTCTTCGAGCAGCGCCTGAGTCTCGGCTTGCTTAGCGGGAGCGAGGTTGTGCTGCTCACTTCGATCGCCTACACGATCGTAGAGCTCAGGCTTGCCCGTCTGACGATTGAGGATCACCTTGGTCTCGGTGGTAGTCAAGCTGATCTGATCCCGGTAGGTGTTCCGGTCGAGCTCGGCGATTGCAGGGGGAAGATCGGGTCCCGCTCGCCCTTCAATAAGGGGACGAAGGCTCTGCCCAAAGCTCTCGGGCGCCGCCGGTAAAGTGGCCAGGTCAAGGATCGTGGCGGGAACATCGATGATGCGGACCATGCCCGCATGGCGACCAGGATCTTCGCCGGGCACGCGAATGATCAGTGGCAAGTGCAGGAGCTCCTCGTGCAGGGTGTGGCCGTGATCGAGTCCGCCGTGGTCCTGAAACTCTTCGCCGTGGTCCGAGGTAAACACAACCACTGTGTCATCCGTTAGCCCAAGCCCACCCAAGCCATCGAGGATGCGTCCAATGTGCCGGTCCGTAAAGGCGACCTCGCCATCGTAGAGGTCCATGGGGCGCTTGGTCCCGAAGGTGCCCACTTGGTCCGGGTGAGCCTGGTAGACACTGTGGGGGTCAAAGTAGTGCAGCCACAGGAACCAGGGCTCGTCGCCACCCGCCGCAGCCTTGGCATCTAGGTAAGCCAAGCCCTTGTCGCTGACCGCCTTGCTCGAGATGGCTTGGTCCGAGCGCGTCAGCTCGAGAACGAGCTCGTCGTCAAAGTGGACAAAGCCCTGGTGCAGACCATAGGGGCGGCCCAAGAACACGTGGCTCACCACGGCGGCCGTGTCGTAGCCGCCGGCCAGAAGCTGCTCTGCCAAGGTCGAATAGGACGGCGCCAAGGACGAGTAGAAGCTACGGCAACCATGGGCGGCTGCCGGCAAGCCAGTCACTAGGCTGGCGAGGGACGGAAGAGTCCACGGTGCGGTGGATTGAGCGTCTTCAAAGACCATCGCACCCTGGGCCAGCTCAGCCAGTTGCGGCGAAGTTGGACGCTGGTAGCCATAGGGCTGCAAGTGGTCGGCACGCAGAGTGTCCACCGTGATCAGCAAGATGTTAGGGCGCTTGGCGACGTCGGGAGACTTGGAGCATGCGGTCGCCCCAAGGGCAACCAGGGCGAGGCCGAGGGGCCAACTTTTGGTTCGGGAGCGCGGGGCCATAGTGTGGGAACTCTACCATGATCGGTTGGTCCTGGGAACGCCTCTCATTGCGGCCCTCGGCTATGGCCTGGATCGCGCGCGTGCCCTAAGATGCCAGGGTGAGTGAACTAGACAACGCAGCACCTAGGCCCCTGGTAGGCACCCCGATTCGGTGCCTTCTTGGGTTGCTCTGCTTCCTTGGTGGGCTTACCTTTGAGCTTGTCTATGGCACCCGCGGCTTTATGCCCCTGGATCACTCCATCGTGTTCGATGGAGGCTGGCGCATTCTGTCCGGCCAGATCCCGTTTCGCGATTTTGGGATGCCCAGCGCATCCACACCCAGCTTTATCCAGTCCGTCTTTTTCTGGATCGGCGGCGTTAGCTGGTCAAGCTACATCGCCCATGCCGCCGTTTTTAACGGCCTCTTCTGCGTGCTGGTGTTCGGGTTTCTCGCGCGGCTCGGCCTGCCTTTAAAGTACTCGACCCTCTACGGCATCGGAAGCGGGGCGCTGCTCTTTGCTCCCGTCGGGGTTCCCTTTCCCGAGCAGCACGCGTTCTTCTTCTCGACCCTTGGACTGTGGCTGTTCCTCTTAGCCAGGACATGTAAAACCTCGAAGCGGGCCTACCTGGCCCTAGCCATGGTTCCGACGGCTATGGCTCTCGGCTTCTTCTCCAAGCAGTTCCCGTCGGGCCTAGCTCCCCTTCTAATCCTCGCCCTTCTTGCCGCTCCAAGTCCACGGCCCAAGCGAGAGGCAGTGCTTGGGCTCTTGGTCGGCCTTTTGGTTATGGGACTTCTGGCGGTTGCTTACTTGGTTGGATTTGGCGTTCAGGCTAGCGCGGTCAGGTACGCTTTGTTCGAGTTGCCGATGGGGGTGGCCGACATGCGTATGAGCTATCTTCCCTCGGCGCTGGATATGCCCGCGCACATCCTCAAGGTCGGGCTCAGCCAAGGCCTATGGAGCGTGGCGGCTCTCCACATTCTATTCCTCGCTGGTGGGGCCTACTTACTTGCCAAGAGGCCTAGGGCATGGGCCTGGGGTGCGGGACTCTTTGCCCTTGGTGAGCTCACCCTTCTGCTCGACGTGGTCACCATTGTCCTGGCCAACAACCAGGATGGTGTGGGGGCAGGTTGGTTCTTTCTGGCAGTAGGCATAGGCCACGCGGGCCTTGTATTTCTCGTGCAGAAGGAGGCTCTGGCTGTTCGCGTGGGGCGCATTGTCGGCATCTTGCTAATTAGCACACTCGTTCGAGACGTAGTTTCTTTTTCTAGCAAGGTCAACGCCACACGTATCGCCAATGATATGGAGTTTGACGCAGAGCTCGCTCTTCGCGTCGCGCCCATCCTGCCGGCATCCCTGTCCATGCTCCAATGGACGGTCCCGGTCCACCATCGGTATGAGGTTGAGGACTTCGTTGCGATTCACGACTATCTACAAGATTCCCCGGGTGACTTTTTCCTGATCGGGGACACGAGCATTCTCTACGGACTTACGGGCAGGCGCTCGATCTTACCCACGGCATGGTTCCACCCCGGTGTCACCCTGCCCAAGAAGGGCGGGCCTGGTTTTCAGGCTTGGCAGCAGCAGATCCTTGCCAACATGCAAGCTACTGAGGATCGGGATGAGGTGCTGCGCATTGTCGAAGAGAAGGCGGGCACCTGGATTGGGAACTGGAGGTTGAAGGATCTTCCTGTTGTGCGAAAAGCCATCACGCCCAGAATTGTAGAGCGAGTGGACTTGGGCGCCTTTTTGGTGACGGAGCTCCGGCCAGCCGTTCCTGAGTAGGCCTAGTCGCTCGCCGAGAGCGAGCGCTCCAACCTGGCCTCTTCAAACCCCTCAGTGACAAGTCGCTTGGTCTCTGGGAGATGCTCGTCGATAAATGGCCCAAACTCATCGGGCTTGAGCTCGAAGTGGTGGTAGCAGTGGTGTCCGAAGCCGCGCAAGGCAGCGGCCGGGAACTGGCCTAGCTCCAATTCGTGGATGGACGCACTTAGGAGGCCCTGGTGGGGTGCACGAAAGGGACCGCGCTTACCGAGGGCAAAGAAGACGAGATCTGAGATCTGATGCTTGTCGGGTCCACCGGGCAGCTTACCAACTTGCCTCCGCAGCTTGTTTCCCGCGGCAAGCAGGCTACCACTGCGCCCCTTGAGAGCCCATGCACCGAGCCCCGGAAGAAAGAGCTGCCAATGGTCGGGTGAGGCTTCGCGCAGCTCCCCGAGGATTCCAGGAAGCTGTTGCCGTGAGTGCTTGTACACCGCTTCGGAGGCGGCGGCAAACAGCTCGGCTTGGGGGACACCTTCGACCGCCGTTAGCGTGCGCAGCATTTGAACGTGGTCTTGCTTTAGCCGTGTGGCGACCTTGCTGTAGTAGGCATTAAAGTCCGTACCCCGCAGATCGGCAATGCGATCAAGGCCCGCGCCAAAGCTGCTGACGCGGCCTGAGGATACCCCTGAGCTAAAGGACCATATTCCTAGCCCCAGGCATGTGAACACCAAGCCTTTTCCAGCCCACCGAAGGCTCGCCTTGGCGTCCAAGGAGAGCCAGGAAAGGGTGCCGGCCGTCAGCACAGTGGCAAAGCCCCAGAAGGGCGCATAGCGCATCGCGAGGAAGTAGTGGGGAAAGTAGACCACCATAAAACCGGTCACTGGAATCAAGACGCAAAAGATGGCCAGGTAGCCAGTGAGCAATCGGCTCGACTCACGGCACACAGAAATCATGATGGGAGAGTCCGGCCCTTGACGCCTTCGCCGGAAGAGCTCCAGCCCGCCTAAGGACAGCCCGAGCAGGGCGAGCAACTGCAAGAAGCCGCGTGGGCCCATGGCATTGAGAACTCCGGCCGGGAGCTTGGCAAGGCTGGGTTCTCGCTGCTCGAGTTGTTCTTGCTTAACGGCCTTGTAGGCTTTGCTGAGTTGGCTAACTGGTTTGCCTTGACTTGAGCTCGAAAGGGTCTCTTCTTCGCTTTGGGCTTCAAACTGACCGTGGACATTAAAGACCTCTGCGCCCACCCGACTCCCCATATACAGGAGAGGCAAAAGGCCAAGGACACAACCTCCAATCAGGTGGCCCCATCCCTTCAAGGTTAATGTTCTGCGGAAGAGCAAGGTTAGCCCGGCCAGGCCAATAAGCGGCGCGATTTGGTAGTTGTAGAAGAAGCCAAAGCCGCCCAGGACACCTAAAGCGAATGCGGTTCCCCGCCAAGGAGCCTCGACCCGTGCCTTCTCCTGAAGTAGCCGCAGGGTCAGGCCTGCGACGGCGAACTGGAAGAAGAGAGCGTGGTAGTGGATCCCAAGATTCAGCAGACCCAGCTTTTGGAAGGTGATTGGCGCGAGAATGTGCAGCAGTCCAAACAGCACCATCGCTCGGAATCCAAAGGCTCTTCGCGCCAAGAGACACCCGGCCAAGAGCACCAGAATGTCGCAGCCAATCGCCGTCATCTTATGGGCGAGGAAAGTCGGTCCCACCAGCGCAATGGATGGAATCGTGACTAACGCCTGGACGAAACCGCCGCCCTCGTAGGTGTGGTAGAAGATGTTTTCTATTGGTAGATCAAGTCCACCGGTGACCGCCATGGCCACGGCCTCGCGGACCTTCTCCTCACCTCGGTCGTAGGTGTCCGTGCTCAGCACGGCTAGGGTGAAGCGCGCACTTACCAGTAAGAGGCCGAGGACCGCCAGTGTAAGTAGTACCTGACGCCGGGAGCCACGCGCCTTGTTTAGGGTCGGGTCCATAGGGGGCTTGGTTGCATCATCCACGTGGCTTGACCTTGGTGGAGTTTTTGCGCTCGAAGGCTCCGCAGTGCTGGCCACTCTCTTGCTTTACGACCAGCGAGGGTACCATGCGCGACTTCATGCCAAAGTAGCGGCACCCATGGGGTGTGGTCGGCTCGTAGGTGACGAAGTAATGAACGCAATGAACGCAGACGGGAGCGACTTGTTGTTCCGGTGGGGGAGGCATAGGCCTAGAATATCGCCAATGGGAAGAGGGAAGGCCAGACAGATTGTGGCGCGTGAGGAAATCGCCGCGGTGACAAGGCCTTTGGCCGGTACGGTAGAGGCATGGGCGTGGGACTATATCCACACGGTGGACCTCGAGCAAAAGTGTAGCCCCGGGCCGCCACCTTCCCGCTGGGAGCCCGCGGCACCCGTCCGCCGCATTTCGTGCCCCGGTCGCCCAAAAGAGCTCGAAGTGATCGCACGCAGCCCAAGGACCCCGAAGCCTGGGGCCTTAGTGCGCCCCAAGGTCCGAGCCCAGCTGTTCCACACCTTCTGGCACCACGAACTCCAGGCTGCAGAGCTTTTTGCCTGGGCGATCCTCGCCTTCCCAGGGACTCCCGTTGAGTTTCGAAGGGGATTGCTGGGGATCTGCCTAGAGGAGATTGGGCACATGAAGCTCTACGCCGAATACTTTGGCACCCAGGGATTTGCTATCGGTGACTTCCCCGTTCGGGATTGGTTTTGGCAGCGAGTCCCCATGGCCGAGACGGCCGACCAATTCGTTGCCTTGGTGGGCCTGGGATTGGAGTCGGGGAACTTGGACCACGGGGCCCTGTTTGCTCCCAGGCTTCGAGCAGTCGGGGACCTTGGTGCGGCAAAGATCGTGGACCAAGTCTCCAAGGATGAGGAGGCCCACGTCGCCTTTGGAGCGAGCTGGTTTGCGCGTTTGCGGGGAAGACCTAAGGTTGAATTTGAAACCTGGAGGACATCCCTCCCCGAGCCACTCTCGCCGATTCTATTTCGGGGCAAGCCCCTAAATCGAAAGGCGAGGAAGCAGGCCGGCCAGGATGACGACTTTCTTGATGCCCTCTCCAAATGGGAGCCATCCAGCGAATAGCCGGGCCTAGAAGACTAGCGGCAGCCTGCAAAGAAAACCCTTCTTCAGCAAAGTTGCTGGGATTAGATTCAGAGCGCAGTGCCGCCGACGCGCCTAGTCTTTTGCACAGGGTGTTTGCGTTCGTGGTTAGACTATGCATATGACGAACCGATTTACCTTCACTGGCATGTTTCTACCCAGCGCAGTTCTGTCTGCGTGCCTAAGCCTTGGTGCATGCGGCGGTCCCGAGCCCGATCCGATTGCCTACGGGCCTAGCCATGCGGACAGTACTTCGCCCGTTCTCGTTATTGGTATGGATGGTCTGGAGTGGGATATTATGGTCCCTCTGTTGCAAGGCGGAGAGCTGCCGCATATGGCTAGCTTGATGGAGCGTGGCTCCTATGGCTTGTTTGGCACGATGCACCCGACCTGGTCGCCTCGAATCTGGACCACGGTCGCCACCGGAAAGAATCCGGCTCAGCACGGAATCCTCGACTTCGTTCACTACGATGAGGACCGTACACCTCTTGCGCTCTACACCAGCGAGGATCGCAAGACCAAGGCCTGGTGGAACATCCTAAGTGACGCAGGAGTCGTCAACGACACCATCGGTTATTGGATGACCTTCCCTGTGGAGCCCGTCGACGGTGTGATGGTTGCGCAAACCAATGCGCCTGTTGGGGATGGTGGGCCCAGCAAGGGTCTTTTGCGTGAGGGAGTCCCGGCCCAGGTCTTTCCCGCTTCCATGGAGCAGCAGGTATTCGCCACGATGCAAGCCCAGGAGAAAGAGCTCGACGGGACGATCGAGCGCATCTTCGGTAAGCCCAACCTTTTCGACGGGGAGGCCCGCAAGCGCTGGGACGACTGCCGTTGGGCGTTTCGCGCAGACTCGACCTACTTAGCGATCGCCCTCGAGCGGGCCGAGGCTGGGCCGGCACCGCTGACCTCCGTGTACTTCGGTGGGACAGACGTCGTAGGGCATCGGTTCTTTGCCGCCTACCAACCTGAGCCCTTCGGATTCTTAAAGAGCAGCGATGAGGTCAAGAGTTTCCAAGACGTTATCCCTGCTTACTACCGCTATATGGACAGCGTACTTGGCGAGTTGATTGCGGCTTGGCCCGAGGACACCACCGTGTTGCTCGTATCCGACCACGGCATGGTTTCTCAGCATGAGAAGATCGAACAGCTTGCTCAATACGGAGCCGAAGGTGCGGAAAAGTCAAAGTACAGCCATACGGGTGGGCATGGAAAGGCCGAGCCCGGAGTTGTGATTGCCGCTGGTCCCCTAATCCGAAATGAGGGCGCAGGCTTTCGGCCGGAATCCTTCTCGCGTCAAGGACTGGAAACCCACGGGACCGTGGTGGATCTCTGCCCTACCCTGCTCACTATATTTGGAGTCCCCGCTGGTCAGGACATGGTTGGCAAGACTATGTCCAGTGTACTTGTGGAGCGGGTCAAGGCCTTGCCTCGAATCCCGACCCACGACGATGCCGCTTGGCTGGATTCGCGCTCCAAAACTGGCATCCAACCAGTGGACTCAAGCGGACGGATCGATCAGCTAGAAAACCTTGGCTACCTCGATGGCAAGGAGTAAGGACGGGTCGATTCGGTCCGCTTGCCAGGGGGATCTCGAGTCCATTCTCGAGATCCTTAATCTGGAGATCCTCACGTCCGCGAGTAATTTCCATTGGGAGCCAAGGGCGCTTGCGGAACTGGAGCAGGAGTGGGTGGCTGCCCAAGGGAGCTATCCCTGGCTCGTGTTCGAGCATGACGGGGTCTTAGGCGGCTTTGCCAAAGCCAGCGCTTTTCGTTCGAAGCAGGCCTATGGCTGGACGGCTGAGGTGACGATCTATCTCGCCCCGCTGGCCCGGGGGCAAGGGCTAGGGCAGGTTCTCTACAAGGCCCTATTGGAAGAGCTGAAGCTGCGCGGATTCCACCTTGCGATTGGGGCGATTACTAGGCCAAATGCAGCAAGTGAGAGCCTGCACAGCAGCCTGGGATTCCGCCAGATTGGCGTACTTCCTGAGGTCGGTTGGAAGATGGGCGCCTGGCACGATGTGAGCTATTGGGCGAAGCAGCTCAACGATGGACCCGCTGACGACCGGCTGCTTCCAGAGCCTAGAGCCTAGTTTAGCTTTGCGCGCCTCCCGTCAGGTTGGCATTTGGTGGCTGGCTGCGGGCTCTCGGGCTTGAGGAGGGTCAGCTTCTTTGGGTCTGGAGTGTGCGCTGAGGGCACCAGGGTGTCGGAGAGGGACAAGCGCACGTCTTCGAACTCATCGAAGCTCGCTTCTAAGGCATCGACAACGGCAGGGTCGAAATGCAGGGCACGCTCACTGAGGACGTGGTCCAGCGCGCGTTCGATAGGCCAAGCTTGCTTGTAGCTGCGCGCGCTCGTCAAGGCGTCCCAGACATCGGCTAGGGCCGCGATTCGGGCTGTGCGGGGGATGTTCTTGCCTGCCAATCCATAGGGGTATCCGCGACCATCCCAGCGCTCGTGGTGAGCTAGGGCAATCTCCCTTGCAGGCCTAAGCGACTCGATGCCATCTAGAATTCGGCCTCCTGCCAGGGTGTGCTGTTGGACCTGCTTGAACTCGGCTGGATTTAATGGGCCACGTCTCGTGAGCAGCTCGGCGGGCACGGCTATTTTCCCGACGTCGTGTAGAGTTGCCGACATGCCGAGGTCGTCCGCCTCCTCCGCAGTATCCCCAAGGCGCATGGCCAGGATAGAGGTGTACCGGCAGACCCGCTGGATATGCCTCCCCATGTCTCGCTCACTGTTTTCTGCCGCCTGGGCGAGGACTAAGATGGTCTCACGGTGAGCTGACTTCTCTGCGGCTAGCGCGTCGTCGAGCCTGCCTAGGGTGGCCTGCAGTCGAAGGGTGCGCTCTCCGGCAAGACGCTCGAAGTGGTAGCGATCTTGGGTCAGGCGCGACCTTAGACTCTGCTTCTCGAGGGCTAACTCGACGGAGAGCACCAGGTCAGAGATCTCCAAGGGTTTCATCAGGAAGTCATCCGCTCCCCTGCGCATGGCTTTCCTAGCCGTGTCAAGCTCCCCCGCGCCGGTCATTAGAACGAAACCGACATTCTTGTCCTGTTCCCTGATTTGGCTGAGGAGGTCAAGGCCGCTCCGCCCAGGCATCCTAATGTCACTGATGATGCACTGGAACGCGCCGGTCTTAAACATGGCTAGGGCCATGTCAGCCGAGGCCCTTCGTGTGACATGGCACCCACTACGAGCGAGTACACGCTCGAGTAAGTCAAGGATGGCGGGCTCATCGTCGACGATGAGGACTTTGGCGCCCTTTAGCAGGGCGCAGGGAGGGAAGTTGGAGTCGCTGGTGGGGGTAGTCATGTTTGCCTCTTTTTGGGGGATAACAGAATCCTAGATCACAAAAAGAGTCGACTCCAGCTTAGGTCGGGGCCGGAGTCGCCTTCGCTGGGGGGAAAGTCGCCCCCTAGGTCATATTTGGGAAACGGTAGGCCCTGTCCAGCGTCAGACCCGCCTTGCCCCTACATTATTTGTCAAAGGGCCTGCCTAATCGCCCCCTTCAGACGTCTTGCCATCCCCGAGAGGTTGGCCATCCTTGAGGTCGGATTTGAGTTGCTCTTCAACCCAAGCCTGCAGGGACAGCAAGTTAGCGTTGATTGCCAGGCTTGACGAACCTTGTATGACCTCGAAGAGGAGCTCTAGGTCTTGCTCACCTAGGGTTGCCGACAGACGGTCGCCGAGCTGTTCAAAGCCAGCGGCGACCTCAGCCACGTCCTCCTTAGTCAGGCCACTGATTTCGATACGCACCGTCATATCCGCGCCCACGAATCCAATTCCCGTGGTGGCATGGGAAAAGGGAGTGTTGAGCCAATCGAGCTCGGCAGGAGTTAGAGGGTTCTCCACCGAGCTCAATGCCTCGGCAAAGGTGGTGGCCAAATCGAGCCGAGGGGAGTCTCGCAGGACGCAGGAGATCAGCCAACGTTTGCGAAGTTGCTCAAGGTGTAACCGCAGCTCGGACTCAGCAGGTGGGCCGGGCTCGTCTTCATAGGCAGTCCTGTCGAGGAGCCATTGGAGCGCCTCTTGGTTATTTGACAGAAAAAGGGTGTCGTGCTGGAAGCCGATGAACCCATTGTCGGGCTCGCTTTCATCTGCGGAGCTCTCGCTGGAGGCTTCCCAAATTTCAAAGCCCTCATGATCGTGTGTCGTCCATGCCCTGTCCATGGCATGACTTTTAATGAGCCACTTCAGTCCCCTTGAGCCAGAAGAGAGATTTATGCCAAAGGACTTGGTCAGTTCCGTGCCGTTGTCTTCGGCAATAAGAGTCATGGAGGAAGGCAAGAATGAGATGATCTCCTCCACGTCTTCCGTCCCAAAGTCCTTGATGCCATCGAGCAGCTCTTCAAAGGCCTCGCGATCCTCGGGAGCCAAGTCGGCCGGATCTATTTTGCCGACTACCTGAATCAGCTCTACCGCGAGCTCCTTGGCGCCAACATCCTGACTGAGTGCATCCATGTGCATGACAAAGACCGTGTCCTCGCCAAGCATGTGGTCGGTGGGGATCTGATCCCCAGGCCCGAGGAAATAACGCAAACCGAGGTACCCGCCAATTGCAGTCAAGAGCATCAATACTGCGCACCCGCAACCACAAGTCATCAGGGTCTTTAGGCCCTTCGAGCGAGTAGGGGCCGGGGGCGCGGGTAGCGGAGCATTGTCGAAGGCCTTGGAGTCTTTCATGGGGCAAAGTCTAGTTTGGGCGCTAAGTGGGTGCCACGGGTTTCAGTTTGATTAGATTGGAAGTTTAAGCTTCATTCGAAGTGATCTGGACAATCTTGCTACTCGCCCTTCATGATGGAGCCTTACCAGCGTCCGAGTCGTCGCCCTATTTTCAAGTCTATGTCATTGCCCGCCCTGTCCGTTTCCAATCTCTACCACTTCGTCGGTCCTAAACGAGCCCGACAATCGGTCCTAGAAGACGTCAGCTTCCAGATCGCCCAGGGCGAGTTCCTTTGTGTGATGGGGCCTAGTGGTTCAGGCAAGTCGACCCTATTGCACCTAGCAGCGGGCCTCGATAGCCCCGAGGCCGGGTCCATTGAACTGGCGGGTGCCGAGCTGTCTGCTTCCGCGCCTGCCAGCCGGACCCTGGCCCGCCGAAACGGCATTGGCTACGTCTTTCAGTTCTTCAACCTGCTCCCAAACTTAACTGTGATGGAGAATGTTGGCCTGCCCTTGGCGATTCGTGGGATGGCGAGCGCGGCTCAAAAGGCCCGCTGCCAGGACCTTCTTGACCGGTTTGGGATTGGCAACCGCGGGGGTGCCTTTCCCCACGAGCTCAGTGGCGGAGAGATGCAGCGGGTCTCTATCGCCAGGGCCCTTGCCGGCGACCAGCCCCTACTGCTTTGCGACGAGCCAACGGGTAACCTGAGTCAACAGGCTGGGCTTGAGATTATGGAGACCCTGCGGGGCGTCTGTGAGAACGATGGGAAGAGCGTCCTGCTCGTGACTCACAATCCACGGGATGCCACCTACTCGGATCGCGTGCTCTTCCTTGTGGATGGCGGCCTCTCCCCGGCCAATGAGCTTAAACGCCGTGGCGATCAGCCTATCCCTGTGGATGAGGTCCACAAGGCCTTGAATGAGCTTGGGATCTAGTTATGGGCTTCGCATCAACTGTCATCTACGGCAGCCTTCGCCGGCGCCCGGGACGAACGCTCTTCTCTGTTTTTGGCGTAGCTCTGGGCATCGCCATCGTGATCGCCATCTACACCGTGGACTACAACACAGTGCTGAGCATCGGCCAACAACGCACGGGTAAACAGCAGGACTGGGCCGCTGACTTAGAGGTACAACCTGTGGACAGCCTGGGGGACCCGAACGAGGCCCTTGCCGGTATCGAAGGTGTGCAGCGCACCACAGCGGTCTTCAAGTCTTCGGTCGAAGTTTACGGTCAAGGTACGGCGGGAGCATCGGATGAGACCGCTCGTCAAAAGGTTACAGTCATCTCTCTCGAGGCCGAGCGTGCTCCCTCGATGGGGCTCTATGTTCTAGAGCGAGGCCAGTCCATGCGTACCGGCGAGCGTGACGTCTTGATTGGACGCTCGATCGCGGAGAAGCTCGGGCTTGACGTTGGCGATACCATGATGATTGCCAAGCCCCGACGTGCTCCGCGTAAGGATTGCATCGACGGAGAGCTTGTCGCCGTAAAGACCCGCGGCGCGGCCACGGTAGGGGATCCCTTCGTGGTGAGCGGGATTCTTTCCTACATGGACCTTGGTCGAACATCTGGCGGCGCCATTTGCATCATTGATTTTGTGTCCGGATCGGAGCTGTTTAAGGAGCAGTTTGTACGTCCGAGCTATTGGGTCGAGCGTGATCCAGATGTGGATTTAGAGTCTCTGCGTGCGGGTCTCGGTCAAAGTTTCTCCTACAACGTCAGAGAGGGAAGCGTCGTGGGCCAGCAGTCCGACGAGCGGGCATTCCGCAATGGTGTTCGCTTGGCAGGCCTAATGGCCCTAGCCCTCGGGCTCTTTGTCATCTTTCACACTCTTTCCATGTCCCTTGTGGAGCGGGTCCGCGAGGTTGGAGTTCTCTCTGCCCTTGGGGCGACTCGACCCCAAATTCTACGGGTCTTTTTTGGCGAGGCGATAGTGATCTCCGTACTTGCTGGCATCGTGGGCCTGTCGGGCGGACTCCTGCTGGCATGGCAGATGCTTGAACATTCGATCTCATCCCTCGGCATTACGGATGTGGTCCGCGGTAGATTCGAGGTGCCCTGGGCCGAGTCCTTAGGCCTGTCCGGCCTTGGCATGGGCATCGCCCTCTTGGGGTCCGTTTTTCCCATGCTGCGAGCTAAAGATTCCGAGACGGTTCGGGCCTTGCGTGGTGAGGACTTGGAGGTTCGTGGCCAGACCCATCGCGGTTTTCATTTCTTTCTTGCTGTCTTGCTCTTCGCCGTCTTGCCCGTGGTGTTCTTCACCTTGGTCCCCCTAGTTGGCGAGGGAGGAAAGGAGCTCCTTAGCGTCGTCTTCCTTGGCATTGCCGTCATGTCCCTGTTGATCTGTACTCCCTTGGTTGTCCCCGGGTTTATGGCCATCTTGGCCAAGTTGATCTCTATCCCCTTGGTGCGGCTATCTCCATTCTCTGGATTGCTGGCGGCTCGGTCGATCGGTAGAAATCCAACTCGAATTGCGGCCTCGGTTGCGGCAATCGCTTTGGTTACGGCGGCGTTCGTGGGCCTCCGGGGCTTGACCAGCAGCCTCTATTACGAGACGAAGGACTGGGCTTCGGAATCTGTGGAGAAGAAGATTTGGATCTCTGGCTTATTAGACACGGAGTGGCGCCCTATTGCGGAAGCGCTGCGCCAGGAGTTCGACGTGCTGGGCGTGGAGCCTAACGCGACTCGGATCCAGGCTCCCTTTCGCATTGTCGGCATTCCGTTGGAGGAGGCTGGGAACTACGGCCCCCTAGCCGACGACAAGTTACTGATGAGCGATTTTGCCGGGATGAATGGAATCTTGGTTACGTCGCGGGTCGCAAGCCAGCGCGGGCTGAAGGTCAACGACGTTGTGCCCATTGCGACCCCGAGCCAGGGTGTGAAGAGCTTCCGGGTCTTGGCGATCACAGACGCCTATGGGTACTTTGCTGATCCCCACGAGCGAGCTTACGGGGTGATTGCCGACAAGCACATGGCGAGCCTTTTCTGCCTAGATACGGACACAGCCACGGGTTTGGCTGTACGCCTGAAGAGTTCAGATGATCTCGACAAGACAATGGTGGGAATAGCCAAGGTGACCCGAGCCTTTTTCGGCGAGAGCTCGCCGCAAGCTAGCGCGCTTGACTTCTCTTCGGGGAGTGACATCCGGCGCCACGAGCTACACGATATTACGCGGGACTTCATCGTCTTTGACCTAGTGATCTTTTTGACGCTGCTGATCGCTGGAACAGGTGTACTTAATGGCCAACTTCTCTCGGCAATGGAGCGTGTAAAGGAGCTCGGCGTGTTGCGCGCCCTAGGGGCCAGTGGCAAGCAGATCCGCAACTCGGTACTGCTTGAGTCCGTGGTCATTGGTGCCGCGGGAAGCGTGATCGGTGTTTTGATCGGCTTCGGTTTGGTGTTCATCTTGGTTGACGCCCTTAAGATCCTCTCGGGGCTTGATCTGCCCAGGCCCGGCATCGAATTTACTTATCTGCTTGCGGCAATCGGTTCGTTCCTTGTGACGATTGTGGCGGGCCTCTACCCGATCTGGCGTATGAACCGAATGGATCCAGTCAAGGCGGTTCGCACCGGCTAGCCCCAATGCAAATGGGTCGCACGACCGTTACTGTCGCCTCAGTGGGGGTGGCGTATCTTTGGATCCTTCCCACATAGTGCTGCCGCCCCGGCGCAGCATGAAAGCGGAACGAGTTTAGGTGCGAACCAGGCCGTCGCTAAGTCCCTTCGCTTCCAAGTCAAAGAGCAGGTGGTCGCGCAGGGACTCCGCAAGGTCCCGCTGCATGTACTCCACATTAATCTTGTGCCCAACCTTCCCCGCTCCCGCGGTGTCGATAGAGAGGCTTGCCATTTGGTACCGCCGATCAAAGGGCGAGCTTGAGATTGAGACAGACTGTACTCGGCCTGAAAGTGCCACGCCAATCGTTCGGGTGAGAACGCCCGTCCGCATGAGCACACCAAAGGGCTCGCTTGCCCAGGCTGTAACTTGATGCTGCTTGTGGGCATGGGTAAGTGCAATCAGTACCAGGATAGGTAGGCCAATGGCCAGCACCTGAGCGCCCCAGCTGGAGTAGAAGATAGCGGGCAAGATGGCGATTAAGAGGCACTCGCGTATCGCGCGAAAAAGCCTGCGCCTCCCCGCCTTTGGGCCAAGACCCTGCCAAGCGACGGACTCTAGATTAATGTTTGGATCGATGGATCGGAGTAGCCCCGGCACGAGTCCATTCTCCACTACAGGCATCAACCAACGTTGGGTGTGGTTTCCGCTCTTGGCTTCGCCTTTGCCGCCGGCAGTCTCGATTTGGATGCTGGAGCGCTTGAGTAAGCGCAGCAGGAGGTTGGACTTTATGGAGACGAACTGAACCCGCCCTAGGGGGATCGTTGTGGTGTGGCGCGTCAGTAGTCCACATTGGGTTCTAAACTCACCACGTGAGCGCTCTAGGGTAAAGTCGTGGAGCCCGATGAAGGTTGAGACGAGAGAGATAAAGAGGATCGCCACACCTACGGCAAAGACAGAGGCTACGCCAATGAAGAAATTCTGAAGCACGCCAGCGCCAAGACCAAGGGCGGACAGGATGCTGGCGGGGGAGATCATCTCAAAGAGCCCGAGTTGGCCCCCGATTCCCACACCCACTCCGAGAATCGCTAGCCCACGAAATGGGTTGAGGCCGAGTAGCGCGAGCTCCGTAGCGGGCAGGTGGAAAGCGAAGCTGTCCCCGGCGGGCACATTGGCATTTTGGCCCCTGGCGGGATCTATGCTTGGCTTAGGGGTGCCATCGAAGACGATCTCCCGCAGGCGGTCTCGAGCGCTGATCGAGAGAACCCTCAGCTTGGCTTCGGGCTCCGTATTGCCGGCCGTCTCCACGCGAACCTCGGCTACGTGCAGCATCCGGTGGAGGAAGTTCTGGGTCGAGTCGATGCTTTGAATCCGCTCGAGGGGCACATGCCGTACGTTTTTAAAGATGACGCCTTCATGCACGACTAGCTCGCCGTCGGCAATGAGATAGCGAAGGTTGAAGTAGCGCCAAGACTCGAAGATCATCAAGGGAATCACTGCGTAGACCGCGTAGACCTCCCAAGATTCTGACTTTTTCGACAGGAAAAACATCAGGGCTAATGGCCAAATGAATTGGCGCAAGTGCCGCAGCAGGCTGAAGAGTAGGGAGCTCGGGTGAAGGCGCTGCTCCTTGAGGTCGCGCTCACTCATCCGGGGCGGGCTCCGATGGCTGCTCGATGGTGGCTTCAGGCGCAGGATGGGCAACATGCGCGATATCGGCAGGTCCCGAGCTTAGGTCCAAGTTCGATGTGCTGTGCGTGGGACCCTTGAGAATCAAGAAGTCGCGTACTGCAATGGCGTCGTCGTAAAGCAGGCCGCTAAGGTCGACCTGGGCTTGGTCAGAGCCTGCAGTATGGACGGACAGGGTTGCGATGCCAAAGCGCCGCTGCAGAGGGCCCTGCCCCACATCAGTGTGCTGAACACGTGCCCTTGGGACACTGGTTGTGGTCCGCCAAATTACGCCTTGGGTCAAGTGTATGCCTAGCTCGGAGAAGCTCCAGGATTTGTGCCTGTGGGATAGTTGGGGCCACCAGAACGCGCGCAACGCAAAGAATAAGAGCAAAAGTCCCAGGGGCAGGTATGGGGCCCAACTGTAGCCAGGGGGGAGCTCCCCAAATGCGTCGACCAGAATGGCGATTGTGCACAAGAGTGCGCTGATGATACCTCCAGAGATCAGGGCGCTGTAGCGGTCGACTTGCACATGGGCAGGTGGGAAGGAGCGGATACTGCCATCGGCCAGTACGTTACCAGGGCAGGGCGAGTCCGAAGGTGTTCTGTCCCCGTCTACAGCCATGCCTTCGACACCGTCCAGAGCGGACGCAGTCGAAGGCTTTGGCTGTAGCTGGGGAGGCTCGTGGCCGTTTTGGGCACTATTCTCCGGATCCAATTAAGAGCTCCACAAGTCCATCGAGGTCTAGAACCGTCGGCACGTTGGGGTCGTTAGAATTAAGGGTCACCGTTGTTATGTTCAGGTTCTCGGCGGCCTGCTGAGCTAGGAAAATGGCTCCACCTTGGGTGTCTAGCGCCTTGTTGCGCAACTCGTTGCGAAGGGCTTCCGCCCGGTCGGTTGCTAGGTTGCCCTCGGCAATCATCGTCTCGTAATCGGCCAAGGCCTCGGAACGATTGCGCTGGGAGTACAGGTCCGCATCACCATAGATTTTGGCAATGGCCACTTCGTTGTCTGACTTCTTGACTTGAAGTTGCTTGTCCCAAGTACCTCGCAGCTCTTTTTCTGCAGCCTCAATCTCTTTTTCCATCGAGCCTGTCGTGAGTAGCTCGGCCTCGACTTTCTGCTGGGCTGTGGCTAAGAGCTTCTTCTGGTGCGTGAGCTGCTTGTCCTGCAGACGCTGTTCGTACCCCTTGGGGAAGCTGACAGCTCGGAGCAAGATGACCTCAGGCACCACATGCAGGGACGCAAGGGCCTTGGTTAGCTCGGGCAGGGTCGCCTCGGCGCGAGCTAGCCTAGTCTCCGTGGAGTAGAAATCCTCAGAGGTTAGCTCAGCGAGTTGCTCTAGGAGGACACTCTCTACCGTGGAGATGACTCGATCTCGATAGACGGAGCGTAGGCCTTCACTGACCATTAGGTGTGCCTCTCCCTCTTTGATTCGGTAGGTCAAGGTGGCATCAATACTTGCCATGTTGCCGTCCCGAGTACGAATCTCCAGAGACGGACGCTCTTGGCTAGAGTTACCTGTGCCGTGGCTGTCCGCAAAGGTCAAAAAGTGCGTGCGGCGATCGAGCAGGTACCACTTATGGATGCCTGTAATTCCCAAGTGATATCCCGTGGAGTAGTCCTCCTCTACGACACCGCCACCCCATTGGTTTTGCTTGACCCCGACGTGGGTGGGGGGGACATTCTCCATGAGCAGAGCCGAGGCAATCATGGTGACGAGTAGCAAGCCAAAGAGGCTTCCGATAATTTTGACTAGCTTCATGATTAGTTGTCCTCCGTCAGAGTCGCTTCGTCGATCATTGATCCCAACTTGCTATTCAATTGGACGTGCTCGAGGCGTTGGGGCTCGGGGTCGCGGCTGTAGGGGAGAAAGGTGAACGAGATACCTGCGAGCTTCGCGATGAGAGCTTCTCGGACCACAACCTGGCCCCGCTGTTCAAGGGCCTCGGCCTTGGCCGTGAGGCCCTCGGCCTCCTTCGTGTACTTCGCTTCAAGACCGCGGGCAAATGCCAGCCGCTCAGCAAGGAAGGCCTGGCCTTCGAGCTTGCGCTCGATGGAGAATGCGTCGGCACTACGCTGGACTCGGATCGCCTCTTGTTCGGCCGTGAGCAGCTGCTTGCGGAGGTCGCCCAGCAGGCTAGCCATCTCGATCTCCTTTTCTTTGAGTACGGCCGCAAGGCTGCGCTTCTTCTCCTCGACGAGCTGCTCTTCCCGTGCCTTGAGTCGCTCGACCTCTTGGTCGGCCTCCTTCCGGTCTTCGATCGCCTTCTCGTATTGCGCATCAAATTTGGGCTTGGGCGTGATGACCTTGGTGACCCGAAGCCCATGGGGCTGAAGGATCTCGTTAAGTCGGTTCTTGCTGGCGATAGCCGCAATCCCGTACTGGCTCGGATCGGCTGCCTCCACGGCAGAGTAACGGCCAAACTCGTCCCTCAAGATGGAGCGCGCATAGGCCTTGATCCAGTTTTTCTTAAAGCCATCCTCAGAGCCGGAGTCCTCCAAGAGAAGGTCCGCAGTACTGGGGATGATCTCGTAAAGGATCGTGAGTTCCTCGAAGTAGAAATTCGAGCCATCATTTGCTCGTACCGTTAGGCGCGGAACGTGGTTGTTGTCCACGAAGCGATCGCCCATCATTTTAAATTCCTGGCTGGTCCTATCGAACAAGAAGATCTCCTGAAGCGCCGGCATGTAGACCTTAATCCCAGGGGTCTCGATGACCTCTTTGTCGCCGCCCATGTAGTTAACTAGGACTGCGATCTGGTGGTCGGCGATGGTTGTGATGCCAAGGCGACCCGTAAAAAAGGCCAGGCCTGTGGCGATCAAGAAGAATAAGCCCAAGATTGCCAGGGCATTCTTCTTGGTTTCGCTGGTCTTGCGGCTAGAGCGATCGCCATCTGCTGGCGGCCAAGAGTCGGGAGCGTCGGGTTTTCGAGGGGTGTTCATCGTGTTGTGGGGGTAGGGGAGATTGTCGCCGTTGCCTTCGTTAAATGTTGCATACCCAGGAGCTTGGTAATTCTTCTAAAGAAAATTTATGGGACCTTGGGGGGGGCCTATTGAGGATCAATTTGGGGGCTAAGTTGAGCAGCCAGGGCAAGCCAACGGGCCTGTTGCTGTGGCTGCCCTTGGTCACCGTGAAGCTTGGCCAAGGCTAGGGCAAGCTCGGAACTAGGCTCGATCTGGAATGCGTGCCCGAGATCATCGATCGCACCTTCCCAGTTCCCCAATCCCAGCTTGATTAGTGCTCGGTTCCGCCATGCACCATCAGCCTGGGGATGCTGCTCGATTGCCCGGTTTAGGACTTCCAGCCCCTCATCCGTCTCTCCCAGCTCTCCAAGCAAGAGCCCCAAGTTGACCGCGCTGGGACCAAGCTGCGGGTCCAACTTGAGGGCCTGCCGATAGGAGTTTACCGCGTCCGTCTTGCGGTTGAACTGGGTGAGCAGGCTACCCCGTACGTGGTGATACATCGGGAGTGCATGACTTGTCGGGCCTGGGGCAGTATCCAGCAGATCGGCGGCCCTTTGGAGGTGCCCGCCCGCGGCGTAAGCCATTAGCCAGAGCCCTGGATCGTCTAGGTGATCGGGCGCCGTAACCCCGGGCCATTGAAAGCGCTTCCAGTCACCGGCCGCGGATTCGGGGAAGCGAAGGCTGTGAGGGGGAGTAGGCGGGAGAGCATCCGAGGTGTCTTTGCGAATAAAGTGGTCGTGGATTTGTACCTCGGCCACATCGAAGACGCCAACCTTGGGCATGTGGCAAGTGACGCAGTCACCGCCTGACTCTTGTAGTTTGGCGGGCGTCAAATCAGCTCGGCCAAGATGCACATCCTGGGAGCCGTGGCACTTTGTACATGCACTGCGCACGAGTTGCCGCTCCCGGGGCTCTTGCATCGACCTGTGGGGGTCGTGGCAGGAGGAGCAGGTCATCTCGCTCTGCAGGAAGCAAGCACTCATGGAGAGACGCTCGACTTGGCTGACGAAGCCAACCTCGGGACCCGGCTGAGCTGCCACAAAAACTGCCCGCTGCTCGAGTAGGTCGCCACCCGGTTGGGGTGGCCCTAGTTCTCTTCCGCTGAGAACAATTCGCGCATCCCCTTGGAGGTGGCAGGCAGCACAGATGGAGAGCTGCTGGTACCGAGTGAGATCATTAATCGACTGCATGGGGTCAGGCCCATCAGGACTACTGTCGCTCTCATTCCAAGTAACGTGCGCCTGACCTTGCCCGTGGCATGCCGCGCAGGAGATGCCCCGGGGCTGCCAAGTTTGGGAGTTGGGGGTGAGATTGAGAGGGAATGCCCTAGGGGGAAGAGCGTCCGTGTGGCAGCCGAGACACTCGTTAGTAATCGGAAAGGAGAGCCGCCCTCCATGGCTCATGGCTGCATGGGGAGCCAGTACGGTCTTGCGCCCTTCTTCCGTGGCTAAGACCTCGATCGGTGCGAACCAGGTCTTGCTTCCGTGGGCTACGGCTAGGGATCGGTCCAGCTCGCCGGATCCGATGCCGAAAAGGACCTCGTACCCCATAGCGAACCCTGGGTCGCCTGCGTGCGTCTCCCCAAGAACGAAGGCCTTCCCGTCAGGCGACTTGGCAAAATGGTAGCGGTAGCCTTGCTCTCCATCGCTAACTAAACCCAAGCCACGGAGCTCGTCAGCTTGCCCGGTCTGGCTGACGACCTCTGGACGCACCACACCAAGGGTGCGTGCCATTCCTGTGGCAGACCAGCTCTCGACGATAGGCTCGTGGCAGTCGGCGCATTGCTCGGCTCCGGCTCGTTGACTCGGGGCAGTCCAGTGGGGTGCCAGAGCAACCTCTGCCTCCTCGGGCAGGGGGGCAGAATCGCCAGAGCATCCAGCCAGCAGAGTGGCTGCCATGGCCATGAGGGAGCGCAGGATAGTCATCGCCCAAGTCTCGCATAATTGGCTCACATAATCTCGCCCTGATTCCCCCTCCCGGTCTACGCGTCCTCGATCATTTTCCTTCCCCTCCCCGGCAAGACCCCGGTTGCCTGTTATTCTCTTGCCGCTCTGTAACGATCTCTCTTCTTCCCGTCCCTTCTAATGGCTGAACTCGGCTTCCACGCAGTTTCCTTTTCGTACGGTGCCAAGCCGCTGCTCGCTGATGTCGACCTTCAGATTGAAGCCGGTGAGCGCATTGGCCTGATTGGTCGAAACGGCACCGGAAAGTCGACGCTACTCAAGCTCCTCCTAGGGCAAATCGAGGCGGAGAAGGGGAGCATCTCGAGGCGCAATGGGCTGCGGGTTGCCGGCTTGGAGCAGGAGGTGCCCGGTGCCATCGAATGCACGGTTGAGCAGCTGCTCAAGGATTCCTTACCCGATGATCTTGTTGCGGATGAGTGGCAGGCAGAGCGCTCGATAGCAAAAGTTGTCTCTGAACTTAGTGTAGACCCGTCGGCCGCCTTCGCAGACCTGTCTGCAGGGAGCAAGCGACGCGCTCTCTTGGCCCGGGCCCTGATCTCGGATCCCGACCTACTAATTCTCGATGAGCCCACTAACCACCTCGACCTCGAGTCAATATGCGGTCTCGAGGAGCTGCTGCTGAGACGCAGGGGCGCTCTGCTGTTCGTGACCCACGACCGCAAGCTGATGCGCAAGCTCTCTACGCGCATCATTGACTTGGACCGGGGGAGCTTGGAGAGCTACCAGTGCAACTTTGAGACCTACCTTGAGCGCAAGGCGGAGGTCCTCCAGGCCCAAGAGAGACAGGCGGTTCAGTTTGACAAAAAGCTTGCCCAGGAAGAGGCCTGGTTGCGGCGAGGAGTGAAGGCAAGGCGCACCCGGAACATGGGGCGGGTGCGGGCCCTGATCGATCTGCGCAAGCAGCGTTCCGAGAGGCGCGAAGTTGGTGGCAAGACTAAGGCGATGGTCCAAGATGCTGTTCGCACGGGGCGCAACGTGATTCGAGCCACCGGTCTTGCCCATGACTTTGGCAAGGGGCCGCTGTTTGAAGGTCTGGATCTGGATATTCAGCGCGGCGAGCGCATCGGGCTGATGGGGGCTAACGGCAGCGGCAAGACAACTCTTCTACGTATCTTGCTGGGCGAGCTTGCGCCCGGTCAGGGCACGGTTGCATTCGGTACCAACTTAGAGATCGCACGCTTTGATCAGCTGCACGGCGAGCTCGATGAAGACCTGACCCTGGCCCAAAACATCTGCGGCGACGGTGATTCCGTCATGGTTAACGGTCACCAGCGCCACATCAACGGTTACCTGCAGGACTTCCTGTTCGACAACGAGCAGATCCGTGGCCCTATCTGGAACCTCTCGGGTGGTGAGCGCAATCGACTTGCGCTGGCCAAGGTCCTGTCCAGGCCATCAAATGTTCTGGTCCTGGACGAGCCGACTAACGACTTAGACCTGGAGACCCTAGAGGTGCTGGAGTCCCTGCTCGCAGAGTATGCGGGTACGCTTATTATCGTGAGCCACGACCGCGAGTTCTTGAACAATACGGTCACCTCGATGGTCTTATTCGAGGGGCAAGATAGCTGCGGTGTCGGAGTCGTACGCGAGTATGTGGGTGGCTACGATGACGCCCTTGCTCAGCAGCAGAATCTTGTGGGTAAGGTGACTATTGCCGCCAAGGAAGACGCGCCAAAGGGCGCTAGGGTCCGTCTCAACCAGGCCCGCAAGCTGACCTTTAATGAGACCAAGGAGCTGGGGGGGCTCCCGGCTAAGATCGAGGGCATAGAAGAGCAGATCGGCCAGTTGCAGGGCGCCATGGCAGAGCCTGACTTTTACAAGCAGAGTGGGGATGTGATTGCCCGGGAGCAAGGCGTGCTGGAGAAGCTAGAGGCCGAACTTGAGCTTGCGATGGAGCGCTGGGAGCTGCTCGAGGGGATTCAGTCCGGCGACTAAAGCTCGCTAGCTTCGTGCTCGGCTCGTGGCTTTTTATGTACAGGCTAGCCTTTGGGCCGAGAGGGGTTGATGGATCTTTGGGCGGGGATATGGTCTGGGGATGAAAACATACGATGTGCTTGTGATTGGCGGTGGAACGGCGGGAACGGCAGCGGCCAGTGCAGCGGTTGCGGCCCTTGGAGAGGACGCCAGGGTTGGGCTCTTTAATAAGGGTGAGCTCGGCGGCCTCTGCATTCTCCGGGGCTGTATGCCGACTAAGACGATGTTACATGCTGGGCACCTTGTTCACGAGGCAGCAGCACACCACACGCCGGGCATCGGTCACGGCGAACTGAGCATTGACTTCTCTGCGGTCATGGCGAACAAGGACGCCAAGGTGGCTCGGTTTAAGCGGGCCAAGCTCGGCGGGATTGCCAATGGTGGCTATGAGGTCATTGACGCCTTCGCTCGCTTCGCTGGTCCCGACACGATCGAGGCGGAGGGGGAGCTTTATCAGTTTACCCGCGGTGCCGTCTTCTCTCCCGGATCTGAGGTTGCCACGCCGCCGATACCAGGAATTGAAAACGTGACAGTTTGGGATAGCGACGATGTCATGAACATTAAAGAGGTCCCCGAGTCGGCCATCGTAATGGGTGGGGGAGCCATTGGTTTGGAGCTGGGACTCTTCCTGGCCCGGATGGGGTGCAAGACGATCCAGGCAAACCGTAGTCGTATCTTCTCGAAGCTCGATGCAGAGCTGGCGGACGAAATGGAGGCTGTGCTTCGCAGCGAGCCCAACATGGAGCTTGTTGCGCCCTTCTCTGCAAAGGAGATTGAGCACAAGGACGGCAAGGTTCACCTTCACCTGGACACGGAGGATGGTCCGCGGACCTTGGTTGCCAAGCACTTTGTGGCAGCTACGGGGCGCAATGCCCGCCTTGAGAATATGGGTCTAGAAGCGGCGGGCGTTGCGTTCGAAAGGGGCAGGGTCCAGTGTGATGGCTCTATGCGCACGACCAACCCGCGTGTCTTTGTGGCGGGGGACGCAACGGGCAAGGACCTGCTCTTGCATATCGCCAACTGGGAGGGCAAGGCTGCTGGCAATGGGGCCGCCGAGGTTCCCGGTGACCACACCGTTGAGACGCGCTTGCACATGACAGCCATCTTTACGGATCCACCCTTAGCTACGATCGGGATCACCGAAGCCGAGGGCCTTGCCGCTGGTATCCCCTTAGTCACGGCATCGGCAAAGCTCGCTGAGACGGGGCGAGCGATCACGATGGATGTACAGCACGGGCTCTGGAAGATGGTCGCCCATCGGGAGACCGGCGAACTGCTTGGCTGCCAGATCCTAGGGCCGCGGGCCGACGACATCATCCACATCATCTCAACAGCAATGTTCTACCGCGGGACGGCGGCGGACCTTCTAAAGATGCCTTGGTACCACCCGACGATCTCAGAAGTGGGCTTGAGCTTGGCTAGGCAGCTCGCAGCGCAGGTCGGTAAGTAGCCCACGCCGATAGTTGCCCTCGAGTTTTTGGGATTTACTTAGGAATCTCCCTTGTTCTGGACAGGTTCGTAAGTGAACAATCACTTACGAAGCTGTCCGGGGGTATTATGAAAGACAAGACTAGAAGCCGCAAGGCAAGCCCTGAGAGGCGCCAAGAGATCGCCATCGCTGTGTTAGATCTCATCGGAGCTAAGGGTGCGAAGTCGCTGACCTCTGCTCAGATCTCAAACCATCTTGGCCTAAGCGCAGGTGCCATCTTTAGGCACTTCGCAAGTCTAGATGAAATCCTCGAGGCAGCTGTCGACCTAGCCATCGAGCTGGTAGAGCAGTCCTTCCCCGATAAGTCTGCGGAGCCCAAGCAGCGACTTCTGCAGCTTGGTCTTAACCGAGTCGCTGTGGTCCGCGCCCATCCAGGGATCTCCTGGCTATTGCTTTCTGATCAGGGCCTGCTCGGTGTTCCTGAGCCTGCTGCAAAGCGCATCCGGGCTCTGGTGAAGCGCTCCAGATCTTTTGTGGCGACGGCACTCCAGCAAGCTGATCGGGCAAGGGATCTTAGACCCAACGCCGCCCCCGAGGTCTCCGCGGTTCTCTTTATGGGGGCTATCCATGCGCTCATCCGTACAGGCAGGCGCACCCGGGCACCAAAGCCCGACGTTGTGCTTAGCACTCTCTTGGACATGATCTTTGTGCGCCCTTAGGGCGCTGAAAACTACTGCTCACATCAACAAATGACGAACCTAGCCACCACAACTGTCGCTGAGATAGCCACCCAGCATCCGCTTTCCACCCGGGTCTTCGCACGGCACTCCGTGGACTTCTGCTGCGGCGGGCACGAACCCTTGGCTGAAACCTGTCGAGCCAAGGGGCTTGACTTAGATCGAGTCATTCAAGAGATCGAGGCTGAGATCAACAGCTCCCAGGGCGACCAGGCACGCTGGGACCTCGTCCCCATCACCGAGCTGATAGAGCACATTGTCGACACCTACCACAGCCCCTTATTAGAGGAGCTCGCTGGGATTGAGACGATGGCTCGCAAGGTGCACCGCGTGCATGGGGACAAGGACCAGGTCATGTTCGACGGGATCCTAAAGACATTTTTGGCGGTCCGCGCGGATATCGAACCTCACTTGAAAACCGAGGAGGAGACCTTGTTCCCCATGATCCTAGAGGGAAAGACCCCCGACGAAGTCTTGGATTCCATCGAGGACGATCACAAAAAGTTGGGCCAGCTGCTGGCGACCATGCGGTCCCTTACGAAGGACTTTTTTGTGCCCGCGGAAGCCTGCAACACTTGGCGTGCACTTCTCGTTGGCTTGAAGACCTTGGAAGCTGATTTACACCGGCACATTCATCTGGAAAACCACATCTTGCACCCCCGTGCGAGGCAGCCCTGCGCCTAGCAGGCTTCGAACACAAGTTTTTCGTCGATTCTCTAGATTCGGCAGCCTGATAGCCTCGCATATTGAAAAGATGCGCGGCTACTCTGCGTAGGTGGCATAAGCCCAAATAGGCCACAAGTTCCCCCAGCTGCTCCCTCTCCCATGAAACCCACTTCGATCCTTGTCGGACTCATTGCCATTGTTGGCATTGCGGTCGCCGCTATATTCCTCACGACGCCAGCTGCCCCTCCCGGTGCCGGAGAAACGAGGTTGAGCGCCAATTCGGAAGAGGCCCCGCTTGGGTTGACCAAGGCCCGTGTGGACACGCTCGCGACCCCGGAGACCGAAGAGGTTGACACAGCGGACCGCAACGTAGTCGTTGACGAGGCCACCTTGCTGGCGAAGCAGGCCGAAGCCAAGGAGGCAGAGCGCCTCGAGGAGATGGCCAAGGGCCCCTTTATGGTCGGACGCGTGGTCGACGAACGAGGCTTCCCCGTTCCAAACGCGCAGATCAACTTCTCAGGGGATGGCCGCTCGGGGAGCTTGCTTGCCCTTGGTGTTCCGGTTTTTGCCTCCGAGGCGAAGACTGACGTGAACGGCGGCTACAAGGCGAGCCGTAGGGGCCTTCGAGGGGAGGAGGTTACGGCAAAGGTGTATGCCCGGGGATTCCAGGTCTTTCGAGATGACCTACGGTCTGAGCGGCGCGGAGAAGACTACGCCATGCCTGCGATAACCATGCAGCGCGGTATTGTCCTAGCCGGCGTTGTGCGCGACGCCCTGGGCAACCCCGTTGAAGGTGCGCTGGTTCGTCGGACGGACCCCGGGGAAGAGGGGATGTATGATGGCATGATGGGTATGGCGGCCGTTTTTCGTGGAATGGGCAGCACCTCTGCAACCACGGACAAGGAAGGACGCTTTGAGCTGGGCAACGAGCCTCCGGGTGAGTACGTCGTGGTTGCCCTGCACGATGCCTATGAGAAGGCTAGGTTTGAAGGCATCGCTTCGAGAGTGGGCATGGAAGACCTCGACCTGCAACTTGAGTTTCCACCGTCGGCCGCCATTTCGGGTGTGATACGCAACTTCCCCAAGGGGAAGCGCTATGTAAAGGTGAAGGCCATTCCTGTTCAGGAAGCCGACACCGAAGATGTGGCGGGTATCAGCATCATGATGCAAGCTTTTACAGGGTCCGGCTATTCCGCCGACGTGGCCGAGGATGGTTCGTTTCTTATCCAAGGCATCCCGGCCGATCGAGAGTTCGACATCTCTGCTTCCTTGAATGAGGGCATTATGCAAGAGCTCACGTGCTCGAACGAGGTGCGGGCGAAGGCAGGCACCCAGGGAGTCGAGCTCGAATACGACAGTGGCGCGGGCCTCACGTTCCGTATTATTGATGCTGAGACCAATGAACCCATTATGGGCTGTACAGTCCGCTACCGCTGGACCAATGAGAGGCGTGGGATGGGTAGTTTTGGATCTAAGAAGCGAGAGTTCGCTGGCAGTCGAGTCGAGATTGACGAGCTGCGACCCAAAGAAGAGTCGGGCAAACTCGTGTTCACGGTGACGGCCAATGGCTACAAGGACCAGACCGAGACCGACATCACCATCCGCGCGGATGAACAGACGGACCTGGGCCTTGTCAGCCTCCAGAAGGCTCCGATTCTTCGAGTTCGAGTTGTGGAGGCGGGTTCGGGTGACCCACTCAGCCGAGCACGGGTCGGCTTGACCGCCATCGAGCCTGGCGAAGCCGCCGAGTCCGGGACCAGTCTTGATTCTAGAGCCCAGGACGCGCTTACCTCACAAAGCTCATCGGAAAGGACGGGCCGTGACGGCTGGGTTGAGATTTCGGCCGTGAGTACCCCGACTGGCAAATTGACCATTCGGCGCTCGGGTTTCGCAATCCTGGTTGTGGATGATGTCGTCATGCCGACGTCCGGCTGGCGCGAAGAGATTGTCACGCTCTCGAAGGGTGGCGAAATCGAAGTGACCGTGCTCGACTCCCTTGGCAATCCTGTGAGCCAAGCCCCGGTTCGCTACAAGGCGGATGGCGGTCAGAGCAGTAGTGATGGCACAACCAGTAAAAAGGGACGCGTCACATTCCGCGACGTTGCCCCTGGAGACTACACGATCAAGGCCGCGCGCCCCGGTGATAGCGGTGCCTTCTGGGGGGACAGCCCCGAAGATAAGGCAACTTGGACTCCGCTTAAGGTGGTCTCCGGTGTGGATCAAGAGATCACGCTTCGAGTGCCCCAGGACACCGTATTGACCGGCGTTGTGATAGTGGATAGCCAACCGATGGCAGGGGTGATGGTGAGCTACCTGTCGGACCCTGAAAGCTCGCCTTCTTCCAATGGCAACCGTCAGTTCCGCCGTAACCGCGGCTTTGGTGACAGCGACACTTCCGACACGACGGATGCGAACGGCAAGTTCGTCTTGAAGGGACTTGATCCCGGTGACCGCGCCTTGAGCGTCCAGCCATCGGAGTCCGTCCCCGCTCAAAAGGTACTCGTGAACCTTTCGGAAGGTGAGAACCGGGGGAGCTACTCCCTGAAGGTTGGAGTCCTGGAAGGTACGGTGGTTGACGCCGGTGGGAGCCCCGTCCAAGGCGCACTGGTCAAGGCCTACGACGAAGGTAGCAGTAACCTTGAAAGCGAGCGTTTCATGCGCGCTATGTTTGGCGATAGTGGCGGAATGCGCACAGGCGCGGATGGGAGCTACACCCTGATCGGAGTCCCGACGGATGTCCCGTTAGTGGTGAAGGGCTCAAGCAAGGGCCACACGGATTCCCTGTCTGAGTCTGTGACTGTAAGCGCTGGCCAGAAGAAGTCGGGTCTAGCCATCCAGCTAGGCATGGGAGCCTCGATCCGCGTCACCTTGACGGGAGAGCCCTCCGCCTTTCAGATGATTCGTGCCGAGCTACTTCAGGCTGAAGAGGGCGATGATGAGCAGTCAGAGAGGAAGTTCGTCCAAGGATCGGAAGCTCTTCTGAAGGACCTGGTTCCGGGTAAGTGGCGCGTTAGACTTTCCACAGCCAGTGGCCAGAAGGAATCGGTGGAGATTGATGTGAGTGCAGGGGAGGAGGGGCAGGTCACCCTGGCTAGGTAGCTCGCTCCATGGGCGCGCAATCGGGCCGGCCTTGATTTATGCCCTTCCCTTCTAGGCGTAGTTTGGCTTTGAGTAAGCTGTCTGCTGCTGCCTTCCCGCTTTTCGCCTACTTCTTGCTTCCCATGACCCGCCTCCCTCAGTTCCTTGCGTCTTTACTTGCTGTTTTTGGGATCGGCATCCTTTCGAGTAGTGCCATGGGGCAGGTCGGTCCTGATGGCCAGCCCCTAAGCCGAGAGCAGATGTGGCGCGCGCCCACTTGGGAAGAGTGGGCTCGTCCCGTACTGATCAAATGGCAGCGCTCCTATGGCGATGCGGTACAGATTTCTAAGGAGACGGGGAAGCCAATCCTAGTCTGCGTCAACATGGACGGCGAGATTGCGTCCGAGCACTACGCCGGAATTCGCTATCGGGAAGAGGAGAGCGCGGCTCTGTTTGAGCCTTATGTCTGCGTGATTGCGTCGGTCTACAGGCACAACTCCAGGGATTACGATGCAAGCGGAGCTCGCATCGTCTGCCCGCGCTTCGGGACCGTGACCTGCGGTGAGCATATCGATGTAGAGCCGGGACTGTTTGACCAGTTCTTCGACGACACGCGGGTCGCCCCCCGTCACATCGCGGTGGAGCTTGACTCGACGGAAATGTACGACGTGTACTACGCCTTCGATACCGACTCGGTCTTCAAGCAAATCAAGGACGCTGTCATCGACCGCCCGACCAATCCCCCGCCTCCTGGGTACGGGGATCGATCGATCGTCGAGCGCGTCCAGAGCCTGGATGTGGTAGACCGCGAGGCGGTGGAGACGGCCTACCAGGCGGGTGACTTCGAGACGCGGAAGGAGATCCTTGGCGCGGCGGTCAAGCATGCGCGCTCCTCCCAAGTCGGAGTGATGCGACTGGCCCTGTTAGGACCGGACCTGGAGCTTCGGCAGATGGCTTGGGAGGGACTTACCCAGAACGCTGGCCAGCTGTCGGTTGGTGGGGGCGCCGTGGACCTGATCGCCGAGGCCCTTCGCTCGCCCATGGAGCAGAGCCAGCAAGATATGCTAATTGCCACCCTAAAGGAGATGGGCAAGCAGTCGTTTCGGGCCCGCCGCCTAGCCAAGGTCTACGCCGGTCTAGGCCAAGAGAGCACGATTCTGGACCGAAGCCTCTGGCAGGCCGCGCTCGGTAAGTTAGCACCAATGGGTGTGCCGCCGAAGATCACCGCACCCGAGGTGCAGCCGGATGAGCAAGATCCCAATGCCTTGGTCCGCCACGCAGTCGCGCTAATGTGTTTCGCGATGAACCAGGATCTAACTCCGGAGTTCGCCACTCTCTTGGTCTCGGACGCGCTTCGGTCCGCCGCCCTTGCCGGCTCTTTAGGAGCCACGGGGTGGGAGCTGCAATCGGTGATCGCCCTAGGTCGCTATCACAACGGCGACCGGGTCGGCGCTTACGCTAAGTCTGTGGACGTCGCCAAGGTGATTCCGCCCGGGGACACAAGCCCACTCGCCATGGCCATGATCGGCATGTTTGGAGAAGCCCGTCAGCAAGGTATCGCCCGCGCCATGCGCCGTCGCAACCCTTGGGCGCCTGAGTGGCTCACGGATATCCACACGGCCTACGGCATTCTGCTGCAACACCCGTACGGTTCCGCTGAGCACGCCATCGCAAACTTTGACTTCCTGACGGGTGTCGAGGCAACGGGTCACTCCGCTAGGTTTCTGGACCTTGCTATCGAGCGCTTCCCCGACTCCCCCGAGCTGCACTCTCGCTTGCGAACCCAACTGCTCAAGGACCGCATGGTTGACGCGCTGGATGGCGTAGAGGTGGTCTACGATCGCATGCTCGCAGCTCCTGGCGCATCTCCAGTCTTGCGTTGGTACGCGGGCTATGCTTCGATCGCCGCGGCCGAGTCCCATCGGCGCGTCGGCAACCCGACCCAGGGTTCCCAGTCTTACCGACGGGCCATGGCGCACTTTACGATGGCCCTGGAGGTTGATGACTCCAACTCCGATGGTGCGGCACACCAAATTGCGATGGCCCAAGCTGGCATGGCCCGTATCGCCTACGAACGCAAGCAAGACACAGAGGCCCTCGATTGGATTCTTAGAAGCTTTGACACTTCCCCGGAATCTGCAGCCTCCCTGGATGGCATGACCTTTACCCCCGCAGGCACAGCCAGAGCCATTCTGGTCCGGCTGCGTGCCGGGAACCAAACCGACCAGGCCCAACAAATCGAGCAGGCCCTAGAGGCCCTAGGTCGCCTGGATCCCGCCCTTCTGGAGCTTCCAGAGTTCGAGCGTAGGGGCCCTGCGAGCCCGCTCGTGCCAGACCCTGCAAAGTAGACCTCATTTTGCTCTTCCTCTGGCCCCCTCGCCCCAGGATGACTGGAATCCTGGCAAGCAAACGAGATAGAAGCCTGGGAAGAGCATCTTCGCCCAACGCCCTCGAACTTCCCATGAGAGCAGATAGGTTTTGGATAGGGCTGGGCCCTGATTCTAGCGCGTCGAATCCCATGGCCGATGAGGTCCTCAGCCGTGTTTGGTTCCAAGAAGCCGTGGGTTACGCGGGCGTGGAACTTCGCAACTTAGGCGTAGAGAAGTGCAACCAGCGCAGCACCTAAGGGTTAGCCCCAGGCATATTCTGTGCGGACACAGCCACGGGGGAGACGGCTCAGCAGGGGGAGGTCAAGGGGCATGCAAGGCAAGGCCCTGCCTTAGGGCTTTGGTGCTTTTTCATTCAATCGGACTGCCAGCTCTGTGACAATAGGCACATGTCAGGTAAACCAAACGAAGTGGTCGAGCTGGAAATGAAGCTTGCCTTCCTTGAGCGCACGGTAGAAGTGCAGAACGAAGTCATCCTTGAGCAGGGGGCGGAACTACAGTCCCTCACTGCGCGGCTCGCTCGGCTAGAGACACGCGCAAAGGCAGACGAGTCGGGCGCCGCAGAAGGCCTTAGGCCCCACGACGATCCTCCTCCGCACTACTAGCTCTAAGGCTAAAGGCGCAAGGCGTTTAGCTTGCGGTCCCCGTGACCGAGATCCCATTGACTAGGATCCAAGGGGCTACGTACTGACCACAGTAGGGCCTGGGGTCTTTCGTCAGGCCTTGAATGCTCTTGATCATCTCAAAGAAGTTGCCTGCAATCATCGTCTCGGACAAGGCGTACTTGTACTGCCCGTCTTCGTAGTAGTGGCTTCCTTTGGCGATGCCCGAAAAGTCTCCCGTCAAGGGATCGACATTGCCACTAAAGCGCTCCACAACCACAAGCCGGTCGGCTGCCTCTAGGAGCTCTCGTTTTGTTGCCTTGCCGCCGCTGACTTCCAGAGTGTGGAATCCTCCGGCGTGGCCAGTGGACTTGGTCCCGCGCTTTTTGGCGGTATAGGTCGAGTCCACGTGAGCACTGAGCACTCCATCCTCAATGATCGTTAGCGGCTGGGTGGGCACCCCTTCGGAGTCGTAGGGAGATGCGCCCATGAGTTGGGTATTGTGAGCTGAATCCTTTAAGGTGAAGCTAGGAGAGGCTACCAGGTCCCCCAGACTATTCTCCCACAGCGACTTGCCGTCCATTAGCTGGGCACCACCGACGTGGTAGCCGATCGGCTGGAGTACCAGGCTGGATACGACGCCTGGCGAGAGCATTACGTGGCCCTTGTAGCTTGGACAGGTGCTTGGCCCAAAGCTGGCCAAGATGCTTGCTACGAGTTTCTCAGCGGTGTCCTTGGCCAAGTCTATGGCCCCGTCCCATTTCCACGAGCTTCCCGAGAGGTAGTCGAAGGAGGTGGTCTCAGTCTCGGTCTTGCCCAACCCCATCAGGGTCCAATCGAGTCGCGTGATCCGATCGGTGCGGGACAGCCCGTTACTGTTAACTAGAGCTTCGTAGTACTTGGTGACCTCCACCTGACCGCCGTCGAGGCTGATCCGGGCATCGGCCTTCGCCACGGCAATAAAATCGGCAGCCAGGTCGTGGAGCTCCGGGGCCGTAAGTTCGGCGAGGTGTTGGTCAAAGCGGCCGGGGACGTCTTGGGTGGGGCCGTCCGGGGGAAGCGAAAGGTGCTCGTCCTCCAGGGAGAAACTAGCCAAGGCAATCGCGCGCTGGGCCGTATCCTTGAGGGCATCTGCGCCTAGATCGTTCGTGGAAGCCGTGCCCTTCTTGCCCTTGCAGTAGACCTTTAGCGAGAGGGTCAGGGTCCCGTTGGTTGAAGTGCACGTGAAGTCGTTCTTCTCGTAGCGCACCTTGGTCTCTTCCGCCCCCCGTGAGGTTACTTGGGCCTCGTCGGCACCTTGGCTAAGGGCTTCGCGCAGAAGATCCGAAGCACGCTCCAGAAGCAGTTCACAGGAGATCGGAGGGCCGGTTTGGACGGAGCTCACTGACGACCTCCTAGGGTAATGTCGCAGCGGACATAGGGGCCGCCGGCATCGACCTTGGCGGGCTGCCATTTGCCGCAGTAGCCCGCGCCAAGATCCCATTTGAACTCAGAGCTGACCGCATCCACGGTTCCCAAAACATCAAAGGCAACGCCCGAGATGGTGGCCTCTTTGAACTTTTGGCCCAGCTTCCCGTCCTTGATCTCAACGGCATAGTCGGTACCAAACATGAATTCGCCGGTTGCGTCCGCTTGGCCGGAGCCAGCACCCACAAGAAGGAAGCCCTTCTTGGTGGTCTCGACCATCTGCTCGAAGCTGGTCTCACCAGGACTGATGTAGGTGTTTCGCATGCGAATCAAGGGCTCGTCATGATAGAGCCACGCCCTAGCGTTGCCCGTGGGCTGCACATCAAAGTGGGCAGCAGACTCACGATTGTGGAGGTAGCTCTTGAAGATGCCGTCTTCGATAATGACGGTGTTCTCGGTGGGGACGCCCTCGTCGTCGAAGGTCATCAGTCCCCCGGGGTTTGGTCCGAATTCGGCTGCGCCGGAGTCGCAGAGGGTGACTAAGTCTGTAGCAACCCGCTGTCCGATCTTCCCTGCCGCAACGGAGCCAGACATGACAAAGTCGGCCTCGACCGTGTGGCCAATCGCTTCGTGGCTTAGGAGTCCAACGACGCTAGGCTCAAGGATCACCTTGGTCTTTCCGCCAGGAAGGTGGGGTGCACCCAAGAGGTCCACCGCGCTGCGCGCCGTGTCTTCGATGATGGCGCCAGCCTTGTGGTGGTTGAATAGGCAGTCCCAGCCACCTGTGACCCCAAGCGATGTGTGGCCGATGTTCTGTTCGCCATCTTTGCTGGCGAAGGCGACCAAGCGCAGTTCTGGACGAACTAACTTCTGGGATACGGAAGCTCCGTCTGTGGTGACCACGACCTTGTCCTCGAAAATCTCCCGATAGCTCGCTCGAGCGGTATGAATCTCGGTGGCCCGACCGGCTGCTTCACGCTCCATGCTGACCATGGCACTAAGCTTCTCCTCGAGGGGGCGGGCCATAAGCTCATCGTATCCCGGAAGAGTAACTTCCCCTTTGGCGAGGGTGACTGTGGGCAGATCGGGGATCTTCTTAGTCTGGACCTTGGCGATCGCGACCGCATTTGCCCTTGCGGTATCAATTGCCGCCTCTATCGCACCAGTCGAGGTGTCTACGGTACTTGCAAATCCCCATGAGCCGCCCTCAAGTACGCGGACCCCAATGCCTCCGGTGACGGAAGAGTTTGCCACATCTACACGGCCCTTCTGCACGGTGAAGTCGTTAAGTAGACGGCGGTGATACCGCAGCTCCACCCAGCCAGACTGCTGGGCAAGAATCGATTCGAGGTGGGATCTCATACTGAGTTTTCGTGTTGGGTGCTAAGTGGCCAAGGCCAGCATGACTTGGAGCTTAAGGAAATCGACATCTTCCACAAGAATGCGAATCGGGTAGCCTTCGCTAAAAGAGAGCAGCCGTTTGCCTTGTTGAATAGTGAGTGTGGAGCCTTCGCACTTGGGACGGTCGCCAATACTGCGAGAGGGGAGGAAGCCAGTGACGTTGAGGCCGACGAGCTCGATCTCCATGCCCGCGCGGTTGACCCTGATCACCTTGGCCTCCAGGGTGTCGCCAATTTTGGGCTCCATAAACTGGCAAACTTTGAGATCGAAGATCGCCCGCTCGGCCATTTCCGCAAAGTTGGCTTGGTGCGAAGCGTGGGTTGCAGTGGTGTTCAGTTCCAACAGCATCCCCTCGCCCTTTAGCTGTGTGATCGCCTGCTCATCCTCAGTAAGGACCGCATGTAGCCAGCGGTGGACAATGAGGTCCGGGTAGCGGCGGATAGGGGAGGTGAAGTGCAGGTACGCCTTGCGCGCAAGGCCCCAGTGCTCGGCCACATCCTCGTGATCCTTGACCTCGTAGACCGCCTTCTCAACCAGGCCCATGATGCGCTGAACCAGAGCCTCGGCGTTGGCTCGCTTGCGGGCGAGCCGAATCATGCGGCCGATGTCCCTACCGGTAAGTCGCTGCTTTTTAGGCACGCGAATCCCAATCTTGTCCAGCATCGCCATGACCTGCTCGGCCTCCTCAGGATCCTTCTCCGGGTGAACCCGGTAGATGGTAGGCAGGCCCTGCTTCACAAAGAAATCACCGACGGCCTGGTTGGCGGCAAGGGCAGTCTCCTCGATCAGGGTTTGAGAGAAATACTTGGGGGAGAAGTAGATCTCAACCGGCTCGTGCTTGTCATCAAAGCGAAAGCGCTTCTCCTTGCTTTGCATGCGCAGGGAGCCCTTGGCGTCGCGCAGAGCTTGCTGCTTACGGGTCCACGTGCGGAAGTGCTCTAAAGTCGGCTTGAGGAAGGCAATCGCTTCGGTCTCATCGTTTTGCTCGCCATCTAGCAGCTCCTGGATCACTCGATAGGTCGTGCGTTTCTTGCTGCGGATGACACTCTTAGAGAAGCTGGAGGCAGTCCGTTCGCCGTGCTTGTCAAACTCCATAAAGACGGAGAACGCAAGTCGGTCCTGGTCGGGTACCAGGGAGCAGAGCCCGTTCGAGAGCTCTTCGGGCAACATGGGGACCACCTGATCGGCAAGGTAAACGCTTGTTCCCCTAGTCAGTGCCTCATCGTCAAGGATCGAACCTTCGCGCACGTAGTGACTGACATCCGCAATGTGAACGCCCAGCCTAAACCCGCCTTCGCCAATGGGCTCAATCTGTACCGCGTCATCGTAATCCTTCGCGTCGGCGCCATCGATCGTAAAAATTAGCTGGTCACGGAGATCAAGTCGGCCCTTTAAGTCATCCGGTCTGGGGTTTGCAGGCAGGTCTTGAGTCTCCCCGAGAACGTCATCGGGGAAGATGGTCCGGAGCCGGAACGAGCGAAGGATGCCAAGCTCTTCGGAGTTGGAGTCCCGATAGCAGTCCGGGCCCGTATCCATAGGACCAAAGCCGGGAGGACGATTCGATATGCGGCCAGGGGTATTGGCTTCGAGTGGGGGAAGCGCGGCGAGCTCCTCCTCAGTCAATTCGTACTCTTCGTCGTCTCCGGAGAGGAGCGTCCAGCCCTTCTCCTCTTCGGGGCTCTCTGGAGTTGGTTCCGGAGACGCATCGCCTTGGGTAGCCTTACGGAGGGCGTCAAAACTGCCGAAGCTACCACCAGAATCTTTCAAGCTCATGGGGATAAGCATAGCAGCGCGAGACTCTTAATTCGAAGAGTCCCGCGCCGCGGTTTTCTGTCTTTCGAGACGGTCGCTCTAGGGAGTCGCCGAAACTAATGTGAACGATACCGAGTTCGTGAAGCCCGCATAGGCCTGATCATCTTGGGTGGTCAGGGCCTGCAGGTATATCACAGTGCCCGCCAGGTTGGGGGTCGAGGGCGCCATGTTGGTGAGCTTCACCCTAGTGTCTCCCTCCGTAAAGGCCCCCTGTTTGAAGAGCCAGACTCCGTTGAGGTCCAAGCCGTGGAACCATCCATAGTTGTCAAACGGTGCAGGTGTGTCGTACTTGGCACCGGACCAGGCCAGGAAGTAGAACCCCGGCTCACCATTGTCCAGTTCGATGGTTACCTCGCTCCCCAAGGTCACCGTTGGAGGTGCAATCAAGGCGGGATAGCGAGGTAGGAAATCGGGGAGCGTGATGATGCCGTTCTCGGTCTCGACCCTGAGGTCGTGGACACCACCGGGCATGGATGGGAGAACCGGGATGCGGAGTTCCGAGGGGGAGACGCTGTTACTCGGTACCTCTAAGCCATCTACGAAGGTGGTGACACCAACCAAGCTGGATCCGCGGACGATGTAATCTCCACTGTTCAATGCGTGAACTCCAGTGGCTTCCGTAATCGAAGGGCTGCCTAGGGTCGTCACTATTCGGACAGTGCCCGCTTCCTTGTTGCCGTTATAAAACTCGTAGGGAGAGCCGATCATAATGTCGTCCAGTCCGTCCTCATTTGCATCGCCAGCGCTGGCCACACTTGTGCCGAACCGTGTACTTGCACCTCCCTGGATCAGGTTCCCGATCTCGATCCCGGACTCAACCGAGAAGATCTTGACGTAGCCCCAGTCGCCCTTTTGAGCCGGGGCGCCCGCGGCAAAATCCGCTAATCCATCGCCGTTTGTGTCGCCAAGAGCTGCGAGAGACGAGCCAAAGAAGGCCTCAGGCTTGCTGCCTTGGACGCGATAGAGAACCTCCCCAGCGTTGCCAGAGACGACGTAGACCGCGCCGGTGTTCGTGATCTCAAAGGGAGCCCCAATGGCAAAGTCGGACTTGCCGTCTCCGTTTATGTCGCCAAGATCCAATAGGCTTGCTCCAAACTCCCCGTCTGGGAAGAAGCCAAAGATTTCGTATAGCCTAGCTTTCGTTGCGCCAGACCAAACTTCAACTCGCCCCACGACGCCTGCGCCGGATTTAAACGCGCCAGGGGCCGAGACTGCGAAGTCGGGTACGCCATCGAGATCCACATCACCAAGGCCCGTGACGGCCGTACCTAGCCGATCGTCCTGGCCGAAGGATTCGCCTTTGACGAGCTCTGCACCCGTTTCACCAGAGTAGACGTAGAACCTGCCAACGTTGACAATAGGACCGGTTTCGTAGCCAGGAGATCCGATGATCAAGTCCTTATTCAAGTCGCCATCAATATCGCCCAGCCCGCCTACAGCGGAGCCAAACAGATCATCGGCGATACCGGCAAAGCTCAAGTTGGGAGTCGTTTCGCCGCCAAGGTAAACGAAGGCCTCGCCCACGTGGCCCGGAGCTGTACCCGGTGCACCAACAAGGGTGCTATCGGGGCCGGCTCCCTTGGCAGTCGTATCGCCTACGTTGGCTACGGCGGCACCTAAGGCCCCGCCGGTTGTTGTGCCTTTGATTGTGACCAACTTTTCGGCTTTCTTACCGCCGTAAAGAAGCAGACGCCCGTTTCCTCCGAACTCACCGGGGTTTCCAAGAGCGAAGTCGCGAACGCCATCTGAGTTGATGTCATCCAAGAGAGCCAAACTCGTCCCGAGTCGACCCGTTTCCAGATTGCCCTTTATATTGGATACCTCAAGGAAACCTTCTTGGTCGGTTCCACCGTCCTGCTCGTAGTAAATCGTGCCGTTCCAGATTCGCGGAGAGAAAGTGCCGGCCGCCGGGTAAGCAACCCCGACACCCTCAAAGAAGGACAGGACACCGTCGGTAACAAATAGACTTCCCTCCGTAGTCCCGTTGGTG
Organism: Planctomycetota bacterium; assembly: GCA_029250885.1. Lineage (GTDB taxonomy): Bacteria > Planctomycetota > UBA1135 > UBA1135 > CALBMX01. The sequence continues at coordinate 270,845 of JAQXEK010000001.1, forward strand.
TAGTCCATGGACTGGCCACTGTTCGTAGTGACATAGAAGCCCACAACCTGTCCTGCCGGAATGGGAAGATTGAAGGTGAATGGAAGTGGAGTTGCCTGACCTCCACCTTGCCCAGCGACGTTCCCTGAGGCTAATAGGGTCCAAGAAGTCAAGGAGGCTGTCTTGCCCGCATAACCACCAAACGAATAATAGACCTCAATGCCCACCGTGCCTGTGGGAATGCTCACGTCGAGCCCCCTCAGTAAGATGTCCTCAGCCGAACTGAGGTCAAACATGTTCCCGCTCTGCGCGTTTCCACCTGCATAGGTTGTGTCGAGGCTGATCAACTGGGCGGAGGCGTTGGTCAAGCAGGTGGTCGCAAGAGCTGCTGCGGCGAGGATCCTAGTCAAGAAGGCCATGTTCAATTTCCGGTTGCAGAGAACTTCAAGGAGGGGCCCCAGTTGTGGGGAGGGCCACTGGAAGTAGGTGTGGAGAAGACGGACAAGGTGGAGAAAAAGATCCCTAGCATCGAAGAGATCGAACCAAAAGGTACCCTGCTAATAGGGGCGAAGAAGTACCAATTTTGGGGTCTGATACATCATGTGGTCTAGAAAAGGCCATTTCAAGGCGATTTGCGGGGCTAAACCGACTGGAACTGGGCGGTTGGCGACCAGTTCGTTACCCAAAATCTGGCCTTATAAGCTATTGAGGCCGGTGTTGTGGAATAGTCGCCGTGCTTGGCTGTATGCTCAGGAGACGCCCATCCGGAGGGAACCCTAACTTGGTCCATCGTTGAGAATTATGAGCAATCCCGAAGAGAATCCTAGTCCAGCAGCCCCTCAAGTCCCGGCCGAGGGCCCTGGCGTGGAGAAGGGAGCTCCTTCTAAGGGCATGGAAAGGGAGTCCATCTGGGACATCTACTACCCCCGGAAGGTAGATCAGGACAAGCAGGCTGTCCTGGTGGCTTCGTTCCCCATGATCATCTACTTCTGGCCATCCATGATCGTGTTCCTGGGGTGCGGATTCTTGAGCATGGTGGGGGTGTCGCCTAACGCTCTGGGTTGGGCGGGGTCATGTGCGTTGCTTTTCAACCTGCTGGTCATCGTCACGGACCTCAACCAGAAGAAGTTCACCATCGCCCTGCTGACGCTTATCGTGGGAGGGCTGCTCCTGTACATCACCTCCCAAAAAGACGTGGCCTTTGTGGGGGCCCTTGGCACTTGGGTCACAAGCCTCACCCTGACCTATAGCACCCATGTCTATTTTCTGGTGGGTGGCTTCCTGTTCGTATTTATGGGGCTAGGCTGCCTGCAACCCCGCATGGACTATTGGCGATTTGAGCCTAACGAGTTCACGCACTACTTGCAGCCCTGGGGCCGGGACCAGTCTGTGCCTCGCCAGGGCAGCACGGTCACCCGCGAGATCCCCGACGTCCTGGAGCTTATGCTGACATTCGGTGGGGGGACCCTTCTCGTGCGGCGTGAGAACCAGATCGTTGCACGTATTGAGCATGTGCCCTTCCTTGGGCGTCGGATGCAGGCCATTGAGCGCATGCTCGGAGTCACACGTGTCCGGACGATGGGGTGAGGCACGTTGCCACTATGGCTAGCCTTCTTTAAGCCAAACGGATAGTCTCATGGGCCATGGCGAATCCCGAGCCCCTGCCCCCTGGGCTACCCGCAACTTTTCCTTGGGAGGACTGTGAGCAGATCTGCCTTGAGTTCGACGCTCTCGATGAAGCGCCGAGCCGTGGTCATCCAAATCGCTGCATTTTCACAAGTGGTGATTGGTGCCTAATTCCTCCCATGGCCATCTCGCTTGGACAGCCGCGCCAGAACCTCGTCAATTGGATCCCAGAGATTCCCTTTGAGCCTGGGTTGCAGGTGGTGATCTGCTTGCAGGCCGGGGCCACTTCTTTAGGCCTCTTCGAAGCCGGTGTCGTTCTTCATACGAAGACCATCAAGCGCTACGTCGTTCGTGGCAATGGCCGAGCTCAGCCAACCCACCTAAACTCGAAGGGGAAGTCTCGCTATGGGTCTCGTCTACGGCTGCAAAATGCCAAGGCGATTCTGGAAGAGACCAGCGAGAAACTTCACGATTGGTGGGACGAGTACGGAGAGCCCGAGGTGGTCTTTTTTAATGCGCCCGTGCGTTTGTGGGCTGATCTAATGCGCGCCCAACCTCCAGTGCCTTTCGATGGGCTCCCCCTGGTGAGGATCCCCCTTGACCTTCCCAAGCCAACCACAGACGTCCTTCTTCGTGCTTATCGGTCCCTTTGCTACGGGCAGATTCGCCGGGTGGAACAGGCGTGAATCTCATCCTCTTGCATCCTGAAGACCTCTGCGAAGAGGGCGTCTATCGGCTCCGCGGCCGCCGCTTCGAGCACATTCGCCATGTGCACCGCGCAGACACGGGGGCGACTTTGAGAGTCGGCTTCATCAATGGCGATATCGGGACAGGCGTCGTCCTCGAGCTCTCCGACAAACAGGCTACTCTTGCTGTTACCTACGCAAAAAAGCCGCCGGCTGCCCTACCTTTGACTCTGATTCTTGGCCTGCCTCGGCCGCGCATGCTCAAGCGGACCCTGCAGACCGTGGCAGCAATGGGCGTCAAAAAGATCGTCTTGCTCAACGGTTATCGAGTGGAGAAGAGCTATTGGCAGACTCCCATCTTGACGGCCGAGGGGCTGGCCGAGCACCTACACCTTGGACTAGAACAAGCCGTGGACACGGTGCTCCCCAAGGTCGTCTTGCAGAGGCGCTTTAAGCCCTTTGTGGAAGACGAGCTGCCCGCCATTGCAGAGGGAACGCGCGGCCTGGTGGCCCATCCCTACGACGCCCAACCGCTGCCCGCTGCGGAAAAGACCCCGACGACCCTGGCCATTGGACCCGAAGGTGGCTTTATTCCCTACGAGATCCAGAAGCTGCGCGAGGCCGGGCTGGAACCCGTGCACATGGGCCCAAGAATTTTGCGGGTGGAGACCGCCGTACCGTCCCTACTCAGCCGCCTGTTTCCTATCACGTAGTTCGGCGTCTTCTCTGCGTCGATCTGCCAGTATGAGATCCACCAGGTGGCCGTAGCTCTCCACGCCATCGGCTTGCCCCTGACTCCGAAGATAGGCGTGGTTCGTGGCCTGCGCAAGATTCCCGGCCAGCCCCATCATCTCCGCCCACCAGGCCGCAGCTCGATTGCGCTGCTCTTTCACTTCAGGACTTAATCCAGCCAAGATCTCAAATACAACCGAGTCCTCTCGTCCGCCCTGGAGACCAAACAGAGCGTTGCTTGCGGATCCCAAGGCCACCATGTAAGCCGAGTAGCGGAGCTCGTTGGAATCAGATCCCATACAGGCCTGCCACGCGACGAAGTTGGCTTCACCTTCTCTTGCGATTCCGAGTTGATGGGCCATCTCGTGGCAGGCGGTAAAGGGGCGCGCCCAGCTTGGCTGCTGACCATTCAAGTGAGCATCACCGGTAAAAGGAGAGTAGATTCCACTGATGCCTAGACGGGATAGAAGCGGGGACCCATTGGCCAATCGGAAGCTTGGCTCCCTTCCCCCAAAGATCGGGATCTTCTTCGACAGGTTAGCCATGGCGGTGAGTGCCAAGGATTGACCCGCATTGGACTCCATGCTGATTAGATTCTGGTCGACTAGGGGCTCGATTTGATTACAACCCGTGACAAGGCTCCTGCAGAGGGCCTCAAGCTCTGCCGTTTGGATGGCCAACTCTGGACGATTCAAGAATCTGTCTAGGCCAATGTGAGTCGCATAGGGAAGCCTCGCGTGGTGGAACCCCCATAGCCCTAGGAATGTCAGGTAACACAGGCCTGTCCAAAACACGCCCCGAACGATCCCTGCCTGGACGCCAATGGATAGGGTGATTGTTTGGCGAAGGATCCCCGAGAGTCCGCGAATGCTTAGAAGCATCACGGCACAGGTGGCGAGCAGCAGCAGCACCTCCGATGCGGAGAAGGAAAGCCCACCAAAGGCTGCTTTTTGCAGCCGGAAAACCTGGGGGTAGATGGCTTCGCAGTACACGCTTTCGATCCACTTTGCCGGTGCCAAGTGCAAGACACCAAAGCACAGGAAAACGGTGACTAAGACCCGCTTGGGCCAGGGCTGCTTGCTTGCTGCGGCCTTAGGGGGAGGTTCGAAGGGAATTGGTTCGGGCATCGGATCGAGCGTGATAAGCGAAGGCCTGAAAGGTAGCGTCTCGCGATCCTGTTGCACTCAAGGTTATGAAGGAATCCGGCGCTCTTCCTTCGTAGACTTGTTCTTCACCAAAGTACCCCTAATACCAACGCGCACCATGGCTTCTAGTTTTTTCGCCCTCTTCGATGACATCGCGACCATGCTCGACGACGTGGCCACCATGACTAAAGTGGCCGTCAAGAAGACCGCGGGTGTTCTGGGGGATGACTTGGCCCTCAACGCCGAGCAGGTGACCGGTGTCCAACCCGATCGCGAGCTGCCTGTGGTCTGGGCCGTCGCCAAGGGCTCCTTGGTCAACAAGGCCATCCTGGTTCCCTCGGCACTTCTCATCAGCGCCTTTGCGCCAATCCTGATCACGCCCCTATTGATGTTGGGTGGAGCCTACCTTTGCTTTGAGGGTGCCGAGAAGTTGATGCACGGTGGTGGGGGACACAGTGAGAAGCTGAAGGAGGCCATCGCAGATCCCAAGGTTGACCTAGTCGCCTTCGAGATGGGAAAAATTAAAGGTGCTATCCGAACGGACTTTGTTCTGTCTGCAGAGATCGTCGCTATCACCTTGGACACGGTAGCGGACAAGGGAGTTGCCGACCAAGCCATGGTACTCACGGCCATTGCTCTGCTCATCACCGTTGGCGTCTATGGTCTTGTAGGTGGTATTGTGAAATTGGATGATCTCGGCCTGCACCTTAAGGGAATGGATGGGGAAGGCCTACTTACGAAGGGGCAGCGCTGGATCGGCTTCCTGTTGATTCAGGCTGCGCCCCTTCTGCTGAAGACCCTATCGTTTGTCGGCACCATCGCCATGTTTCTAGTCGGCGGTGGAATACTCGTCCATGGAGTGGGGCCCTTGGCTGAGTTCATCCAAAACCTAAGCGAAGGCGCAAGTGAAGTCGGTGCCCTGGGCTGGCTGCTTGGGCCCCTCGCCTCGCCCCTGGCCAATGGAGTCGTCGGCCTGGTGGCGGGCGCGCTCTTGGTGCTGGGGATTGGACTGCTGCCTAAGAAGCGGGAAGAAGCCCAAGAGGCCTAGGCTTCATCCTGGCTGTACTGCAGTCGGTACAGCTTCCAGTAGAAGCCGCGTGCGGCTAGCAGCTCATCGTGGCTGCCCTGCTCTACCAGCTCGCCCTTATGCATGACGAGGATGCGGTCCACGTCGCGAATCGTGGAAAGCCGGTGGGCAATGATTAGGGACGTGCGATCCTTCATCACCCGGCCAACCGCCTCCTGCAGGAGGTTCTCCATGTGAGAGTCCACACTAGATGTCGCCTCGTCTAAGGCTAAGACGCCGGGACGCAGAGCCAACACCCTGGCGAAGGAGATCAACTGGCGCTCACCCGAGGACAGCCCCTTGCCACGCTCGCGGACTGGCTCGTCGTAGCCAGCTGGTAGCCTTGCGATGACCTTGTCGAGGTGCAGCTCGTCCGCAGCAGCCCGGGCTGTGGCATCATCAATCTCGGGGTGACCGAGGTGAATGTTGTCGATGATATTTCCGGCAAACAGGAACACGTCCTGTTGCACGATGCCAATTCGCGAGCGCAGGTCCTTAAGGCTGTACTGGCGCACGTCGACTCCATCTAGCTCGATGGCTCCAGAATTGATGTCGTAGAGCCGAGTCAGGAGCTTAAGGATCGTAGTCTTCCCTGCTCCGGTTGCGCCAACGAAGGCGACCTTCTCCCCAGGGGCAACTTCGAAGCTGACCTTGTTCAAGACCGGGTTCGTCTCGTCATAGCCGAAGGTGACATCGCGGAAGCGAATGTGGCCCTTGGTCTCGCTGGATTTGTGGGGGGTCTCGACTTGGGGAATCGAGTCGTCGGTGTCTAGGATCCGGAAGACCCGCTCCGAGGCCGTCATCGCATTCTGCATGACGGTGTACTTCATGCTGAGCTCATTCAGCGGTCCGAAGAAGCGCTCCATGTACTGCAGAAAGGCAACCAGGGTTCCCAAGGTAATCCCAGGATGCATGGTCTCGCTGAGGGGCGCAGCGCCAAGAGCTTCTAGGGCCAGTCCGCCGCCGTACCACAGGATCAAAGCCATGGTGATCGAACTCAGCATATCGGTAAGGGCCGATAGGCAGGACTCCCAATTCACGCTGCGCAGTTGGGCTGAGCACAGGCCCTCGTTGATCTCGTCGAACTTGCTCTTAGTGAGCTTCTCTCTGCCAAAGCTTTGTACCAGCGGCATGCCAGAGCTCTGCTCGTGGAGGTAGGCGTTTAGCTTCGAGCGACGGGACACCATGTCGTCGTAGGCCCGTCGAACGCGGATGCGAACCCAGAGTGTTGAGACCAGCAGAATCGGGACGGCGCAAAGCGCAACCAGGGTCAGCTGCCAGTTCATCCAAAAGAGGATGCTTAGGATGGCGAGCAGGTTAATCAGGTCGCCAAGTATCGTGACCACACCGGATGCAAACATCTCACCAAGGGACTCGATGTCTGTGGTGACGCGCCCGATTAGCCGGCCTATCGGATTCTTATCAAAGAAGCGTGCCGACAACTTCTGCAGGTGCCGAAAGACCGCCATGCGAAGGTCGATCAGGGCATTCTGGCCAGCCAGCTCCAGGGTGTATGCCTGTAATGCTCGGCCCAAGAGTTCGCCGACAACTGCGACGCCAACCGCTCCAAGCAGCCAACCAAATCCTTTGAGTTCACCCGTGATGAGGTAGTCGTCGATGGCGATCCGGATCAGCATGGGCTGGGCCAAGCCAAGGGCTGATGTGAACAGCAAGAGACACAGCGAGAGCCACAGCCACTTCTGGTGGGGTGCGACGAAGGTCCACAGGCGCTTCATCAGCCGGAAGTCAAAGGCTGCACCGGGTTGTTTCTCGAGTTCAGTCTTCATGGCCCTGCCCCGTGTCCAGTCGACTCGAGTCAAAGTCTCTTTCAAGCTCCGCCTCTAGTTCTGCGGCAGCCTGTTGTTCGACCTGGTTCTTCTCTTGCCAACTCCAAGTCTTCGCGTACCAACTGTTGCCAGCCAAGAGCTGCTCATGGGTGCCCTTCTCCAGCATTTCTCCTTCCTCGAGAACCAGAATCTGATCCGCGTGGTGGACACTGCTAAGGCGGTGGGCGATGAGTATGGTGGTGCGTTCCTTCGCAAAGGGGCGCAGGTGGTCGAGGATGGCGTCGGATGTGTGGGTGTCCACGGCCGAGAGGGTGTCGTCGAGGATCAACAACTTGGGCGTGAGTAAGAGCACCCGGGCCAAGGCAGTGCGTTGGCGTTGGCCGCCGGAGAGGTTGACTCCACGCTCACCGATCATGGTCTCGATACCATCTGGCAGTTGATCAAGGTCGCCGGCAAGTTGTGCACCTTCGAGGGCCTTGATGACCTGGATGCGATCGGCATCCGGCATACCCAAGGCAACGTTGTCGTGCAGGCTCTCGCTAAACAGGAAGGCATCCTGGGGCACGTACCCCGTGATGTTGCGCACGCTCTCCGTGGGAATGCTCGTGATATCCTTGCCATCGAAGTAGACCATGCCGGGGCCAACCTCAAGCTGCCTTGCGAGGATACGTGCGATAAGGGTCTTGCCCGCGCCTGTGTGGCCGACGATGGCTAGCGTAGTTCCCGGAGGTACTTCAAAGGAGATGTCCTTCAGCACGACCCGCGGTACGTCGGCCTTGCTCCCTCTAATTTCGTCCCCAAGGCTGCCCTCTAGGTGGGCTTGCTGGGACGGAGCGGCAAAGGCGTGGGTGAGCTGCTTGACCTTGATGGAGGGAGGGCGATTTTCCTCTGGGCTTTGGGCGCCTTGGCTGTCCGAGGGAGGCATGGCGGCACGGATAGCAACCTCGGTATCCAGGATTTCTCGAATGCGCTCAAAGGCCGAGGCCCCCCGACGCAGGGAGCTAATCACAAAGCCAAGAGTACGAGTGGGGACCGCAAGCATGGTGAGGTACGTCAACATCAACCCAAACTCACCTAGGGACATGTTGCCCTCGGCTACCCTCTCACCACCAATGCCTAGGACGAGCACAGTCGAGATGCCACCGAGCCCCATCATCGTGCCAATCAAGATGGCCCGTAGACGGGTCATCTGCAGGGTCAGGCGTTTGTATTCCAGGCACCGTTCCTCGAACCTTCTTAGGTCAAATTCCTCTAGGGTCAGGGTCTTGATGATCAGCTGGCCCGACAGGCTCTCATCGACCTTCTCTGCGATCATGCCCAGGGAGTCTTGGGCCGCGCGGGCTGTGATCTGGATGCGTAGTGCGATCTGCCGAGCCAAGTAGAGAAAGATGGGATAGGGGGCGATGGCGATCAACGTGAGCTGGACATCCATGGCCAGCATCAGGGGTACAGTGATCAAGTACATTAGCGCCGTCTCTGCCATGTACATGTACACGGCCCCACCAAGGCCGCGAACGTACTCGCGATCATTGATGCACCGAGACATCAGCTGCCCCGTAGGATTGCGCTCATAGAATGACGGAGCGAGCTTCAGCATGCGCGCAAACACGATCTCGAGAATGTCCCGGGAGAGTCGGCGGCTATTGCCCAGCACCAAGATTCGGCTGGCCGTGCGGATCGGGCCGATCAGAAGTGCCGAGCCAAGGATCCACAGGGCAGCGGTGACGATCAGCTGCCTCGCATGGGGCTCATCGACGGGGGCCACACCCATATCCAGGGTGCGCAACTCGTCCAGTGCCCCCCAGAAATAGCGGGGGATCTGGAGCTTGAACCACAGGCTCACGACAATGCACAACGTGCCTATGATGTAGCTCGTTCGGTAGCGCCGAAGAAGGGGTAAGAGGGGGAGCAGGATATCGCGCATAACGGGGCGCGATACTCTCCCACAGATACCCCCTATCAGGAAGTCTGCAGGCGGCAAATGGGCCAGGTATGCAGGACTCTTGCGGAGCTCTCGGATTTCCCCGTGCTAGAATCCGGCCATGGCGAAATCCTACAAGAGGCGGGAGGACGGGGTGGTCTACTCCACCAGGGACTTGGGCAAGTACGCGGCTTCGTCCAGTCTGCCGACGCCTAAATCAGATGGCGTCGTCCGAGTTGGACGGGAGACCAAGGGCCGTAAGGGTGCTGGTGTCACCGTAGTGACTGGTACGCCCCTAGTCGGGGCCGAATTGGCCGCCCTGGCAAAGCAGCTCAAGAAGAGCTGTGGGGCAGGCGGAACCCTAAAGGGCGATGTGATCGAAGTCCAAGGGGACAAGCGCGATCAGATTATCGCCCTTCTCGAGAAGCGGGGCTGGTCCGTCAAGCGGGTCGGAGGCTAGGCCTTGGCTACTCCTCGAGCAGCTTCTTCCACTCGATAAAAAAGCGGTTCTCCGGGTCGAGGCTTACCGCTAGGCCAGCCTGGGCGCGTGCCTGATCGAGAGCTTCATTGTCGTCAAATTGGTCCTTGCTGCTGACGCGAAAAAACCGGGAGACTGTCGCGCCAAGCAGATAGTGACTGAAGTCGTATCGATACTCTGCGTTGAGAGGATCAAGCTCGATGGCGGCTTCGATGTCGGCAATGGACTTGGAGGAGTTCCTGCCATTGGCATTTGCTCGAGCACGGGCCGCAAAGGCACGCGGGTCCATGACACCGGCGTCGATGGCGGCGGTTAGGTCTTTGACCGCCGCGTCGTAGTCTCCCTTCATTGTGGAGCGAAGGCCCCGCTTGAGGCGCGCTTCGGGAGCGTCAATGGCGACCTTAGCAATGAAATCCAGCCATTCGGCCTCTAGGGCTTTGACGTCCTGCACCTTGATCTTCTTGAGCAAGAAGTCGCGGATGTCCTCGGGTTTAACAACCTTGTTCATTCCACCTGTTCCCCAGCCCGGCACGTTGTCGGACTCCACTCCCTTGAGTGTGTAGAGTTCCTTAAAGAACTTGGAGAAGCCCTTCTTGTACTTGCCGTCGTTGCCATTGTTGAGGAAGTAAACGAACGACCAGGCGTGAGCATACTGGAAGGCCTGGAAGCCCGACTTCTCTAACTTGAAGAGCTCCTGGAGCCCGATAGCTTCATCGTCCTTGATGGCTTGCTGTACTGTCAAGACCCGGTCCGTCTGTAGCTTGCCGGGCTCGATCTCCAGCTTGCCGCGCTTGCCATGAATAATTGTCGCGCTGCCGTAGAAGTCGGCCATGGCTTCGTTGATCCAAATCTGCGGCTTGAACTGCTGGTCGATCAAGTAAGTCAAGAGGTGCGTGCACTCGTGAAGCCCAACCCATTCGCTGGATGATGGCTCCGCGTAGTCGTGGTAGAAATTCAAGTGCGAGTTCGGCCCCATGGGCATGAAGAACCCCGCGACGCCCGGAGACATGCCCGTGAGCTTTGTGAACTCTTCCCGGCTCTTATAGATGTTGACCTGCAGCTTGACCCCGCGCATGGTTGGTGTCGGCTTGATACCGATGGCCTTGTTCATCATCTTGTAGTAGGTGTCGAGCAGGTTGCCGTAGTACTCGAGCAGCTCAGGAGAGGTGTTCGTCCGAATCAGGAAGTACTTGGACTCACCCTCCAGGGCGGTTCCCCACTCTGAATACAGGGCAGCCTCGGCGGCCCTCTCTTTGCTGGCCTCGGACTCTCGGTTAAGCTCGTCCTGGTAGGCCCTCTTGGACATCCACTTGCCCCGATAAAGGACAAACCCCTTTTCAAGGAATTCGCGCTCCTTGTCCCCTTTCGGCTCGTACTCCGACATGTCGCCCTCGACCTCCACAGCCTTGATCATGCTGGAGTCTTTCAACAGGATCACACCATCCGGGAAGGTGAGTCGGTATCCGTCACCCTCCTTGCGCGCCTTCGTCGCCACGATCTGGCGGCCATCTATCGTCACGATTCGGTCCGCTTGTGCAGCCGGAGCGAGAGCGAGTAGGGCAGCCGAGATTAGGGTGCATGCGGGGAGCAGTTTGCAGATGCGAATCATGTTCGAGTGGATGGGCCGGGTGGAGGCGATACGATCTTGGCAAGGCCGAATAGGTCTGGGAATGCTGCCAACTCTATCCCAATCAGCAAGCCCTAATAGTACGCACGTGCTCGTCCTTTCTTTCCTCTCTATACCAAGGAGAATGAAGATCTCTTCGGGCTGCCGTGGCAAAATGGGGATATGCACGAGAGAACCAAGGAGATCTACACACCAGAGGGTGGTCCACCCCAAGGCGGTCGCCCACCCACTGAACTTCTCGTGGCCATGGGAGAACCGGGCGTGTTCGCGCTGTTGTCCGACTTTTACAAGCGCCTGGGTACGAGTGAACTTGGGGACATGTTCCCCAAAGATCCCGAGGCCCTAGAGGAAGCTTCCAAAAAATCTGCAGCCTTCTTTGTGCAGGTGCTCGGTGGCCGCCCGCTCTTCTCCACCTACGTCGGCCCACCTCGCATGCGGATGCGGCACTTCCCCTTTGAGATTGATGCGTCCGCTAGATTGACTTGGCTTTTTCACTTCGAAGAGACTGTGGACCAATCCGTCAGCGCCGGCAGCTTTCCAAGCGAGCATCAGGCCAGCTTCGTTGCATTCCTCCACGGCTTCTCCGCCTGGATGGTCAATGTGGACCCCGCCCTAGAGTCCTAGAACTCCAGCTGCATGGGTCATCAGGTCTTCGACCACGGAAGGGTTAAACGGGGACCTCAGCCCAGCCCCTGCAAACAGCTGGGTCACACTCTGGGTCCCACCCAAACGGCAGAGCTCCATGTAGGTCTCTAAGCAGGCCTGATGATCCGCTTGATCCATTAGGGCGAGCTGCATGGCGCCGGTCTCAGCAATTGCGTAGTCGATATAGTAGAAGGGATAGCGGAAGATGTGGAGCTGGGCGTACCAGCGCAGGGGGCGCATGCTCTGTGCTTCGCCCGTCCAATCGACGCCAGGCATGTAGAGGTTCTGCAGCTCCATGAACTTCTCGTCGCGTTCGCCACAGGTTGCCCCGGGGTTGCCATAGACCCAGTGCTGAAACTCATCCACGACACAAACATAGCAGAGGATGTCTACCGCGCGATTCCAACGGCTCTGGGTGAAGGTCTTGAGATCTTGCGGGGTAAAGAACTCATCGAGATAGGGCATGCTCAGGAACTCCATGCCCATGGAGTGAACTTCGCAGGCGTCCGAAGTCGGCCATTGCAGGTCGACGGATTCGATCCATTGGCTCTCCCAACCTTGGAACGCGTGGCCCATCTCGTGGGTCAAGGTTCCGATGTCGGACTCATCACCGGTGGAGTTGCAGAAGATGGCTACGCGACCCTCATCGGGGAAGCTGGTGCAGTAGGCTCCGGCGCCCTTGCCCTTGCGGTTCTCTAGGTCGATCAGGCCTTCGTTGCGCATGCGCTCGTAGTGGGCCGACAGCTTTGGTGACAAGCGCTCAAAGACGCCGCTCAACTTCTCGAGTTGGCCTTCCACCGGTTTCAGCACGCCACTGGGTAGGCTGAGCTCCGGGTGATAGGCGCGGTCCCATGGCTTCAGGGTGTCCGTTCCCAAGGCCGCGGCTTGGCGCTTCGCTTGGCGTTCAAAGAGCGGCGATGCAAAGTGCTTAACCGCGTCGCGAAACTGCTGGACTTCTTGGGGCCCGTAGTCCGTTCGCTCCATCCCCGCATATCCAAGGGAAACGAAGTTTGCGTGGCCCAGGTTTAGCCCCATCTTGTTGCGAATCGCCACTTGCTCGTGGTAGATACCTGCGATGGTCTCCTGGTTATCTTCGAACCAACCGTAGTACGCAAGGAAGGCTTGCTTGCGCAGGGTGGCGTCTTCGGACGATGTCTTGCCCCGTGCCTGGGCGAGGGTGAGCTGCTCCCCGGCTACGGTCACTTCGCCACTGGCGATCAGCTTGTCGTAGCGCTTCGCAAGCTCTCCCGCCTTGACCCGCAGGTCACTGTTTACCGGGGCCAGTGGCTCTTGGCCGACCTCGAGCACACGCAGGAACTGCTGCCCGAAGCGCTCGCCCACGGCGTCCTTGTAGGGGCTAGCAAGGAGCGCCGCGACCATACGCGAAGACCCGAGCTCGGAGGCGGGCGTCACGGTCTCGCGGTGGGTGCGCTCCCGGAGCTCGGCCCCTTCATCGCGCATGTCCTTCGCGAAGTCGTGACTAATGCGCGCTGACTCGCCATAGATGTATCCCTTAATCGCATTCCAGTCCTCCGCTAAGGCGATCCACGCACCGGCATCGGCGGAAGCATCGGCGCCTTGCACGCGATCTTCCAGGGCCTCGTAAGCAGCGGTGACCCAGTCCGAGGTCAAGCTGTCTGGCCGGTCGGGAATGTACTTGTAAGCGGCGTTGGTGGTCATCGATTTTCCAGTAGGAGGTATGCGTGGTCTAGGCACGTAGCCTAGCAATAGACAACCCTGTGTCTCCAGGCTTGTGTGGGGCTCGTGTCAGATTCTATTGGCCAGCTAAGTCCAGGTCGGTACACCGCCCGGATTCTAGCCACTCCACTGCGCCAAGGCCCGCTGCGCGTCCCGTGGCAAAGCTCGCCTGCAGCAGGTATCCGCCCGTTGGCGCGGTCCAATCCAGCATCTCGCCTGCGACGAAGACGCCAGGCCTCGCCAGCAGCATAAAGCGCGCGTCGAACTCGGAATGCATGATTCCGCCGCGAGTGGAGATCGCCTTGGCCATGGTCGTCGGTTCACCGAGCTTGAGTCTCGCCGTCTTGATCAGGAACGCGAGTTGGGCCGGATCTCGCGGGATCTGATTCGATGTGATCTCCCGGAGAAGAGAGATCGCAACCGGTGCCAACTTGGCGCATCTCTTCAACAGCTTGCCCATGGCCAGTCCAGGCTTGGCAGCCCTGACCCGGTTCTCGATGGTGATGGAAGCGAGGTCCGGGGCTAGATCAATCGATACTTCGCGCTGGTCGCCTTGGGCATATATTGCCTCGGCAACACCGTAGATCGGCCCGCCCTCGATGCCGAACTTGGTGACCATGGCGTCGCCGCGTGCCTGCATAGAACCGGCGCGCATGCAGACGTTCTTTAGGGGCACGCCTGCGAACTGGTCCCGAAAGGCAGCGGTCCATGGGACTTGGTACCCACAGTTGGTGGGCGACAGCGCGCTGACTTGAACGCCCGCGGCGCGCATGTTGTCGACCCAGGCTCCATTGGACCCCGTCCGCGGATAGGTCGCGCCCCCAAGCGCTAGGATGATGGCATCCGCCCCAAGCGAAATGGTCTTGCCGAGGGCCGAGCGAAAACGAGCCTCCTGAATCTGGGGAGCCGCCAAATCAAATCCCAGCCACTCGTGTTTCCGAAAGAGCTTGACGCCCAATTGGTCCAGGGCCACCAGCCACGCCCGCAGGAGCTCGGTCGATCGAAACGCCTCGGGAAAGACCCGTCCGCTGGAGCCAATCATGGTGGGCTGTCCAAGATCGTGGGCCCAGGCGCGCAGGTCGTCGGGAGAGAATCTGCGTAGGACAGGGTCCATCCACGTCGTCGCTTCCCCATAGCAAGTCACAAAATCCACTAATGGCTCGGAGTGGGTAAGGTTCAATCCACCGCGGCCGGCCACCAGGAACTTGGACCCAGGTGTTGACTCCCCCGTGAGTACGGTGACCGAGTGGCCTGCCCTTGCGACGCTCTCGGCGGCCATGAGGCCCGCTGGGCCAGCGCCAATGACTAGGACTTCCCCCACGGGCTAGCCCACCCGCTCGAGGAGCCAAAAGCCCATGCGCTCGGCACTTGGAATGTCGTTGCCGGGCAGGCCCGTGCGGTGGTCCGCGTGGGTACAGGCGACCTCGCGAAAGCACCCTGTCTGAAGGAAGTGGGCTCGGTAATCGCGTTTGTAGGTTGTAGCTGATCCAGGTGGCAGGTGATGGTAGGGGACATCCTCATCCCGATCCGGTGCAAAGTCCGCGATGAGTAGAAAGCCACCGATAGACAAGGCCTCGCAGACGCTATCCGTCAGCCTTGGGAGCTGGGCACGATCGACCCAGTGCAGGATGAAATGCAGCAACAGCAGGTCACAGGTTCCCAGTCCCCCGAAGTCCTGGGCCGGTTGTCTAGTGAGCTCGACTCCATAGCGCTGCTGGCCATCAGCTACCGCTAGGGCGGAGGCGTCCGTGCCCTGGACGGCACAATGGAACAGGTCCCGAAGGGCTGCCAAGCGATAACCATTCGACGCACCGATTTCTAGGATTCGGGTCGGGGCCACGTCGTGCTTACGGAGTAGCGCAGTGGCCAGGTCCTGTTCGGCGTCAAAGAGAATCAGCTCCTCTCGTTTGCGAAGAAACCAACGGTCTCCTTCCCCTTGGAGAAATATGGCACCTTGACCATCTTGCTGTTGGGGATCGTCATTGATCGTGGGGCCTTCGTTCACCTTCTCCGCGGCGCGAAAGACCGGCTCGATCAGCTCGCCGTCAATGCGCTCACACACTGTCCCCTCAATGATCGCGGTCTGCAGTACCCTCGCTGCGCCGAGCATGGCTTGGAGGGTACGGTCCAGGTCACAGGTGCTGTGGGCACTTGAGAGGAAAAAGCACGAGCGAGTCAGGACGCCTCGGCGCACAAGCTCTTGTTGAAAAAGGGTCTGGAGCTCTAGGGCTGTGTTCTCATCGGTGGCCTTTAGGCTGTAGCCGGGAAAGTAATCCATCCCGATCGAGGATAGAACCGCACAGCCTGAGGTTCGCGCGACTTCATCGATCCCAATCCTGAGCTGGCGGCCAAGAGCCGTGAGCCGGGTGGACGTATGTTCGCGCTCCATAATTTCGATGGTCTGAATCGCCGCGGCGATTGAGGGCAGCTCACCCCCGAACGTAAAAGAGAAGAAGGCTTCTTCCAAAACAGCCATGTATTCCGATTTCCCGCATAGAACTGCTAGGGGATGCCCATTGGCGATTCCCTTGCCTAGGGCCGTCAGGTCGGGCGTCACTCCATAGAGAGACTGGGCACCACCGAGGTGGATCCGGAAGCCAGTGATGACCTCATCAAATATCAGCAAGGCCCCGTACTTCGTACAGAGGGATCGGACGCCCTCAAGGTAGCCCGCGGGTGGGGGCGTCAAGCTGACTGGCTCTAGAATGACTCCCGCCACATTGCCAGCGTGCAGCAAGTCTTCCAGGGCCTGCAGTTCGCCGTAGGGAAAGGCTTGGGTGAGCTCCGAGGTCGCCGACGGCACACCTAGATTCCTGGTCGTGGAGCCAATGTACCAGTCCTGCCATCCGTGATATCCCGAGCATGCAATTACATCCTTACCCGTGACAGCCCGGGCGATACGTGCCGCGCCGGCAGTGACATCCGAGCCGTTCTTGCCAAAGCGAACCATCTCCGCACAGGGAACTAAGCGGCAGACAGTCTCGGCAAGCTGGGCTTCGAGGGGGTGGGGCAGGGAGGGAGTAAGGAAGCTCTCTGCAGCGCAGCGGGCGGCCGCTGCATTGACCTCTGGATGGCAGTGCCCAAGGATTGCGGGACCAAGCCCCAGCACGTAGTCCAAGAACTCATTCCCATCGGCATCCCAGACCCGCGACCCATTGCCGCGAACGAGCACCTGGGGAGCAGTGCCCTTGACGTATTGTAGGGGGTTTTTGGAGAAGGTCTGAGCGCCACCGGGTATCCACTTTGTGGCCTGGGTGAACAGGGCGTCGCCTTGATCGGTCACGAGGGCAGGAGCAGGTTTTCCCGAGGTCAAATCGGGGGGACCGGCTGCCCACCCCTCGCCTTGGACATGCCCCCGAGATGCGTCTGCATAGTGGGCCCGTAGGATCTCGACGATCCGCGCAACCGGCGGGATGCTGCCGGCTTCCGATTCGAGAACGGCGCGCACGGCCTCCAGGTCCTCGGGATAGTCAACCGTTGCCCTGACGTCGGACCAGTCCTGGTCCCAGTCCACTTGGTGAATGCGAAAGCGATCCGGGTTCTGCCAGAGCGCAAATGTGACGTGCTCGCGATGGTCGCCAGCCCGGGCCTCCTCCCAGATCTCTCTGAGTGCATCCATCGTGAAGACCTCGACGTCCATGCCATCGGGAAACTTTCCGGGGGGCGGTGCCGTGTTGGCGGCGTAGTCGCAGGAGTGCCGAGCGAACTCGTCCACCACAAGGTCTACAACGGCCGGATCTAAGAGTGGGCAGTCCGCGGTGACGCGTACGATAGTGGTTGCTTGGGCCCTCTCGGCCGCTCTGTAGTAGCGGTCGAGAACATCGTGCTCCGAGCCGCGGTAGACCGTCAGGCCTAGGGCTCGTGCGCTGGCAGCGATTTTGTCGTCGGCCGGAGAGCCCGTTGTGGCAAGAACAATCTCATCGATGCGAGTGGCTCTCTGGAGCTGACCCGTCAGCATCGAGAGAAGCGTCTGCCCGCAAACTTCCGTCAGGACCTTGCCTGGGAAACGTGTAGCGCTGTGGCGCGCTTGGACAATCGCCACGGTCTTCGGTGGGGTCACTGGTCTTTCTCTGGTTTGGGGTGTCTGTGGAACCACTTGTGGTACCAACGCTCGCTTCTCTCGAGGGCAAATCCCGCACCTCGGTAGAGCTGCTGGGCGGGTAGGTTACGCCCTTGGGTCACCACTTCAACCCGGGGGAGGTCTTGTTCTTCGAACCACAGCAAAGCCCGCTGTAGGAGGGCGGCTCCCAAGCCCATCCCACGGTTGCCCTTGGAGATTCCCACTAGCCCAATCTGGCCTAGGTTCGGGCTGGCACGGCGGCATGAGATGTATCCCACGACCTGTCCCTGGATCTCGGCAACAAAGACAATGTCGTCGAAGCCTCCAGTCACTGATTTTTGGATCCAGTCCCGGTAGAACTTGTGGCACAGGTCCCGGGGAAAGTTACCGTCAAAGTAGTAACGGCTAAATTCGTAGGCTTCCCCGGCTGTGTCGCCGAGGATGGAGCAGTCTTCCAAGGTGGCCATGCGGATCTGGCTTAGGTCAAGGTCCTCTACGGCTTCGCTGGCTCCATGGGCGCGGATAAAGGTCAAGCGCTCGTCCACCCAACGAAAGCCGTTGCCATCGGCCAAGGTAAAGGTCTGCTGATCTTCCCCATGGGCGAGAAAATACATGCACTGGATGTTGTGCTCCTTGCACTTGGCGAGGGCAAAACGAAGAATGCTTGGGGTCAAAGCCCCACCGTGTAAGGTTCCAACCTGGAACCCAAAAAAGTCGCTGTCCCAGGCTAGGTGCTCGAAGAGTTGTACGGATTGGACCGTAGCTAGGCGCCCTTGTCCCGGCAGGGCTGTTCGACCCGATCGCGAGAGATGTCGGCATTTGGCCGGGTCCTGCAGCAGGGAACTTATCGCCTGGGCCATCGAAACCGCGCTGACCTGCCCGGGCCCTCCGAGGTACTGGGCACCGCCTAGGCTAGCAAGGCGAAGCGCGTTATCCCTCTGGTGATCGTACTGAGAGACCGCCAAGACCGGTGCGCCTAGGGAGGCGGCCATCAACATAGTTGTCCCACCGTTGGTCACGGCCAACTGAGCCTTCGGGAGAAGCTCCAGCAGAGGGGCATCCTGCAGCAAGGTGAGATTGGAAGTTTCAGCCGCTTTGCTTTCAAGCTCATCGATTCTACTGTGGCTGCTCGCAGCGGCTACGACGGCTTCGCAACCGGGTTCCATCGCTGACCATGCCTCCATAAACATCTCCAGGAAGCACCCCGGATCAAAACCACCAAAGCTGGCCACGACAAGGTTGCGCTCTGGGTAAGAAGGCTTGGGAGAGGCGGCTGCACCGCCCATGCCGGTCAGGATGGTGTAGCCGAATCCCTCGACCGTTGCGCCGCAGCCCCAGAATGCTGGGTTGATCGAGAGGTCCGATCGCGCGGGATTGTTGGGATCGTCGATCGACAGGACGATAAGGCCAGTGCTTCGCAGTTGACCAATAGCAGCCCCCGAGCGACCTAGATTGTCGAGCAGTACAACTGCTGCTCCTAGTTCGGTGGCCGCGCCGGCAATCGATTCGAACTCAGATATCCCAGCACCCCGAGCCATCACCTGAAAGCCTGCACCCTGTACACGCCGGGACATGGCCCCCGGCTTCATCAAGAATGCCGCATCACAGCCTCGCAGCCGAAGGTCGCCCGCGATGGCCAAGCAGCGAGCAATGTGACCTGTGCCTAGCTCGCGCTCCTGGCCTCCGTCGCAGCAAATCAAGGCATGGACACTCATTCGCCGAGTAGCCAATCCCAAGTGACGGGCTCAAAAGCGGCTAGGGGCCTTGGTGCCCTTTTGCCCGTAATCTTGTTGAGATACTTGGGGGAGATCCCCTGGGGACCTTCGCCGGGGCGAAGGCAGCGAATGTTGTCTGGTCCAAGCTGGTCGCCGACGCGAATCGCACAGGTCGCAAAGATCCCCTTGAACGCAAACTCACGAACGTAGGCTTCAGAAGCGAGGCTGCGCTTCTCACTAGAGCCAAGCAGGAGCTCAGGGATCGGCGGCGCCTGCCCGGCCTGAAAGGCCTCGCGGTTGCGGTTCATAAGTTCGACCATGCTGGCCAGCTCTGTTGGCTCCGTTGCAAATCCATGGTCGGGTCCGGGCAGTTTGCGATCGAGGGTGATGTGCACTTCAAAGAGATCGGCCCCCAGGGAGGCTGATGCCCCTGGAACATGGTGATGGTCGATGGCGCCATCCTTTGTGCGGAAACCGTTGTCCGAGAAGCCCACCGGGACACCGAAGGCGCTTCGCAGAGTATCCATCACCGCAAGGTTGGCGTGATCTAGGGGGGCCGGGTACTCCGTGACACAGTGCATCAAAGACAATGGACAGTCGACCGCCTGGATCGTACGAACAGCAGCTTCGATCTCCCCAAGGTTGGCGGCACCTGTGGAGAGGATCACCGCAGGTGCAACCTCGGCAACCTGCTTCACGAAGGGTAGGTTCGTTAGCTCGTACGAGGAGATCTTTAAAGCCGGTGTCTCGACGCTAGCCAACATCGCAACGGCTTCCATTCCGATCGGGGCGGAAAAGAAGAGGATGTCGCGTTGGTCACAGTACGCTTTTAAGCTGCACACCCAATCCGCGGACATCTCCAGCCCCTTGTGCAGCTCGAAGATCGGAATCTCTTGGCCCATCAGATGGTAGATCCCCGCCCGCGTTCCCTCGACGTAGACATCGCTGGCTTGGAAGGTCTGGAACTTGGCCGCCGAACACCCCGCGTCGGCGGCCGCGTCAATCAGAGCCATAGCCAGGTCTAGGTCTTGGTTGTGATTAAGCCCAATCTCGGCGATGAAGAACAGCGGATGCCCAGGCCCAATGACACGGTCCGCGACGCGACACTCGGGCTGATTTACCACGCGGAGAATCCTCCGTCGACCACTAGGTTGTGGCCCGTCACGTAGCTCGCTGCATCACTGGCCAGATACGCGACTGCACCCTGCATGTCGGCAGCAGCGGCCATCCGCGCCATGGGAGTACGATTCACATAGGCGTCAACGAACTCTTGCGCCTGGTTCGCAAAAACGCCGCCGGGGGAGACGCTGTTGACCCGAATGCCGAGGGGGGCAAAGTGTACAGCGAAGTATTTGGAGAGCTGCACGACCCCAGCCTTGGTTGCGCCGTAGATCTCCGAGCTGTTGCGCCCTGAATCGCCGTACACACGCGGGTCCGGGGACACGACGCCGTACACCGAAGCGATGTTCACAATCGATCCGCCCCCGTCAGCCAAAAGCTCCCGGAAGGCATCAATGCAGTGAAACGTCCCGCCCAGATTGATATCGACTACAGACGCGAACTCGGCCTCGGTCCTGTCTTCGGACGGTGTGAAGACACCAATGCCAGCATTGTTCACAAGGATGTCGACGCGCCTAAAGTGGTCGCCAATCTGTTTCGCTAGGTCTTGGACCTGCGACTTGTTGGTAAGGTCTGCTTCGAACGCCCGGTGCTCCGCTCCAAGCTCGCTCGCTAAGATCGTGGCCTTGTCTGGCGCGACGTCAACAAGAGCAAGACTGGCCCCAAGGTCTGCAAGGCCCCTGGCAATGGCGTGGCCCAGCTGGCCCGATGCACCAGTTACAACGGCTACGCGACCATCAAGGCGGAAGCGCTCGGAAAGTGAAGAGGGAGTTGGAGTGATGGGGGACCGCGGGTAGGGCGTTAAAGTGGTGTACTTAGGCAGGTCGGAGCAGGGAATATGAAGGTCTGAGGTACCCATGTCAAATGCCCCTTGACTTGCGTGGGGCGTTGCTTTGGGATGCTGCCCTCGGGGACTACCCCCAACCTACCGATCCGTAAGCCCCATGAATCTTGAATCCACCGCTATTGAGATCGCAGCGAGTTTCCGTATTGGGGCCACAGGTACGGCCAACGATGCCTTCGCCACCTGGATTGGGGATGTGATCCAGACCCTCGAAACAGGCGTAAGTCCCGGGGACGTTCCCGCGCTCTCTAAGCTATTAGGGCTTGGCTTTGAAGCCCAACAGCGGGCGGACTACATTGCCCTGGCGGACCTGTTGCAATACGAAATTGGGCCCCTGCTTGGAAAGCAGGGGCCCAGATAGCCGGGCAAACGCCCAGAAAGGTCATAGCAATCGCCCCACCTAGGCGATACCTCGGTGGCGCAACAGGGCTTCCACTTCCACGGGGCGGCCGCGGAACGACTCGAAGACCTCGGCTGGAGCTTGGCTGCCACCTAGGGCGAGCACGGTCTCCCGAAACTTGCGACCCAGGGCTCGAACCCCCTCGTCGTTGTCGAGGCCGACTTCCTCAAACGCGCCAAAGGCATCGGCACTGAGCACCTCGGCCCAGAGATAGCTGTAGTAACCGGCCGAGTACCCACCGGCAAAAATGTGGCTAAACGCGCACAGGAAGCGATCCTCAAGGAGCGGCATCATGGGCAAGGTCGCCTCGCTGACTCGGCGCTGCACGTCGA
The DNA here is from genome assembly GCA_029250885.1 of Planctomycetota bacterium. Taxonomy (GTDB): domain Bacteria; phylum Planctomycetota; class UBA1135; order UBA1135; genus CALBMX01. Next base: position 292,705 of record JAQXEK010000001.1, read on the forward strand.
AGATCGTGCCGTCCGTTTTCGGGTCGTAGTCGTGGTGCAGGGTCAGGTCAATCTGGCCGAAGGCGATCTGCCTGCAGATGCCCGAGGCCGAGTGGAAGGTGCGCGCCTTGGTCAGCTTCTCGAACAGCTCGTCGGGAAGAGGCTCGCCCGTCTGCCAGTGGCCCGAGAATCCCAGCAGGGTCTGCTTGTGATAACACCAGTTCTCCATGAACTGACTAGGCAGCTCGACTGCGTCCCATTCCACCCCGGACGTGCCCGCGGCAGAGTCATAGTCCACCGTAGTTAGCATATTTTGCAGGGCATGACCGAACTCGTGGAAGAGGGTCGTCACATCGTTCAAGCTGAGCAGGGCCGGCTTCTCTCCAACCGGGCCGGGGAAGTTACAGACCACGTAAGGTGTCGGAATACGCAGGTCAGATCCTTCGGGAACCAGGACGCGGCTGCGACCAATTGCGCCCGAAACCCACGCACCACCGCGTTTGTTCTGAGGGCGCGAATAGGCGTCGAGATAGAAGCTGGCAATGTGTTCGCCACCCTCGTCGAGCACGTTAAAGAAGCGCACATCCGTGTTCCAGACCGATGTCTGACCGTCCGCTGCCACCACGCTTACCCCAAACAGCTTGGTCGTGAGCTCAAACATGCCCTCCAAGACCTTGGGCATCGGCAGGTAGGGACGCAGGGCCTCCTGGTCAAAATCAAGCTGCTCGATGCGAAGCTTGCCAAGCCAGTAGGATACGTCCCAATTCATGAACTCGTCGGCAGACGGGCCACCCTTAGAAGCGGCGAATGCCTTGATCTCGGCCACCTCGGCCTCGCCCTTATCGTGGGCTTGATCCAGTACCTTGGTCATCAGGTCGCGCACTTCGTCCACGTCCTTGGCCATCTTCTTCGACAGGCTGATCTCAGCGTGGCTGGCATAGCCAAGTAGGACGGCCTGCTTGGCGCGCAGCTCGAGGATCTCCAGGATGCGTGGCGTATTGTCGAGCTCATCTTCGCTGGCACGGGTCACCATGGCGCGGTACACCTGCTCTCGGAGATCCCTGCGGTCCGCGTACTCCATAAACGGACCATAGCTAGGGAAGTCGAGGGTGATGTGCCAAGGACCGGATGCAGGAGTGGCGTCAGGGCTGCCATTGGTCGCCGCGGACTGGGCGGCCAGAGCAAGTGCAGTCTCGGGTAGGCCGGCGACCTCATCCTTGTCGCTTAGGACCAAGCGGAAGCTGCGGGTGGCGTCGAGAACTGCATTGCCGAAGTCCATGGACAGAGCAGCCAGGCGGGCGTCGTTGGCGTTGTAGGCTTCAAGCTCGGCGCCCTCCAAAGCAATGCCCGAGAGCTCCATGCCGTGGATTGACTTTTTAAGGATGCGCTGCTGCGCCGAATCCAGACTGTCCGGAGTGTCGGCTAACTTTTTCGTGGCCTGATAGATGATCTTGCTCTGGGCGGCGCGATTACCCAGGGCGACGACCTCGGGCTGCATCTCGGCGATCGCGGTACGCAACTCGTCGGAGTTGTGCACGCTGAGAAGGTGATAGGAAACTCCCCAGGCAGTGTAGAGCCCGGCAAAGATGCGGGTCATCTCCTCGTCTACGGATTCCCAGTTCGGCTGGATGTTTGCTTCCAGCTCGGCGAGACGGCGCTCGGAATCACTCAGGGCAGAGCGCAGTGCAGGAACCACCTGGTCTGGGGTGAACGTGTCAAATTGGGGCAGGTTCTGCCAGTCAAGCAGCGGGAGGGTCGAGGTTGTCATCGTTACGGTAGGGCCTTGTAGGTGAAATTTCGAAGCGGCTAGTTTAGGGATGGACCTCGCAAGGCGGGGACTTTTGCCCCGAAGTCCTTGGACTTAGCGCCTCCATTGCGCTCCTGAGGGAGAATCCCCCATGCTTGAGGGGCCCAGGGGCAGGCACCAGACCTGCTTGGTGTCGTTAGCCGTGGCCTAGACCGCGCCGTGGCCGACTCGCAAACCCTAGCTGCGGGGCAAAGGCCCAGAGCGCCTGACGACGTGATTGGTTGTCGGATGAATGACGCTTGGGATGATCAGGCTAGGGCGGATCAGGTTGTGATTCCCCGATGGGGAGTGGGGGAAGTCCCAGGGTCGGGCGGAATCCTATCGCCTACCACTGAGTTCTCCCAGGCATCCGTAGACGGAACGGTGTCCCACCCCTAGCATCACAGCCGATGAGCTCTCTACAAGCCAATCCGCGCCTTCTCTGCACCTTCAATGCCCTGCAGATGAGCCTGTTCCCCATGGCGGTGATTACGATCTTCTACCGTGTGGACATCGGTATGTCCATGCAGGACATCTTCCTGCTGCAGGGTGCATTTGGGTTGGCAATGGCGCTCTTTGAATTTCCTTCCGGTTACCTCGCGGATCGAATTGGCTACCGCAGGACCATGATCGGTGCCGCCATGATGAATGCGGTAGGTTGGTCCTTGTATCTGCGCGCCGACGGAATCGTGGACATCCTGTTCGCCGAAGTCGTCCTTGGCATTGGCATCTCGCTCATCTCGGGAACGGACTCCGCTCTGCTGTACGAGAGCCTAGAGGAGTCAGGGCAAGAGGCACAGTTTGGGATGTGGTCGGGGCGAGTGAAGTTCTTTGGCCAAGCAGGAGAAGGAACAGCCGCTATTCTTGCTGGCTTCCTGTATGCGTACTGGGCGCGGCTTCCATTTCTTATGGAGGTGCTAATTTGGAGCGTCAACATTTTTGTGGCCTGGCGGTTGGTGGAGCCTGCGCGGCACAGGCCGCCTATCACCGAGAACTGGAAGCAGATCAAGGGAATGTTCCATTACGTGGTGGTGGGGAACAAGCAGCTGCGAGCGATCGTCTTCATTACGATCATCCTGGGCATGTCCTCGTTCATTCCCGTGTGGACCATCCAGCTGTACGGGACTGACCTGGGGCTAACGACGGTCACCCTAGGCTTCGTTTGGGCTGCGGCCAACTATTCGGTTGCCGTTGCGTCTTTGTACTCATCTCAAGTCTCGGAAAAGATCGGCCTCCACAGGCTTATGCTGCTGTGCATCCTTTTGATTGCTGTAGGTTACGGCGGACTTGGCCTCTCGCATGTTGCCCTAGGGGTCGGGTTCTACCTTGTCCTGACCATTATGCGGGGCCTCCATGCGCCGGCCCTGCATCATGAAGAGCAGCGCCGCATCCCCTCCAGCGATCGGGCAGGATTTGGGTCTCTCCGCAGCCTGATTTTCCGCTCGAGCTTCTTGCTCATTAGCCCGGCGATCGGCTACTCCATAGACAGGTATGGCCAGCATCCCGTGCTCTTGGTGATTGGAGCCAGCTTGGTGATCTTGGCCCTATTGGGGGTGCGACTGATGACAAGCTCCGGGGTGAGGTGATCCGTCAGAAGGGCGTTGATGGCGAAGTTCCCGCAATCTTCTTCCAGTAGCCAAAGGCCAAGGAGCGTTCGAGCTGGGTCTTTGAAGCTCTCTTGGGGCTTAGCCAGGTGGACGGAATGCTCTTCGACGAGCAGTCTAACCACGAGTAGCTCCAAGTCTGGGTTGATCCAGCTATCGTTCAGCCCGCAAAGTAGTGGACCTGGAACTCGTGCGTACTCCAGCCGTTGGCCAGGGCAAGAATCCATAGGCATTTGCCCTCCTGAGCGAATGTTCGCCTAGGACGAGACGGAATTCCCATTCCGCCGGGCCTGATTAGGTAGGCGCGCCCGCATGATGCGGTTACAAAGGGCAAGTCCCCGCAGGCTCTCAGCTCCCTCCCCCGAGACATGCTTTCTATCCACTGTTCTACGTGCCTATTCGCCCTGATCCTGATTGGGTCGCGATCGGGTCCGCCGCTCTTCGCGAATGCATCCCATGCAACGACTGGGCAAGACAGGGTTTTCGAGCTCCTAGAAAGGGCCAGCAAGGAGGGCGACAAGCTCAACGTCTCCATTTTTGACGAGCTCGCCAGTCTCCAGGCGCCCAAGTCGCCATTGAGTCGTTCCCTTGTGGGGCTTGCCGACGGGATATTCTTCAACCTGATCTTCTTTCCCGGCAACGCGAAGTCTTGGAAGAAGAAGCTGACCGAGTTGGATAAGCCCACCCGGGCGGACTCGCTCGAGCACGTCTCGAAGCAGGGAGCCGGTGGAGGAGCAGCTGTCTACGGTGCCCAGGCGATTCGTCGTCTCAACAGCACGCGGTTGAATCCAATCCACTGCATCTCCATTGGATCTCGATCTAATCTGTTGCCCACCTTGGCCTTTGACTCCGGTGGCACCTACCGGGAAGTCCTCTAGCCGCTCTTTCCTTGGTCGCGCTTCCCAAACAAGCCCTTAGGCTGGTCCTCACATGTGGCATGCTGACCGCATGTGAAGGGCGGCAGCTCGGCGGAAATGTACCTGTCTCGGTTGCGACCGGTCCGGCTCCGCTCATCGTCATTGTTGTGGACACCCTGCGCTACGACCATGTGACACCCGAGAGGATGCCGAACGTCATGAAGCTTGCCGAAGACGGCGTTAGCTTCAGTCGGGCATTTAGCCACGCCCCGATGACCCTGCCTGCCCATACCGCGCTCTTCTCTTCCACCTATCCCGGCCAGAATGGGGTGAAGGTCAATGGGACGCCTGTTCCAGGGGACCTGCCGTTGGTCAGCAAATGGCTTGCAAATCAAGGCTACCAGACAGCCGCGGTCGCCTCCTTGGCTACCCTTTGGAGCAGCCAACCCCAGCAATCGCTTGATCAAGGATTTGACACATTCACCCATGTCTTTCGAGACTACAGTCACGGTCCCAAGACCACAGAACGGATTGGCGAGGTCATGGAGGGTCTTACGGATCAGCCTCTTTTTCTCTTCGCGCACTTTGCCGATCCCCATGAGCCCTACCGTGACTTTGAAAGCACGGAGCCGCAGCTTCAACTCAAAGTAAATGGTCTTGTTCTCGAGGAGCTCACGACGAGCCATTCACCGCATTTCCAAGCAAAGTGTGAACTCCAAGAAGGCGACCACGAGGTATCTCTAATCTCCGACGGCGACTTTGTCATGCGGTCGCTGTATGTCCACGATTCTGCAAGTGGCGCGCGCATCCCGTTGGTGCTGACCGAGGGTAAGCGACTCTCGACCCTGCAAGCAGTCCGAGGGACCTTTCACTTGGACAAGCCCGCCACGGTAGATATCGAGTCCTGGGTCAACGACCACCCTTCCCAAGCGGAAGCCAAGCTACGCTATCGGGCCGAGGTGACCGTGGCGGATAAGGCGGTGGGGAAGCTACTGCGTGACCTCCAATCCATGGGCATCTACGACCAATCCCTTATTGTTTTCACCTCTGACCACGGCGAAGCCTTTGGTGAGCACGCTTGGAATGGTCACAGTGAGAGCTTGTTTGACGAACTCCTACATGTCCCGTTGATTGTCAAGCCTCCTGCTGGGCAAGGCGACCTACGGATTCGCCTAGGCCAAAGTGCCCAGGCTCTAATCCGCCACGTTGATGTTGTCCCGACGGTGCTCGACATCCTTGAGCTGCCGGTTATGCCCGGGATGGTGGGAGTTTCGCTCCTAGATCCCCAACGAGGGGACCTTCCCCTGCTTGCAGAGACCCACCAGCCGGAGGCGAGCCAGGATCAACTGTGCCTGAGGAACCGAGCCCATAAGCTGCTCTACTTCCCGGAGACGGGCTCCTTCCAGCTCTTTGATCTAAGAGCGGATCCCCTGGAGACCCAGGATGTGTTCACCGCCAAGGGGCATCAGTTCTCAGTCTGGCAGGAGGAGTTGCGCGAACGGGCAGAGCAAGCCCATCAAGTTCGCGAGCTTCCACAACCTAGGCAGAAGTCCGACTTAATCGAGTCTCTGGGTTACTAGACACCTGCGATGACCTCAATCCCCATACTCCAGGGCTATCCCGAACAGCTCAAAGCCCAAGCCGCCGCGCTGCTTGCGTCGGGAAAGCTACCTAGCCTACTTGCGACCAAGTATCCCCAGGGCCATGAGGTGCGCTCGAACAGACAGCTGTTCGCCTTCGTGCAGGCGATCAAGGCCCAGCATCTGCGCAAGGCCGCGCCTCTTGCAAGGGTCACCTATGACGGGAATCTGAGCTCCGCTCACAATGCCCTTGGACTCCATGTCACGAAGGCCAGGGCCCATGGCGGAAAGGTTCAGAAGAAGCGCGAGATCCGTATCTCCGCCGTCTTCAAGGATGCACCCCTCGATTTTCTCCGAATGATCGTGGTTCACGAGTTGGCGCACATGAAATACCAAGACCACTCGGCTGCTTTCTATAAACTCTGCTGCAATCTCGAGCCGGACTACCACCAGCTCGAGTTTGACTTCCGACTCTACCTCTGCGCGCAGGAAGCTGCCCGTGGCGGAGCGGAATAGCTACCCAGCCACGTCCTGCTACACCCCGGTCTCTACCCTTGATTGACGCTTCCGAATTCCAATACCTTGCCGCAGACATTGGTGCGGAGATATCCGCCAAGGGTGCAGGTATGCTGATCGCGTATCTCGAAGCCATGCTGGAAGAGAACCAGGTGGTGAACCTGACCGCCATTCGAGACCGTGATACCGCTGTGATGCTCCACGCTTTGGACTCCGTATCCATGGCGATCTGCCCCTTTGACGAGGCGCCTAAGTGCGCCTTAGATATTGGTACGGGCAACGGTTTTCCAGGTGTGGCCATCGCCTGCCTCTTTCCTGAAACCGAGGTTCTGTTGATTGACCGGACCCTAAAAAAGCTCAAAGCCATCGAGCGTGCCTTTACCTATGTAGGCTTTGATCCGGATCGCCTTAAGGTCATGCAGCTGGACGCCGCCGAGGGGCCATCGCAGGAGCTCGGCAAGAAGTTTGACCTGATCACGGCCCGGGCCGTCAGTGGTCCCCATGACATCGGCAAGTTGGCTGCACCGCTACTTGCTCCATCCGGTCGACTGCTTACCTGGCTCGGCCCCGAGACCGAAGCCCCAACAACCCTGAAAGGTGGATTGCGCCTTGTGGGCGAGGTGGAGTACTTCCTGCCCAACCCAGCAGACCGAACCCGGCACCTAGCGGACTACAAGGAGTAGCCCCTAGCCAGGCCCACCTAAACGATTCATCACTCCCTCTTTCCTCTCCTATGAACTACACCTCGATCGCCCTCATTCTTCTACTGACGACCGCATGCTCTGGAGGCTCTTCCTACGAGGAGTCGAGCCCCGACCCCATAACGGAAAACGTTGAGGTCCCAAAGCAGGCCGCGCCAGCCAAGGCAGCCACGCCTAAGAAAGCCGCAGTGGTCGCATCCGACCCTGTAGACGCCCTGGACATTGGTGCCATGCCCGCCGGAGCCTGGACCGATCAGGCTGTCGCTAATGTCGAGCTCGACGGTGGCCTAGTGGTGGAGTACTTCACTGTGGGCGAAGGCCCGATCGTCAAGAAGTACAAGCGAGTGCTCGTCAACTACCAAGGCTGGGTCAAAGGGACTAGCGAATTCTTCGACTCATCCTTCACGCGAGGCGCTCCCATTCAGTTCCCTGTGGGCGCCGGCGGCGTCATTGCGGGCTGGGACGACGGCTTCCAAGGAATGCCTGTTGGCTCGCGGGCGCGACTCCATATTCCAGGAGACATGGGGTACGGGGCCAATGGCAATCCCTTGGCAGGCATTCCAGGCAACGCCGAATTGATCTTTGACGTTAGCCTCGTCTCGATCATCAACAACTAGGCCGGCAATGTGTGGCCCTCGGCCGCTAACCGTTCGGGCCAACTTTTGTTCGTAATCTCCATGGAAGCCTCATTTCAAAAGCTCGCGCTCTCGGATTCTCTGACCAGGGTGGTTACTGAGCTGGGCTACACGACGCCTACCCCGATCCAGGCCGCGGCAATTCCGGCACTCCTTGATGGCCAAGACCTAGTTGGCCAGTCGAAAACCGGAAGTGGTAAGACTGCTGCCTTCGGGCTGCCGATCCTTCAGCGCATCGAGGTGGAAAGGCGCGTAGTGCAGGCGTTGATCCTTTGCCCAACGCGAGAGCTGGTCACGCAAGTTGCTCGCGAAGTCCGCAAGCTGGGTCGAGGCCATGGTGGCTTGTCTGTCATAGAGCTTGTCGGGGGCCAACCGGCACGTCCCCAGCGCGAAGCACTTGGCCGCGGGGTTCACATTGCCGTGGGGACACCCGGTCGCCTGCTCGATCATATCAGGCGCAAGGCGCTGGATCTCAGCGCCCTCAAAACCGTAGTTTTAGACGAGGCCGACCGCATGCTTGATATGGGGTTCGGTGAAGAGGTCGGAAACATCCTGCGGGTACTTCCCGAGCAACGGCAGACCGTGCTCTTCTCCGCCACCTTCCCTGCGACCATCGAGGAGATCACTAAAAGCTACCAGCGGGATCCTGTGCGCGTGACCATTGAGGATCCTGTGGAGGAGTTTAGCGACATCCGGCAGCTGGAGTTGGTCGCCGATCGTCGCGACAAGCTGCAGCGGTTGTGTTGGGCTTTGAGCAACTTTCCCCACGAGTCCGCACTCGTTTTCTGCAACTTCAAGGCGACCGTAGCGGAGCTTACAGGGACGCTGCGGGAGGCCGGCTTGAGTGTGGATCGCCTAGACGGTGACCTGGATCAGTTCCATCGAGATCAAGTCCTTGCCCGCTTCCGCAACCAGAGCGTTCGAATCCTTATCGCGACCGACGTGGCAGGCCGGGGACTGGATGTCAAAGGACTTGACCTCGTGATCAACTACGAGCTTCCCTCGCAGCCGGAAATTTACGTGCACCGCATTGGCCGCACCGGGCGAGCCGGTAGCCAAGGGGTAGCGATCTCTCTCACTTCGGGAACGGGCGACGCTCGATTGCTTGCTGCCGAGCAGGTCACCGGCCAGAAGATCGAGACCATTGTCATGGATGAAGATCGCCCTCAGGGCCAAGGCGCCCTTCTGCGGTCCCTTGCGCGCGAGCCTCGTATGGAAACCATCCTGATCTCTGGGGGCCGCAAAGATAAGGTCCGACCAGGAGATGTCCTGGGCGCACTGACAGGGGAGGCCGGAGGTTTGCGCGGAAGCGACGTGGGCAAGATCGAGGTCCACGAGCGAATCGTCTATGTAGCTGTCGCCAGGAAGTACGCCAGCGAGGCCGTCGGCCGGCTCAATAGGGGGCGCATCAAGAGCAAGAAATTTAGGGCCACCTTGGTTGGTCGCTAAGCCCGAGCCAGGTGAGAGCGGGGCCGCCCAGGTCTTCTCATCGAAGGCACCGGTCCGCATATTCTATCGGTATTGCAAAAGCCGTCGTGCCGGTCTTGCAATCAGAGTTGCATGGAAGAGGCAACCAGGCAAGCCGTCGTGTCACGATCTAAACTGACTCGCAAAGAGAGAGGCAAGACTACCTTGCAAGGAACTGAATCGTCTTATTTCTTAGACGAGCCTTTGGCCAGGCGCGAGTAGCGTTGCCTCAGGGCGAGGAAAGGATGGGTCCAATGGAAGCCGATCGAAGTTGAAGAGTGCGTAACGTCACCTCTGAGCCCAAACACACAGACTGTCAGGCCGATAGCGATGATCACTAGGGGTATGGCAGCGCCTTTTAAAAGGACCTGTATCCAGAACCATAGGGGCTCCTGGTCTTGAAAGGTCTCGCTTCCGCGACGACCGTAGTAGACGCCTGCCATGAGCGGCTTCACCATGCTCTGAAGGCAGAAAAAGACTCCTAGGGCAATAAGAAGGAGTCCAGAGAGTGCAGTTGCGAGTTTGCCCCACAAGCTTTGCTCTTCCTTTAGGCCCAACAGGTCCCCGATTTCATTCCACTCGTCGGAGCCTTCCAAACGTACCTTTGTGGAATCGCTGATTGTCCCTGCACTATGGAGGTCAAGGAGATCAGCTTTGTCGACGGGGCCAGCGGATCGCCCCGGCTCATTAGAGTAATAGACCTTCATAGAACTTGTTCGTTCAGGAGAGCTGCCGGAGATGCTGTTGCGGCATCGTATGGATGGGCAGTTGGAGTACGGTCTACTTCGTACCCGGCTTGACACGGATCATTAGGTGATATTGCCCATAAACTTAAACGTTTGTGCCGTCTCTCGGGCCATACACGGACTTACGGTGTCGCTGATGCGTACTGCTTTACCGGCACATCTTCTAGAAGCGGCCCTGCATCGTGCCGGCGTAGCCCGTCAACTCAGCGTAGCCTCGGCCGAGGCGCGTACTTTGCGACGGAGCCTGCTCACCCGAGCGGGTGCTGAGCTCGCGCAGCTCGACCGGACCCTCCCAGTACACGACGTCGGTAGAGCCAGCGCTACGAAGCTCGCAATCGGCCACGACCGGAACTACCTCAAAGGCGAGGTCCGCGCTGGGCACGGAAATGCTCCAACTCGCAGGGTAGCTTGCCCCGCTCTGTGGGCTTAGCCAAGTTGACTTGGCCTCTACACTAAAGTCTTCGCCAGCTAGGGCCTGCACTTTGCCGTCGGCAGTGACCAGCGTCCCTGCAGCGGTCTTGGGCGCAATGCCGTCCTCCCTGCGGAGTACAAACAACATCAGATCGCTACCGTCTGCGAGTTGCAGCCCGAACCAGTCCCAGCCAACGACCCCGGGTTCGAGAACGCTTGTGCCGAACTCGTGATCGAACCAAGCTTCGCCATTGACAGCGAGTGTTTCATTTCCGATCCGAATAGTTCCGCTGCTCGCCAGTCGGGTCCAAGAGCTGTAGGCCGAGGCATTCCCGGGTTGGCTGCCCTTAGCCGAGTAGCCATCTTTTCCGTGCAGGACAAGGGGCTTAGTGGGGACGAGGTCAAGCTGGAGGCCAATGCCCGCCGCCAGATCAGACGCGCGCAGTTCCAAGCGGTCCTCCTCGGAGCGACGCAACGACCAGTTTTCAACTGTTAGGTCTAGGTCGTCATCGGCGGCGCTTGCTAGTGGGGAGCCCATGCGGCGCAGTCGCTCGACGAAGTGCGTGCGTCCACTGGCGACGTCGGTTAGGGCGAAGTGCCCAGCAAGCACCTGGCGGGCGCGCAATGGTGAGGAGTCGTCGTTGATAGGACCTGCTGCGAGACCGCGGCGGAAGATCGTGAACTGGAAGCCAAAGCGTCGCCCATCCGCGCTCTCAAGCTGACCGGTGAGATACCACCACTCGGTCTGGGTATCTCGGTGAGCGCCGTGGTCACGTGGAAACTCGAGCGTAAGGCCGGGGGTGATCTGGCGCCACTCGGCGGGGGCGTCGGATGGCGTCGCCAGGGCGGCCATCGCAAGCAGCATGGGGACCAGTGAGTTGCGAAGGGGCCGGATTAGCTTAGCTAGATGCATGGAGGGACTCGCGGGGTGTGGCGCGCAGCGCTAAGAATGCGGGGAATATGCCGGCCAATAGGCAGGCAGGGATAACCGAGAGCAGTGTTCCCCATAGGGAAGTTGGCATGAGGAACTGCAGGGTCCAGCCAAAAGACTGGAGGTTGACCACTGCGACCAGGACATAGCCTGCGCTGAGCCCAATAATGAGGCCGCCGGTCGCGCCGGCCAGGCCAAGCAGTAAGGCTTCACCGAGCACTAGGCCGAAAAGCTGGCGGCGGGATCCGCCGAGGACTCTTACGACCGCAAGCTCGCGCCGTCGCTCGTGAATCAGGGCCGTCAAGACAGCGACAACGGCGATCGCTGCCACGACCGAGGAAATCAGCTGAAGCGCGATCGTGACACCAAAGGTGCGCTCAAATACCGTCAGGACTTCGGCGCGTACCTCCCGGTTGTCAAGGAGTTCAACCTCAAAGCGGCCTGCCAGCGCGCCGGCGAGAGCGGAGCGTGCACTCGCAACGTCTTTGTCGACAAAGATCGACACGCTCTGGGGACCCTCGTCGGGGTAGAAGCTAAAAAAGTCAGCCAGGTCGAGGACGACCCTGCCGGTGTGCCCAGAGTAGTCACGGTAGATGCCGCCAACACGGCGATGAATCGACCCCCCGGGAGTCTCGAGCTCGAGCAGGTCGCCGCGCTCGACATCGAAACGCTGGGCGAAGGGTTCGTTAACAACGACTTCGCCGCTCTCTAGGGCCGCACCGAAGGCTACCGTCGAAGGTCGTCCGTCTAGAAATGGGACGCCGCCCTCTCGCGCCACGACTGCGAAGGCGGCCCCGGCTAATAGAATTGGCGAGTTACGGAAGTAGGCCTTCGATTGATAGAAGGGATCGACGTTCTCGGAGCCGATCTGCTCACGCGCGATTTTCACGACTTCCGGGTCGATGCGCCCTGCTAGCCCTCCTGAGTCGGCCGCCAGCGGACGTAGGAAGAGGTCGGAAGGCATTGCTTGGTTCGTCCAGTCGACTACCGATTGTCGGAACGAGCCGACCATGGTGGTCATCGAGACCGCGAGAGCCACCGCAACACCGACCGCCGCAGCAGCCCAGGCTGCGCGAGTTCTTCCAGCTTCTAGGGCTGCTTGTGCAAGCCGCAGTGGGACGCCCACACCGGTCTGAGCAAAACTCGGCCGGATTCCAGAGAACAGGTCGATTAGCGGACCAGAAAGCACGAGCAGCGTCCCAAGCAAGCACAACACAGCCATCATAGCCCAGATCGGACGATCTTCTAGCGGCGGCAAGTTAACGAACACGATCGCTGCGCCTAGAAGCAGGGCGAGCGCAAAGAGTCGGGAACGGAAGCTGCGCCTTGTGACGCTCTCGGCGTGCTCAGAGCGCAGACCTTGGAGCGGCGGTGTGCGCAGAGCCTCCCGCAGTGGCAGGATCGCCGCAAGCATTGCTGCGAGTAACCCAAGCGCGATGCCAAGCAAGGCCCAACGAAGGTCCATGTTTATTCTGCCCGGTATGACGCCCTCGGCAATCGTAGAGACGGTCGTGCTGACACTGCCTACCGCCGCGCTAGCGCCAACCCAGCCGAGCAGCACTCCGACGACTCCGCCAACGAGCCCTATCGTCGCGGCCTCAATCAGAACTGCGCCCGTCAGCTGGGCGCGCGACGCACCCAAAGAGCGCAGCAGGGCGATCTGTGCCCGCCGCTGGACAATAGACGTAGCCAAGGTCGTGGCGACTAGGACGATGCCTACCAGGACAGAGACCCCAGCCAAGGCGGTGAGGTTAAATTCGAGGGCGCGTACCATGCGGGTGCCCTCGTCGCGCCGGGCAGAGGAGGGAGCGACGCGGTAGCCCTCAGGGAGTTGTGCCGCCGTGCGGGCCGCCAGCGCCTGCAGCTCGTCCTGGGTCGCAGCGGCTCCCCGGGGCACGAGTTCGATTCGGTCAATTCTACCGGTTCGCGCGAGCAGCTCCTGGGCAACAGCAACGTCAACGAGCAAGACGCGCTCCCACGCGCTGCCGAAGCGCTCGGGTTCAAAGGTCGCGACAACCTCCAAGGAAGTCTTGCGCGAGCGTACAACGAGCTCAAGGTCATCTCCTGGCTGCAGGCTAAGCTGCCCGGCTAGAGAGCTTGCCATGGCAGCACCGTTTCCGAACAGCAGCTCGTCTCGAGCAGCCTGCAAGTCAGGTGCACTCAGCTCGATCGAGCGCGCCTGGGAGTCCACTAAGAGGTCGACGCCCAGGATGCGTACAAGCTCGCCCATCTCGGGCACTAGGGCGGTTCCCTCAATAATCGGTACGAGCAGTGCCTCATCGCAGACAGGACGCAAGAGCTCGATGTCGGCCATGGCGATGCCCCCTGGACGCGTAACCTCTAGCCGTGCTGCGCCGGCAATGCTTGCCACATCACCGGTCATTGAGGCTACTGCAGCGCGACTGGCGAGCAGTGTGCTGACCACCGCAGCCACTCCGATAGCGACTCCAAGCACGGTCATAAGAGCGCGCACAGGGTGGGCTTGAGTTGGCCGTAGCCAGAGCGAGCGCAGGATCATCTAGGCCTCCGGCGACGCGATGCGGCCGTCAAGCAGGCGTAGCTCGCGGTCGGCGCGTGCGGCCACCATGCGGTCGTGAGTTGCGAGCACCAGCGCGGCGCCCTCCTCGCGGCGCAGATCCATCAAAAGATCCAGCACATGCCGCCCGCTGGCCGAGTCCAGGTTTCCTGTAGGTTCGTCGGCCACGACCAGCTCGGGCCGGTGCACGAGCGCGCGCGCGACAGCGACACGCTGCTGCTCACCGCCTGAGAGCTCGGAGGGGTAGTGGGAACCGCGCTGGGCTAGACCAACGCGAGAGAGTAGCTCAAGCACCCGCACAGAGTCCGTGCGCCCGTCGAGCGCAAGTGGAAGTGCGACGTTCTCGTAAGCGGTCAGGTTCGGCATCAGCTGAAAGTCCTGGAACACAACGCCAATACTGCGACGCCGTAGCAGGGTCAGCTGGGACTCGCTGGCGGTGCAAAGGTCTTGGCCACTGACAAGAACGCTGCCTCCGTCGGCTCGATCGACAGCGGCAAGTATATTTAGCAGGGTTGACTTACCACATCCCGAAGGGCCGGTCAGGGCTACAAGCTCACCCGGGACGAGCTCGATGTCAACTCCACGCAGGGCAGGCACAGCCAGCCGTCCGCGTGCGTAGGTGCGCTCGACGCCGATAAGCGTGGCCACGGGAGCGAGGACACGAGATTGGGTCTCGTGAAGATTCGATACTAGGTCAAGGGTTTGCATGGCAGTTTCTGGGGCAAGCCTAGCGTCCACGCACGGAGCCAAGCCCGCCATCTACACCAAGCACCTGCCCAGTTACCCAGGATTGGGCCGGGCTAAGCAGCCAGGCAATTGCCCGCGCGACATCTTCAGGTTCCCCAAGCCGCCCGAGGGCATGCATACCGAGTGAGGCCGCTTCGGATGCGGGGTTTGAGGTTAGGTGTGCTGACAGTGGTGTCCTCACGAGTCCTGGGGACACGACGTTTACGCGTACCCCTTGGTGTGCGTAAGTGGCGGCCGCCGAGAGGGCTAGACCGACAACACCGGCCTTGGCGGCAGCAATCGCCTCGTGATTGGGAAGGCCAATTTGGGCGGCCGCCGAGGACAGCAGCACGATAGAGCCACCGCTTCTGCGCATTGCGCCAGTTCCTGCCCGAACCGTGGCAAAAGCGCTGTCCAGGTTTGCGGACATGGTCGCGCGCCATTCCTCTGCTGTCGTTCGATGGGCTGGCTTCAACAGGATCGAACCAACACAGCAGGTCAAACCGTCTATCCGGCCGTGTTCAGCCCGAACCTCGTCGACCGTCGCTTGGACGGCCTCGACCGAGGTCGCGTCGGTGGCGTGGAAGCTACCGTCCAGCTCCTCGGCCAAGGGCTGTAACTTTTCCATATTGCGTCCTGCTAGTGCAACTTGTGCACCCTCAGAGGCAAGCTGGCGGACAAGCGCAGATCCGATGCCACCTCCGGCACCGATTATTAAATGGACGGGTTGCATCGGTGGTTAGGGAAGTTTGTGAGTAGCTAGTTGGGTCTAATATCTTTTGTAGTCAGAACGCTCCAATGCGCCTCTGGTCTATCACTTGATTCGAGGCAAGCTGCCAGCCGGATGCAGTCGCGTGTGTTTTATTGTCAGCTCGGTTCCTTGTACTTATTCAAGGGCGCTCGTCACGCCAGCCGACCCCAAGCATTCGAATGCTTACGGAAAAGCGCCGTCTTTTTGGCATAGGAGGTGTCCTCTTGGCCCGCAGGATTGCGAACCGGCTGCATAAGCA
>JAQXEK010000023.1 GCA_029250885.1 Planctomycetota bacterium
GCGGCAGTGCTGTCACCACCGCTCTCCATGATCGGCAGGGTAGGCTGGTTTGTGAGGCCCGTGGCGTCCACGCTGTAGGAATAGAGCTCGCCCCGGATGTCGCCGGTCACGAACGCGAAGTCACCACCGGGTGCGACAGCCACGCCGCGCATCTTCGCGCCGCTGTGGCTCACTGCAGGAGTCGTGTTCAGGCTCAATGAGCCGTCACCCGCGACAACGAACTGGCTCACGGTTCCGTTGGCGACCACTCCGAAGATCGATCGTGTGGTGCCATCGTTGGAGTAGCCGAGGTCGAGGAGTAAGCTGCCCGTAGCCGAGCCATCGAGGGCATAGGGAGAGGAGCCGACCTCGGTCAGGGTTCCATCGACGGCAATCGCATAGGCGCCGACCGTTTCATCGGCTTGGTTGCCGACCCACAGGAAGTCGCCCGCGGGGGCTGCTGTCACGCAGGTCGGCGTGCCACCCGTGGTGTCGCCGTCGACCTTGGTAAGTGCGCCGCCGGCGCCAATTTGGAAGGACTGCAGGCGCTCGGTGGCCTCGGTGCTCGCGGCGACATACAGGTAGTCACCCGAGGCAATGGAGATGGCCGAAAGATCCAGTGTGCCGGCAACTGCACCGAAGGGGCTACCGGCAAGCTCGGTCAGTGCTCCACTAGCTGCGATCGCGAATCCCGATAGGTTGCCGCTGTCCCTGTTGCCCGTGTACAGGAAGCCGCCATCCGGAGAGATGGCAATGGTCCTCGCGCCGAGAGCCGCACCGCCGGCGATCGCAAAGGGGCTGCCAGCGAGCTCGGTGAGCTCTGCCGTAATCGCATCCACGCCGTAGCCTTGGATCGTCCCATTGTTGAAATTGACCACGTACAAGTACGCGAGGTCGGGAGTCAAGGCCAAGTCAATGGGGGAGTTCAGGCCGGCGATCAGGTCGGCCGTGCGCAGGAAGCCGGCCGTGGGCTCGATGTAGTGTGTGCTCAGTGTGCCGGTGATAGGGGTGACGGAGAAGAGTGCTCTGGCCGTGGGCACATTAACTGTGAAGGTGATGTCAGAGGTGTCCGAAGTGCCGCCCGCGAGGGATGCGGTCACCGTGACCAGCCCGCCGATGGAGCCAGGCAAGGGAGTACCTGCGATGGCGCCTGTCGCCGCGTCGATGGTGAGTCCACTCGGCAGGGTGCCGGCGGTAATCGCGAAGGTGTCTGCCATTCCGGTGAAGGTCGGCGCATCCAGCGATGCGGCGATTCCGGCTGCAACGGTCGGCGTCGCATCTACATAGCTGAGGGCCGATGGCCCGTCGACGGGCCCTCCTCCTCCTCCTCCGCCGCCACCACAGGAGGCGACGAGGATCAGAGCGGCGACGAAAGGTGCTATCAGTGCGGGGGTTTTCATGGGGCTGGTCTGCAGGGCGTGAACCGGCGCCGTTCGCAAGAAAGGCGAGCCGGGCTCTTTGGGCGGTTAAATGATGCCTAAATTTTGCAAGCGACTCAAAAGCATCATTTTACGTTGCTGCGAGATTGTACGCGCAGGATGGCACTAAGCCTAGCTCAGTGGCACACAGGAAAAGTCACGATCCTAGGCGATCCTTCCAATGTCCTGAGTCTGGGCTATCATCGCACTATGGAGTTAGCCCCTATCGCCGTGTTGGTCATGCTCGTCGGGATGACTTGGGTCGGAATTCGCCATTCTAGGGGTATTCAGTCCGGTGAAGACTTTGCACTAGCGAATCGCGGTCTGTCCACGTGGGTGCTGGCGGGAACCCTAATCGCGACGTGGATTGGAACGGGCTCGATCTTCTCCAACGCGGAGTTCACCTACGAGCGAGGGATCGCGGGATTCTTTGTGCCCCTCTCGGGCCTGGCCGGCATGCTTGTCTTGGCCGCGATTGCACCCCGGATACGCTCGCTTCCGGCCCAAACGGTCCCGGCGATCCTGGGACTGCGCTTCGGTCGGGCCGCCCAGGTCCTGGGCGCCATTGCGTTGATTGGCGCCTACATGATCATCGTCTCGTACCAGTACCGTGCCGGCGCGGCCATTGCTGAGCGGCTCTTCCCGGCCATGGATCTGTCTTTCATGATGGGCGAGCGTGAGCTTAGCTTCTGGCCCGTGGTTTGCTGTGGATTCGTGGTCCTCTACACGGCCTTGGCTGGGCTCTGGAGCGTGGCCTCTACGGACGTGATTGCGGGGCTTGTGATCACGGTTGGCGTACTCAGCTGCTTGGCCTTGACCCTGGGCGGGTTCGGGGGTGACTCCGCGGTCTTGCCGGACTCGCACTTCGAACTCCACGGGGGGCTCGGGAAGATCGCCTGGATTGGGATCATGCTGCCGACGTTCCTGCTCATGATTGGCGACGCAAATTTGATGCAGCGTTTTTTGGCGGCCGAGAGCCCCCAGGCAGCTCGCCGCGCGGCTTGGATCGCCTGCGTCGGCTTGGTGGTGCTGGAGTCGGCGATCATTGCCCTGGCGCTGGTTGGCAAGGCCCAGCTCGAGACGGCTCCCGCAAACTCAGCCCACGTGATTGTAGACGTAGCTTTCCACCTTGTGCCCCCGGTGATCGGCGCGATGCTAGCCGCGGCCATCGTTGCGGTGATCTTGTCGACAGCAGATTCATTCTTGTTGGCCTGTTCGACCTCGGCGGCTTCGGACTTCCGGGGAGAGGCTTCTGGCATGCAGCCGGTCACAGCTAAGCGGCATCGCATGAGCGTCGCCTTGTTTGGTGTCCTGGCCCTTGGCATCGCCTACACCTCGGACAAGTTCTTCGACGTTGCCCTGTACGCCTATACCCTTTACGGCGTAACGCTGACCCCCGCCGTGGTCGCCGCGATCTTCTTTCCCAGGACCAAGCCGGCAGCCGTGGTCGGAGGCATGTTCTGCGGCCTTGTGACCGCGATCCTGTGGAAGCTCTTCGTAGCTGGCGATGAGGGCATTGTGGCCCTAGACCCCGTCATTCCAGCCCTTTCCGCCAATCTAATGGCCCTGTTGGTCTTCCAATCGTTGAATCCTAAGCCCCCGGACCACAGCCCCCAAACCACTACCTAGCCATGACTCTGACCCCCTCGGATTCTGCACCGCGCCATACCGATGACGGCAGCCGCATCCTGCTCGAAGCGCGCTTTGATCCTCGCCTTAAGCACTACTTCATGCTGCAGGCACTGCTCATTCAGCTGGTGACCTTCTTCGGCATCATTCTAATTCCCTTCTGGGCGCTGCTCATCGGACCGGTTGTGCACCGCCGTCAGTACGAGGCCCTCGAGTGCGAGCTGACGGAGCGCAGCCTTAACTTCCGCCGGGGCTTCCTGTTCCGCGTGCAGAAGAATGTGCCCCTAGACAAGATTACGGACCTCGCCCTAAACGAGGGGCCGATCCTGCGCTTCCTCGGTCTTTGCTCGTTGACTATCGAGACGGCTGGCGGTGGGGCGGGCACGGCCATGGGCCAGGCGGCACTGGTCGGCATCATGGACCCCGTCGAGTTTCGAAACGCGGTGATTCGTCAACGGGACCTAGCCGTGTCCGGACAAGGTTCCCGGGCCATCGCTGCGGAACCACAAAGCGATGCTTCGGGACAGGTGCTCGAAGACATCCGGGACAGTCTGGGGCGCATCGAGAAGATGATGGCTGCCAAGAAGGATTAGGCGCCCTACTCAGGTAGCCGCTCATTGATAAGGGCTTCATGCAGGGCTTTATGAACGCGCCTGGAGCCCCCGAGAAAGCGTCGGTCCGAGGGCCGGATGCGGGGGGCGCCCGCAAAGGTGGTGAAGACCCCGCCGGCCTCCCGCAGGATTAGGCCGCCCGCGACCTCGGGGAAGGCGTCCTTGGTCAGTGCAACTACGCCGTCGTACCGACCACAGGCCACGTGGCACAGGTTGACGCCGAACGAGTTTGTGTTGCGGTACAGGTCAAAATCACCGGGCTGGCCGGTCAAGCGCGCAAACACCCGGCTGGCCTCCTGCGGGTCGGCGTAGTTGTAGGTCAGGTTGTAGGTGATACGGGGACCTTCCTTCGCGAAGGGAAGCTGGTCGTTCACGTGGATCGGGTTTCCGTTGCAGGTCGCGCCTTGGCCTAGGTGCGCCTCGAAGAGCTCGTTTGTACTGGGGTCGAGAACCAGGGCAAAGACGGGCTGGCCGCGGTGCACGTGGGCTACCACAATACCGAAGTGGGCGAGCCCCGCAAGGAACGTGTGGGTGCCGCTGATCGGGTCGCACACCCATAGATCTTGGGCGTCGTCGGCCGCCTCAAAGTGCTTCTCTTCGGCGAGTAGCACGTGCGCGGGGGCGCTCCTAGCCAGCAGCTCCGCAAGCTCGTTCTCAATGCGTAGGTCCTCTTCCGTCAGGTATTGCTTCGCCTGGCCGATGTCCTGCAGCTTGCCGGCGCGACCGCGAATACGCTGGCCGGATGCTTGGACGAACTGGCGTACCTGGTCATAGAGGGCCGCGAAGGGGCCGTGGCTCGGGTTCGTGGGGGATGGCGGTTGCATGGCTTCCAAGCAGGTTAGCGCCGCTTTTCCACGGACGGGTTGCTTTTCAGGTATGATCTTGGCTTCAAAATCATCGGGCACAACAGGGTCTCACCTATTTGAGAATCGCGTCCCGCAAGACCTCACTCGCCTCTCCCACTGTTGTGGAGGACGAGTCCAAGCGATTCCAGAGATCCATGAACCAATCCCATGATGGTTCTGACCAAGATACCGGTCAGAGCTTTGGTGCCGGCGTAAGCCAGCCCTCCCGCACAAAGTCCAAGAAGAAGCCCCGGGGCAAGTCCGCCGGAAACTCGGACAGCAAGCCCCGCGGCCCGCGCCGCCGAGATTCGGCCGAGCGCCCCCGCCGTCGCGGCCAAGGCGCCCCCGCTGCGCCCGTCGCCGTCGCTCCCGAGCCCAAGCGCGACTTGGTCGAAGACTACGTCAGTAAGCTCAACGACGAGACTGAGACCACGGCCGCTGGGTTCGAGGTCTTCGACCTAGGCAAGCGCATTAACCGCGCCATCGCCGAGGCCGGCTACAAGAATCCGCGCCCAATCCAAGCCGAGTCGATCCAGCCGATCCTTGACGGCTGCGACATCCTGGGGCTGGCCCAGACCGGCACTGGCAAGACGGCTGCCTTCGTGCTGCCCATCCTGCACCGCCTGCTCAAGGGCGGTCGCCCGGGTATCTTCCCCCGTGTGCTTGTGATCTCGCCCACCCGCGAGCTGACTAACCAAATCCACGGCGAAGTTGAAGCTCTCGGTAAGTACACCGGCGTCAAGTCTATGACCGTCTTCGGCGGTGTAGGCGTAAACCCCCAGATGCGCGCCTTGCGCAACAAGCCGGATGTGGTAGTGGCCTGTCCTGGTCGCCTACTCGACCTCATTAGCCGCGGCTCTGTGCGCCTCTCCGGTGTGGAGGTGTTGGTGCTCGACGAGGCCGACCACATGTTCGACATGGGCTTCCTTCCCGATGTGCGCAAGGTGATCTCCTACCTGCCAAAGCGCCGCCAGAACCTGCTCTTTTCGGCCACCATGCCCAAGGAGATCCGCCACCTTACGAAGGAGGTCCTGACCGACCCTGTCGTGGTCGAGCTCAACCACCAGGCTCCGGTGGAGACTATCGAGCACAAGCTCTATCCTGTGCACCCCACGCGCAAGGGCGACCTGCTGCAGCGCATGGTCTGTGAGGAGGACTTTCGCTCGGCGATCGTCTTCACCCGCACGAAGTACCGGGCGAAGAACTTAGCAAAGAAGCTCGGTCGCGACGGGCACCGCGCAGTTGCCCTCCAGGGCAACATGAGCCAGCCCCAGCGCGACCGCGCCATGGCCGGCTTTAAGGACGGCACCTTCGAGATCCTAGTGGCCACTGACATCGCCGCCCGCGGCATCGATGTGGCCGGCGTCTCCCACGTGATTAACTTTGACATCCCGGGCACCCCCGAGGCATACATGCACCGCATCGGCCGCACCGGCCGCAGCGAGCAAGAGGGCAAGGCTTGCACCTACGTCACGAAGGAGGACTTCTCCCAAATCAAGGCCATCGAGAAGAAGCTCGGAGTAGCCATCCCTCGCGTTAAGCTTGAGGACTTCGCCGTCGGCTCCAAGGGCGGCGACGCAGAGCTCGTCCGCAAGGGCGGTGGGGGACAAGGGCGTCGCCCCGGTGGCTTTAAGCCTGGAAAAGGTGGCCGGGGCGCTGGCCAACCGAACAAGCGACGGGGTGGGCACCGCCGAGGGCGCTAATCCCTCTTTGAGCTCGCGCTAAGGGGTACAGCTCTTGGCGTCGCCTAGTTGGGCGCTCCACTTTGCCTAAGTGGGGCGCCTTTCGCATAGTGGGCTTCGATTGGGACGCCTAACACGTCCCCCCCCGCGTAGCGCCCCCCCCAGGACCCCGAACCCAACCCAGACGCCATAGCGGATCCCACCACTCGTACCAATTAACCAACCCACCCTAGAGATCCCCCGCCTGCCAAGCTATCTTACTCCCCGCGCCCAGCGCCCCCCCATGAGCAACGACTACACCGGCCGGATCCCACCCCACAACCTAGACGCCGAGCGCGCGGTCCTAGGCGCCCTCCTACTCTCCGGGGACCGCATCCCCGACGCCCTTGAGGTCGTCGGCTCCGACGACTTCTTCGACCCGCGCCACGAGGTCCTGTTCGACACCCTCGAGTCGATGAGCGAGGCGGGCATTCCCATCGAACCGGTCAGCGTCGCCCAGGCCCTTGCCGCTAAGGACGAGAAGAGCATCGTCGGTGGCGCAGCCTACGTCGGCGAGCTGCTCGCAGCTGTCACATCCGCCGCCCACCTGACCCACCACGCGGGCATCGTCACCCACTGCTCTACCCTGCGCCGGTTAATCCAAAAGGCAACGGAGATCATCGAGTCCGCCCAGGGCACCGCGATCGAAGAGGAGGCCGTGAAGCTCTTGATGGACAAGAGCGAGCAGGGCATCTTCGAAGTCTCTGCGGGCCGCGATACCAGCGACGCTACCTCCGTAGACGACGCCATCGGCGAGGCGTTCAAGGCTTTAGAGGCACGCAGTGGTTCCGACGGCCTTCCCGGACTCACTACAGGCTTCTACGATCTCGATCGGCTGCTGGCTGGCCTGAACGGCGGCGACCTGGTGATCCTCGCCGCGCGTCCCTCCATGGGCAAGACGGCCTTTGCACTGAACCTGATCGAGAACGCGGTCATGTCTAACCCGCCTTGGCTTGGCGGCGAGTCGCCCACGGCGCTCATGTTCAGCCTGGAGATGGGCAGCGTGCAGCTGGTCAATCGACTGCTCTGCTCCCGGGCCCAGGTCGACGCCCACAAGCTGCGCACCGGCGACATCGACCACGACGATCGCCTGGACCTCAACAGTGCCGCCGACGACTACCGTGGCGCCAAGCTCTTCATCGACGACAACGAGAGCCTGTCCATCATGGGCCTGCGCAGCCGCGCGCGGCGCATCCGCTCCCTGCACGGGCTGCACATGATCGTCGTTGACTACCTGCAGCTACTCAAGGCGCCCAACGCCGAAAACCGCCTCCAGGAGATCAGCACCATCAGTCGATCGCTCAAGGCCCTAGCCCGCGAGCTCGACGTTCCCGTGATTGCCCTGGCCCAGCTCAGTCGCCAGGTCGAGCAGCGCGACCCGCCTCGGCCGCAGCTCTCGGACCTGCGCGAGTCGGGCTCCATCGAGCAGGACGCCGACGTTGTGATGATGCTCTACCGTGCGGAGTACTACTCAAAGTTCCGCACGGACGAGAACATCGGCCAGGCGGAGATCATCATCGCCAAGCACCGAAACGGCCCCACCGGCGACGTGAAGCTTGGCTTCCGCCCCGAGTTTATGCGCTTCACGAATCTGACCTACACCGAGGTCGAGACGATCCCGACTTGACCCTAGAAGATTCGTAACCATGGCCCTGTCTTCCTATCAAGGAGTGCGTCTCGCCTCCTTTACTCTCGCTTGCATCGCTTGGTCCGCTTCGTCGGTTCAGGCTGCGGGCTTCGTCTTTGGGTGGACACCGGTCCAGGTCCAAGATGACGGCACTGCGCCGTCCATACCCAGCGTGCTGCGCATCGAGGTCGAGGGCAACCGCCGCTTCACCGACTCCCAACTGATCGCGGCCCTAGGCCAGCGCGTTGGCGAGGACATCGACCCCCAGCGCATCTCCACGGGCATCGAGAACCTTTGGAGCAGCTTCCACGTGCGCTCGATTGTTGAGCAGCGCCCCGTGGACGGCGGTATCGAGCTGCGCCTGGTTGTCGAGGAGATGGCCGTGGACCTTGAGCCGCGCTTTGTGGGCAACTTGGGCATCGACGACAATCAGCTGCGCGAGTGGTCCGGCGTGCCGGTAGGGGGCGAGCTCTTCCTGCACGAAGCGCCTTTGATCCGCCAGCGGCTCTTGGACTCCTACCGCCGTGAGGGATACCACTTCGCCGAGGTTGACGTGGTGACGCCCGACGCGCCCAAGCCTGGCGAGGCGACCGATGCGCCAATCAACGACGTGATCTTTCAGGTGCGCGAAGGCCCACAGGTCATGGTCGACGACATGCAGGTCACAGGTGCGACGTCCTTCCCCGACACGGGCTTCCTGTTCTGGAGCTCTTCCTTTTCAGAAGTGTCCGATGCCGAGCTGACGGGCTCTCGCTTTCTGTGGATCCTGCGCGATGAGTTTGTCGAGCGTACCCTCGAAGCCGACCTGATCGCCATGCGCCAGGTCTATCGCGACAATGGTTGGTTCGACGCGATTGTCGAGGTCGATCGGCTCGAGTTCAACGACGACCGCGACCGCGTTGTGATCCACATCCTAGTGGATGAAGGCGAGCGCTATGAAATCGGCGAGCTGCGCTTCGAAGGTGTGGAGCTTGTGGATGGTCAAGAGCGACCCGCGGAGCTCTACTACAGCGCCGCGGAGCTCGAGGCCCTCTGCGTGCAAACGCCGGGTACACCCTACACCAAGCTTGGGGTCATCCGGGACCAGCGCGCTGTGACTAGCCGCTATGGCGAGGACGGCTACATCGCTCACTCGACCTTGGGCAATACGGCCAGCTTCAGATTCTTGACGCCGACCCTGGTCTACGACGTGGAGAACCACCTCGTGCATGTCACTTACCACCTGTCCCAGGGTAAGCAGCAGTACATTCGCGAGATCAAGCTGCGCGGCAATGTCCACACCCAGGACCGCGTGCTGCGGCGCCTATTGACTGTTGATCCGGGGGATGTTGCGGACCTTGGGGACATCAACTCGTCCCTGCGCCGGTTGCGCGGAACGGGCTTCTTTTCGGACCCGATGAACCGTGGTAATCACCGCGAGCCAAGCTTCCGTTTTATTGAAACCGAAGACGGGGACCCGAACTGGAAGGACCTTGAATTTGAAGTGGAGGAGGGCAACGACCTGCAGTTCACCTTCACCGGTAACTTCAGCTTCGATACCGGCGTATACGGCGGCGTGCAGGTCACCAAGAACAACTTCGCCATCGGCGCTTTGCCGAGCTCGCCCTGGGCGATGTTCGGCGAAATCCAAGATAAGCGCGCCTTCCACGGCGCAGGCGAGACCCTGTCCCTCAACATCCAGCCCGGCACGGAGTTCTCCCAGTACCGCGTGCATTGGGACGATCCCGACATCCTAAAGCGCCACCGCGATCGCTATGGCTTCTCGGTCGATGGCCTGCGCAGCTTTCGCTTTTACGAGCCCTACGACGAGCGCCGTACGAGCCTCAGTACACGCATCACCAAGCAGTTGACCGCAGACTCCGCATTCTGGGGCGGATTTGGCCTGGGCACTGTTCGTGTCTCGGACTTAAAACAATCGGGCGCGCCGTCGATCTTTTCGCCCCTGGACGTCCCGCAGCTGCTCGCGAACCAAGAGGGCACCAACAAGCTGGGCTTCGTGGAGTTAGGCTACCGCAAGCGCACCCTCGACTCGCGCTACGTGCCCCGCGAGGGAATCGAACTGACGAGCACTGCAAGTATCTACAACGAGTCCCTGGCCAGCGATTTTGACTTCTACAAGTTAGACCTGCGAGCGACCCACTACGGCCAGTTTGGCGACGAATTCGATTCGATCCGCACGGGCTGGCGCCTGTCCGGTGGACTTGGCGTGGCCCAGGGCTATGGCGACACGGATGACGTGCCTTACACCGAGCGCTTCTTCCTCGGCGGCACGGGCAAAAACTTCGGTATCCGTGGCTTCAGGAACCGCGGGGTCGGTCCGAACGAGGAGACCTACGCCCAGGGTGGAGAGTCCTTTGCGCGCGCCAGTGTCGGCTACCGCTTCCCGGTCATCACGTCCCGGACGTCTGGCTCCATCGAGCCCTTCGAGGTCATGCGCGGCGAGGTCTTTCTGGATGCGGGCATCTTGGACCCGGATCCCTTCTCTTTCGACTTGGACGAGGTCCGCGCCTCTACAGGCCTGTCCCTCAGCCTGATGATCTTCCCCCAGGTCCCAATCACCTTCAGCTTCGGCTTCCCGTTGATCGACGGCGAGGATGATGAGAAGCGCGTCTTCAACTTCTCTATCGGCTTCAGTTGATGGGTTTCGGGCCTCCCATGGCCCATATCCAAAACGTGGGTTGACAGTTTTTGGCCCGGCGGCTTCACTATTGGGCCCCGTTTTCCCCGCGCAGCCGCACAGTAGGCCGCGCAAGGCTCCTAGGTTGGAGCAGACACCATGACGAAGTACACCCTTAAGGAGCTCGCCGACTTGCTTGGCGCAGAGCTCCACGGCGACCCAGCCCTCGAGGTTGAGGGTCCCGCATCCCTCGGCGAGGCCACGACGGGAGAGATCTCGTTCCTCGCTCAACCGCGCTACGCGTCCCAATTGGCTAACACCAAGGCCACGGCCGTCGTGGTGGCCGCTGACCTTGAGGTCGAGCGCCAAGACATTGCACTACTGCGCGTTTCGGACCCCAACGCCGCCTTCACCAAGGTCGTGCAGGCCTTTGCCCCCGAGGCCACAAACACGGCCACGGGCGTGCATCCAACGGCCTACGTCGCCGACTCGGCCCAGGTCGAATCCGGCGCCTACGTCGGCCCCCTTTGCAGCGTTGCTGCGGGCGCGAAAATCGCCGCCGGCGCGCGCTTGCTTGCCCAGGTGGCGGTGGGGGAGAACGCCACCGTCGGTGCGGATACGGTCTTGCATCCCGGCGTGGTTCTCTACCACGACGTGCAGGTCGGCGCGCGCTGCCTCTTGCACGCCGGCGCTGTGCTGGGCTCCGATGGCTTTGGCTTCGAACCGACGCCCGAAGGTTGGAACAAGGTGCCCCAGTGTGGAACGGTTGTGGTGGAGGACGACGTCGAGCTCGGCGCGAATGTGACCATTGACCGTGCGCGCTTCGGCGCCACGCGCATTGGAAGCGGCGTCAAGGTCGATAATCTCGTGCACGTCGCCCACAACGTCATCGTGGGACCCAATGCTCTCTTGGTCGCCCAAGTCGGCGTCTCCGGCTCCACGGAGATCGGACCCTGGGCTATCCTTGGCGGCCAGGTCGGCGTGGCCGGACACCTGAACATCGGCCAAGGCGCCCGAGTCGCCGGTGGAAGTGACGTCTTTACGGACGTGCCCCCTGGTGTCGACTTCCTCGGCTCGCCTGCGCGACCCCGCATAGAGAGCCTGCGAGCCCAAGCCGCAGCTCGGAAAATCCCCAAGGTCATCGAAGAGGCGCGCATCCTGCGCGCTCGTCTCGATGAGCTCGACGCACTTATTCTTAAAGGAGGTGCGTCCTAATGCGCCAGCAACGAACTCTTAAGACTGCCATCGAATACTCGGGCCCCGGACTGCACAGCGGCGAGGACGTCAAGGTGCGCATCCTGCCCGCATCCCCCGAAACCGGCGTGGTCTTCACGCGTACAGACCTGCCCGACTCCCTGCCCATTCCGGCTAGCATCGCTTACCACTCGGCCCGGGATCGTCGCACGCGCCTCGAGCGCGAAGAGGCCGAAGTCAACACCATCGAGCACATGCTGGCGGTCTGCGCCGGACTGCAGGTGGACAACCTGCACGTGGAGGTTTCTGGCGCCGAGCTGCCCGGCATGGACGGCTCGTCCCTAGAGATCATGCGCTTGTTCCAACAGGCGGGCATCGTCGAGCAGCGGGCCGAGGCGCGTTGCTTCAACCTGGAAGAGCCGGTCTACGTGCGCAACGGCAAGGCGACCTTGGTGGCCCTGCCCGTGGATGAGCCCGGCCTGACCCTTCAGTACATCGCGTCCTTCGACGACCCCGATGTGGCCGGTGGGTCCTTCCAGGTAAAGATCAGCCCGGAGTCCTTCGAGACGGAGATCGCCCCGGCGCGGACCTTCTGCCTGAAGTCCGAGGTCGAGATGCTGAAGGCGGCCGGCTTCGGCAAGGGCGCAACCCGCGAGAACACCCTGGTGTTAGGCGACCCCGAGTCCATCGAGCGTATCGATTCGGAGCCGGTGCGCCACAAGGTCTTGGACCTGCTCGGCGACCTGCGCCTCTTGGGTGCGGACCTCAACGCTCACATCATTGCGACCTGCTCGGGCCACGCCACGAACGCGGACTTGGTCCGGCGCTTCGTGGACCTGATGCAGCAGCAGGAGACCGGCGGCCTAATCACCCGGGAGACGGGCCTGGATATCCGCGAGGTCATGCGCCTCTTGCCGCACCGCTATCCGTTCCTGTTGATCGATCGCGTTATCGAGATCGACGGCTACCAGCGCGCTGTTGGCTTGAAGAACGTGACGATTAACGAGCCCTTCTTCCAAGGGCACTTCCCTCAGAAACCGCTGATGCCCGGCGTCCTACAGCTTGAGGCCCTGGCCCAGCTCGCCGGTGTTCTGCTCCTGCGCAAGCTCGAGCACACGGGGAAGCTGGCGGTGCTGATGGGCATCGACAAGGTCAAGCTGCGCGCGCCGGTCTCACCAGGCGATCAGCTGCGACTTGAAGTGGAGACCGTGCGCATGCGCGGTGGAATTGGCAAGGTTCGCGGCACCGGCTCGGTCGCGGGAACTCTCGTTTGTGAAGCCGAACTGACCTTTGCCCTCACGGACGTCTAAGAGCTATGGCTACTAAAATCCACGCAACTGCAGTCGTCGGAACTGGCGCCCAGCTCGGCGAGAACGTCGAGATCGGTCCCCACAGTGTGATCTCCGAGCACGCCGTCATTGGCGACGGAACTCGCATTGGTCCCCAGGTCGTGATCAACGGGCACACGACCCTTGGCAAGGACAACGTGATTCACGGACTTGCCAGCCTTGGCGGAGCGCCCCAGGACCTGTCTTACCGCGGCGAGGACACGCGCCTCGAGATGGGGGACCGCAACACCGTGCGCGAGTTTGTCACGATCAACCGCGGCACGATCAAAGGCGGCGGTGTGACCCGCGTCGCTGACGACTGCCTGCTGATGGCCTGCTGCCATATCGCCCACGACTGTGAGATCGATAGCGGCGTGATCTTGTCCAACAACGTGCTGCTCGCGGGCCACGTGCGCGTCGGCCGCCGGGCGAACATCAGCGGCAGCTCCGCCGCCCAGCACTTTGTCACCATCGGCGCCCACGCCTATGTCGGCGGCCTGACCCGCATGGCCCAGGATGTGCCCCCGTACATGATCCTAGAAGGTCACCCTAGCCGCGTGCGCGGTGTCAACGTGATCGGCATGCGCCGCAGCGAGATCGACGAGAGCGAGATTGCCGTCCTGCGCGAGGCCTATAAGGCGATCTGGCGCAGCGAGGGTATCAAGCGCGAGATCTTTGCCGAGCTCGAGCAGGCGCACCCGGAGTCCGATTGCCTCAAGCTGCTGCTGGCTGACATGCGCCAGACCGAACAGGGCGGCAAGGGCCGCTACCGCGAGAGCATGCGCGAGGACTTCATGCGCATGGGCCGCGAGCTGATCCTGGGCGAATAGTAGGCGACTACTCGATCGTCGCCGCGACCACCAGACCCTCGAGGTCCGTGTCGGGGTTGGCCAGTAGAGCTAGGGCTGCTTCGGCACCGCGCAAGCGGCGGCGGACGGAGAGGCGCGCTAAGTTCGCGATCTCGTTCGCACGGGACTTGTTGGACTCGGGCGCAAGCTCTGCCGTTGCCTTCGCAAGGATCGCGAAGGCCGTGTAGAGGGCGACGGCGGTCTCAGAGAGTCGGGCTTGGGTCGGCTGGTCGCGCAGGATCGTCCGGACGTTCTCGCTGGCTAGTCGGCGGGTGTTCTCTCCTAGTTTCGCGGCCATGGCTAAGGCGGCCACGGCTTCCGGCTCGAGCTGCGGCGCGAAGTCGCCTGCCGTGGCCTCGGCTGTGGTCTCGGACTCCACCTCCTTAAAGAAGGGGCGCAGGCCTTGGCCCGCGATTAGCGTGCGCAAGATCTGGTTCGTACCCTCGAAGATCAGGTTGATTCGCGCGTCGCGAACGATGCGTTCAAAGGGGTACTCACGCATGAAGCCCATGCCGCCGGCTACCTGCAGGGCGTCGTTGGCCAGGGTCCACAGGCGCTCGGTGGCGAAGATCTTGCAGCAGGCGCTCTCCAGCAGGTAGTCCGACTCGCCGCGGTCAATCAAGCCAGCGGCCAGGTGCGTGCCCGCCTCCATGGCGTAGACGTCCGCGCGCATACCGGCCAGCATCTCTTGGATCAGGCCGAACTTGGCGATCTGCTTGCCAAACTGCTTGCGCTCGGTGGCCTGTGTGAAGGCAAGGTCCGTGGCCAGCTTGGCCTGGCCTATGCAGCAGGCCGCCAACCCGTGGCGGCCCGTGTTCAGGGTGATGAGCGCGATCTTGAAGCCACCTCCGCGCTCGCCAATCAGGTCGTTCGCGGGCACGCTGACCTCGTCAAAGGCGACCTCGCAGGTGGACGAGCCGCACAGGCCCATCTTGTTCTCTTCGGCGCTGACCGTGACACCCTCGGCCTTGGCATCCACGAAGAAGCACGAGATCGGGCGGTCCAAGAGCGCCGCGTCGGGGTTTTCTGGATCTGGGGTGCGTGCGAAGACCGCAAAGACCGTGGCGAAGCCCGCGTTGGTGATCATGCACTTGGTGCCGCTGATCTTCCAGGAGCCGTCGGGCTGCAACTCGGCGTTTGAGCGCAGTCCACCGGCATCACTGCCTGCGCCGGCCTCGGTCAAGGCGAAGGACCCAATGGCCTCGCCGCTAGCAAAGGCGGGCAGCCAGCGTGACTTCTGCTCGTCGTCACCGAATAGCAGCACGGGCTTCATACACAGCCCCATGTGACCGCCGATGACTGTGACCGTAGATGCGCAGCGGTTCGCGACGGCCTCCATGACCCGGCTGTAGGTGTATTGGCCCATGCTCACGCCACCGAACTCGTCTGGCACGATCAGACCCAGCAAACCCAGCTCGGATAGGCCTTCGATGACCTCCTTGGGGATCGACTTGTTTGCGTCGATGGCCGCCGGGTCGATGGCGTCCGCCGCCCAGGCTTGGACCATCTCCACGATCTCGTCGGTGGTCTGTTTCGTCTCGGCGTCGGGGGCCGGGAAGGGCAGGAAGCTCGCGGCGGGGACTCGTCCAAGGAAGAGGCTGCGCACCAGGCTAGGGGTGGTAATACTGGACATTTTCGGAGAAGAGGCCGGGATGCGCGCCTGTCGGCGTGCGGTACTTAGGATGCGTGGAACGTGCCGCCCGCTTCGGCGACCTCGAGCAACAAGGGGGCCGAGTCAAAGCGCTCGGGTCCACCGGGCCGGCTAACGACACCTGGCGATGTGGCGATGCGCTTCAAGCGCTCGACAATCTTGGCTGGCCCTCGGGAGTCCGCATAGGCAAGCAGCCCGCCGCGGAAGGGCGCGAATCCCATGCCGAAGATCGTAGCCAGGTCGAGCTCGCTGGGGGACGCGGCGACGCGCTCCTCCATGGCCCGGGCGCCCTCGTTGACCATGGCCAAGATCAGGCGGTCGACGATGTCGTTGTGGCTTAGGGAGACGGCTCGGGTCGAGTTGGGGGACGGCAAGCGTGGGTTCAAACCCGCGGCCTTAGGACGTCCCTTCTTACCGGATTCGTAGCGGAAGATACCCGCGCCTGTCTTCTTGCCTAGGTCGCCGGAGCGCACCAGTGGCTTGAGGAACTTATTCGCAGTCATGCGCTCGCCGTAGCCGCGGTGCATGGACTCGCCGGCGTGACCGGCGATATCCAAGCCGACCTCGTCCAAGAGCTCGAAGGGCCCCATGGGCATGCCGAACTGCTTCATGGCGCGGTCGACGCGCTCGGGTGAGGCCCCGTCTTCCAATAGGCACACGGCCTCGTCTAGGTACGGCGCCAACAGGCGGTTGACCAGGAAGCCGGGCACGTCCCGCACGACCACGGGCGTCTTGCCCAGGTCCAGTGCGAGGCGTGCAATGCGCCGCACGGTCTCGTCCGTAGTCTGGGGACCGCGCACAATCTCAACCAGGGGCATGCGCCGCACCGGGTTGAAGAAGTGCATGCCCACCACGCGGCCAGGGTTTGGCAGGCTTTGGGCCATCTCCGCGACGGAGAGCGACGAGGTGTTGGTCGCCAAGATCGCGTTGGGTCCGAGCAGCTCGGCAAATTCGCCCAGCACGATGTGCTTGACCTTCATGACCTCGGCCACAGCCTCGATCACGATCTCGCACTTGCCAAAGCCCTCGGGCCCGGTGGTAACCTCGAGCCGGTCGATGGCGGCATTGGCTTTGTGGTTTTTAAGGTGGCGGCGCTTGCGCTTCTTGTTGACCTCGCCTTGGTGATCGCGGACCGCATCGTCCAGGGCATCCCGCGAGAGGTCCCGCAGGCGCATGGACATGCCGCGCTCGGCCATCAGGCTGGCGATGGCGCCGCCCATGATTCCCGCCCCGACCACAGCACCGCGCCCGAAGGGCTCGACCTTGTTGCCCTGGTGATCCTTCGCCAGGCCCTTGGCAAACTCGGTCATCTCGTAGATGCCGATCAGCGCCTTGGTAATTGGGTTCGTCGCCAGGGTCGAGTTGACCCGCCTCTCTTCGGTGAGCGCATCGGCCAGGTACTGCCGCGGCGAGCGCAAGACCAGGTCCAAGGCGATGCTCGCGGCCGGATAGTGGCCACCCGTCGCCTTCAAGATGCCCTTGGCCGCCTGTCGTTCGATCACGGCCAGGGCGATCGGGTTCTTATCGATCAGCCAGGACCACTTGCCGCGCGTCTTGCGCGCACACTTCTCCCGGCCCATGGCTATGTCCGCGCCCACACGTTCCAGGTACTCGGCAGGGGTCACCCGGTCAATCATGCCCATCTTCAGGGCGGCACGGGCGCGCACCAGCTTGCCCGGGACGATCACGCCCAGGGCAGCCGGCACACCAACGCGCCTCGGCAACCTAGCGCAGCCACCCCAGCCGGGAACGATGCCTAGCTTGACCTCGGGCAGCCCAATGCGTGAGCGGTCGTCCCGGGTCATTACGATGCGATCGCAAGCCAGGGCGATCTCGCAAGCGCCGCCGGGCACAGGGCCGCCGATGGCCGCCACGACCATCACGGTGCCGCCGCCACTGCGCGACAGCTTGTGGATTCGCTGAAAGAGCGCCTGGCCAAAGGCGATGTAGCGACCCACGGCTTCAGGCGTCTTTAGCTTGCCGATGGCCTCGAGGTCCGCACCGCCGGCGAAGGTCAGCGGATCGGCGCCGCTAATGACCAGACCGCGCAGAGAACCCTCGTTCTCCACCTCGGCGATCGCAGCGTCCAGGTCCAGCAGCATCGGCACGTCGAAGACGGCGAGGGAGCGGTGGGGGGGATCGAGAACCAAGCGCATGAGCCCGGGCTCAGGGCGCTCGATGCGGATGGACTCGCCATGGGCAGGCGCGTTTGCGGGGACTGGAACGCCCTCTAGCGGGTTGTGTTCTTGCGCACTCATGCGGAGCACCTCTCAAGCAGGACGGCGCCGCCTTGGCCACCGCCGATACAAAGGGTTGCGAGGCCGAGCTCGTGGTCGCCGGCTTCGAGTTCTAGGGCGCTGGTCAACAAGATGCGCGCGCCCGTTGCGCCGACCGGGTGTCCGATGGCAATCGCGCCGCCGTTCGGGTTGAGCTGGGCCAGGGACACCTCGCCCATGGCCTTCGATCGGCCTAGGTGCTTCTGGGCGAAGCTGTCGGAGGCGAAGGCCTTGCGGCAGGCAAGCACCTGCACGGCGAAGGCCTCGTTCAGCTCGATCGGACCGACATCGTCCAGGGTAACGCCGGCTTGATCCAGGCACTTCGCGGTCGCGAAGACCGGGCCAAGCCCCATGCGCGACGGATCGCAGCCCGCCCAGGCGAAGGACTTGATCGTGGCGAGGGGTTTGAGACCTAGTGCTAGCGCGCGCTGTTTTGTCGTGACCACAAGAGCCGTCGCGCCGTCGGTAATCCCGCAGGCGTTGCCCACGGTCACGACGCCGTCGGGCTTCTCGAAGTAGGGCCGCAACTTCGCCAGGGCTTCGACGCTCTGTCCATCGCGGATCGAGTCGTCGGCAGCCAGGGCTTTCTGCTTCTTCGAAGCGCCCATGGGGAAGTAGGGCATGATCTCCTTGGCGAAGCGCCCGGCGTCCCGGGCAGCCGCGGCGCGGGTGTGGCTCTCGGCGGCGTAGGTGTCCGCGTCCAGGCGGCTGAGCTCGAAATCCCTGGCCAGGTTCTCGGCGGTGCTGCCCATGATCAGGTCGTTGGTTGGGTCCGTGAGACCCTCGACAAGGGCGATGCGTGGGGCCAGCATCGATGGACGCCAGGAGGTGATGGCGCCGAGCTTCGCGCCTATGGATCGACTGAAGGCCAGGCGCCCGAAGAAGTCCGTGGCCTTCTGGTTGAAGAGCAATGGATAGGCGCTCATGGTCTCGATGCCCAGGCACAGGAAGGTGTCCCCGCGGCCCGCCATGATCTGGGTGACAGCCGAGGTGACGGCCTCCATGCCGCTGGCACAGTTGCGGGCAACCGTGTAGGCCGGCGTTGCCTGGGGCAGTCCCGCGCGCAAAGCTACGACCCGGGCAAGGTTGGCCTGGTCGTGGGGCTGGCCGACGCAGCCGGCAATGACCTCGTCGAAGGCGTCCGGAGACAGGCCGGTGCGGGCCATAAGCTCGCGGGTGACGGCGGCGCCAAGGTGGCCGGCGTCCTCGCGTTTGTAGGCACCTCCGGCGCGGGCTTGGGGCAGCCTCAGTCCGGCTGCAAGCACGATTTCAGGTTGGGTCGACATAGCGTCTTAGACGTAGGGTCAGCACCCCGGGGTTCCCGCAGACCGAGGTGAATCGGTCCCGCGCGGACAGCTGGGGAGGCGGATGGGAGAGGGGAGTCGCGTACCCGTCGAGGCCGCCGCTCGTTCCTCATAGTTCAGTGAACCTCGGAAAGGCTCCCGAGTCCACTTTTTGAGGGCTTATCTACTAAGAGAATCGACCGAAGCTGCCGAAACCGAGAGGGGGCCCTTAGGGAACCCGGCGCGCGATCCCGCGGGCCAAGTTGAAATCGAATGCTTTGGGCGCAGCAGTTCCCTAGGCTATGCACCTGGGACGACTTTCGAATCCCGGGCAAACTATGGAAGAACAGAACACAGGAGCCCGGCTTGAGACCGAGGCTGGCGAGCGCAATTTTGAGCTGGGCAGGCGAGGTCGACCGCGCACGATCCTAGTGCTTGGCGGTGGGGGCATGCGTGGCATGGCCCACGTCGGCGTGCTCCGCGCCCTGCGCGAGCTGGGTATCGAATACGACGCCATCGTCGCCACGAGCATCGGTTCGTTGGTGGGCGGACTGGCCGCGTCCGGCGCTGACGACAACGAGATCGAGGAGATCGTCACAGACGTCCAAAAGGGCGACTACTTCAAGCTCAACTTCCTGAAGTTCCTGCTAAAGGGAACCCGCGCGCCGTCCATGTACAGCGGCGGGACCTTCCGTGAGAACCTAACCAACATCATGCCCGAGGGCAGCACCGAGCCGGGCAGCGTCGGGCGCACCAAGGTGCCGTTCTACTGCAACTCGGTCTGCCTCGAGACCGGCGGATCCGTGTTCTGGGGAACTCGCGGCACTGAGGACGTCCCCTTGGTGGACGCGGTCTACGCCTCCTGCGCCTTGCCCGGCATCTTCGAGCCCTTCGAGCGCAACGACAAGCATTACATGGACGGCGGTATTGTCGACTCCTTGCCGCTGCGCTTCGCCAAGACGCTGAACCCCGACCTGATCATCGCCGTGGACCTAACGGTCAAGGCAACGTTCAAGGAACCGAACTATAAAAACCGCGCCACCAGCACCATGCTGCGCGCCTTCGAGATCGCCGAAGAAGTCGTGGTCGAGCAGATGCTGCACATGCACGCGGACTACCGCACCGCCCTGATCCAACCCAAGGTCGGCCACCTACAGCGCTTCGACTTCGACGACGTGAAGGCCGTCATTAAGCTAGGCGAAGACGAGACCCGCCGTGTCCTAACCTCCCACGCCGCCACCCGGCACCTCGTCACCACCGAAGTCGTCGAGGGCCTAACCTGCCCCGTCCAAGAGCGAGACTACGTCTCCATCCGTATTGACGCCGATAGCTGCATCGGATGCGGCCTCTGCGAAATGGTCTGCGAAACCGACGCCTTCTGGGCCGAGGGGGAAAAAGCAACCGTTCGCAAACGCAGCAACTACGAGTGCACCCGCGACCACGCCTGTGCACGCAACTGCCCCACGGACGCAATCCACCTAGGCAACTTGTAGCGATGGCAATACGGAGTCCGTATCGGACATCGTATTGCCTAGTAAGCGTCGTCGTGGACGCCCGCTACGGCGCGGCCCGAGGGGTCGGCGCTCGCTTCAAAGGACGCGTCCCAGGCAATAGCGGCTGGCGTAGAGCAGGCGACGCTCTTGCCACCGGGCACGCAGGCGGCTGCCGAGGGACCGGGGTAGTGCCCCTCAAAGATCTCGCGGAAGAGGTACGCCTCTTTCGTGGCGGGCGTGTTGTGGGGAAAGCGCCAGGCGGCTCGCTCAAGCTTCTCATCCGAGACCTTGGTCTCAGCGTACTCCCTTAGGGAGTCGATCCAAGAGTAGCCTACGCCGTCGGAGAACTGCTCCTTTTGGCGCCACAGGATCTCCTTGGGAATTGTGCCCACGAAGGCTTCTCGCAGGATGTGCTTCTCCATCCGGGGCTTGCCGTCTGCATCGACGCACATCTTGAGCTTGGGGTCGAAGGACATGGCCATGTCCAAGAACTCGGCGTCCAAGAAGGGGACGCGGGCCTCGACGCCCCAGGCGGCCATGGACTTGTTGGCGCGCAGACAGTCGTACATGTGCAAGGCGTCCAGCTTGGCCACGGTCTCGTCGTGGAAGGCGTGCGCACCTGGGGCCTTGTGGAAGTAGAGGTAGCCGCCGAAGATCTCATCCGCGCCCTCGCCCGACAGCACCATCTTGATGCCCATGGCCTTGATCTTGCGCGCGAGTAAGTACATCGGGGTCGAGGCGCGGATCGAGGTGACGTCGTAGGTCTCCAGGTGCCAGATGACCTCTCTCAGGGCGTCGATTCCCTCTTGCACGGTAAAGTGCATGGTGTGGTGCACGGTGCCTAGCATGTCGGCGACCTTGACGGCGGCCTCGAGGTCTGGCGCGCCTTCCAAGCCGATGGCAAAGGAGTGCACCCGGGGCCACCAGGCCTCATCCTTGCCGCCGGATTCGACGCGCGTCTTCGCGTGTTTGACCGCGCAGGCTGCCACGATGGACGAGTCCAGCCCACCCGAAAGCAAGACACCGTAGGGTACGTCGCACATCAGCTGGCGCTCGACGGCGGCTTCCAGGGATGCGTTCAGGTCGGCCGGGTCACAGGGCTTGCCCTCGACGGCCTCGTAGGCGTGCCAAGCGGGCTCGAAGTAGAGCTGGGGCTTGTCCATGCCTCGGGTCCAAACGTGGCCGGGTGGGAACTCCTCAAACTCGGAACAGGTGTCCGCAATGGCCTTCATCTCGGAAGCTACCCACAGAGCGCCGTGCTCGTCGCGACCGTAGTAGAGGGGTACTACGCCGATCGAGTCGCGACCGATGATCCAGTCGCCAGTCTCGGAATCCAGGCCGACAAAGGCGAAGATTCCGTTGAGCGAGCCTAGGAAATCTAGGCCCTGGGAAATCCAAAGGGGCAGGATCACCTCGCAATCTGAGTCCGTCAGCAGCTTGTAGTCGGGGAGGCCCAGCTCGAGGTCGCGGTGGTTGTAGATCTCACCGTTGACCGCCAAGAGGTGGCGCCCATCCGCCGAGCGCAGGGGCTGGGCGCCGCTCTCGATCCCGACGATGGCAAGGCGCTCGTGCACCAGTACATTGCACTCGTCGTGGAAGACCCCGCTCCAGTCTGGGCCACGGTGGCGCATGCGCCGGGATAGCTCGATAGCGCGGGCG
Source organism: Planctomycetota bacterium (assembly GCA_029250885.1). Lineage (GTDB taxonomy): Bacteria > Planctomycetota > UBA1135 > UBA1135 > CALBMX01. Next base: position 22,180 of record JAQXEK010000023.1, read on the forward strand.
CGAACGGTGGCGATGCCACCGGACTCGGCGCCGGTGGGAATCTCTAGGACAGCAAGGATGGAGCACATGGCAGGGTCGAGGTTGGTCGGTGGAGTGATCGATCAAGCGAGAGGCGGAATCTTAGTGTTCCGACCAGGCATCGTGTCCAAGGAATGCCACCAATGTGCGGGGATTCCTAGGTTTCGATCTCGAGCCGCATGGGCGAGTTGGACAGCATTACACCGCGGATTTCGACTTGTAGTAGTTCGAGTCCCTTCGGTGCTCAGGGCAGACGCTCGCACTCAGAGGCTTCGCCTCGGTAAGCGCGGATGGTCAATAAGCAAAGTTGGCTTGGTCCTGGTTCTCTGCCCCGACTCCGTATCGCCTAGACGTAGAAAGACAGGCCGATGCTGCAGGCGATCCAATAAAAGATGCATAGGGGAACACCCACGCGCAGGTAGTCGGAATAGCGGTAGCCACCCGGACCAAGCACCAGCAGGTTGACCTGGTGCCCAAGCGGCGTGGCGAAAGCATTCGAGCCCGCGAAGGCCACGGCCAACAGGAAGGGCAGAGGATCCTCGATACCCTGGCTATGGGCCATGGAAAGGGCAATGGGCGTGAGCAGCACCGACACAGCGTAGGGCGAGACGAACTGGTTGAGCACCGTGCCGGCGAGCAGAAGCCCAGATAGGACACCCGCGGTTCCAAAGCTGGCCATGGCGCCAACGATGCCATGGGCCATCTGGTCGGACAGGCCGGTAGCTTGCATAGCGGCTCCCAGGGACAGGGCTCCGACCACGAAAAGCAGGATCGGCCACCCGATGCACCGGTAGGCGCGCCGCGTGTTGATGCAGCGTGTGGCGACCATCATGATCGCGCCGGCGAGCACGACCAGGGGAATGGGCAAGACTTCTTTGAATACGGGGATCGTGCCCAAGACGAAGAGTGCAACGACGGCCAATGTAATCCACAGCGCGCGCTTGGCGTGCTTCTCTAGACGTGCATCTTCGTCGCCAACACCCGCGATGCGGTAGAAGTCCTGGGAGCGTTCGATGCGCGCTTCAGATTCTTCGGGACCGCAGACCAGCAGCACGTCACCGGGGCGTAGATGCATGTTCGACGCGAGATCCTTGTAGTGGTGCCCGCCGCGCAAAACCGCCACCGTGAGCACACCGAAGTCACGCCAGAGGTGTAGCTTGCCCAAGCGGATGCCAATTAGCGAACTCGATGGCGCAAGCACCAGCTCGAACAGCTTCATCGAGCGCGGATCAAAGCGTGTATCGCCCAGAAGCTCGAGCCCCATGCTGTTTTGCAGCTCTAAGAGGCGATTGATCTTGCCCCGCAGTAGCAGCGTGTCGTTCTCGCGCACCACCACATCGTCAAAGGGCGGCCACAGGATGATCTCCTCGCGCACCACCATCAGTGCCTTGGTATCGTCCGCCTGGAAGCTCTCGGCCACGTTTGATCCGATTAGGGGCGAGGCGGGCCCGACGTGTAGCTCGGTGACGAACTCGCGCATGGGCGTGGCCGCCAGGCTGGCGGTTAGGGAGCGCCGCTCAGGTAAGAAGTACTTGGTCATGAGAAGCACCATGGGCACGCCTACCACGCACAGTACAAGGGCGATGGGAGTCATGGTGAAGAGCCCCAGTGGCGAGGCCCCGGCCGCCTCGGCCGAACCACTCGTGAGCAAGTTCGTGGTCGATCCAACCAGAGTCAAGGTGCCGCCCAAGATTGACGAGAACGCCATGGGCAAAAGCAGCCGCGAGATGCCAATCTTCAACCGCCGGGCAAGCTCTACCGAGAGCGGAATGAACACCAACACCACGGCCGTGTTGCTGGCGATGCCGCTCATGAAGGCCGACAAGAAGCACAGCCCAAGGGTTAGCTTTAATTCACTGCCTCCGCTGATCCGCAGCAGGTAGTGGGCGATGAAGTTCAGCGCTCCTGTAAACGCCAGCCCCTCGCCGATCACGTACAAGCCGGCCAATGTGATCACTGCGTGGTTGGCGAATCCGTCTAGGGCCTCATCCATCGTGATGACGCCACCGACCACAAGTACCAGAATCAGTCCAATCCCAACAAGATCTAGGCTGACCCGCCCGCTCATGAGGAGAACAAGGCTGAGCACCGCCACCACGGCAACAAAAATCGCATCCACTGGCATGTCTTAATCTTATCCCGAAAACACAGCATCCTACTTAGGCATTTTTCAGATGCGTAATGCAGAGTAGACCGAAATGAGCCCTTCTAAATCGACTCGCGTATCGGGAATCTAATAGGGAGGTCTCCTTGCTGGTAACGAGACGACGCTCTTATGGCGGAGCCTGCTCGGCCCGACCCAATTAAAGAGCGTTCGCCGCCTCCAGCACGGAATCCCTAAGTGAAGCTAAGGCAATCTGCAGGTTTTAACGCTCATGATCGTGGGCGGGCGTTTGGTTTCTCCCTTGGCAAGTGAGAGTCGCCTAAAGCCCTAGCCCTCGATTCGCTTGATCTTGACGCGGCTTGGATCAAGGGTGCGGCGCTTGAGGGTGCTGGCGTCTTCGATCGTAATGCGCGTACGCGGGGGTTTGCCTTCGACCTTAAGAATGCGGGCTAGGCCGCGCTTGCCGACCTGAACCCAATCGCCGCGTTGGAGCTCTTCAGTCTCTGGGGGGCGAGCGCCGGGGCTTGGGTCCTCTCTCGGGCTTGGTGCTGGGCCTACCTGCCCGATAGGCGCTGACAGGTTCTTAGCTAGCCAGGCGTCAGCGGTCGTGCAGGTGTTGCAAGCGCAGCAGGGCTGCTCGTCGGCGTCTAGGTCAAAGTGTGCAGCCAGGCTAATGCGTAGGCAGTGCTCGTCCGCAGTGGCTAGGGTGGCCAACTTAAGCAGGCCCTTAAGGTCACCGTCGAGCTTCTCCGGTGAGCCGACGAAGGCGGGCAGGTCGCTCGGCATAAAATCTGGGTTGACGCGCAGGTCGTGGCGCTCAAAACTGCCCTCGATGGCACCGACGACCTCGAGCCAGCGCAGGGAGATTCCGGCCCGGTTGTCGCGGCGATTTTTCAACAACAGCGACGAGACCAAATCGCCCAGGTCCTTGGTGGCGACGCGCTCGCCCCAGCTCTCAAGGATGCTCCAGACGCTGAGCACGAACTCGCGGTCAGGGTTGGCCCAGCGTACAAACTCTTGCTGCACGGCCAGGTCCTCGGCGAAGAACAGGGTCTCGCAAAAGGACGGCTTGCCGTCGCGACCGGCGCGGCCGACCTCTTGGGTCCAAGCCTCGATGGTGCGCGGCACCTGGGCGTGTAGAACGAAGCGGATGTCGGCCTTGTCCACGCCCATTCCAAAGGCGTTGGTGGCTAGTACGATAGCGGGGTTTTGCTCGTCCGAAGCCATGAAGCGCTCTTGCATCGAGCGGCGCTCTTCAGGCGAGAGCTTACCGTGGTAGACGAGGCTCGGAATGCCCATGCGAGCCAGCTCGTCGTGGAGCTCCTCGAGATCGCGGATCAGGGTGGAGTAGACGATTCCTGGCCCCGGAAGGGATTGAATGCGCTTGGCGAGGTGGGGGACCTTCTCCTCGGCCAGGAAGACGCGCTCAAAGCCAAGGTACAGGTTCGGACGCTCGATCCCCGTGCGCACGATGTGCGGATCGACCAGGCCGAGGGCGGTGGTGATGTCCTCGGCAACGCGCTTGGTGGCCGTGGCAGTCAGGGCGATCGTGGGCGGGTTGCCCAGGCGCTGTTTGTACAGGCCAAGTCGCGAGTAGTCCGGCCGAAAGTCGTGGCCCCACTGGCTGATGCAGTGGGCTTCGTCCACGGCCAAGCGCGCCACGGGTAGGTCCTGTTCTAACTTTTTAAAGGCCTTGGAGCGGAAGCGCTCGGGGGTGATGAACAGGAGGTCCAGCTCGCCGTCCACGGCGGCTTGCAGGCGCTTCGCGCGCTGCTTCGACCGCACGGACGAGTTCACGTAGGCCGCTCGGATGCCGCGCGCTTGCAGCGCGTCCACCTGGTCCTTCATTAAGGCAATTAAGGGGCTGATCACGAGAACAAGACCATCCAGGCACAGGGCAGGCAGCTGGTAGAGCAGGGACTTGCCCGCACCCGTGGGCATGGTGGCAAGCACGTCGCGGCCCTCAAGAACCTCGCGGATCGCGGCCTCTTGATGGGGCCGAAAGCCCTGCAGGCCAAAGCCTTCTTGCAAGACGTGGAGTGGATCTGGTGTGCTCTTCATGAAGCTTGTCTCCAAGCCGCGGCTAGTTCAGTTCGCTGGCCAACCGGTCGACCACCTGCCTTGCTTCTGCTTCGCTCAGCTCATCCATGTTGTCGGCGACTTCGGCGAACAGGGCGCGCGCTTCGTCTTCGGTGGCGTGGCCGCTAGTGACGCGGTGCACACGCCAGGCGTAATGCAGTTTGATAGCACCCGAGCTGAACAGAAGGGCAAGTCCCGCTATGGGCATGACCTCGCCAATCACCACGGCAGCTCCGGCTAGGGCCAGCTTGGCGCCGGGTCTCTTCTGGTTCGCTAGGTCCGATTGAATCGCTTGGACGGCGTCGTCTACAGCCGATTGAACGGCCGCGGGTGCGGGCTCGGACGGGGCGGCTCGCAAGTGCGCCAGGGGCAAGTCGCGGTGTGCCTTCGGGCCCCGGGCCCAGCGTGTGGGAGGGCCGTCATGGGTTACGACTAGACTCGCCGTGCGGTGGTTGATATGCAGCGCGCTGGGGTCTGAGGGAAGGCCCGTCCAGGTGAAGGTGAGTCCACAGGGTGCGGCGGCGTCGCGAACGCCGCTGTAGAACCCGACCAAGAGCTCATTGTCCGCGCCGGGCCGATTCATGCTTACCGAGCTTACGATGAGTACCTGGCTAGGAGCCTGCTCCGGATTGCGCCGGGCGGCCTCTCCCACATCGAGCAACGCCTCGCGCGCTTGAAGCCGCGCATTCATGAGCGACGCAACCAGGGGCCGGTACTTGTCCGGTACCACGGTGCTGTCCCTAAGCATGCCCAGCCGGTCCACGTTCTCACTGTGGAACAAGAGCTCAAGTTCGTGGGTAAACGGCTGGCTCACACTGTCGAGCAGGCAGCCCAAGGCTCCACAGGCAGTACTGGTATTGTGCTCGCGTTCGACCATGCCGTATTCGCGCTCATGGGTGCGCTCGACATACCCTACGTGAGCGCTGGTCTTGATGATCAATAGGGACCCTTCGGTACCCGACGCGTTAAAGTGATCCGTGGCCAGGGGGGCTGCTCCCCATTCGTAGCGCGCTCCCAGGTTAGCCGTGCGCATGGGGGCGCGGCGAGAGAAGGTGCCCGCGCCGAGCTCCCGGACTACGGTGCTGACAAAGTCGTCCGCGCACTCTTTCTCGCGTTCGTCCGAACAGGTTACATGCAAGGTAGCGACGTGCTTTGCTCCGGCAGACCGAGCCATGGCCACAATAGCGCGGCCAGTCGCGCCAAAGTGCTGCTCTTTTCCGATCAGGCCAGCGAGGTCGCGGGTAGGAAGCAGCGGGGATGTGGGGAAGCTAGGTCTCGCCATGGATCGCATTGTAGAGCGCGCGTCCGCTGGAGCCTCCGCTGGCCTGCTAAATCCGCGTTGGCCTAGCGCTAATCGTCCGAGCGCTTGAGGCGACCATGGTGGCCTTCGAGGCGCTTGATGTCCTCTTCCGAGAAGCCGTGGTCAGAACCCTGGGGGGTGCCCTTAATCTCGATTTGGGCACGCCTGGGCGCACCTGTTCGGTCCTCGAACTCGGCCTCCGCGACGTCCCAATCTTCGGCGGGCGCCTGCTGTTGGCCGAAGCCCTGGCCGCCTTGGGCGGCGCGAAATAGGTCCTCGAGGGGATTCCCCCCGGGCTGGTTATCGGCGCCCGGTTGCCCGCCAAACTGGAACATGCGACCGAAGGGGCTCTGCCCGCCGGACATGTGCCGCAGCCTGACCACCATCAGCTCGCGACCGCCCATGAGCCAGACGAAGGCCGCGATGAAACCGAACGCTAAGAAGCCGAAGAACTCGCCCTGGAAGAGCTGTGCAAAGGCGACCATCAGCAAGCCAGTGGCAAGGTAGCGGCCGATGCGCACCGCAAGCTCGGTGGCCTCTAGGTAGCCCTTGCTGGCTACCAAGAGCGCGCGCAGTATGCGGCCGCCATCCATCGGGAATGCCGGCAGCAAGTTAAAGATTCCCAGCATCAAGTTGAACGTGACCCAGCTTGAGACCAGGGCCCAGGCCAAGGTCTCCTGCTCGGGTGAAAACAGTGGCATGCCATTGGCGAGCAATAGCACCATGCCGGGAAGGGCGAGCACTAGGTTCGTGAGCGGTCCAGCCAGGGCGATGATCAGCTCTTGCTTCGGCTGCTCGGGAATGATGCTCATCTGAGCGAGCCCACCCCCGGGGTGTAGGGTGATCCCGAGCACCTCAACGCCAAGGCGCTGGGCGACGACCCCGTGCCCAAGCTCGTGGCACAGAACGACCAGCACCAGGATGCTCAGGCCAAGCAGCGGGGCCGGGCCATTCCAAAGAAAGGCCAGCAGCAGCAGGTATACCACGGAAACGTGCACGCGCACGGGGATTCCGAAGGGGGTGCCGAGGGATAGGAAGGTCAGTCGCACAGTGTTTGGGAGTCTAGTAAGTGGAAGGGAGAACGGGGCGGCTGCGGGGTGGTTTTCGCGGGGCCTTTACGCCGCCTGGGCGCAAAAAGCGGGGCGGCCTGGGCTTCACCTCGGGGCGCCGCCTACTTTACGGCATTCTGATCGCGCAGCCCTTCGATCATGACCAGGGCATATTGCGCGATTTCTTCGCCGTCCGGGTGGCCCAGGGCCCCGGCCTCTTCAAAGGCGATGCAAGCCTCTTGGAACAGAGCGATACGAGCTTCAACACCCGTGTGCCCACCCCAGTCCAGGGACTCCTCGAGGTCCCCGTGGCTGACCAGCAGCAGGCCCCGGTACAGGGCTAGAAACTCAGGCTGCTGGACCCAGTCCTGTCCGCGCAGGGTCAGGTCCAGGGCGGTCTGCAGCCAGCTGGCCCGAATCTCCATGGACGCTCCAGATTCGGCCGAGGCCAGGTAAAGGCCCAGGTGGTCGCCCAAGGCAATCCATCCGGCGGTGGAGCTTGGGTCGAGCTCGATGGCCGACTCCATGAGGCGCAGGGCCTCGCCCGAGAGCCCCGCGTGGACGGCGCCATCGGCCCGCACCCACTGGACCTGGGCGGCCACTGGTGCCAGTGGCCCGAGCCATGAGCGCGACTTGGCGGGGGACGCGAGCCAGGTGCCGCTGACAGCCAGCAGGACGGCCCCGATGGCGATCCCCGCGCGCCTAGACTTGGCGATCCCGGTGATGCCGCTCATGGCTTGGCTCCGTCGCTTGGGCTGGACGCAGGCAGTGACTTGGCGCGGATCCCACGCGCCAGTAACAGGGTCCCGACCGCGAACTGCCCAAGGCAACCGGTGACCGCGTCGAGCCCCGCGAAGCCGGGAATAAAGCCCATGCCCGCGGTGGTCAGTGCGTCCACCCAGGGCAGGCCGCCAAAGACCGCGCCGAGGTAAAGCTCAAATCCCAACAGCTGCAACGCAAGGGTGAGCAGCAGGCCAAGGGGCGCACCTAGGGCGCTGCCCAGTCCCAGGGACAGGGCGATCGCGCCGGCAATCCAGAGGCACGAGCGCTGCCAAAGCGCGACGGACACCAGGTGCGTGGAGCTGCGCGGAACCAGCAGCCAGGACTCGACCTGGGAGAGCCTAATCGGCGGGCCGTCGATGCCGTGCTCTAGGGTGAGGACCAGGTCGCCATCGCCCGGCGGAACGGGCAGCAGGACTTTGGTGGCGCCTCGGATGCGCTGGGTGGTTGTTGTGTTTGCGGAAGAGGCTTTATTGGTCCGCGTCGCGGTGATGGTCAGCAGCGCCGAGGGCCCATCGCCAGCCAGGGTCGTGGGCATGAACAGCAAGTGGGGAGCCGTGCCATCCCTGGGGTCGTAGCCAAGCTGACCCTTCGGATCCTCAAGGACCCAAGCTGCTTGGGAATCGGCAGCTTCCCCCGTGTGCAGGACCGTGAGATCCTGGCCGGGCAGGTTGCGTACCTTGGCAAAGGCCGGCTCGCCCTCGGCCCGGCTGGTCCCATTGGCAAGCTCGACACCAAGCCCAAGGGCACCCAGGCAGATGCAGACGGACGCCATGGCGCCGAACACCAAGGCTAGGGCTCCAACGGCCGGGCTAGCCATACGTCCGGAGAGCCACATACGGTCTTGTTTGGCAAAGCGAGCACCGGCCTTAGACCCTCGCCAGATAGCTCCAATTAGCAAAAGGGAGCTGATTCCGCTCCAAAGCCCCATGCGCAGGAGCCCCGGGGTCTGGGCGGCTTCGATGCCCGAGATCGCGTTGGGGGTCGCGACATTCGCGCCGCCGGCAAGGCTCCATATCGGGAGCCCGACGACCAGGGCTAAGGACAAGCCTAAAGGCAGTCCGCGCTCTAGGCCGAGTCGTGCAAGGGAGCTCTTCAACAGGTGTTTAGGCCGGCTGCCCGAGTTCGCGGTAGATGCCCAGCAGTCCGGCTAAGGTCTCGGGCCCGCCGCGGCGCTCGACCTTGCCGTTCCAGAGCACCGAGACCTCGTCGCAGGGAAGGTCCGCCACGTGTGTAGCCACCAGGATTCCCGCACCGCGCTGGCGGGCCTGGCCCAAGAGCTCGTCGAAGACGCCGAAGCCCTCGGCGTCCAGGCCGTCCGTCGGCTCGTCCAAGAGCAGCAGCTTCGGGTCGCCCAAGATCGCGCTCGCCAGGGCGAAGCGCCGCTGCATGCCCTTGGAGAACTGGCCGATGGGACGGCGCGCCACATGGCCAAGGCCGACCTTCTCCAGCAATCCCTCAGCGCAACTGCGGCGGTCCTTGCGCGGCATGTGCAGCAGGGTCGCCATCAGCTCGAGTGTGCGCCGGGCCGGCAGCTCCGGAGGGAAGGGCGCGCCATCCGGAAGGTAGCCCACCTGGCCCAGCAGCTGCTTGGACCCAAGGGCGATGCCGTCGACCAAGGCCGCACCCGCGTCCGCGGCTTCGACTCCTGCAAGGATACGCAACAGGGTGCTCTTGCCCGAGCCGTTGGGCCCGGCGATGACCTTCGTTTGTCCGGCTTCAAGCTCCAGGTCGAGCCCGCGCAGAACCTCGGTCTTACCGAGCCCCAGGAATCCCTTGGGGTAGCTCTTGTGGATGCCTTGAATCGAGAGGAGCGCCATGGCGTCAGTTTGATCTCTGGCGCCGCCCCAAGCAAGTTCCCGGGCCCAAAGCCACGGGCATGGTGCCAAGTTGCGGCGCTGCTTGGTACCCTGCTTGCCATGTTGCGCCTCATCGTTTTGTCCGGCCCCGACGAGGGCCGGGATGCAAGTCTTACGGACGGCTCTCGCATTGGCCGCGGCCCGGCGTCGGGCCTGCGCCTGTCGGATCGCTCCATCAGCCGCGAGCACGCGGCCATCAGCCAGCGCGGCGACCAGTGGTTCGCGGTCGACATGGGCTCGACTAACGGCCTGTGGGACGGGGAAGAGCGCGTGGACGAGGTGCTGCTTACGGACGGCTGTGTGATTCGCCTCGGGGAGGTGCGGCTCGAGGCTCAGCTGCGCGAAGCCAAGACCACGCCCGCAGAGCCTAAGCCCTCGACAAAGGAGTCGTTCTCGGGCTCGATCCTAGGCGCGGACGTCCAGGCGGAGAAGGCCAAGCCCGAAGCAAGCATGGAGTTCTCGGTGGGCGGCGGCGCTATGCCGGTCGCGGATACAGAAGACGAGCTTGAGATCGAGTGGGCGGACGAAGATCAAGACGAAGTGCACGCGCCGGCGCCCGAGTCTGCGGCTCCTGCGGCAAAGCCCGCCGTGCGCGATCTCCAGCGGGACGAGCTGCTGCGAAACATGCAGGCGAACAAGGGTGGCCTGGCACGGGCTGACCTGGGGCAGCTGCCGGTCTGGATGCGAGCCCTCTTAGTCCTCGGCGTGCTGGCCGCGTCGGGCGCGGTGTTCTACTTCGTCATGCAGGCCGTACTCGCGACCCGCAGCTAGGTAGCCGCCGCCTCGCACCAAGCCTCGAACAGGGCTGCAGCACCCAGATCCCAGGTCGACTTTGCCGCAAACCGCTGGGCATCCCGGAGCTGGGCTAGGGGCTGATTCAAGGCCGCATGCAGGGCTCTAGCGCACTCTCTAGGATCGTCCGGCGGAAAGCCCGGCGTGTTCGGCGCGGCCGCCTCGACTAGTGCCGGGGTGCGGGCAATTGCTAGGGGAAGCCCGGCGCGGTGGGCTTCGAGCACCGGGATCCCAAAGCCTTCAAGCCGCGAGGGCAGCACCATGCAACCGGCCCCGGCAAGTAGATCGGGCAGGTGCTCTTCCTCCACTGGGCCATGGAATTGGACTCGCTCTTGAATGCCAAGCTGCCTGGCCAAGCGAGCGAGGCGCCGGCCCTCGTTGCCCTTGGGAAGGCCGACCAGCAGCAGCCGCGGTAGGCTTAGATCTAGGGCCAGAGTCTCAAGTAATAGCTCCAGGTTCTTGCGCCGCTCGAGGTGCCCAAGATATAGGATCGGCGCATCGATGCCGCCGGTCTCGAAGCCCAGGGTGCCGCGATCGGGCTGCTCCTCTTCGGGCTGAAGTTTCGGCCCATGGACAGTATCCGCGCGCTTGGGTGGGATCACGTGATCACTGCCGTGGGGCACTAGGCGAATGCGCGGCTTGCTCGTAGGAAAGCGCTCGGCCAGGTCGTGCACCATGGCGTTACTAACGGTCAAGATAGCGGCAGCTCGCTCCAGGGTCTTAGGAATCAAGCGCTCGGCTATCTTGCGGCGAAGCAGTGGGGTAAGACCGCGATTCAGGTCACGCAGGTCGTGCAACATCAGCGTGAAGGGTACGCCGAGATTCGGCACGGGCAGGTGCCCGGTGTGCACGAGATCGTAGGGCACGCCCCGGAACTGGGCAGCTTTTAGGCTAGCCCGAAGGGCGCGCGGCTCGGAGAGGGCCCGGGCCAGGGGACCACCGGCTGCTGCGGAGCTCGCAATCACGCGCACGCCAGCCGGAAGCCTCGTCGCCAGGTCCTCGGGCAGCCCACGCTTGCTGGCGATTAGGTCCAAACCGCCGCCCGCTGCTTGCAGCAGCTGCGCGACCCGCGGGAACAGCTCGGTCGCCTGGCGCCGGACCCCGCCCATGGGTTGGGCAAGTGCAAGGGCCGAGAGCAGGACTCGGGGTGCGCGATTCGGGCTTGGAGTCATGGTGGCGTGGCGAGCCGCTAGGCCTGGCCCCTAGAGCGGACCGCGTCCCGCAGGACGCCGGCGATCGCAGTGCAGGTGCGCTGCCATGTAAACTGTTTAGCTCGATTGATACGCTCTTTGCGCCTGGGTAGGGCGGCGCTAGAGCGCCACTCTTCGAGCGCACTCTCCATGCCCTTGGCCACGGAGTCGGGCAGGTCCGGGACGACGGAAGTACCTAGGTCGCGCAGCAACTCCGCCTGGGCGGTGAGGGGTGGGTGCAGGACGTTCGTGCCCGCGGCCATAGACTCGAGGGCGGGGAAGCCAAAGCCCTCGGAGCCGGCGAGCACCAGGGTTGCGGTGGCTTTGGAATAGAGCAGTGCAAGCAGCTCGTCGTTCACTGTGCCGATGAAGCGCATGCGCTTTTCGATGCCGAAGGTCTTGGCTAAGCGCATGGCGGACTCGACCTCGGCGGTGACCGGACCCGTGACCACAAGGCGGGGACCCCGCTTGCCGAAGGGCGCCAACCCCTGGATTGCGCTGTGCAGTCGCTTCTTGGAGCGCGTCGCGCCAACGGCCAAGAAGTAGGGGCCCTTGGGGATGAGCTCGTCGGGCGTACCACTTGAGTCCTGTTCACTAGTTTCCTGTCCAAAAGGAGCACTTGTGCCCCAGGGAATCACCGCGGCCCGGGCCGCCGCCGCCGGGGCGAAGCCGTTGAGGTCATCCCAGACATGTTGACTAGGCACGATGATCTTCGAGGCCCGCCGGCGTCCGTGCTTAGCCCAGAGCTTGTGGCTACGGTCCGCGTTTTCGGACTCGCCATGGCGCCAGGGAAGCTCGTGGATCGTCTGCACGCGCAAGCCCTTGCCGAAGAGCGGAAAGGCAGAGGTGAACGACAAAATCCCGTCCAGGCCAAGGCGTTTTTCTAAGCGCGGCAGCTCCCGGTGGCGCCAGGTCCGCTGGGCGTCGTCGACGGCCGGAACCAGGGGGACGCACTCGATCTCGGGGTTTGACTCCAAGCCGCAGATGACCTCTCGGGCTACCCGCGCGACACCTGGCGGATAGTCGAATACGCAGGCTGCTCCGTCCAGGCCAAAGCGAGGGCGCGCGGTGTTGGGGTCGTTCGTAGTCGTCATGGGGCTAGGGAATGTACGGAGGCATGACATTCTCGCGCCAGAAGTGTAGCGCGCCGGAGTTCCGCCTAGGCTAAAGTGCTTGGACATCGCAGGTGGGATTTCCCGCCCGCTGAAATCATCAAGCTATGACCATGCCATCCCAAGGGGCCTCCGAATCCATCGAGACGCCCCGTGTCCTCTTCCTTTGCACGGGAAATGCCTGCCGCAGCCAAATGGCCGAGGGCTGGCTGCGGCACCTTGCTGGGGACCGCGTCGTCTCACTGTCTGCAGGTACGGACCCCCATGGGCTGAATCCGCGGGCTGTGGCCGCCATGGCCGATGCGGGCGTCGACATCTCCGAGCAGACTTCGGATCACCTCGACGAGTACCTCGAGCAGCCCCCCGAGGTCGTGATCGCGGTCTGCTCCAACGCGGCCGACAATTGCCCAACGTTGCCGGGCTCTACGAATGTCCTGCACTGGCCCTTCCCCGACCCGGCCCCCGGCGGCGTGGATCTCGGTGCGAGCGAGGAAGACACACGCGCGCGCTTTCACGAGGTCCGCGACGCCATCCGCGAGCACATCGAAGCTTGGCTCGCCCGTGGTGCTCTTCCCCTAAAGCTGGCTACCCATTAGCCGACCCTTGCGCGTCGCCCTGCTGATCGATCGGCTGCAACCAAGGCGCGGCGGTGCCGAGGCGGCCCTCTGCGCATTCGGCCGGCACTTGGCCCAAGCCGGTGTCGACGTGCACACCTTTGGGATCAAGGGACCCCGGGACGAAAACGAAGAGAGCCTTGCGCCAGGGCAGTTCCACAACGTGTCGAGCGCCCTTGGAGTCACTCAAAAGATCGGCACGCGCACGCGCCGGGAGAAGGCCATTGGCGCTGTGCTTGTTCAAGCCGCGAAGCAGGCGGGCTGCGACGTGACGATCGGCGTTCGGCACCTGCCCGAAGTGGACCTCTACTGGCCCCACGGCGGCGGGCACTTGGCTACCCTCGAGGGCAAGGCCAAGGCCAAGGCCAGCGCCCGCGGTCGCGCGAGCGAGCACCTGACCGCCAAGCCCGTGGGCCGTCACCTGGGCTTCTTGGAAATGGAGCGCGGGCTTGTCCAGGATGGACGAGCCCGGCGCATCGCCTGCGTCTCGGAGATGGTCCGAGACGAGCTGCTATCGGCCTACCCCGATGCGGTTAATCCTGAGCGCTTTCATGTCGTTGCCAACGGCGTCGACCTCGAGCAGTTTGGCCCGAACGAGCGTACCTTGATGGCCCCCGCGCCCGGGGTCGCCCTTCCCTTGGCGGTGGACGTGCCCGTGATCGCCTTCCTTGCAAGGTCGCCTGAACTCAAGGGCCTGCCAGCCTTGACCCGCGCCCTCGCTGGCTTGTTAGACACACCTTGGCATCTTGTAGTCGCCGGCCCAAAGTCCTTCCGGTCGATCGCGACAGACTTAGCCCGAATCGGTCAACCAGACTCAAAATTAGGCGCTAATTACCAGTCTGATCGCTGGACCTATGTGCCGGATGTGGATACCGCGGAGCTGCTTGCTAGCTCGTCGTTGGTGGTGCAACCCACCTGGCGCGATCCCTGTTCCATGGCGATCCTGGAGGCACTCGCATCCGGCTGCCGGGTTCTTACGACCCTTGCAGCCGGTGCGTCGTCGCACGTCCTGGGCGGGACCCCAGCCCCCAATCCGGGCGCCTTCGCCACTACCGATTGCGGCACGGTGATCGCTAGCGCATCGGACGAGACCGCACTTCAAGATGCCCTTTCGGTTGAGCTCGCACGGACGCAAACCTGGAGCCTTAGCGATGCTCGGCGGGTCCGCGAGCAAGCAGCTCTCGTTCCCGCCGAGGTCAGTTTTCACCGTCTAGAGGAGCTTGTGCGAGAGCTCGCGAACGGCTAGTGCAGGCGCTCTACTGAGCGATCAGAACGGACGAAGCCATGAAGGTCATGGACAGCTGGTCCTCGGTGATCGCGGCGGCTTCTTCCATGCGACCAGCGTCCTCAAGGTAGTGGGCGGCCTCGGCGGCGGGAACGAGCTCGACCTTGAACTCTCCCTCGACTACGGCTGTCCTGCCGGAGGAATCGAAGGGCATGAAGAAGGCGTAGTCCTTGAACTTAACGCGCATGCTCGCGTCGCCTTCGTTGAAGGTCATCCAGCAGCCCTTCTTCTGGCAGACCTGGTCGATCGTAGCCGTCATGCGGAAGGTCTGACCGTCGAAGGCCTTGGCGCTCGCAGCCACATCAGCGAAGGCGACGGTGTTGTCCACATGGGGCCGAACGGTGAAGCTCTCACCAAAGGAGTCCCAGCCGGGGTAGGTCGCCGGGGCGGAGATCGCCATCTCACCCTGGGCCGAATCAGCATCGGGAGACTGGCAAGCGGCGAGAGAGACGAGGGCCACCAGGGGCAGCAGAGGAAGTAGGTTGGTTCGCATGGTAAGACTAGGGAAGTCGGTGTCTTTGGTTTTGGAGAATGGAAGGCGATGCCTTGGTCCTATGATCGCAAAAATCAGTCGTGATTGAGGGGCACAATCTGGCGAACTGCTCGCCTTCCTAAATGTTGGAAGTGGCTTGGGCCGGGGCGGTGGGGCGCCGAGGCACGGTCCCGTGCTAGCTGCGGGCCAAGTCCTGCCAGGCCGCGAGGTGGGCCTTGGCTGCCCTGCTCCATGTGTGTTTGGCGGCCTGCAGCGGGCCCAAGTGCCGTAGCTCCTGGGATCTTGCAGAGTCGAATAAGACAGCCCGGAGGCCTTCAAAGATGGAATCGGGCGAGTTCGGGTCCACTGGCTGGTAGGCATTGCCCAGCACCTCGGGCAGGCAGCTGGTGTTGGACGCGACGACGGGGCGGCCGAGCCCCATCGCCTCTAGGGGCGGCAGGCCGAAGCCCTCGGCGTGGCTGGCGAATAGAAAGGCGTCGCAGGTTGTGAGCAGCTGCAGCAGAGTGGTCTCGGGAACCTGGCGCATCCAGTGCACGCGCTCCTTGGCGGGACTGTCCTCGAGGGCGACCTCAAACTCCTCAAAGTGCCAGCCGACGGGACCCGCGACGATCCAGTGGTGGGGTGCCCCCTCGTGGACTAGACGCTCGAAGGCGCTCAACATGGCCAGGTGGTTCTTGCGCGGATCCACTCGGCAGACAGTGAGCACGAAGGGCGGGCGCGTGGGGACGCTGGCTAGGTCAGGAGCTTGAATGTGGTCGCAGCCCAGGCCGACTGTGATGACTTTGTCCGGTGCTAGCCCGAACTTTGCGATGAGATCGTCGCGCACGTAGTCGGTGGGGGCAAAGATCGCGGCGGAGTTCGCGACGGCTTGGCGAGCGCTGGCAGCCATGGACTCGGCGGTCTTCTGCTCAACCCAGGGGCCGCCGGGCCTCCCCTCGTCATCAAGGTAGATGGCGTCCCACAACATCGTGGTCTGCTTGGCGGCGCACACCGGTAGGCGCGCGGGCTGGGTGTGGTGGAAGATGGCCCCCGGCGACCCGGCGCCGACGACCCCGTCCGCCCCGCCGACCCAGGGCAGCAGCAGCTCCGAGGCGCGGGTTGGAAGGCGCAGACGCGAGAGCTTGGACTGGACGAGGGGACCGCCCTCGAGGCCGAGCTCGTGGCGCGCGAACTTCGCAGCGGCTAAGGTCCAGCCGAAGAGTCCGAGGCGCGCGGGCGGACCCTCGCCGGTCTTCAGGGCAGTTAGTGCGCGTACGAGCTCCCGGGTCGCGCGGCCGATGCCCTCGCCGTTGACGAGGGCGGGCCGGTAGTCAAGCCCAAGCCTGAGGGGCGCAAAAGTGGCTGGAGGCAGGTCTTGCATCTCGGTCTAGGTGGCCAGGGACGAGAGGTAGAAGGCAATCGCGAAAGCAGCGGGTGCGGCGGCCCAGCGCAGGGGGCGCACGGCCAGAGTGAGGACGCCCATGCGCGCGAGTGCGATGGCGGCGGTGATGGCGACTACGGTCTCGGTCGCAACGGTCGCGATGGCCGCACCCTCGATGCCGAGCCTAGGTACGAGCAGCGCGTTGCCCACAACGTTAATACCAAGGGCGAGGAGGGTAATCGCGGACACAGTCTTCGTGTGGCCCGTGGAGACGAGGGCCGTCAGGTGCAGGGCTCCAAAGTAGATCACGGCCATGGCACCCAGCAGCCAGGCGAGGCTGGAGCCAGCGGCGTTGAACTCGGGCTTGAAGATCAGCCCGAGTACGGCCGCGGAGTGGGGGATGACCAGGCCGGCGCCCAGGGCCGCGCAGAAGAAGAGCGGCTGGCCAAGTCGCGAGACGGCCTGGCCGAGCCGCGCCTCTTCGTGCTCACGGGTAAACCAAGGCATCGCGGACAGGCTGGCGTACTGGGCGATCATGATCGCGAAGGAGAGCAGCCGCACACTAGCGTTGTAGTAGCCGAGCTCGGTCTCGCCGGCGATGGGGCGCACGAATAGATTGTCGATGTAGAAGTAGCCCTGTTGCGCAAGCCCCGCCATGCCAAGGGGCGCGGCCTTGGCGAGGAACGGACGCCACGGGATCGCGGGCAGGCCCTTGCCTGGCAGGCTCCGCAGCTCGTGCCGCGCGGCGAAGTGGATCATGAAGTTCGCGGTCGAGCTGCCTAGGGCCGTGGCCAGGACATAGGGAGCGGCCGTCCGCACATCAGCGAAATAGAGTGTAAGAACGAGCCCCATCCGCAAGGTGTTGGCCATAAGCCGGGCCGTTACAGGCATGCGCCAGTCAATGCGGTTCTTAAAGGGAACCGTGGAGAGCTCCAGGGCGTGGCTCATTGGGTAGAGCGCGGCGATCGCAAGCCAGACAGCCCCGGGTTCGCTCGTGAGCAGTGCGCTGCCGCCGAGTAGCAGGAAGCCAGCGAAGCCTGCGATCAGCCGAATGCGCCGGGCTGTGACCAGGGTCGCGCGCAGCTCGCCTGGGCGCGTCGCCGTGCGCTGTACCGCCATGGGACCCGTGCCGAAGTCAGCTAGGGCATCCAGCAGCATAAAGACCGCGATGTAAAAGGTGAAGCGCCCGAACTCTGGTCCATCAAGGTGCCTGGCCAAGAGGGCCAGAGTGATGAACGTGCAGCCAGCGCCCCAGAACCGGCCGACTACTTGCAGCAGCGTGCTGCTCCAAACACGCTTTGGAACCGCGGACTCCTGGCCGTCCGTTTCGGGCAACCCACTGCCTTGCGACGGGTTTGGAGGCTCGGGTCTTGTGGAGGACAGCGACATGACAGCATTATGGGAAGTCCAAGACGACCATCGAGGATGCCATGACGAAACCTTCTGACGAATACGAGCTTTTGCTCGCCGCCCCCGATGCCATTCAAGCGAAGCTCGCTCAGAACTTGCTTGATGTCGCCGGGATTCCAAGCATGCTGCACGGCATGGACCGCGACTTCGCCGAGCTCGGGGCCGCCGTTCACATGGCCGTCGCACGCCACGATCTCTATGTGCCGAAGGGCGCAGGGCAAGTGGCCCATGCGGTGCTGAAGGAGGCCTGGGGCGAAGGCTACGACAAGAACGAAGGCGAGGACTAGACCTAACTAACTTGGAAACGAGAACACCCCGCAGACTTGCCATGGGAATGGCGAGTCTGCGGGGTGTTCTTGCCTGTCGGCCTTAGCGGCTATGCAGTCGTCGCGCCCAGGCGCTTGATCACCGCTTCGGTGAAGGCTTGGCAGCCGAGCTCGCCACCGATGTCGCCGGTCTTGTCTCCGGCTGCGATGCAGTCGCGCACTGCGGCGCGGATGCTCTCGCCATGATTGATCTCGCCAAGGTGACGCACTAGGGAGCCGAAGGCCAGCAGGGCGGCGGCCGGATTACAGACGCCCTTACCCGCGATGTCCGGAGCGGTGCCGCCAGCCGGGTCGAACATGGACAGGGTCACATCGCCATCCTCGTCAAAAGCGTAGGAGCTCGAGTCGCCCAGGCCAATAGAGCCAATCAGGCCGCAGAGCATGTCTGACAGAAAGTCGCCGTACTCGTTGGGCGTCACGATCACACCGTAGCGCTCGGGGAACATGATGATGCCGGCCAGCATGGCGTCGAAGAGCTCGCGGCGGTAGGCGATGCCCGGGTACTGATGGGAGATCGTCTCGACGGCCTCTTCAAAGAGCCCGTCGGCAGCGGCCTGGATCGTGTACTTGCTCGCGCTAACCACATGGCTATTGCGGATCATCGAGAGCTTAAACGCGAAGCGCGCGGCCAGGGTTGCGGGCCCGTGCTCGATCACCCGCAGGGAGACCGCCGAGTGGTTGCCTATGCGGCGACCGCGGTCACCGTAGGTGCCACCGGTCGCGATGCGCACCACGTCGATATCGATGGACTTCTTAAAGTTGTTCTCGACCCCGGGCATGGTCATCACGGGTCGGTGGATCACGGCAAAGTCGCACATCTCGCGGAGAACCTTGTTCGGGCTTTCCGTGACAGTGGCGGTCGGATATTTCATCGCGACCTTGTGCTCGTTCATCTTCTCCATGACCGTGTCGTAGATCCCCATGCCCTTAGCGTCCCGGTTCTCGAGGCTGATGTCGGCCTGGTCAAACTCGATGGCGAATGGCAACGCGCTAGCGACGGCGTGCACGGATTCGGAGAGTTCAGCGGAGATTCCGTCGCCGAGCATTTCGACGATCGAGTACTTCTTCATGGTTACGATGTGCGTTTCTTTGGGGCTGGGGCCGCCGCGAATGGGGTGTAAGACCTTATGGTTGGTCTCTCCCGGGGGGGCGTCCCCTGATTTTCGAGGCAAGCAGGATATCCAGCCCATGACATTTCGCCCAGATGCAGCAGCGATGCGTTTTCTAGATTCTTGGTTTATGGGACGCATTTGTGCCTTGCCCTTGGGATTGAGCTGTTTCGGGCTGCTTGTGGGCACTCTCTTCGGCGTGGGAGCAGCAGTTGGGGTCGCGGCACCCAGTGCGCCCCCACAAGCTGCAGGCGAGGTCGAGCTGAGCCTCAACATGCTGGAGAATGGCGACATGGAGCTGGGTACCCAGGCCATTGGAGGGCTTGAGCGCATCCCGTGGTGGACTCCGGTTTCCTTTGCCGAGGGCAGCCGTGATCTTAGCCGCGCCAAGCGCAGTTGGGCAGGGCTGGATGTTCCCCCGCGCATCGAGGATGGTGCGGTGATCTTGGTGCCGGGCAACCAGGATCTATTGGTCCAGGCCGTGCCGACATTTGTCCAGAGTCTGGGCGAGCTGCGTGTCTCGGGCCGCGTGCACGGTGCCGGAGTCGTTGTGGTCCAGGACTCTGCTGGCAGGGAGTACCAGCA
This sequence comes from Planctomycetota bacterium, assembly GCA_029250885.1. Taxonomy (GTDB): domain Bacteria; phylum Planctomycetota; class UBA1135; order UBA1135; genus CALBMX01. The sequence goes on from JAQXEK010000023.1 coordinate 41,645, forward strand.
CCATGTAGACGGTTCCGATGGCCTGCAGGATTTTACCTGGAAAGTGGGGGCCGATGGCCCGCTCACGCCCCGGCTGACCTTGGGCATTGGTGCCCGTTCGGACCAAGCGGTTCGCTTCGACGACCTCTCGGTATGGGTCGCCGTACCCGCGCCTTCGGAAGCGCAACTACAGGCGCAGCTTGCGACCTTGATTCCGGAGCTGTTAGAGGTCTGGCACGTCGGTGCGAAGGATAATTATGGTCCCCGGAAGACCAACCTTTGGGTCGGCCTTGTAGACGCGCAGACGGGCGGACTACTGGGCGAGCCGAGGGCGGTCGCGGGGCTGCATCCCATGCACATGGCCCTAGCCCGGGCGACGGCGCTTGGATTAGGCGGCCCCGAGTTAGAGGCTCTCTGCATCGATGTGGCCCGGGACTTCATGGAGCTCTGCATCCATCCGACCACAAACCTACCACGGCGTTGGGATCCCCTGCGCGATGTCCCGCTAGACGAGGTCTCGCTTGAGGTGAGCGCCTACCTTGGCTACCTCATGGATCTGGCCGAGTTTGGCCCTGCGGAGGTACGGGTAGAGGCCTATAAGAAGTCCGTGTCCATGGGGATGGCTCTATTGCAAAAGGCCGTGCTGCCGGACGGGAATGTGGCTGCCTTGGTAAGGCCCCTAGACGGCGAGATCTCCACTAGCACCGTGCACCTGCGGCGCTTAGATCTACCGTCGCAGTTCGTGCGCTTGGCTGGTGTGCTACGCCAGCGGGGCGAACTAAAAGATTTTGCTGTCGCCCTGATCGCCGCCGCAAGGGACGCGGTGATTGAGGTCGAGTTCGCGAACTACTGGCCCGGCCAATGGAACCGTATCGATCCCGGGTTCGATGACAGCTATGGGCACATTGGAGCCCGCTCCGCTTCGATGCTGAAGGTTCTGCCGGGGGATGCCATGCTGGGTCGCCTGGCCTTCTCTGGCCTGGATAAGTTCGCGCCGCTCTGGCGCTTGGCCATGTCCCACGGCGGCAACATCGCGGCCGACCAGGTACGCTGTTGGGAGGTGTTCGGTGAGCTAGCGCTGCTCCAGCCCCAGCGTCCCATGGCCTCGGGGAAGACCCTGAGTCAAGAAGTCAGAGAGCTGCTTCCCATGGCTGTGCGCTCTCATTTAAAAGGCGAGCAAGCCGCGGGCGGACATTGGCTCGACGTGACGGTGGTGGGGTTTGATCCCGCAACCAACCTGCCTGTTGGCGACACCGTAGGCATGCCTCAGAATCTTATTAAGGGACTTGGCGTTATCTATCGGGAGGAGTTCGGCCTGCGCACTGCCGAGCACCGCGCGATCTTCGCAGCCGTATTAAACTCGTCCCTCGAGAGCTACGCGGCACCCTTCGGCCTGAAAGGAGCCGCGCCGGGATCGGCGCCGGATGGGGGCCGAGGCGGAGGCGCAGGCTCGGCCGTGGGCACCCTCCAGGTCATGGACGGCCTGCTGTCGATGGCCGAGAACCTAGCCCGCTAGGAGGGTGTCGCGCATTAGAGAGGTCCACCTGCACAGATCCTAGAGCCCGTTTCTTCGTTGGGTCAAGGCCCCCTGTAGGTACGGCTACAGGAGGCTCACCCCGCATTGAACCTCGCTCGATGCTCTGTACATCTGAAAGCCGCTAATGCGCGGCACTCTCCTAGTTGCCATCCTTGCTGTCCTCGTCCGCGCGATCTCTCTCGGCGGTCAACGAAGCGAACATGTCGCGGATGTCACCGACGCCTGAGACGATTACCCAGGCGCTTAGGATGGCGAACAGGCCAAGGCCGCCATACAGGGTGACCTGCCAAAACTGAACCCAGGATTCGAACGACATTAGAGGGCCTCCGGCGTGGCTGTATTCTCTTCGCCCTCGGGCGAGGGCGGATCGGGGAAGGCGAGTGAACCTACGATCATCACAAGGATCGCGAAGGCCAGGGTGGCCAGGCCAATCTGCGGGGCGGAGTATGCGTCGAGGTGGAGCGCCTTCTTGATCGGAGTGAGCCCCACGATGGCCGCCAGGCCGGCGTAGAGGGAGAGTCGCGCGCCCATGCGACTGGCCTGGGGCCAATAGAGACCCGCGGTCAACACGACGATCGCTCCGGTGAAGTAGACCGCACCCGTGATGCCTAGGTACTCCCAGACGTCTTGGCCAGGGTGGTAGACGAGCCCCCAAAAGAGGACGTAGATGCCAATCAGGACGATGAAGACCCGCGTCCATTTAAGCTGCTTTTCCGGTGAGGACTCGGAGGGAACGAGAGGCGAGATGATGTCGCGCGCAATGACGGACGACCAGCACAAGAGGTAGCTGTCGTGGGTCGACATGAAGGCTGCGAGCATGGCTGCCGTGAGCAGGCCAAGCACGCCGACGGGCAGCATCTGTTGAAGGTAGGTGGGCAGGGCCATGATGCTCTCTTGGGCCTCGCCGCCCTCTAAGGAGAAGCCGGTGATACCGCTGGCGTCCGAGAGGATCAGTCCCCCCCCGTCCACGATGAAGACAAAAGCAGCGATGCCAAGAAAGCACGGCAACAAGAAGCGGATCATGAAGGAGATCGCCGAGAAGCTAAACTGTCGCTTCACTACGGCCACGTTCTTCGAGGCCAAGGCCCGCGTGACCGCCGTGGGCCAGATCGCGCAGCTGACAAGCCCCATGATGCCCATCCAGGCGATGTAGCTGCCGCCAAACTCGTCGGTCGGATCGAAGCTGCCTTCGCCACGCTGGGTGCGCATGACCTCGACGATGTGGTCAAAGCCCAGGGTGTTGATGCTCATGAGCACAAGCGCGATCAGGCCGATCGAGAGCACCACAAACTGCACGTAATCCGTCAGGACAACCGAGACCATGCCGCCCATGACCGTGTAGAAGAGCACGAGCAAGAGCAAGGTGACCATGACAGTCGAGAGCAGCGCGCCATCGATACCGGTGACGCCCACGACGAACTGCGACCCGACCTGCAGGAACAGCCCCATGTTTAAGATGCCACCTAGGGCCAAAAGGATGCCGCCGAGTACACGCGTCTGCTTGTCGAATCGCTTCTCGTAGAACTCCGGGATCGTCATGACCTCAGAGCGTCGAAGCCCCACAACAATGAAGCCCGTTAAGCCCACCACCAGGGTTACAATACCGGCGATCAAGCCAATATGGAGCGCCGCAAAACCTCCCGTGAAACCTTTTTGGGCTTGGTACATCACGGTGATGAGCCCGAGCTCGGAGCCGGTCATGGTTGCGATGGAGAGGGCGGTCCCGAGGCTGCGGCCAGCGACGAGATAACCCGAGAGGCCCGTGATGAAGCGATTGGCAAGTAAGCCAATCCCAACAGACAGGGCTAGATAGACGACAACAATGGTCGTGTCAATGGCACCGAAGGTAGGCATGGAGACACCCTACGCATTCTGGTTCCCTAACGCCAAGGGGTGATTCCCGTTGGAGGGCATCGATGCAGGCCATTCTCGCCCCCATGGATTCGAATCAGCCTATTTTGAGGTGCGCTACTTTAATTTGAATAGGTGATCGTGCGGCCCCAAGGACGGGGCGCCGCCATTAAGATGTTCCCGCCGGTCCATGGCTAATGCGCAGTGACCTACATTTTAGCCAGGAACGACTCGGCGAATTTGACCGGGCTCGAAGCCATTTTTGGGGGTTGGCGCCTTGGGGACGAGGACGCAAGCTCCTGCTGCCTCGACTAATCCTTTGTGATCCGCAACAAGACAATCGGTGACCTGGCTGGCCGCGGCGCGGGCGGGTTTGTCGAGATCGCCGCCACCGGCCGCAGCCATGTGCCATGGGGTCTACGTTGGCTCCCGGCGGGTCCTACAGGAGTGCGGATTCCAGGAAGGCGGCTGCTACGACAGGGCTACGGATCCCCAGGTTCCACACTTCGGGCAATGCGAGCTACGATTCGAACTGAGCTGCGCGAGCCACCTAGACCAATCGGACCGGTACGCCCTGTTCGTCGCCGACATCACGATCTAGGCACGCAGGCAGAGGCCGACTGGACGGGCGCTTTTTCTGGGGGAGGTGGAGCGCGTGGGCTTATGATGTCCGACGATGAATGCGCAGTCTTGCTTGATAGCCCTTGGGGTCTGGTTGTTGGTGGCCTTTGCGATGTGGCGCAAGTCGGGTCGGCAACAGGTGGTTTTGCTCGGGGTTGCCTGCGTGGCTTCAGGGCTGCTCTACCTCGACTTCGGGCGCTTTCACGCGGGCGGTCGCTTTGTCCATGACCACGAGCTGTTCCACCACACCATGGGCAGCAAGTATCTGCCCGAGTTTGGGCACAAGGGCCTCTATAGCGCAACCTGCATGGCGTTGGTGGAGAACGGCCTAGGTGAGGATGAGCTTCCAGAGCGCGTCAAGAACCTTTGGACCAATACCCTGGAGAGCAGCGCCATGTCCCTGGAGCGCGGGGGCTCCGTCAAGGGGCAGTTCTCTCCAGAGCGGTGGTCCGAGTTCTGCGAGGACATCGCGTACTTCGACGGGCGGGTGGGGGCCCTGGGTTGGTCCAAGATCTTGGCGGACCACGGCCACAACGCCTCGCCGTTCTGGACAGCCGTTGGTGCGAGCATCGTCGGCATGGTGGGGTTGAGCGACGGCTCGCTGCTCTTCATGTCGATGCTGGACCTGCTCCTGCTTTTAGCCATGGGGCTTGCCCTGTGGCGCGTGTTTAGCGTCCAGGTAGCCCTGCTCTTCTGCACCTTCTACCTTGCAAACGTCTTTGCGCCCTTTGATATCACTGGCGGTGCTTTTCTACGGCACCTGTGGTTTGCGGGTGTCGTCGGCTTCGCCTGCTGTATGCAGACGGGGCGGGGCAAGCTGGGCGCCGTGTTCTTGGCCATCGCGACCCTAGATCGCATCTTCCCCGCAGTCTTGATTCTGTGGCCGACCTTCTTAGCCCTGTCCGAGCTGCGCAGCACGGGGAAGGATGGGAGTCGTAGCGCGGGCAGCCTGCAGACTCTTGGCCTGTTCCTCTTGCTGGTGACGGCTGGTATCGCCGCCACGGGAGGAGGGGCCTGGTTGGCGTTCTTTGAGAACGTTGTCGCCCACGGCCGCAGCTACTTCATCAACCAGATCTCCCTGCGCAATCTGTTTACGGTGGACCCCACGACGGCGTCTACAATCATTGAAGTCGACGCCCTCTGGGTGCGCGAGCGTCAGCAGCTTGCCGCCCAAGGTTGGCTTGCCTTGTGGGGGCTCCGGCTAATCTTTGCCGGCTTGATTGCCGTCTGCGCCTGGCGTGCCAAGTCGGAAGCTTCGCCGATCCGCGCCCTGGTGTGCCTGGCCCTGCTGCCGTTTGTATTGGCCTATCCCGCGAACTACTACCACATCTTTCTAGGGCTAGCCCTGTTGGATCCGAAGGGCTTGGCTCGACTTCTCATCGCAAGTCAGGTCTTGCTCTGGGCCGTCGCCTTCTCTCTATACAGCAGCCCAGCCCCCGGCAGCTTGCCGCCAGCCCTAGCGTATGTCGAGCTCTTTAACTGGTCCGCATCGCTAGCGATCGCCCTTGGGGCGACCTACTTCCTGGTGCGAACGCTCTTGCCCAAAGCCGCCCTCCCAGCAGGCCTATTGCTTGGTTTTGTCGTTTGGTCCCACAGCTCTGTGGCCCCAGCAGTCTCCACCCACCTGGACCTGATTCCGTCGGACTTGATCGGGGCCGAGGTGATCACCGAGGACATGACTCGGTGGGGGAATGGCTGGAGCCGCGGCGACCAAGTTGTCATTATGGCGACAGCACCGGGTCAAGGCGCAAGGTGTGTCTTGCGCAGCCCTGGCCAGGTCGGCCTAACTCGCCTGCGTATCGACTTTACCCGGACCCCCGCCTTCGGGCGCGTGTCCGTGCGCGCCATGGGGCAGGAGCTTCTGTCCGTAGACCTCTTCGCCCAGAAGGTCGGAGTCGTGTCGGTGGTGACAGAGCCGCTGGAGCTCTATGGCGAGGAGATCGCGCTTGAGTTTGTGGTCGATGGTAAGCACCCCGCTTCGTCCAACTACTTTGTCGGCATCGATCAAGTTGCGTGGGTGCGCGCGGATCTTGGTACACCCGAAGAGGCCCGCGAGCGCGCCCAAGCCTGGCTGGTCAGGAACCCGCGGCAGACGTCCATTGCCCCCGATCCCGCCGCAGACCGAGCGGCCTTGACCGCCGTCCTCGCGGAGCAGAGCTCGCGCAGGTACGAGCTGACGGTGGCCGGCGAACCCGAAGCGTTACCCTCGGCGGGACTGGCGATGACCGCAAAGGCCATGCTGAGAGCCTTCACCTTGATTCAGTCGATCGACGCCAACGATCCTGGGGCAGCAGCCCAAGAGGGGCTAGTTCTGCCCATGCCCCTCGAGTCCTGGACGGCGACCTTATTAAACGGCTTGCGCTGGTCCGTCGCGCTGCGTGACACGGTCACAACGGCGCGCCTGATGGTCCTTGTCCAGCGAGCCGGCGTGGAGGCCGATCACGAGTCTTTGCGCGCGGCGACCGACTTTCTCCTGGGGCAACAACGAAAGGACGGCGGTTTTGGTCCCGTGGAGCCCGGCCAGCCAGACCCGGAACGCCGGGGCGTAGAACTAGCTCTCGAGGCCCTCGGCGGCCTCAAATCGGCTAATTGACGACGCGCAGGCGTGTCGTGATTACGCTGTGACGATTGCCCCGGGAGAGGGGACGTTCGCGGTCCGTTGCGATGACCGACTCGCTAAATCGGTCGAGTACGCCGACCTCCCCGCCAACAAAGGTAAAGTCCCGCGGCATGCTGACGCCGGGCAAAGCGAAGCCTCCGAAGGAGGCCTTGAATGTGGCCTGACGGCCAATCCCTTGGCGCGCATCTATCAAGCCACCAAGATCGCGCACGCGATCGTAGGCCATGGACGTATCGGATGCACCAAGGTCGATCGCAAGGATTGTACGCAGGTCCCAAGAGCGCTTCTCGAGATCTTGCAGGAGTGCCTCGCGATCCTCTTGCAGGTCACCGGGTCCCGGGGGCGGTAAGCTCACGACGCGCAGATGCACCGGCGGCCCCTCGATGGCGATCTGGGCTTCCATAAAGATTGTGTTCTCTGCAAAGCTGATGATCTCAAGGTCGTCTAGGGAGTGCTTGGAGAAGACCACCGTTCCGAAGTTGTGCACGTCCGAGCCCTCTTCGTTTTCGACGATGGGCGAGCTGAAGGAATGGGGCCAATTTAAGAGGCTCTCCCTAAGGGACTTGATGGCCTCCGAGTCGACGCCCGTAATCACCGCAAGGTCGGCGAGCTCTGTGTTCAGTTTCGCCTCAAGGGAGTCCGTCGGGTCATTCTCCCAGCGTACCTGGATTACGGTGACCTCCGTACCGACAAGTACGTCGCTCGCCGTCGAGGGCAGGAACACCCGGAGGGCGGGGAAGAGGTTGTAGATCGCTAGGCAGAGCGTGCAGAAGAAGGCCACCCGCTTGCGGGGTAGAAGGACCATGCCCGTAACCGAGAGGACTATGGCGGCGATTCCCACATGCCAGCGCAGATCGGCCAAGGACTCACCAACCCAGGTCAATGGGGCGGAAAACACGAGCAAGCTAAACAGGGCCACTGACCAGATCACGCTGCTCCCAATAGACTCTCCGGCCTGAGTGATACGCTCCCTCATCCCAGGTCTATCGGCGGCTGTATCTGCAGTAGTAGCGAAGAATACGGAAATGCGGCAAGGATTTCCTAGTGCCCCCTATAAACCGTGTCTAGGGCTACTTTCGGCGGTTGATCACAATGCTAACGTCAGAAGAAAAGGCATTTGAGACCAGGATGTCCAAGCTTCCCTTTCCGATCAAATCGGCGAAGGTGACCTCAAGGGGGCCGAGCCCTACGCCAAGGTCGCTTTGCCGCGCCAAGATGAGTTTACCTTCCCTGTAGCTTGTCAGCCACAGGTTGGCGGCGTGGCTGTTCTGGGCGGCCAAGACAAGGTCTTCCGTGCCGTCCAGGTTCAGGTCCGCTGCGGCGAACCCCGCCGGGGCTAGCCCAGTGGCCACGGTCGCAACGACTTGTTCTTTAAGGCTGCCGACAAAGAGGTGCGCCGAGCAGTTGCCCGGACTCGTCCCTTGGCTTCCAAGCCACAGGGCCACCAGGTCGTCGCTGCCGTCCCCGTCCAGGTCGGCGGCGAGCAGCCTCGAAGGTCCCTGGGTCCGGGGCCCAGTCCTTTGGGGGCGCGCCACCTGTCCGACCTGGTCACCAGTAGCCGCATCGATCAGGGCGACCCCCTTTGCCAGGCCTACGGCCAGCAAGGGAACGCGCGCGTCGCTCGCCTGGTCTTTGCGCACCAGGACTGCCATGGACGTGGGGTGGTCGTCGCCGGTCCAAGTGATGGGGGCTCCGAGGGGGACGAGCACAATCGGCTCGCCCTCTTTACGTGGCTCGACCCGATAGGTCGCTAGACTGCGGTTCACAAGGTCTAGCATCACCAGGTCATCGGTACCGTCCATGTCCACATCGTGCGCCAACAGGCCAGCCGTAGTGGACGCGGGAACGCGGTCGCCGTTGGGCCCTCGGACCTCGAGGATGCCGAACTCTCCGCCCCTCTGTTTGCCGAGCACGACGAGGCGCCCCGACCCGCCGGCAGGCTCGGCCAAGAGCATCAATTCTGTAGGTCGATCGGGTCCTTGGAAGCGCGCCGATTGCAGCGCGGCCGGCGACCCACCGACAGGGATTCGAGTCGCAAGCCTAAGGCTGCCAAAGCTATCATTGACTAAGATCGAGAGGCTGCCGTCGGCGGCATCCAGGGTCGCCACCTCGGGCTTGTCGTCGCCGTTCATGTCCAGGGCGGCGATCCCCAACGGGTTCGTGCCGACCTTGACCCTGCGCGCTTGGGCGAATGCGGGCTTGCCATTTTTGAGCAGCCCCGTTCCCGGCATGAGCGAGATCGAGTTTGCTCCGCGGCAAGCTACGGCCAAGTCCTCGAGACCATCCCCGTCGTAGTCCGCCACGGCTAAATCCCAGGGGTCCTGGCCGGCGTACTCCGACAGCGAGACGCTGGTGCCTGCCGCTGTGAATGAGCCCATCACGCTGTAGCCTTGGTCGTTTTGCCCCAGGCTCACAAGATCCTGCTTGCCATCCCGGTCTAGGTCCGCCACCGCCAGGGCCATGGGCACAAGGCCGATCTGCTTGAGGGGTTTGCCCGCCCCCGGCGTGTCTGAGAAGCGCGCTGGGGCTGGCTTGCCCAGGCCGAAGACCAAAACTCGCCTGTCGCCGCCAAGGAAGATCTGCTCCAGGTCGCCGTCGCCGTCTAAGTCCGCCTCGCCCGCTGAGCGAGGGATGCCATCAAAGGGCAGCGTCTGGGTGGCCTCGAGCTGCCCGTTGGATGCGGTTCGGAAGAGGTGCAGGCTCTCGTCGGATTGGGTCAAGGCCACCACGCTGCCGTCAGCGAGTGCCAAGACTCCAACGGGCCTGGCGCCGATGTCGATGGTGCTGGTCTCGCGCACGCCGGCGGCGTCCACCGTGAGCGCGTGCAGTCCACCAAAACGATCTGCGAGATAGAGCTGCCCCGCGCTGCCGGCCAAGGCTGCTAGGGCCCGTGGCGTCGCATCCAGATCCAGGGTGCCCGTCGCAGTCAAGGTGCCGGCAGCGGCTCCGTCTCCCACGTCGATGATCGCGAGCTGCTTGGTCTCGGCCGATGCGACCGCAATTCGCGGCGGTGTGCCGAAGACGACGGGAGCGATGGGATAGTCGCCAATGTCGAGGCGCGCCTGGCGCTCGTTGCTTAGGCCGTTGGGTCCTCCGAAGAAGACGCGCACTTGCCCGGGCTTCTCGATGACCACCGCCAGGTCGGCGTAACCGTCGGCATCAAAGTCGGCGGCGCAGGCCCCGAGTGGCCTTGCACCAAGGCCGAGCTCCCGTCGAGCCATGAGGTGAACTTCGCCCGTGGTGTGTCCTCTCGAGGCCACAGGGGCGGGCTCAGCGACCTGCTCCACAGTTATCTCCTGGTTGGCTGCTTCCGCCGGCACCGTTGATGGTGTGGGGGCAGCCGGGGCCTTACCGCAACTCCACATTCCAGTGGCACAAAGTCCTAGGACAAGCAGGGAAGAAGTTCGGCGCAGGGGCGTCAAGGTTTTAGGCATCAGGGCAGCTGTCGAATTCGATCGTTGTCGCTGTGACCATTTCGTTGCGACTGGCTAATTAGGGCTCGTGGCGGCCGCCGCGGCTCGAGATCGACATTCCTTAGCGTCGGAACGCTTGGGTTGCACCATGTCGCATCCTGTGCCGTGGCGGTTCGTCCGTTTTTATTCGCCGCGCAAGCTGGGATAGCTTGCCCCAACAGCACGAGGACGGGATCCTTGTCCCGACTTCCTTGCTCTGGTTAGGGAGGCGAGCCGTTATCCTACAGCCCCGATCGAACCTCCAACTAGTGATTTGAAGTCAAACCGGAACTCTCCCCTGCTGCTGATCTTACTTGCCATTGCCCTGGGCGTGGGGGGGTGGTTCATCTTGGATTCGAGTCCCGCAGCACAACCCGCGGACTTAGGCGGTTCGTCTTTGGCGGGGCCAAACATTGGCGACGAGCCCAGTCTGGCCAAGGCCAAGGTCAGCGCGGCGCGCCTGCCCGAGCCTAGGGCGGGGGACTCCATCGGGTCCAAGCTCAATAATATCCTCTGGCCTCTTGAGGTCGAGCTGGACCTGCTTGAGCCCGGAGATATCCCTAAAGTCAAGGGCGTGTCAGCCCTTGGAGCTGGTGCCGTGGCGATCCTCCGTGGGCGCGTTGGCGGCGACAGTGACTCCGGCGCTATGGCCACGGTGACTTTTGTCGAGGGGCCGAACAAGGGCCGCGTTCTTCAGACCGATGCCGAGGGCAAGTTCGGCGCGACGAACCTGCTGCCGGGCTTGGCGATTGTGGAGATTACCGGTGACCGTCTGGTTGGTGCGCGCCGGGAGGTCCGCCTGCGACAACGCCGGGAGACCCTGCTAAACATCGGCTTTGGACGCCTAGGCACACTCCAAGGCCAGGTGCTGGACAAGGGGGGTGATCCCCTAGAGGCCGTGCGCGTACAGGTCGACATGGGCGTTTCCTACACCGATGAAGAGGGGCATTTTTGGCTGCCAAACTTGGCCTCGGGTCTCTCATTCGTGGAGCTATCGCTGGATGGCTTTGCAGCCCACCGCGAGAACGTCAACATCACCGCAAACCATGTGGTCGACCCAAATCGATTAAAGTACGTCATGGCCCCGGGCGCGACCCTGAACTTGGACTTGAAGGGCATGGTCGGCGGCCCTGGGCCTGCCCTGGTCTATCTGAGTGCGGGTAACCCCAAGGGCTCTCGGACCTTCCCGTTTTATGCGCGTAATCCGATCGAGGTCAATCCCGGTGGCGTCACGTCGATTCCGAACCTACCCCGGGAGTTGATCAGTGTGCGCGTCTTCCGGCCCGGTGCCGAGTGCACGACGCCCATGCGCAACATCAACTTGCAGGCCGGCCAGGAGCGCACCCTCGAGATGGAGCTGAAGTCCACGATGAAGCTGACCGGCATCGTGAAGGCCGACGGTGCCCCTGCAGCGGGAGTGCTGGTTACCCTTCAGGCCCCCAATGAGGTCGAGGCCGCTCTTGGCTACTATCGCCAGCCTGCGAACTTCCTCGAGTCCGATGTCATGGCGCCGATCCCTGTCTCGGTCCAGACGGTGCGCACCGGGAGTGACGGGCGCTTCACCTTGACCGCCTGGAGCGACATCACCCCATCGCGCTACCTCAGCGCGATGTCATCGAACGGCGAACTCACCGCCATTAAGATCGTGGGCGCCAAAGATGAGGTGGTAGAGCTCGACCTCGAACCACGTGCTGAGGGCGCGGGGGTGCTGAGCTTCGAGGTCACCGATCGCTTCCAGGGGCTGCCCATTGCCTGGCGCGTGAACGGCGAGCCTATGGATCCCTTCGTGCTCGATCCGGCGGACGACCTCGAATTCGAAGGGCTTGCCCCTGGCCGCTGGGGCGTGCGGGCTCGGTGGGATCACTGGGAGCTCATGGAGAGCAACGACTACGAGATCCGAGACGAGGAGACCGCCACGGGCTTCATCGAACTGCCCGAGGACGCAGTCATTGGCCAGGACCCGGAGACCTGGCTGCGGGCGGGCAAGGAGTATCCCCTCTAGCAGCTGGGCTAATCCCTAGTTCGAGATGGAGGAATCTCTTGAGGACGCGATTCCGAACGGCGGGTAGAATGCGCACGATGGGTTGGGCCAGCGGGCCCCGCTCCTGTCACGAGCCTCGGCCTCACTCGTAATCCCCTCCAGCTATGCGCAATCTGACCCTAAACGGCATCTCCCTGACCCTCGATCACCTCGATTGGATCTTTGGGGAGGAAGAGGTCGCCCTCGCGCTTGATCGCGGCGCGGCTAAGCGTGTGCAGGCGGCGCGGGATGTGGTCGACCAGCACGTGGAGGCTGGCAACATTGTCTACGGTTTGACGACCGGCTTCGGCAAGCTGAAGAACGTCGCTATCGCCCAGGAAGACCTTGCGACCCTGCAGCGCAACCTGATTATCTCCCACTGCACAGGCGTCGGCGAGCCCATGGAGCCAGCGGAGGTTAGGGCGGTGCAGGTCTTGCGGCTAAACGGGATCGTGCGCGGCCACTCGGGGCTGCGCTTCGAGATCGTGCAGCAGCTCGTTCGTCTCTTTAATAAAGGCTTCGTACCCGAGGTGCCGCGCAAGGGTTCGGTCGGGGCGTCCGGAGACTTGGCGCCCCTCGCGCACATGGCTGCTACCTACATGGGGGTCGGTCACGCCTACGTGCGCAGCGTGACTAAGTCCGGTGCGGTGAAGTACAAGCGCATGACCGCCGCTAAGGCCCTAGCTTCTGTGGGGGAGAAGCCCGCGGAGTTTGCCGCCAAGGAGGGCCTGGGCCTGATCAACGGAACCGAGGTCATTAAGTCTGTGCTCGCCCGGGCTGTCTCTCGGGCGACGAACCTCTCCAAGGCCTGCGACATCGTTGCCTCCCTGACCATCGAAGCCCTGAACGGCTCGATTAAGCCCTTCGACGCGCGCTTCGCCGAGCTCAAGGGCCACGCCGGCCACAGCCGCACTTCAAGTAACGTACGCAGGCTCCTAAAGGGCTCGAAGGTGCTCAAGAGCCATGCCGATTGCGACCGTGTGCAAGATCCCTATTCCCTGCGCTGCGTCCCCCAGGTTCATGGCGCCTTCAAGACCGCCCTCGAGCACGTCCGCGGCATCTTGACCGACGAGCTCTCCAGTGTCACCGACAACCCGATCCTGTTTCCCCTGACCGGTGAGGTCATCTCCGCCGGCCAGTTTCACGGCCAGCCCCTGTCCATGATCGCGGACTACCTGGCCCTGTCCCTGTGCACCCTAGCTAACATCTCCGAGCGCCGCGTCGAACAGCTTGTCAACCCGGACCTCAACGACCTGCCGCCGTTCCTGACGCCTGAACCAGGACTCAACTCGGGCCTAATGATTGCCCAGGTTACCGCCGCCGCCTTGGTATCCGAGAACAAGGGTCACGCCCACCCCGCCAGTGTCGACACCGTACCCACGAGTGCGAACCAAGAGGACCACGTATCCATGGGTATGGCCGCAGCGCGTAAAATTCACGCGATCCTGGACAATACCGAGGCTGTGGTTGGGATCGAGTTGATGTGCGCTGGCCAGGCCCGCGACTTTAACGCGGACCATCGGCCGGGCAAGGGCGCTGCGGCCGCCCACGCGATTCTGCGTACCCGCGTCAAGACCCTCGGCGCGGACCGCTATCTTCACCCGGACTTGCTGGCCGCCGGCAAACTCGTCTCCGGTGGCGAGCTGGTTACCGCTGTCCAAAAGGCAGCGGGCAAGCTCGAGAGCTAGGGCTCTCTTGGGTCGAAGGCCCACGTGCAGGTGCTGGGATCGAAAAGCAAGGATTGAAGTAAAAATGGGGAAATGTGCAGTGAGTGCGGATTTGGAGGGGGAGTGGTTTCGATAAACTGAGTGCTCTGTTCGTCCTTCCAATCAATTGCGCTTGAACTTCAATGTCTGACCTTTCGACGACCCAAGACCCCTTCTCCGCGATCCCCACCGGCGCCCAGCAGTCGCCCCGGGGCACCGAGCTTTCTTGTGTGAACTGGAAGGTCGAGGCGCCCATGCGCCTGCTGCTGAACAACCTGGACCCTGAGGTGGCCGAGGATCCGGACAACCTGATTGTCTACGGGGGCAGCGGCAAGGCGGCCCGGGATTGGCCTAGTTTCCAAGCTATCGTTGGTACCTTGCAGCGTCTCAAGGCGGATGAGACCCTCTTGGTGCAGAGTGGCAAGCCCGTCGGTGTCTTTCGGACCCATGAAGGTGCGCCGCGGGTCTTGATCGCAAACTCGAATCTAGTGGGTAAGTGGGCGACCTGGGAGCACTTCCGCAAGCTCGAGGACGAGGGCAAGATGATGTACGGCCAGATGACGGCAGGGTCTTGGATCTACATCGGCTCCCAGGGCATTCTTCAGGGGACCTATGAGACCTTCGCTGCGGCAGCTAAGCAGCACTTTGGAGGGACCCTTAAGGGCCGCTTGGTTGTGACCGGTGGACTCGGTGGCATGGGCGGTGCTCAACCCCTCGCGGCGACAATGAACGAGGCGACTTGCCTTGGTGCGGACGTGGACGAGAGCCGCATCCAGAAGCGACTCGATACACGCTATTGCGACGTGATGCTTCACGACATCGACGAGGCAATCGACTTGGCCCTTGAGTGGAAACGCGCCGGCATCGCGAAGTCAATCGGCGTCGTAGCTAACGCGGTGGACCTCTTGCATCGCATGATCGAGCGAAACGTTACCCCGGACATCCTGACCGACCAGACCAGCGCCCACGATCCCGTTGATGGTTACGTGCCGAATGGCATGGCCTACGGCGCTGCGCTCACCCTGCGCAAGTCAGACCCAGCGAAGTACGAGGCCGAGTCCCTACGCACGATGGTGGACCACGTGCGCGCGATGCTTCTGCTGCAAGAGCGCGGCGCCGACACCTTTGACTACGGCAACAACCTGCGCGGTTTCGCAAAAGAAGCTGGCTGCGAGGAGGCGTTCGGGTTTGAGGGGTTCGTGCCAAAATATGTCCGCCCACTCTTCTGTGAGGGCAAGGGGCCGTTCCGCTGGGTGGCTCTCTCCGGCGACCCCGCGGACATCGCAGTCACGGACCAGATCATCTTGGACCTGTTCCCCGAGGACGAGGCCCTTGGCCGCTGGATTCGTATGGCGGGCGAGCGCATTGCCTACCAGGGGCTGCCGGCGCGGATCTGCTGGCTTGGCTATGGCGAGCGCGCGAAGGCCGGACTCGCGTTCAACGAGGCGGTAAAGGACGGAAGGATCTCCGCTCCAATCGCGATCGGCCGCGATCACTTGGATTGCGGCTCGGTCGCGTCGCCGAACCGCGAGACCGAGGCGATGAAGGATGGCACAGACGCCGTGGGAGACTGGCCCATTCTAAACGCGATGCTCAACGTCGCGAGTGGGGCATCCTGGGTCTCATTCCACCACGGCGGTGGCGTGGGGATCGGTTACAGCCTGCACTCGGGCCAGGTGACTGTTGCCGATGGAACGGACGAGGCTGCTGCTGCGGTCGAGCGCGTCTTGACCAATGACCCGGGCACCGGAGTCATGCGTCATGTGGATGCGGGCTACTCCGAGGCGGAAGACTGCGCCCGGGACCGAGGCATCGACCTACCTATGCTGGACGCCTAGGCCAGGCGCGCTAGCTAAGGTCTAGGGCAGAAAGAGGCCCAGCTACGGATTTTATAGGGCGCTCTTCAAATCTTTAGGCTTGGGCTGGGCGTGAAGATACAGCCAGGCAAGCGGCCATGACTCTAGGTCTTGGCCAACTGGAGAGGCCACAGGCCTTGACCCGGAATTCCATAACTGCCCCCTGGCTCGTTCCCCTTTTCGGGACACCGGCGTGTCTTTCTCTACGCAGGGCGATGGGCCCTCTTCCATCTAAAGAGCAGGCTGGCGCGTTGTCGATAGTTTTGGCCCTCCCCGCGCTCTCGGCGTGGAGCTTTTGCGCTTGGTCATGCAAGGTCCACTCGCACCCTCGCTAACACTTAACGCACTCAGCCCATGTCATCTTCCACACCCAAAGGCCAGTTCGGCAAGCGCATTGTCGTCGGTGTTGGCGACATGCAAGCAGCTTCTAAAGAAGCTGGCATCATTACGACCAGCGCCCTTGGCTCCTGCATGGGGTTGACCGTCTATGACCCTGTTGCCAAGGTCGGAGGCATGTTGCACTACATGCTGGTCCAACCGCAAGAGAGGGAGAAAGCTCGCGCCAATCCGCACATGTATGCTCTGTCCGGAGTCCCGGCCTTGTTCCGCGCGGTCCAAGAACTGGGTGGTGTGAGAGGGCGCCTGATTGTCTGCGCAGCTGGCGGCGCGGAGATTATGGACGACGAGGACGGCCACAGCATCGGGAAGCGCAACCACTCGATCCTGCGTAGGCTCTTTTGGAAGAACGGAATTGTTCTCCACGCCGAGGACTGCGGCGGTCACGCAGCTCGCCTAATGTCGCTTGACCTTGCAACCGGAAAGGTAACCAGCACGATTCAGGAGGAAGAGACACAGCTATGGCCCAGATAGACCAAATCCTCAACCGACTCGACAGGCTTCCCGCCATCCCCGTTGCGGTGACCCAGTTGATCTCAAACCTCTGTAGCTCGTCCGATGATCCCGACAAGGAATCTACCGCACACATCGTTATGCGCGACAGCGCATTGACGGCATCGGTCCTGAAGGCGGCAAACTCCGCGACCGCAGGTTTTAGCGTCCCGGCAGTCTGCGTGCAAGAGGCCCTTCAGCGGGTGGGCGAGAACCACCTGCTAAAGATCGCCCTGGCCCACGCATCCCAGCAAGCCCTCGGCGGAGAGATCGCCGAGTACGGGCTTGGAAGCGGCGAGGCTTGGTTAGGCGCATTGGTGGGCGCTTTGGCCGCAGAGGAGATCTCTAAGTACACCCGCAAGGGAGACCCGAATGTAGCCTTCACGGCGGGACTCCTGCGGGACATTGGCAAGCTAGCCATGGGGCTAGTTGTCGACCCTGCGAAGATCGGAACCCTGCTCTCGGAGAGCATCGAAGACATCACGAGTCGCGAGCGAGCGGAGTGGGGCTTCGACCATGCCCAAGTCGGCGCAGCCCTCGGCCGTGTATGGGGACTGCCGGATGAGTTGCTTAACGGCATCCGTTTCCATCACACCCCCCCAAGCGATGACATGGCAGAGGACCTCTACGACATCGTGCACTGCGCAGACAATATGGCCCTAACCCTTGGATATGGCGTCGGCATAGACGGGCTTAAATACTCGATTAACCTGGAGAGCCGCGAGAACCTGTCCCTAAACCGCGCCGCATTCGAAGACATTCTCGTTTCGGTCCGCCTGCGCATGAACAATTTCCTTGATGACACCCAAGGCCAGGCAGCCTAGCTCCGGCGATTTCGCCGCCGCCGGTTCCGCTTCTCGATACGCCGCCGCTCTAGGTCCGTGGCTTTGCGCATGACAGCATGCCCAGGGAGAGCGACTGAGCCGCTGCTCTCCTGGCCATAGGCCTCGAGGAAGCGCTCGACATCTGGCTCGGCCAGCAGGGGCCCCGCATCGGCGACAAAGCCCGCTAGATCGGTGAGGTAGTGACTTGCGGTTTGGCTGAAGTCGCCGCGCCACGGATCCAAGATAGTCAGGGCTCCATCCGGCTGGCGCACGAGGTTGCGCAGATAGTAGTTGTGGTGCACGAAGCCCGCTTGGTGCATACGACTGGCGAGGTGCCCGGCGCTGGCCGCGACCTCTACGCGTTGCTCGCTCGTGGCACCTTTTAGGTAGGCCTCCAAATCCACGGAGCCGGGTACTTCACGGGTGGCAAGAAATTGCATCGTGGGCTGTCCCCATCGGTTGTGCTGGACCCCTGCCAAGAGCGGCTCGGCGGCGGGCAGGCCGCGCTCGATCAACTCCAGCAGGTTACCCATCTCTTGGAGCCTTGGAATGGACCTGCCGAGGAAGGCCCGGCTTGTACTGTGGCGCAGGGCGCTCTTCCAGGAGAGCCTGCCACCCTTGACCCAGGCCCGCTCCGAAGAAGCGCCCCAGGCGACCCAGTCGCCGGCGTCCCTCTGGCCACAGCGCTTAAGTCCGGCGGCGAGGAGCTCGGGTTCTGGCTCGCCGCCACTTAGCGAGGAGAGCCAAATCGCGCCGGTGGGCAGGGCGAATCTGACCCCGGGTGGGGGGCTGCCGGGCTTGGGGACCGGGTTCTTGGGAGAAGGTGGAGGAGTCATCAGGTCGGTGCTTCGTTTCGACAGTATCCTAGCTAGAATCCGTGCCTATGACGGCATCGGATTCGAGCACGGGGAAAGATGAGGCGGGAAGCGGCGATTTGCCGGCCAACGGTACGAGCGGTTTCCTGTGGGATGACTGCGAGCCCGCCCCGGAGGCGGCGGCTCATTCGGAGCCCGAATCCCGGGTGCCCACCAATCCCTACGGTGCCTACGAGGAGAGCGCCACCCAGGAGAACCGCGAGATGGCAGAGCCCTCGATCTGGGATGTGGGCCCCCAGACGCCCGCCTCGTCGGAGGTCTTTTCCGGCTCCGTGGAGCCGGCTTCTGTGGAGGTCCTACTCGACGGCTTGAACCCGGCCCAGGCCGAGGCGACCCAATGGGTCGAAGGCCCACTGTTGATTCTTGCCGGCGCGGGCTCGGGGAAGACCCGCGTGATCACCCACCGCATCGCACACCTCGTTCGCACCGGCGCCGCTCGCCCCCACGAGATCCTGGCGATCACATTCACTAACAAGGCCGCTAAGGAGATGCGCGAGCGGGTGGAGGGGCTCGTGCCTGAGAAGGGTTTGTGGATCAGTACGTTCCACTCTATGTGCGCGCGCATCCTGCGCCGGGACATCGGCGTGCTGCCAGGCTTTACCCGGGACTTCACGATCTACGATACGAGCGACAAGAACCAGCTTGTGAAGACGATCCTGAAGGACCTGAACTACGACACCAAGCGCTTTCGGCCGGGTATGGTGGCCGGTTGGATTTCCGAGTGGAAAAACACCGCCTGGGCTGAGGCTGGCCAGCACTACGACGACGGCCAGATCCAGGGCTACGAGGACGAGGTCCTAGTGCGCACCCGGCGCATCTACGACGAGACGATGCGGCGCAACAACGCCCTGGATTTTGACGACCTCTTGATACGCACACTGGAGATCTTCGAGCAGCATCCCGGCGTGCGCGACCAGTACGCCCAGCGCTTCCGCTTCGTGCTAGTTGATGAGTACCAGGACACTAACCGCATTCAGTACCGGCTGACCCGGCACATCGCTGGGCACCACGGCAACCTGGCGGTCTGCGGCGATCCGGACCAGTCGATCTACGCCTGGCGCGGCGCAGACATCCGCAACATCATGGACTTCGAGCGAGACTGGCCCGGTGCGAAGGTCGTGAAGCTCGAGCAGAACTACCGCTCGACCAAGAAGATCTTGAGGGCGGCCCAGGCCGTAATCGCGAACAACGCCGAGCGCAAGGAGAAGGATCTCTTCACCGAGGGCGAGGACGGCGAGGACATTATGGTCCTTGAGTGTGGCGACGAGAACGACGAGGGCGACTCCATCGGTGGCATGATCCATGACTTTAAGGGCATGGGCTACAGCTTCGGTGACGTGGCAATCTTGTATCGGGTTAACTTTATGCAGCGCGCCCTCGAGCGCGGGCTGCGCTTTGCGGGCGTGCCGTATCAAATTGTGGGGGGTGTAGAGTTCTACAAGCGCAAGGAGATCCGCGACCTGGTCAGCTACCTGCAGCTGATCGCGAACCCGTCTGCGGACGTGGCCTGTGCGCGCATTCTCAATGTTCCGCCCCGTGGCATCGGCGCGAAGAGCGTGGAGAAGCTCAGCGCCTGGGCTCGGGATCGGCGCGTGCCCCTCAGCCGCGCTTGCTCGTCCAAGGAAGCCCTAGCGACGATCCGTGGCCGCGCGAAGAACAGCCTGGCTAGCTTCGCCGAGCAGCTCGAGGCCTGGCAGCCCTTGCTAAACCTTGGCGCCTCGGATGCCCTGCGGCAGGTGATCGAGGACGTGAACTATTGGAAGCACCTGGACAACGGCGAGCCCGAGGCCCTAAGCCGGGCAGAGAATGTCGAGGAGCTGGTGGCTAGCGCGGAGTCCTGGGACAAGGAGTTCCCCAAGGACGGCCTGCGCGGCTTCCTACAGGAGGTTTCTCTGGTCAGCGAAGTCGACGGCTACGACAACGAGGACGGCCAGGTCGCCCTGATGACCCTACACGCAGCGAAGGGACTCGAGTTCCCGGTTGTGTTTATCGCGGGCTTGGAGGACGAGCTCTTGCCCCACGTCAACGCGATGCAATCTGAAGATGGCGTGGAAGAGGAGCGCCGCCTGATGTACGTGGGCATCACCCGCGCCCGGGAGCGGCTGGTCTTGACCCGCGCGGTTGTGCGGAACCACTTCGGCGAGTTCGTGTCCCGAAACGGATCGCGGTTCCTCGACGAGATCCCGCCGGAGCTCTACGGGGAGCAGTCCGAGACCGAGATTATGGAGACCGCCCTTGGCACCTTCGACGACAAGTCCTCGGGCCTTAAAGTTGGCATGTGGGTGCACCACGATCACTTTGGCAAAGGCACGATCGAAGAGCTCGTGGGGTCGGACGTAAACGCTAGGGCGACGGTCAAGTTTGACTCCGCGGGACGCCGGACCCTGCTGCTGAGTTACGCCAACCTAAAGGTACTAAAGTGAGCGACTCCTTGAAGAAGTCGGCCCATGGGGCCCTTAATCAACTGCACGAGAAGGCCGTCGCCGAGGGCACCTTGCCCGAGCTAGTCGAGCTTCTATGCCAGGCGACAAGGCGCGCGCGCGCGGCATCCGAGGCCTCGACCGCACCGACAGCTGCAGACTTCCCGGGCCGCTTCGGGATGATCGGCAAGAGTCCCGCTATGGAGGCGCTCTTCCGCTTGATCGAGCGCGTCAGTGTCAGCCACGTGCCGGTGCTCGTTCACGGCGAGACCGGGGCCGGTAAGGAGCTCGTGGCACGTGCCCTGCACGCCGGGAGTCCGCGGGCGGACAAGACCTTCCTGGCCGAAAACTGTGCCGCCATCGCCGCATCGCTCTTGGAGAGCGAGCTCTTCGGCCACGTGCGCGGAGCCTTCACCGACGCGTCGAAGGATCGCGATGGCAGCTTTGTGACCGCGGACGGCGGCACAGTCTTTCTAGACGAGATCGGCGACATGCCCATGGAGATGCAGGCCAAGATCCTACGGGTTGTGCAGGAGGGCGAGGTTCGGCCCGTGGGTTCGAACAAGGTGCGCAAGGTCGATGTGCGCCTGGTGGCAGCCAGCCACAGGGACCTGGCAGCCATGGTTCAAGCTGGCGAGTTCCGCGAGGATCTCCTTTACCGTTTGAATGTGATCACCCTAGAGGTTCCCGCCCTAAGGGATCGCCCCGGGGACGTGGATCTGTTGGCGGACTTCTACCTGCGCAAGATCAGTAGCGACGACAGCACTGGGCTGGCGACCCTGACTCCCGCTGCGCGGGCAGCCCTTAACGCCTACGCTTGGCCAGGCAATGTTCGCGAGCTTGAGAACGAGATTCGACGGGCAACAGCCCTCCTTTCTGGCTCTATCATCAATGTTTCGGACCTAAGCCCGACCCTGCAGGTGTAGCCCGGAAGACAAGCCTAGGTAGCAGGTGGAAGTTCCCGCATACCGAAGCGTATGATCTTCCGGACCTTCACCCCCAAGAATCGCCCTAGGGCGCAAACCAAGGAGCCGTCGTGGCCCAACCCCGAAAGAGATCCCAGACCACCCGCCGCACCGCTGAACGAGCGGCGCCCTCCTCCCGCACCCGGAAGCAGACCACTGGCAATGCTCCCGAGAAGCGCGCGGCCATCCGGCGCCCCTCGTCTTCGGGTCCCCCGGTCATCGTGATCGTTCTTGGCGGTCTACTTGTGGTTGGCGCACTTCTCTACGGCTTCATGTCTGGAGCTGGGTCGGGAGCTGGGGCCCAGACCTACATCGACGCCGCGACCCGCGGAATCGCGAAGGGCGACACTACGGACTCGGCCAATACAAAGCTAAAGCTCGCCGAGCAGGATCCGGATCTAACCAAGGACCACGTCGCCCAGATCAAAGCTCTGCGCGAGCAGTTCAAGATCATCGACGCAGACCTTCTGCTCCAGGCTTCGAACGCCGTGGGCACAAAATACTTCCAAGAGAAGCTCGTTAAGTACTCCGACAAGCACCTCAGCGGCGAGCCAGGCCACCCCGAAGCACGCGTGTTTGTCGAGCGCGCCCAGGAGTTCAAGAACCGCTGGCCGTCCCACCCCGAGATGCCCTGGGTTGATCGCAATGTCGGGCGCTTCAACGGCTTCGTAGATCTGAGCAAGCCGCCGACCTGGGCGGACATGGGCTGGAAGCTCAAGCGCCTTGTACACGGCACACCTAAAGACTACGCCCAGGCGTTCTCGGCCTTGGATGAGTTCGTGCTGACCGCTTCAGATACGGACAAAATGCTAGCAGGCAATCGCCGCGGCGTGATGGTGGAGGAGCGCGCCGCTTACTTCCTTGACCGCATGCAACAAGCTCGCTTCGAGGAAGAGAATGGCAACCGGGCCGAGGCGGTTCGCCTGTTGATCTACGGGATCATCTATACCGGCGACCGCACTCTTGAGAACGAAGCAGCCGGGTATCTTCTCAAGCAGGACAATGTCAGTGGCCACCTCAAAGGCTACTTGCAGTCGCGCCCGCTGATCTGGGACCGGTTAAAGTTGCACCCGGTGATCGCGGACTACATCGAAGACCACAAGTCCGAGATCTTCTAGGGACTCCCTACCCCACAAGACCGTTGCGAACTTTCTAGAGGCGCTCAGCTACGCCTTTTCCTGGGAAGCCAGAACCCGGTGCAGTCCTAGCACGGCCTGTTCGAATGCCTCCCGTGGAGCGTGCTCATTGTTGTGCTCCGCCCCAGCCTTTCCCAATGCCCGCGCCCGAGCAGGGTTCGCAATTAACCCGGCGATGGAGTCCGCCAACTGCCCCGGATCCCCGGGCTGGACTAAGATTCCTGTGCGCTGATCCTCCACAAGGGCGAAGGCTTCGCCCACGGCGGCGACCACATTGGGGATCCCCAGCCGCATAGTCTGGGCGGTGAGCCAGCCGGGGCCCGTGTCGATTCGGCACCCGACGTGGACGTCAAGAGCGGCTAGGGTCCGACGTGCGGTTCGCGTCGGAGGGACACCCACGATCACATTAGAGCCGAGTTTGGCCTTGCGAATTTTCCTTCGTAAGCGGCCCTCGTCCGACCCCTCGCCGATCAATAGGAAGCGCCAGTTCTTGCCCTGTCGTACCAACAGCCGAACGGCATCCAAGAACCAGTCGTGGGCGTGGCCTTCGTCAAAGTGACCCGCGCAGCCGATTACAGGCGTGTCGCCTTCGGTGGAGAGTAGCTGGCGCGCGGTACCTAGATCTTCCTGCCCCTGGGCTTCGCCAGCCTCAAAGAGGCCTGGGGAGTTCGGGATGTAGTGCAGCTTCTCCCGGGGTAGGCGCGCGCCGTTGATGAGGCGCTCTTCAAAAGACTTTGATGGGACAAGGACACCCCGCAAGAGTTCGGGGGCAAACGGAACGGGCTCGCCAACCGGACGCGGAGCGCTAAGCACATAAGGCATCCCCAGGCGGCGGATAGCCCTGGTGCAAGCGGGTGCGATGGCAGTGTCGCTGATGTGTACGAGATCGGGTCCCAGCTCGGCTAGCTTCTCGGTCAAGCGGAGCCCAAGGAACGGCCGACTCAGTCGGGGTGGCTGTAAATCGAACAGATGGACTTCGATTCCGGTGGCCTCCGCCGCGGCGTGGCGGGAGCCGCGGCGCGCCAGCAGAGAGACACGGACACCGGCCTCGATCAGAACGCTCGCCGTGCTGAGGATGCGTTGGGTCGGTCCGGAGAAGCTAAGCTCGGGATGTAGGAACGTGACGTGGGAGGTCATGCTTGGGCATTCTTTTGGGCGGCCCGCAGGCTGGAGATGGGGACGCTATCGGCGGGGGATGGGGGCGTGCGCCAGCGGTCTTGATACCAGATCCACTGGCTGGGCGCATCGCGAATCCAGGATTCGAATGTGCGCAGCCATGTGGCTGTGGCCACTTCGTTGGGATCGGCTGGATCGCGCGGGATGGGTTCGCCGAAGCGAATCTGGTAAGGAGAGCGCGCGTCGGGACCGCCGGCTTCTGTCTCGTTTAGGACGCAGGTAGCGGGTAGCAGGGGCAGCTTAGCGGCTCGAGCTAGGGCCGCGGGCGCAGTCATGACCAGAGCGTCCTTGCCGAGGAAAGGCAAGCGCGTACCGGCGAGCCGGGGCACCTCCAGGTCCGGCAGGATGCCGATCACCTGGCCGTCCCTGAGCCGCCGCAGGATCTCCCGGGGCGAGCCGTCCTGGGGTAGAGTGTCAAATCCCCAGGGAGTCCGCATGCGCTCCAACAGAGTGCCACTGGGATCACGCAGGCTGCGCCGTCCGACGACAGCACCCCGGCAGCCACGGGCTACGAGCTTCGGTGCGAGTAGCTCCCAGTTGCCCAGGTGCGGCGTGACGATCAAGACGCCCTTGCCGCGCTTGTGTAGCTCGTCAAAGTGCTCCATGGACTCGTCCAGGGCAACCCGGGACTCGAGCCAATCTCGCTCGCATACACCGCGCCCAAGGCGCCCCCATTCGGCTGCGAGGCGCGCTATGTGGTGTCGCACATGCCCTGCAATGCGCTTGCGCTTCTTGCGCTGGTGGTCCCCGGGAAAAGCCACCTCAAGGTTGGTGAGGATCTGGGTCTGGAGGGGTGTGGTTCGCGCCGCAGCGGCAAGCCCGTAGAGCCCCGCGCGGACGGCGGGCCGAGTGATGGGGCCGTTGCACTTGGGCCAGAGTTGGAAGAGCTGTTTGCGCGACTCGCGGCGTTTACGCTTGGCCATCGCATCTGGCTCGCCAGTTCTCTTGGCGACGAGCTCTGCGAAAGGTGATAGGCAGAGCCGACCATCCTCTGTAGCCCAAAATGCCGCTGGTATACCGCGACTTAGTTCTAGGCCACGGTCGGAGAGCTCAGCACTAAGCTCCGCTAGTTCTAGCTTTGTTGGGGCAGTCGATAGCTCCCGTGGCCTCGATAGACCGATTGGGCGGTCACGGGACGGCCCCTCCGCACCTGCGGAGAACTCAAGTAACACGAAGGGACGCGGGCCAAGGCAGAACGCCAAAGGCCATGGACCCGGCAGGCTATGGGAGAAGATCCGCACTGCTCTTCCCCAGATCTCTCGTACCTCGGCTTCGCTCCCAGTAGCTAGAAAGAGCCCGCAGCCCTCTAGTAGGCGTGGCCCTTGAACCCTGGCGTTCAGATGCGGCCTGCAGCGGGTAAGTAGCCCAGAGAGTTGTTCGAAATCAAGTTCACTTCGAACAAAGAGCCGGGTGTCAGGCGTGGTGTGCCTGAGAGTCAGGGCTTTTAGCTCGTTAGCATCGGGGATGCGTACCGAGCTGCTTGCCCGGAACCAACGGCTACCCGGTTGCTGGTAGTTTGCACAGATTCCTCTACGCCGTAGCACTGCCTTTTTCTGGATACTGGCAGCTAGATCCATAAGCTTAGGCAGACGCGCTCGTGTCCGGGGCTCAAGCGCGTGAAACCAAGCGATCAGGAAGCGGACTTGGTCGCGTGGCGAGAGCCGCTCGCGATGGGATGCACACAACACGACGAGGTCCCGCTCAAGTACCTTCCTGCTTAGGCTGCCCGGAGCCCGAAGCTTCGCCTTGTGGAAGTCGATGGCAAAAGCGCGACCGGACTCGTCCACAAGCGCGTTGCCGGCGTGTAGATCACCCTGGTCCAAACCGGCGTTGTGCATGACGCCAAGCAGGCGTGCGAACTTGGTCAACAGCTTGCGATGCGTGACCGGCTCTGCAACAGCATCGGCGAGGGCCTTGCCCGCAGTCTGTGCTCCATGTAGCAATTCCATACTTACAAGGAAGCCGCCCTCGGGGTGGGGGCCGTGCTCAAGTGGACACGGCACAGGAACTCCGAGCCCCTGAAGCTGCTCCAATGCGTTGTACTCCGCCTCGGCCCGGCTTCGGTCACGCAGGCGAGCGAGGAAGGTCGCAGCGAGGAAGTGTTTTGTCACCTTTCCGGTGGATGTCGCCGTCCGAGGGTGACTATAGACGACACGACCTGGGGCCGTGCGCAGGGGCGTCGGCTCCGAAATCGGGGCTGGAGTCGGGTCACTTGGCATCGGCACACAGGGAACATAGCTCTCGGGGTGGCATTTTGTCCTCGGAATGCCGAGAATCGCCGCGCTGTGACTCTGCAACTCTACCTTATAAGACAGATCCTTACCGCCCTCGCCTTGACGGCAGGCGGAATCGCGTTCGTCGTCTTCCCCGCCGTGGCCGTGGGGGCCGTTCAGAAGCTCGGCGGCGTAAACATCAGCTCGA
This sequence comes from Planctomycetota bacterium, assembly GCA_029250885.1. GTDB lineage: Bacteria > Planctomycetota > UBA1135 > UBA1135 > CALBMX01. The sequence continues at coordinate 67,992 of JAQXEK010000023.1, forward strand.
TGTTGGGCTATCTGCCCCTGGTGGGCATGGGGCTTGTGCCCTACCTCGTGCCCATGGCCTTCCTGTTGGCTGTGGTCTCGGTCTTCGGCCGGCTTGCCGCCCAGAACGAGTGGACCGCCATCCGCATGGCGCGGGTGCATCCCTACAAGCTATTGCTACCGCCCCTGATCGTGGCAGCTGGCCTCGGGGCAGGGACTTACTACCTGCTCGCGACGGTCGTGCCCAACTACAAGTACGAGCAGACGGTCTATCGGCGTTCGACCGTGATCGACGCTTTTAGGAACTTGAGTCCGGGCCGCACCGAGCTGGCCTTCGAGGATTTCTACCTCAACGCATCTCACCGCCCAGGCCCGAACTCCTTTGCCGAGGTCGTCCTGTTTCTGCCGGGTAAGACTAAGCTCGAGGACAAGAAGGTCGTGGCCGACTTAGCGACGTTCAGCTTCGGGGACGAGGACCTGACGATTGAGCTGCGCAATGCGCGGACCGTGATCAAGGGACACAGCGAGACCACCGCCGAGCATGTTTTTCTTGCGATTCCCCTAAGCGAGATTTTCCCTACGCCCGACGTCAATCGGACCCGGGGCAAGTACATGACCTCGACTCAGCTCCAAAGGGTGCTCGACTCCCCCGAGCTGAGCGCTGCTGTAGAGCCCAAGCGGCTAATGGATTACGCCTACGTGCTAAACTGGCGACGGGCTCTTGCCATGAGCTACCTGCTATTCGTCTTGCTCGGCGCGCCGATAGGGATCGCCCTGCGCAAGGGCACCCAGTTGGCCGCCATGACGGCCGGGGTCGGCGTCGCCTTCCTCTACTATGTGGCCTCCCTACGGCTCGGTGAGCACATCGTCGAGATCGGCGGCATTTCCCCATTTGCCGCCGTCTGGAGCACGAACTTCATCGGCGCAGCCTGTGGGCTTGTGCTCTGTTACAGGATCGTGCGGAGATGAGGGCCAAGGGCGAGCGGGTACCGGGCTCCCTGTCCACCGGGTTGCGACTTGGCGGTCGGCTCGATCGCTATGTGGCGGAGCTCTTTGTCGGCTCGTACGCCGTGGCGATCTTGCTTGTGGTCGGCATCTTCTTGATCCTCGACATGACGAGCAACTTGGACAACTACATGACCGCAGGGAGGGACGGTACCTCCCCGGGCACGATGGAGGTTGTGACACTGTATTGCCTACAGGTTCCGTTCCTCTTCTTACAGGTCGCACCGTTTGTGACCTTGGTCGGTGGGCTGTTCACGGTCTCCAAGCTCATGGCAAACAGCGAGGTCGTCGCGGCTTTGAGTGTGGGGGTCAGTGCGCGCCGCGTACTCTTGCCCGTCTTCATCTGCGCGACAGTTGTGGGGGGCGGGATGTTCGGGGTCCGCGAGCTTGCGATCGAGTCCATTGGCGAGCGTCGTGACCACCTCGTGGACCGCCTGCTCAATCGCAGGCCCGCTCCGGTCTACGAGAACCTCTGGGTCAAGGACACTGCGGGCAACCCGATTCGCATCGATGCGTTTTATCCGGCCCACGGAAAGAACGAAGCGCGCATCGAGGGCTTTGGCGCGACCCTGCACCAGGGCGACAATTGGATCGAGGTCTCTGCCCGTGGCGCTCAGTATCGCGACGGTGCATGGAAGCTCGAAGAGGGCGAGCGCTTCTCTATCTACGCCGAGTCCGGCTCGGAAACTCAGGCCGTGGCTAGCCTAGAGGCCGGGCTCTCCCCCCGGGACATTCGGACTGCGTGGAAGGCCCGTGAGGCGCCGACGGACCTGTCCTTCGGCGAGCTTCAGGAGCTGATCCAGCGCGATCCCGACAACATCCAATGGCACACCCTCTTACAGGTAAACCTAGCCTTTCCGTTCGCCCACATTGTGTTGCTGCTTGTGGGCCTGCCGTTCTTGCTTCGCTACGAGCGCAGCAAGGGAGCGGCGGGTGCCGGAATGGGCTTTGTCCTGTGCATCTTCTATTTTGGCTTGGACTTCGTTTGCCGGTCCCTGGGGCTCCAGGGCGAGCTTGGCCCCATGATCGCGGGTTGGCTGCCGATCCTTCTATTCGGCAGCCTCGGGGTTGTGATCTTCTCCTCGAGCCGCACCTAAGACACGATTCGACCACAAGCTGGCCTTCCTCCCTTGCATGGACCCCAGTAAGGGGGAAGAATGCCTAGGCCGGGGCGTCTAATCGGAACAGCCTTCTACAGTACGTCCTGCGCTTCTTTTCATCGGCCACTCCTTGGTCACCTGATTTATGAGTCAAAACAAGAACAACTCCACCGCTCGCCTCTCCTTCGTCCTGCCCGGGATGCTCGGCCTAGCCGTCTTCGCTTCCTGTGCCATCACGAGCGATAAGACGACGGTCCAGGGGCTCTTCATTGAAGGCAGATACGCCGAGGCCAGCGCCCTCGCGCACGAACAGGTTATCGCCTATCCCGACGACGCCGAAGCTGCCTCCGACCACGCCATGACCAAGGTCGCGGTGCTGCTGGAGAAGGGCCGTGAGGCGTCCTATGCTGGGGATTTGACCCGCGCCCTTGGCTTCTTCTTTACAGCCGCATCCGAGGCGCCAGGGCACCCAGTCGTCCAAGACTGGATCGAGAAGACCGTGGGGGAGCTTGGCGAGCAGTGCATGCGCAATGCCAGCATGGCAGCTGCCTCGGGGGATCTCGATGTGGCCACGCGACACTACGAGCGTGCCCTTGTGTTTAACCCCGGGCTCGAGACGGCCAAGGCGGGAATTTCGCGCATGTTGTTGCTCGCCAATTACCGCGAAGGTAGGGGCGAGAGCTACTACAGGGACGGTTTGCGTTCGATGCGAGACTTCTGGCTAGGCCAGGCCAGCGGAGACTTTGCGGCGAACGAGAAGTACTCTCCGGGCAATGAGCCTGGCGAGGCACGGCGGAAAGAGCTCTCCAAGCTGTTGGCGCAGGACCGTATCCTGATGGCCCGCAAGTTCGAGCAAGAGGGTCTGATTCACGCCGCCCGCAATGAGTACCGCTTGGCTTTGCTTGTGTCCCCGAACAACACGAACGCCCTGAAGTCATTCCAGCGCATGGACCGCGCAGTCGAGGCCGATGACGTCCTACGCGAGGCCGACCGCAAGACCACCCGCGGTGAGCTCGATGTTGCCGTGGACATGTTGGCGGACGGCGTAAAGATTGCGCCGGAGATGCGCCCGGAGTTTGTCTCTGCCCTGAACGAGGTCGCCGAGGCCCGCGCCGCGCGCCTCTACGAAGAGGGCCTTGATCTAGAGCTGGACTCGGACTTCGAGGGTGCTGTGGGCAAGTACGACGAGCTTCTGTTGGAGAATGGCTTCTACAAGGATGCCTTGTCGCGCCGCAAGACATGTCTTGGCTTCGTCGAGCTTGCCGGCCGACTGTACGGCGAGGCCAAGCAGGCCAAGCAGGCAGCTGTGCGACTCGAGAAGCTTCGTCAGATCGCGGTCTTTTGGCCCGAGTACAAGGACGTCGAGCAGCAGATCGCGAAGATCCAGGGCTAAGT
>JAQXEK010000024.1 GCA_029250885.1 Planctomycetota bacterium
GCAATCCTGCTACTAGATTCGAATCCGCTCCCCAGCGATCCAAACGCCCCCAATGCCGAGCCTGTCGGCATTCCCCTGATGCTGCGCATCGGTCCCGAGCTCGGTCCCGAACAAGGCGGTGGCCACGCACTGATCAACACGTTCACCGGCAACCTCGTGCGAGTTCCCAAGCGCTTCGTCGACCTAGTCCTACCCACTGCAGAAGACTTTGAAGGCCTGGACCGCCAAAGGGCCTGGCAGCAGGGGCTCTAGCCTGGCAGCAGGCCGACCCGCGTGTCGTGCTTGAAGGCCTTCCAGGCAAACTTCAGGGCGCAGTCGCCCTGCTGGACGTACTCGCGGAGGTCCACGTCGAGCTTCCTCCCAGCAGTGCTGTGGAGGTCGATGCCCGACAGGATGCCACGACCCTCGACTTTTAGGGCGGCCGAGACCGTATCGATGGTCTCTGCAAGTCCAAGATTGAGGTAAAGGTCAAAGGACATCGCCATCGGTATCTGTCCCTGCCGAGTGTGTTGGGGACGACTCCCTAGGGGCGCCCGAGCCAGTCGATTGTGGATATGCGACGCTCGCCCCTTTTTTACGAGGCGTCCAAGGATGGCCTTCCCGTACAAAGCGTGGCCTGACTCCAAGTTTTTTCTACGCCAACTCTTGCGAATCCTGTGGCGATAGCAAACACTGCTTTGAGAAGCGAGCCAATCGCCTGCGCCCAAGGATATTTTCAATGAACATGCAAGGCACACATTCCATCGTCGGCCGCAAGCCGATCGGAGTCCCCGCACTCCGCTGAGCGTGTCTCTCTCTTGAAACTCCTGCGCAACTTCTGATGCGCGCTAAAGACCCGCTCCCCACTAAGCGAGCGGGTTTTTTCGTGTCCCCATTCCAACTCTCTTCACTTGCTCCCGTGTGCCCTAACAGGTGCCGCGAAACCTCACACCGAATGGGACCTGTCCTAGGTCAATCTGTTGCAAGCCAAACTAAACACCCCCGATGCCCAGCACGCCGGACTCTTTGAGCTTACCGGCGGCTTCCGTGGCCTCTACCTTGCATCTATCGCCGCCATGGCGGTTGGAATCGGGCTGCTCTTCGTCGTGCCCTGGGTCACCCGGGACGTGATCGATGGCTTCGTCGCCCAGGACGGGGGCGACTATGTCTTCGTGATCCCGGAATGGATCGCGAGGGCAGCTTCGTGGCTCGGCCTTGCGATCTCCACCACTACCGCCCTGGCCATCGCCGGTGCCGCGGTCATCATGACGACAGGTCTGGCCGGACTGTTCCAGTACCTCAAGGGCCGCTGGGCAGCCGTCGCGTCCGAGGGCATCATGCGCCGCCTGCGCAACACCCTGCACGGTCACCTGGCGGGATTGCCGACGCGCTTCTTCGACAAGTCCGAGACCGGAGACCTGGTGCAGCGCTGTACCAGCGACGTGGAGACCGTGCGCGTGTTCCTTGCGTCCCAGGTTGTGGAGATTGGGCGATCGATCCTGCTGGTGGTCTGCGTGGCACCGGTGCTCTTTAGCATGTCCGCCAAGCTAGCCTGGGTCACCCTCGGGCTGCTGCCAGTCCTGGTTGTTTACTCGATCCTATTCTTTGGCAAGCTGATCCACATCTTCACCGAGGTAGACGAGGCCGAGGGTAAGCTGACCACCGTGCTGCAGGAGAACCTGACCGGAATCCGCGTGGTGCGCTCCTTTGGGCGCAGCGATTTCGAGAGCGAGAAGTTTGCCGCGGCCAACGAACGACATCGGGACAAGACCTATCACTTGATGAAGCTGCTGGCCGGGTTTTGGTCCTTCTCAGACCTGATCTGCATGGGCCAGGGCGCCGTTGTTCTATTCTTCGGCTGCTGGTGGACCCTGACCGGGGACATCAGCCTGGGTACGATGGTGGCCTTCACGATGTACTCGGCCTACGTGATCTGGCCCGTGCGCCAGATGGGGCGGACCTTGGTCGAAGCGGGCAAGGCGCGGGTGTCTCTTGGGCGCCTGCGTGAAGTTCTGCAGACGCCGGAAGAGGACGCGAACGACGTGATCAGCGACAACGTGCCGGCGGACTTACAGGGCGCCATCTCGGTCTCAAACCTGAGCTTCACCTACGGCCGTCCAGCCAAGAAGCAGCGCGTGGAGCGCCCTGCCTCCCACAACGTACTCGAAGACATCAGCTTCGAGCTCGAGGCGGGCCAGACCTTAGCTTTGCTGGGCCCGCCGGGCTCAGGTAAGAGCACCCTGATCCAACTCCTGTTGCGCTTGTACGACTATGACACGGTCAAGTCAAAAGAGTCCGAGCAGTCGGATCAAGGGCAGGAGTCTGGCACGGGATCGATTGCGCTCGATGGCCACGAGCTGGCGGGACTCCCCCGCAGTTTCGTGCGCAATCAAATCGCCGTAGTCCTACAGAGCCCGTTCTTATACGCCCGCAGCATCGAGCGCAACCTGCATGTGGGGCGCGCGAATGCGTCCAGCGACGAGCTGATCGAGGCCACTACGGCGGCGGCGATCCACAGCTCGATCGAGGACTTCGACGCGGGCTACGAGACCATGCTCGGCGAGCGAGGTGTGACCCTCTCCGGCGGACAGAAGCAGCGCGTTGCGATTGCACGCGCCCTCCTGAAGGAGGCCCCTATCTTGGTACTGGACGACGCCCTGTCAGCGGTAGACACAGAGACCGAGCGCATGATCCTGAACGCACTGAAAGAGAGGCGCGGCAAGAAGACCACAATCTTGATTGCCCACCGCCTGTCCTGTGTGACCCATGCCCACAAGATCTTGGTCTTCGACGAGGGTCGGATCACCGAGCGCGGCACGCACCAGGAGCTACTGGCCAAAGGTGGCGCCTATGCACGCCTCTGGGCAATCCAGAATGCCTACCACCGGGACCTCGACGCCCACCACAAGACCGACCCCGACGCCCAGACACAGGAGGTGCAGGCATGAGTTCCATGCAAGAAGAAGACCTCGACGACGGCAACTCCAAGATCGACTTGGGCCTGTGGCGAGAGCTCTTTGGCTACGCCCTCGTGCACAAGAAGAAGGTCGCCCTGCTCGGTGTCTTCGCGGTGGCCACGGGACTCACGGAAGTGTGCTTCCCCCTAGTCAGCCGCGCCCTGATCGATGAGGTCACCCGGCTGACGGAGTCCGGCGAGAGCGCGGGTCTGACCCCTCGCATCTTGCTTCCCTACGGACTTGCGTACGCCGGGCTGATCATCAGCCTGTGCGTGTCCGTGTTCTTCTTCATTCGCTACGCGGGCTACCTGAAGGCCCACATGGCGGCCGACATCCGAAGGGCTGGCTTTGCCAAGCTGCAACAGCTCGAATTCGCGTTCTTCGACAAGCGCGCGTCCGGTTGGCTACTGGCGCGAATGACTAGTGACTGCGAGCGCTTGGCAAACATCATGGCCTGGGGCGTGCTAGACATTCTTTGGGCCGCCACATTTCTGGTAGGCATCGCCGTGGCGATGTTGGTTCTGAACTGGAAGCTGGCCCTACTCATCTTGTTGGTTACGCCGCTCTTAGCAGGCATAAGCCGCTTCTTTCAAAAGCGCATGCTCAAGGCCTCTCGTGCGATCCGCAAGGTGAACTCCACCATTACGGCCGACTTCAACGAGTCGATTATGGGCGAGCGCACCACCAAGGCCTTCGTGCGCGAAGAGGCGAACTTGACCGAGTTTAGGATTAAGACCGACGACATGTTTGAAGCCAGCGTGCGCAATGCAGTGCTGGCCTCGGCTTACTTGCCCGCGATCCTGTCCATAGGCAGCCTGGCCACTGCCGCCGCGCTGATCTTCGGTGGGGTCCAGGTCACCGGTCTCGCGATCACGCTCGGAACTCTCGTGGCATTCCTGAGCTACACGCGCATGCTCTTTGAACCGCTGCAACAGCTCGCCCATATCTTTAGCGAGATGCAGATGGCCCAAGCCTCCGGCGAGCGCATTGTCGAGATGATCGCTACGGTTCCCGCTATTGCCGACTCCGACGAGGTACAAGAGCGCCTCTCGGACCAAGCCAAGGAACCTGTAGATGGCATGGCCGAAGACGGATTTCCCGACGAAATGGGCAGCATCGAATTCTGTGACGTGGAGTTCTCCTACGTGCCTGAAGAGATTGTGCTACGCGGCGTCAACCTTACCGTTGAACCTGGGGAGACTATCGCTCTGGTCGGCTCCACCGGTGGTGGCAAGTCCACCATCATCAGCCTGATCTGCCGCTTCTACGAGCCGACGTCGGGAACCATCCGCATGGGCGGCCGGGACCTGCGTGACCGTAGCCTCGGCTGGCTGCAGTCGAACCTGGGCATTGTGCTCCAGGACCCGCACCTGTTCAGCGGTACGGTGCTCGAGAACATCCGCTATGGGAACCTAGACGCAACCGACGAGCAGATCTTCGAGGCCTCTCATCTCGTTGGCGCGGACAAGTTTATCACTAAGCTCGACGGCGCCTACGACTTTGACGTGGGCGAGGGTGGCGGCCTGCTCTCATCTGGGGAACGCCAGCTGATCTCCTTCGCCCGAGCCATCCTGGCAGACCCGCGTATCCTTATCATGGACGAGGCCACCTCGAGCATCGACACCGAGACCGAGCGCCACATCCAAGAGGGCCTTGAGCGCGTGCTCAAGGACCGCACCAGCTTCGTGATCGCCCACCGTCTCTCCACCATCGAGAGCGCGGACCGGATCCTCGTGATCGAAAAAGGAGAGATCGCCGAACAAGGTAGCCACGACGAGCTCATGGCCCTCGGCGGCCGCTACCACGAACTCCACGCCCGCCAGGGCATCGAGGAGTTGGGTGTACACGCTGGGGGTTGGGCGTAGGGGCGAACTTTGTTTCTCTTCGAGGCTTTCCGGGTAGGCTAGGGGCATGATCCAACCACTTCGCCGGGCCTTCACTCTTCTTTTGACCCTTGTCGTCTTCGTGGTCCCCGCGGGGGCGACTTGGTCGATCGTGCTGACGAACACGAAGACGGGAGAGGTCGTTGTTGCGTCGGCGACCTGTGTCCCGAACTTCGACCTGTTAAACCTACTACCCGTGGTGCGTGTTGACATTGGAGGTGCGGCGGCACAGTCTGCGGTTGACCTGGGCGCAATCAATCGTAAGAAGATCTGGAACGGCTTCTCCCAGGCAGATCGGCCCAAGGAGATCCTGGCGAACCTCTCGGCCACCGACAATCAGCACCAGCAACGGCAATACGGGATCGTCGACTTTAAGAGCCAACCGGCTACCTTTACGGGCAACGCAGCTGGTGCCGCAAAGAAGGGAGTGACCGGAGTCGTCGGCGACCTGCGCTACGCGATCCAAGGTAATGTGCTGACGGGTGAGCAGGTCATCCTTGCAGCCGAGGCGGCTCTTCTGAGCAGTGGCGGCGACATGGGGCAGCGCGTCATGGCCGCCATGGAAGCTGCCCGTGCTCTTGGTGGCGATGGCCGTTGCTCTTGTAATCCCCAGGCGCCAACCTCCTGTGGTGCCCCTCCGCCCAGCTTCACCAAGTCCGCCCACATCGGCTTCTTCGTCATCGCAAGGCATGGCGACACCGACGGCGTCTGCACGGGCCCCTTGGGTTGCGCAAACGGCAACTACTACCTCACGCTTAACGAGATTGCAGGCCCGAGTGGCCCCGATCCCGTCTTGAGCATGGCAAACAAGTACACAACGTGGCGGAGCAATCTCAGTGGACATCCCGACCACGTCCTAAGTCACATGACGCCCGGCGCATCTAGGCTGGTCGCCGATGGTCAGACCGCAACGACCGTCTTCCTTGAGCTGCGGGACGTGGAAGACATCCCACTTGCCGCAGGCGGAGCAACGATCACCTTGGCCCACGCGGGAGCATCCCTCACCACCTTAGGTCCCGTCACCGATTTCGGCAACGGCATGTACTCGTTCGACATCACGGCTGGGCTAGCGAGCGGCAAGGATACGATCGAGGTCACGGTTGACGATGGTACTGTGCAAGCGACCCTCTACCCGCCCCTCAAAATTCGGGTTGATCCGGCCAGCCAGCTCCATGCCGGCGAGATCGCCATCAGTGCGACCGAAGCCATCGACGTTCCCTTCACCATCAACTTCGGCTCCCCCACCGCTGGCTCCTCTTACATCCTGCTCGCCTCGATGACTGGCACCTCGCCGGGTACCGTGGTGGGCTCCCAGACCCTGCCCCTGAACTGGGACCAGCTGTCGATCTACACCCTAAACCAGCCCAATAATCCGATCATTCCGGGCTCTTTCGGTCAGCTCGACCCCAATGGCCGCGCCACTGCGCACCTCAAGGTTCCGGCTGGCCTGCTCGGAGCCTTCGTGGGCTTGCACCTCGATTGGGCCGCTGTCGCCTTGACGCAGCCCGCCATCATCTCTTCGACGGTTGGCCTAGACATCCTCCCCTAGAAGACCGGACCCTGTCCCCCACATGGGGCTCTTTGCCCGTAACAGTGTCCGGGTCACATTGGTCCTATGACTCCGTTGCTGCTCTTCTGCGGTGCCCTTGCCTCACCAGAAGAACCAACACCAAGAGCAGGACGAGCCCCGTACCGAGTAAGACGAATGGTGTTCGCCTACTCGTCTACACGCGCCGCCAGATCACGCCGTCCGGGCTGTCTTCCAGGGCGATGCCCTCGGCGAGAAGCTCGTCGCGGATGCGGTCGCCTTCGGCCCAGTCCTTGTTTGCTCGGGCTTCGGTACGGGCGTCGATGCGGGATTGAATCGTGGACTCAAGGTCGCCGGATTCGAAGTGGATTACGCCTAGGACAGAGTCGATGCCGCGCAACAGGCCAAGGGCTTCGGCGGCGGCTTCGCCCGTGACCTCGCCGCGGCCGACTTCGTTGCGCAGGGTGCCCAATGCGCCGAGGGCGCGGGCCATGTTAAGGTCGTCGTTCATAGCCGACTCGAAATCGGCCTTAGCGGTGGCGACTAGGTCGCTGCCCCTGGACTTGATAGTCGTGTCACTCTCGACCGCTTTCACTAAGCGCCCCAGGTCCTGGGCTAGGCGGTCGTAGTTCTCCACGGCGGCCTTGCTCTCCTCCAGGATGTCCCAGGTGAAGTTTAGGGGTTGGCGATATTGGCCGCGCAAGAGGGTGTAGCGCAGAATGCGCGCCTCGTAGCCACGCTCTTGGATGTCGCCAAGGTCGTAAACGTTGCCCAAGCTCTTGCTCATCTTGCCGCCGTCGATCTGCAGAAACTTGGCGTGGGCCCAGATGTTCGCGAAGCGCTTGCCCGAGAAGGCTTCCGACTGGGCGATCTCGCATTCGTGGTGCGGGAAGACGTTGTCCTCGCCGCCCGTGTGGATGTCGAGTTGGTCCCCGAGGTGCTTGCGCGCCATAGCCGAGCACTCGATGTGCCAGCCCGGGAAGCCGTGGGGTCCGTAGCTAGAGTCCCACTTCATCAGGTGCTTCTCGTCGGACTTCCACAAAGCGAAGTCGGCAGGGTTGCGCTTCTCGTCGCGCACCTCGATGCGCGAGCCGGCAACTAGGTCCTCGACGCGATTGCCTGACAGCTGGCCGTAGGCCGGGAACTTGGTCACGTCAAAGTAGACGTCTCCATTGACCTGGTAGGCGTAGCCCTTCTCCACCAAGACCTCAATCATCTCCAGCATCTCGGGGATGTGGTCGGTGGCCCGGGGGTAGTTCATGGCTGGACGGAAGTTGAGTGCGTCCAGGTCCTCCAGGAATTGCTTCGTGTGCTTGGCGGCGATCGCCCAGGGATCGAGCTGCTCTTTTGCGGCCTGGGCCTGGAGCTTGTCCTCGCCCTCATCCGCATCGTCCACAAGGTGTCCGACGTCGGTGATGTTCATGACCTGCTGTACCTCAAGTCCCGTGTACTCGAGCCACCGACGCAATACATCAGCGAACAGGAACGACCGCAGGTTTCCAATGTGCGGTCGCCCATAGACCGTCGGCCCGCAGTTGTACATGCGCACAATTCCAGGGGTCATGGGACGGACATCTTCCTTCTGATTCGTGAAGGTGTTGTAGAGGCGAAAGGTCACGGTCGGCGTGGGGTCGAGGGGCCTAAATGGTGCCCAAAGGATGAGGAACGCGTGAAGTTGGCTCCGGTCGCAACTTTTGCGCTCGGAATCCCGTGCCAGGATTCTATCTAACCGGCCGCTCCCTGTAAGTTCCGGACGTGAAGACTGATGCACTGAGTCCTGAACTTCCTGAGATTACCGCCGGCAAGGTGGTGGGAAGCGGCGCCTTTGGCGAGGTACGGCTCGTGGAGTTGCGCGAGCCCTGGGGCGAGCTCGATACCGGCACCTTGCTTGCGGTCAAACGCCTGTTGCCCGCAACCTGGGGCGACAAGCAGGCGGAGCAGCGGCTCTTGGACGAGGGCCACTTGGGCATGACCCTAGCTAGTCCCGGCTTTGTGCGCGTACTTGCCACGGGACTCCGCGAGAGCGAGGCCGCCCCCGAGATTGTCATGGAGTGGATCCCCGGCAATACCCTGGAAGATCTTCTGGAGGCGGGCCCCTGTCCAGAGCCCTTGGTGCGTTCCCTCGGCCGTCGCATCGCCGGCGCCCTAGCCGAGCTGCACGGCGCCGGCTACGCCCACGCCGACGTCAAGCCCGACAACATCCGTTTGGATGCCAAGGGCCACGGGCGCCTCTTAGATCTGGGATTCGCGACCTTGTTTGGACCCGACTCCCAGGCCATCCAGCATGACCCAGGCAGCCCCCTGTGGATGGCGCCCGAGCGCCGCCGCGGCCAGGGGCCAAGTCCCGAGTCCGATGTCTACTCCCTTGGCCTAGTCCTCTTCCTTGCCGCCACTGGCAGGTCCCCCGGCACAACCATCCCCAAGCCCTCGAGCATCGCCCCCCGCCTGACCCCATTCATTGACGAGCTGATCGGCGAGATGCTAAGGCCTGGCCCGACGGCTCGCCCCACGGCGGCCGAAGTTCACGAACGCCTACAGCTCGGCGAAGCGAGCTCCTGGTGGCAGACCCAGGTCACCACCCTGGGCACAGCGGCGCCGACCCGGCCCCGGGCGCGCGGACCCTTGAACTTGATCCTCGAGCTCGGTCGCGCGGAGCAGCTCAAGCAGCTGGCCGATCTGCCTCCGTCCCAGGTCGTCCTTCTCCTGGGCGAAGAGGGCAGCGGCAAGTGGGAACTCGTACACGAGTTCGCCTCCCGCGCTCGGCGCTCAAAGACGCCCCCCCTGTTTTTGTCCACCCGCGCCACGCCCATGGTCGAGGCGCGGCCCTACGGGTCCTTGCTCTCGCTGCTGCGGGCCTGGCTTGGCTGCCCCCGCGACACCCCGGTCCTGCCTAGCCAGATTCAACGCCTTGAGGCCCTGGTCTCACCCCTCAGCCTGGACTCCTTGATCGCGGCCCTCAGCCTTAGCCACGAAAGCCCCGTAGAGGGCTCCCTGCAGGCCGCATTCGTGGAGTGGCTGCTTGCGCTACCGGGTCAGAACGAAGCGATCATCTTTGTGGACGAGCTGCAGGATGCGGGCGAAGAGACCCTTCGTACCCTTCTTCAAGTGGCAGCCACCAAGGGATCTAGGTGCCCCACGCTGGTTCTCGGCGAGCGCGATGACCTGGCCACCGATCCCGATCCACGCATCGCGGCCGTATCCCATGTACGTATCGAGCTGCGCCCACTCACCAGTTCAGCCATCGCCAAGATTGTGGCCGAGCTATTCGATCGAGCCACACCGCGCCTGCGGCTGACCAAGGTGTTGATAGACCGCAGCCGCGGCAACCCCGCGCTGCTCTACGAGATCATCCGCAATCTCAAGGACAGCGGCGCGACCAGGCGCACCATGGCGGGCCTACGCCTCCTGATCACTCCCGAGGAGCTCCCGATTCCTGCCTCCCTGCGGGCGTCCATCGGCGAGCGTTTCCAGCGCTTGGACCGCGCCCACAGGTTCGTGCTCGCGCGGATGGCGATCCTTGCGGGACACCTGTCCCCCAACCTGCTGCGCCGTGCCTTTGGAGACGATCGTAACGAGGACCTAGGCGCGATCATCACGTCTTTGACGCGCCAACGTTGGCTCATTCCCAGTGGCGACCACTACCGCTTTGCTAGACCGGCCCTGCGCGAAGCCGTGCTGGCTGCTCTCTCCCATAAATCTCGCAAGCGCCTACATCGCGAGGCTGCGGCCGGTTTGGCACCAAGACCAGGGGAGAGTGCCTCCGTCGGTACCGGGATCCGGCGAGCTTGGCACCTGCGCGAAGGCGGTGAGACGCGAGCCCTCTTGAGCACAGTCCGCACCGTGATCCGCAGCCTGATCGACCGCGGTCAGCCCCAGCGAGTCAGTACTTTGGTCGATTGGGGGCTCGAGGCCCTTGATGCCCTTGAAGGCGAGCCAGGCGAGGGGCTGACCGTGGACGAACAGTACCTGCGTATGGCCTTCCTGGAGCAGGCCGCCGCGGCGGCGAACCGCATGGGGGCCCGTGAGCGCGAGCGGGTCCACCTAGACAAGCTTGCGGACCTGGGGGTCGACCCGGCCAGCGATCCATTCCGAACCGCGCGCATTTACTTGATGCACGGGCGCCACGCACGAGACACGGGCGCCTTTGGCATGGCTCGGGGTCTGTTTCGCAACGCCTATGAGTTTGCGAAGGAGGCCAAGCGGCCTCTGCTCGAGGCGCGCAGCTTGGCCCTGTTGGCCAAGGTTCTAGCAGAGGGCGGCGACCTAGAGAAGGCCAAGCAGAACTCGACGAAGGCTTGGGACTTGGCGAAGAAGCACAAAGACACACCCGGCAGTGGACCGATCCTCGCGGGCACGGCCCTGACGCGAGCCCATGTTGCGGTCCTGCGGGGCAGGCCGGATCGAGCGCTCTTGTTCGTGGATCGCGCACTAAAGATCCTGCGCAAGAATCAAACGACCATCGAGCCCGGACTGCGAGCAAGAGCGCACCTTCTGCGGGCGCGTATTTGGCGCGACTTGGGCCGCCCCGCCCGGGCGCGCGGATCCGCAAACAGAGCCCGAGAGCTGGCCCAACTTGCCCAAGAGCGCGCCCTGGAGTCCGAGGCCGCCGCACGCCTAGGCGGGCTATTCGTTGACGCCGGACAGCTCGAAGAAGCCGAGGCGCACCTGCGCGATGCCCTGCTGATCGCACGCGAGATCGAAGACAAGCGCGGCATGTGCCTAGTACAGATCTGGCTGGGGACACTGCTCGCCGAGGCCAACGATCCCGAGGCAGCCACAGCACTGGCCTCTGCCGCCGCCGTAGCCAAGGAGGTTGGCCTGCACCGGCCCGAGGCCATGGCCTTTGCCCTAGCCGCTAGGATCGAGGTCAGCGAAAACAACCTTGCAGGGGCCACGGAACTAGCCGAACGCGCGAAGAGGATGCTGGACCAACAGGGCGCCGAGCTTCGGGACCGCATTGTAATTACGGGCACTTGGACCATGGTGTTGCACCACAACGGTTGTGAAGAGGAGGCGGTGAAGGTGGCCAAGGAGCTGCGGCGAAAGATGCGCTCTGCATCTGGGCGCATCGGCGATAGCAACCTGCGCAAGCTGCACCGCAAGCAGACGACGAAGCTGCTGGAGTCCGTCCTGTCCGCGGAGGGCCCGGTCTACCCCCGGGCCGAAGAGTAGGCCCCCGCGATTCCGGCCTGCCCCCCCCTAAAAGCCTTAGGAGAGGACTGCCGAAAGTTTTGAGAATGATTCTCAATAAAAATGACCACTTGAGATCCGATCTCAATAAACTCTCGGCCATGTAGAGCCCCGACGGCTCCAATCAAGTCCGCTAGACATCTCATTTTTTACCCTCATCTGCTATGTCCCTCCGCTTTGCCCTCCCCACAGCCCTCCTGCTCTCCGGTGCTCCCGCCGTCCTCGCCCAGGACGACGCGCCCACGAACGCCCAACTCCAGAAGCAGGTCGAGGTGCTCTTCCAAGAACTCAGTGACCTCAAGAACGGCGAGGCAGCTTCCAACGACGCCAGCCGCTTTAGCTTTGGCGGCTACGGTGAATATCACTTCAATATGCCCAAGGATGGCGACAAGCAGGCGGACGCCCACCGCTTTGTCTTCTACCTGGGGTACCAGTTTGGCGACGGTCTCTCGTTGCACTCGGAGACCGAGATCGAGCACAATTTTGTTACCGATGGTGCAGGCGGCCAGGTAGCGATCGAGCAACTGTACGTTGATTTCGAAACAAGTGAACGCAGCGGCTTCCAGATTGGTCGCATCCTCGCTCCCCTAGGCATTATTAACCAGCGCCACGAGCCTTCTGTGTTCAACGGCGTCGAGCGCCCGAACTTCTCTAAGTACATCCTGCCCACCACCTGGAGCTTGGACGGCATCGGCTACTGGTCCCAGATCAACGAGAATCTGACCGGTATGGTCTACCTAACCGGAGGCCTAGACGGCTCGGGCTTTAGTGACAAGGATGGTATCCGTGGCGGGCGCATGAAAGAGCGTCCCGGACTCGACAACCCAGCCCTCAGCGGCCGACTCGATTGGCGCCCCGACGGCGCCGAGGGTCTGCGACTGGGCGCATCGTTCTTCAGCGGCGGCGCGAACAACAAGAACAAGGGTGGCGAGATTGGCGTGGACTCCAAGGTCGACATCTTTAGCCTAGACTTTGAGTACAGCACCGGAGACTTCGACTTCCGCGGCGTGTACGCCAAGGACCGCGTCACAGGCGCGGACGAACTTAACGCAGCCTTCGGAAACAACGTCGGCGAAGCGATGTCTGGCTACTACATTGAGGGAGCCTACCACCTGATGCCCGACAGCTGGCGCAGCGACCGCCTGCGCGACTCGGACCTGGTTGCCTTTGTGCGCTACGAGGACTTCGACACCCAAGACGAACTTGGCAGCGCCCTTGAGAACCCGCAAGCAAGCCGCGAGGAGACCACCGTCGGACTGGGTTACTGGCTCACCCCGGACCTTGTCATCAAGGCCGACTACCAGTTCCTGGACGATGACACCGATAGCCGCAACGATCAGCTGAACTTCGGTATTGGCTGGACCCTACGCTAATGAACTCAAGAAGCGCGAGTTTGGTGCCCGGCTTGGCCGGGCTACTGGTTCCTGCAGCCATTGCTGCTCCGAGTGGAGCTGTCTGGGGAGGCTCTGCACAGCCTCTCCAGCCGGCGAGTCCCACGGCCATGGCTGCAGGAGCGCTTCCCATCGGAGACTCCTATCTCTCCGAGCAGGAGGCGCTCGCGCTGTTCTTCCCCACCGCCACTAAAATCCAACGGTCTATCGCCC
Organism: Planctomycetota bacterium; assembly: GCA_029250885.1. Lineage (GTDB taxonomy): Bacteria > Planctomycetota > UBA1135 > UBA1135 > CALBMX01. Next base: position 13,142 of record JAQXEK010000024.1, read on the forward strand.
TGCCCGAGGGCTTAGCCGATGGCGACCTGCGGGAACGCAACATTCCACGCCACTTCTTCCGCTACGCCGCCTATCGCGACGATGAGCTAATCGGCTACGGCGTGGTGGACAACGTCCCTGGCAAGAGCCGGCCGATCACATATCTGCTAGCGACGGATGCACCGGATGCCTCGGGTCGCCTACGCGCACTCGGCGTCGAGATCTTGGTCTATCGGGAGAGCCACGGCTTCGAGGTAGACCGCGAGGTCTTCCGCCGTCAGTTTGTCGGAAAGGGGACCGCCGACTCGCTTACTCTCAAGGACGACATCCGCAATGTTGCCGGCGCGACCATCTCCTGCCGCTCGGTCACGGACGGTGTCCACGACCTGCTGACCATTTTGGAGGCCGTGCCCGTGGAGGTGCAGAGTACAGCCGAGGTAACCGAGCCCCTGGCGCCGGACCTTGACGAGCACAAGGACGCGAACCACCTTACGCGGACACGGCTTGTGATGAATGCGCCGCTCCGCATCAGCATCGAGCTAGATCCGAGCGATGCAAATGGCCTCACCCGCAAGGACGCTATCGCCATCAGCGAAGAGGCCTTTGCTATGGTGCAGGGCCTAGAGAGTGCCCTAAGCCGATACGACGAGAACAGCGCTGTCTCGCGAATCAACCGCTCGGAGAGTACTTCCCAGGAGGTGTCCGAGGCCACCCACAGACTCCTTGAGCGCGCGGTACACTGGGCGAAGCAATCCCATGGCGCGTTCGATCCCGTGGCCGGCGGCCTGGCTCGGCTCTGGAAAGATGCGGGTTCCGGCAGCTCGCTCCCCAGGGCGAGCGCCGTCGATGCGGCGCGCAAGGTAGGCGGCTACAGCAAGCTGAAGCTAGGCCAAGGATCTGGCGGCTTGGGCTTCGTGGCCAGTGTTGCCAGCCGCGGTGCCGAGTTGGACCTTGGAGCTTGTGCCAAGGGGCACGCCCTCGACGAGCTCGCCAAGCTGCTGCGTCAGCGCGGCGTAACCCAGGCCTGCATCGATTTTGGAGGCCAACTGTATGTGATCGGCGACGCACAACGGGTCGACCTGCGCGACGAAGAGTCCGCGCCTTCGGTTATGCTCGCCGGTGGGTCTTTGGCAACGACCGGCGATGCCGAGCGAGGCCTCGTCATCGACGGCGTCCCCCATTCTCATGTCATCGATCCCCGCACAGGCATGCCCGCGCGGGGCGCCCACACGGTGAGCGTCTTCGCGGAATCCGCCCTGGATGCAGATATTCTGTCGACCCTGCTCTTCGTGCTTGGGGTCGAAGAGGCCAAAGCCTTTGCCTGCACCCATGGCATCGCAGCCCGGTTCTCGCCTACAATATCTCCCGGCGATAGCGTCATGACTCCAGCTTGGGTCGCGCGCTTCTCCGGGATGAAATGACAAACCTCCACAAGGCACTGCTCTGGCTATTGGTTCTGGCCGCCCTCGCCACAGGGCTCTGCCAGGCCTGGATGCGCTATTTGCTGGATCCCGTCGACGCGTTCTCCGCCTGGAACCACCCCTGGCAGGGCATGATCGAGTCCTTGCACGTGTTTGTTGCGCCACTGCTCACGCTCGTGCTTGGTTATACCCTTGCCGCCCACGCAAGGGTGCGCTGGCAGTCCCCCAGCACGCACAAGAAGCGGCGGCGCAGCGGCGCCTTGGTCACGGGGTTACTCCTAGTCCTGATCCTGTCCGGCGCTTGGATGACGGCCTGGTCCTACCCTGAAGGCAAGGCCATTGCTTGGATCCACGGGATTGCGGGTAGCCTATTTGGACTAGCGTTTCTTGGACACGCGCTGCGCAAGCAACGCGGATAGGCGCTCCCCTAGTGGCCCTTGCGCTTGGTCGGATCGCTGAACATGCGCTCGAAGACCTGGCCCAACCAGTGGAAGATTCCCCGGCGCGAGTGCTCGGTGGAGATGCGGCGCCAGTCCTCTTTCCAGTGGGTGCGATCCGGGTCGTAGGCCTTAAAGAAGCGCGCATAGTCCCCGCTGCGAAGGAAGCGGCCACCGGTCTTGTCCCTTCGGTCGATAGCGCGGAACAGACGCCGTAGGTTGCGCCGGCGCTCCGCCTTTGACAGGGTCTCCACGAAGGCGGACTGGTCCAAGTCAATGACCCAGATCTTGATCGGTTTGGTCTCGAGGCCGGGCTGGGGATCGACCAAGGCAGCCTTGGCCAGCATGAGATTGCGGGGTTGTAGGTCCGCGTGCAGCAGGCCAAAGCTGTGTAGCTTCCGCAGCAGCTCGCCCAGTGCGGTAATCGCGCGGGCGCGAACGGAATCAGGCAGCTCGCCGCGGCGCACGGACTCGATCACGGCGCCAAAGTCTAGGCTGTCCTCGATGCGTCGGGTCATTAAGTCAAGGTACCACCCGCCGCCGAAGGCCGGTCGCGCCCGGGCAGCCACGACTATGGGCGTTGCGATGTGGCTGCGGCGCAGGGCGTCCCCAAGGATGAGCTCGCGAAAGGGGCGCTCGGGATCGAGGAAGCGCTTACCGGTCAACCAGCGCAACAGTCCGCCGTGACTGTAGCGACGCACCACCAAGCGCTCCTCGCCTAGGTCGTATTCGTACAGAGGCTTGCGCCCGTGCAGGTCGCTGACCTTGATCTGACCATCCTCTTCTGGGCCGAAGCCGAGGCCGTGCAGTTGCTTCGCGTAGTCGATGGACAGGGCCAGCACGCCACCGGGCGCCTCCTCGACGAAGTAGCCCGGCGGTAGCTCGCCTAGGATTGGCAGGGTGGGCTTGCCCGGCGGTTGACGCATAGTGAGCACCGGCCCTGGGGTCACCAGGGCCGGATTTCGAGGCTAGATGCCCTCGCCGAAACCGGGGCCAGCGGGCTTGGGAGCAGGAGCGGGCTTAGCCTTGGGCTCTTCCTTAGGTGCGCTGGGCTTCTTTGCCGCCGGCTTGGGTGCGCGCTTTGGCTTCGCCTCTTTGGGCGCACCGGCCACGCCGAGGCCGAAGCCGCCGGATTCCTGGGATTCGGCCTTGGGCTCTTCTTTGCGAGGCTTGCGCTCAGGGCGCTCTTCACGGGGAGCACGCTCCTCCCGGGGAGCACGCTCCTCCCGGGGCTTGCGCTCTGCACGCTCCGCTCGCGGCTTGCGCTCGACGCGAGGCCGGCGCTCCTCATTGGAGTCACTCTCTTCGCGGGGCTGGCGCTCACCGCGTCCACCGCGCTCTTCGTCACGACCACGGCCACGGCCGCGGCCGCCACGCTCGCGTCCACCGCGTCCACCGCGCTCGCCGTCTTTGCGGCCACCGCCGCGGCGCCCCTCGTTTGGGTCTTGGCCGTCTTCATGAGTCTCGATGATCTCAAGCGCGTAGGTCGGCAGCTCGACCGCCATCCAAAGGCTCTTGCGATCGTAGAAGTCGATGCCCTGCTCCCACGCGTCCGTAGCGTCCACCTTTACGATGCAGTACTCCACCGCCGAGCGACGGCCGACTTCGCGGGCCTCTTCGACGGTCGTGGCCAAGTGCAAGAAGCGGCGACGGCCACCGCGCAGACCGAAGCGCTCGAGGCGACCGCGGTCACGTGCGGGGATGCCGACAAACAGGTCGAAGGGAGGCTCGGCGCCCTCGCCCGGATCGATCTCGACCGAGTGGCCGTAGAGGGCGCAGATCTTGCCGTCCTGCATGTCGTAACGAGCGCGATCGCCAGCCTTGATGGCGGACTCGAGGTCATCCTCGGTGAGGTCGTCACCAGTGCGCTCAATCAAGGCACGCAGCACGTCCTCGACCGGGGCCCAACCCTGGCGGTCGAGCTGGACATCAAAGTCAGAGGGCTGGTGGCGCAGCATGTACGCCAGGAGGCGGGTCACACGTTCGATGGTTGCTTGTTCGGGCATGTTCTTGTCGTCGGCGATAGGCGCCGGGAGAGGTCTGTTCGGGGTTGGCGCGGGGCCGCTGCGGGGTTGTTTGTCCGTGCGGCTTAGGGCGCAGAGGGTCGGTGGAGCCACGGCATGATTCGCCGGAGTCCAATGCGACCTATAATTGAGGGCGCATCCTACACGATTGCAAGGCCAACTACGAAGGGTCCGGTGGCATCAACTCGCCTTCGCTGGCCGCAATCACAGCGGCGCCACAGGAGTCCGACCACACGTTGACCGTAGTGCGCAGCATATCCAGGGGCCTGTCGACCGCAAGAATCAGCGCGGCGCCCTCAACCGGTAGCCCCAGGGTCGTGAGGATCGTGAGCATCATCACGAGCCCCGCCGAGGGAATGCCAGCCGCCCCGATGCTCGCCAGCAGCGCCATCATGACTACCAAGCCCTGGTCTGCGTAGGTCAGGTCAAACTGCCCCATGGACTGGTAGTACTGGGCCAGAAACACGACGCCGATGCACTCGTAAAGCGCGGTGCCGTCCATGTTGATCGTTGCGCCCAAGGGTAAGGTGAAGGATGCGATCTTGCCCGAGGCACCGCCGCGCTTCTCCACTGTGTCCAGGGTCACCGGCAGGGTCATGCTGGACGAGCTGGTGCTGAAGGCTGTCATGAGCGCAGGGCTCATGGCCTTGAACCACTTGCGCGGAGACACGCCGCCGAAGAACTTCAGAATCAAGGGCAGCACGACGCAGGCGTGGATCACCAGGGCGATCGTCACCGTAAACATGTACAAGAGCAGCGGCTTAAAGACGCCGAAGCCGGTGCCGGCCACCACGCCGACCAGCAGCGCGAAGACGCCGTAGGGCAGCAGCTTCAGGATCCCTTCGGCCATGGCGATCATGACGGCGTAGGCGCTCTCGAAGAACTCGGTGATGCGGGTCTTGTGAGGATCGTCGGCGCGGGTGATGAAGGTACCGAAGATGAGCGCGAAGAAGATCACTGACAGCATCGAGCCGTTGCTCGACAGGCTCTCAAAGATGTTTGTAGGCACCATGCGCTTGAGTACGTCGATGAAGCTCGCGTCCGGTGCGATGTCCTGGCCAGAGATCGGCGAGAGCCCCAGCTCGGCGCCCGTTCCCGGTTGGATGATCGTGACGAGGATCTGCCCCACAAGGACGGCCAGCAGGCTGGTCGCGATGTAGTAACCGAAGGTCTTGCCCCCCAGGCGACGCAGGTCCTTCATCGCGCCAACACCAGCGACGCCGGTGATGATCGAAGTCAAGATCAGGGGCACGATGAGCATCTTCAATAGCGCCAGGAAGATGTCAGCCACGAACTTGAAGGGCGCCAAGGCCGCCGCTCGCGATGAGCTCGGGTCCAGCTTTAGGTTGACCGAAACCGGCTTCTCTTGGCCGATCTCCAGCCAGATCACGTCGCCATTCGAGCAAGAGGCCATAGCCGCTTCGAAGTCCTCGGGACTGGTCAGGTCCAAGACCTGCTCTTCCTCGGAGCCTCGATGAAGGGTCACGGACGAAGCAATGGAGCCCTTCTCCAGTCCCCCCTTACTCGCCTTCGCCGCGGGCCCGGAGGCCGCAACCAGCCGAATACCCCCCGCATCCTCGGTCCATTTGGCCCCACTGTAGGCGGGACCATCGAGACCAAACTGCAAACCGAAGCCGACGAGCACGCCCGCGGCCATCCAGATCAAGACCTTCCAATGAAAACTCATGGACGTACCCTAGCAAGACGAGGGTAAAGTACCTGCATGATCCGTGACCTTGGTGCATCAGAATCCGCCCCGGCGGACGGTCTCGACTACGACGTGGTCGTAGTCGGCTCGGGGCCTGCCGGAGGAGTCGTGGCTGCAGAATTGCGCCGCGCACGTCCGGATTTGACCATCTGCGTGCTGGAAAGCGGCCGCCTGCGCCCCGGCGTCTTCGGCGATAAGCTGCGCCGGACGCCCTATCCCGGCCGTGGAATCCGCATCAAGCCCCACTCCCGCGAGCGCGTGCTCGGCGGCGCCTCGACCACCTGGTCCGGGCTTTCGTCGCCCATGGACCCAATTGAAATGGAGCCGCGCCCCTGGCTCGAGCAGTCCGCCTGGCCCCTGTCCCCCACGGAGCTCGCGGTCTACTACCAAGGAGCCGCAGACCGCTATCGCTTCGCGCCACCGGTCGCCTTTAATCCACAGACGGACCACGAGGCCGGCTTGGCGTCGATCCGCGCCAAGGGCAAGTTCCAACCCACGTGGAATGCGGTCGAGGAGAAGATCTTCCTGGCAGCCGAAGATCCCCAGGACTTCGGTGCCGAGCTCAAGGACCTGTACGATTCCGGCAACGTGGACCTGTGGCTGGACGCATCGGTCACGAACCTAGTGACCGAGAACGGACGGGTGGTCTGCGCTAAGCTGGCCACTTCTAAGGGCGACAGATTCGATGTGCGCGGCGGCACCTTCGTCGTCGGCTGCGGCGGCATCGAGAACGCGCGCCTTTTGCTAAACTCCGGCTTGCCCAACGACAGGGACGTCATCGGTCGCTACATGATGAACCACCCGAAGAACTACGGGGGCGTGGTGACCCTGGCCGAGCCAACGCGCAGCCTGCCCTACTTCTTTGGCTGCATCTGGAAGGGCTTTGCCGGCTACGGTGGCCTGCGTCTGCCCGATGCGAAGCAGCGCGAGGAGCAGCTGGTGAACAGCTATGTGCGGTTTGAGCCGCTGTTCCCCTGGAGCGACAACCGCGGCGTCGAGGCCCTGGTTCATCTCGTTAAGCGCTCGAAGTTCCTACTTACCGGCTGGAAGAAGACGAAGAAGGACGAGCTGATCGAGCTGCGGGACTACTCCGAGACCGGCGACGACTCAGAGCTGGACGAAGAGCACCTTTCGTACTTCGGCCTAATTGCGCGCCTCGTACGCCACCTGCCCAGTGTGCTCGCCTACGTCAAGAGCCGCATCCTCGATCGCGGTGGCCCGCTGATCAAGCGCGTGCGTATCCGCAACTTTATGGAGATGGAGCCCGTTGCCGCAAACCGCGTCGTCCTGTCCACGGACCCAAGCGAGGTCGACAGCTTCGGCATGGCTCTGCCCATCGTCCACCACGACACGGTCCTGCGCGACCGGCGCAGTCTCTTGCTGCTGCACGAAGCCCTTAAGTCCGAGTTGGCGCGCACTGGATTTGGCGAGCTCAACACCGACCTCGCCAACCAAGACCCCTGGCCCATCAACCAGGACGCCTCCCACCACATCGGGACGACACGCATGGGCTCTGATCCATCAAGCTCCGTGGTCGACAACAACCTCAAGTTCCACGGTCTAGACGGCCTGTACCTCTCGGGCGCATCCGTCTTTCCGACAAGTGGTTGCGCGAACCCCACCTACACCATTGTCGCCCTTGCCATCCGGCTTGGCGAGCACCTCGCCCAAGAGCTGCCCCAAGCCACGGCCAACTAACCGCCCCGCCAACGCCGCCCCCCGGCTAAGCTGACTCCATGTCCACCCCCGCCCACGCTCCCAAGAAGGTCCTCATCCTTGGATCCGGTCAGCGCATCCTCAACGCCGCGCTGCCCGCTTTTGAGGCTCTTCCGGAGCTCTATTCCGTGGATGGTATCTTTGCACGCAAAGAGAAGCAGCTCGAGACCAAGCGCGGAACCACCAGCGTCGAGCCGATTGAGCAGCTGGACAACGCGCGTATAGCGGGCACGGACCTGATCTTTATCTGTGTCTCAAAGGCCGCCGTTCCTAACGTGCTCGAGCACCTCGGCAAGCTGGACGTCTCCGGCACGGACCTTTTGATCGACACCCCGGTCCTGTTGTTCAAGCACCTGTCCCACTACGGCAAGTTTGCGCCCTTCCGCAACGTCTGGGTGGCCGAGGACATGAGCACCCTGCCCTGGCTTGAGACCCTAGACCTGGCGCGCAAGAACGAGTCCCTTGGCGAGCCCGTCAGCCTGACCCTGTACCAGTCCGCCTACGCCTACCACGGCCTCGCCTTGGCCAAGACCCTGCTGGGCGACTCGGCCATTAGGAGTGTACGGCGGCGCAGGGCTGGGGGTAAGTCCTCGACCCGCATGCTGAAGCTGAGCGGCGGCAAGACCTGCCTAATCCACGATCCGCGCGACTACGAATCGGGACACTTTGCACTGCACATGCGGGGTGCCACGATCACCGATCGCCCCCACCGCGACCACCTGCACCTCGACGGTATCGTCGAGGAGCAAGGCGGCCAGCTGCTGTACACTGGCTTCCAAGTCCAGGGCAAGAGCGGTCTGCACAAGACCAGCATGGCCCCCTTCGAATCCGAGCTCTTTGGCCCCGTGGCCGCTGCCAAGCGAGGCGCCAGCGTCGTCGCCCACATGGACGCCTTTAAGCGCGTCGGCTTCGCGCGCCTCCTGCAGGATATCCACTCCGGAAAGGGCGCCTATCCCTTGATCGAAGCCATCGACGACATGTGGATCGACTACGTCGTTGAAAAAACCGGCCGCTGGTTTGCCTGTCCTCTGTCCAGCGCTCGCTCGCCCCTAGCCCGCGGCTGGGTCGGCATGGCCACGGGACTGGCCTCGAAGATCAAGTCCTAGTGCTGTCGAATGGTGGCCCGACCCGGCTTTTCTCGACGGACGATTAAGAGATCCGAGCTTCTGGCCCCGACCCCAACGCCGGTCCACCTACTTAGCGATTTCTCAAGTATGGCCTTAGGGGGCTACTCACTCCCAAGCCCCACCCACAGGTCGGCCCCGCGCATTAATATAGATCGGCCAGCCCAAGTACATTCTATCGGAGTCCCAGGTGGGCCAGGCTTCAAGGACAATACGGGCTTGGGACGGTTGGAAGCGAACCAAGCCGAAGCCGGGGGCGCGGTTCATTTGTAGCTTCGGCTCACGGCCATTCTCCTCGGGGTTAGCGACTGCGAGCATGGTGATGCGGTTGCCGAAGCCGTCGAGGTAGTCCCCGGTGTAGCGCGGTGTGGTGGGCTCGCCTGACGCCGTGACGGGACGGTTCGCGCCGGGCTTGGAGGGCATCCAGCGGCGGGGCCAAGTGTTGCCCATGGCGGGGCTAGTAAAGGCCACGGTGCCGTTGCGGTGGGCGTCCGTACCGTACCAGCTGACAGTTCCTAGGTGTTGGTCTCCGCAGAGGTGCAGGGCACCGGCCTCGGCCAGCATCTCGACCGCGCGGTTGCGCGCCGCTTGGGGCCAGCCGTTGGAGTCGCCGTCGGCAACGGGTGCGTCGTTAGCAGGGTACTCTCCGGGCAACGGGGGCTGCTGGCGGCCAACGGTGACGTCGCTCTTGGTGTCCGCGGGCAGACTGTGTGCGCAGGCGAAGGGCGACTGGGACAAGGCGACCTTGGTCCAAGCGGTGGGTTGTCTGGTCCTGGCCCAGCCTTTTAAGAAAGCCTCCTGTTCGTCGCCGAGTAGGCTTGCGTCAGGGAAGTCGCTTGCGCGAAGGTCGAAACCCTCGGCCTGGGACCAGCCGTTCTTAAAGTCGGCCCCAGGTGCCATCACGCTGGGGCTGTCCTTCCACATGCGATCCGCAAGCACGGCGAAGTCCACGCCGCCCCAGGTGAAGTCCGTCGTGTAGGTCGTGATGCCCTTGCCGATGAATGGGCTGACCCGGGTCGGCGGCAGGTTGCTGGTGAGGCTGCGGTGGACCACGTTCACAAACTTAGCCGGCATACGGTATCCGCCGGAGTCTTGGGCGGTCAGGCCATTGCGAGCCTCGGCGTGGATCCCGCCGGCGCCCCAGAGGTTGCCGTGGAAGACGTCGTGGTCATCGGGCACCATGACCGAGGGGCGATCGCGCAAGAGGTCGCGGAAGGCCCAAAGGAAGCGCCGGTACTTGGTCTGGTAGTCCTCGATGGACAGATCAAGGTCCTGGCGGTTGGGCCCCGTGATGTCGCCTTCGTAGATCTGATCGCCGCTGAAATACAGAAAGTCCGGGTCCTCGGCCATAACGCGCTCAACCAGCTGCTCGTGGGGAAACCAGAGCCCACTGTGATTCCAGGCAATCGGGCCGACTTGATTCTTGAGGCAAGAGAGCGAGGCCAAGACCCAGTCCTCTTTGGCCTGAGGCTCCGCACGGATTAAGCCGCCGAAGGTGGAGCCCTGGACATCCCCCTTGGCGCTGAGGGGCGCCGCACTTGTGCGCGCGAGACCTGGCAGCTCGACCCGGTACGGGCGCGCCGTTCCATCGGGCAGGTCGCGATAGCCGTCCACTTCGAAACAGGCCAGGTCACTGCCGTCTTCGGTTCGGGTGCTGGTGCCGGCGAGCTCCCACTTGCCATCGTGGCCCTCGAGCCACAGTTCGGCCGTCCGCCCGTCGCCGTCGCCGAGGGCGGCTAGGTGTGCGGTCAGGCGCAGTGTAGAGCCCCCCTGTGCAGCTGCGCTCCGGTCGACCAAATAGGTTGTCGCGAGGATCGGGCCCATGGCGCGCTCGGGATGCTCGGTGGCACCGGTCAGGTGGAAGTCCGAGAAGGCAAACCCAAGCGAGCTGTCTTCGGCACCAAGTGCGGAGAAGAGCGACAGGGAGCCGCCCAGGTCTGCGCCGGGAAAGTCGTCGATGTAAAGACTGGCGATCCGGTCGGGTGAGGTCGGCTGCTGAAACCCGCCCGCCCAGGCGATGGCGGAGAGTCGCCCCCGGTCTTGCAGGGCGTCGCCGTGGGGTTCGTAGATAAGCGAGACCAGGATAGACCCTTCGTCTAAGTCGACGCGCTGGTCGGCTTCGGCCAGGACACGCAGTCCGTCGAAGTCGACCTTACCCGGCACGGTCCAATAGCCGGGGCGCTCCATAGGATCGTGAAAGCTCGAGATACGCAGGCGGCCCTCGTGATTCACGGATAGCAAGAGCCCCCCATCGACGGCGGGTGCCTGCTGCACCAGGGCGCTGCGCTGGTACTTCACACCGGGCCCTCCGACTCCAAATAGCAGGCCTGCGTGTGCCCCATTGCGCCACTTGGCACCCACCCTACCCGGGGTCTCCAGCCGCAGCTTCAGCCGAATGGGCTCGAGAACCGGGGCCTCGATCGTGCGCGTAAGCAATGCGAGGGTTCTGCCCGAGGTCCCCGCCTTGCTGTTGCGGCACTCGACGGTTGTGCCACGCACCTGCCAGTCCTCCTGGCGGGTGGCGTGCCAGTCGGCACCGGGCCAAGCCCGAACGACTCCGTTGCCCGGGCCAACCGCGGCACCCCAGGAGTCCTCGAACCTTTCCGGGGACTGGACAGCGCCCGTGTGGCAGGCAACGAGGCAAAGGGCAAGAGCGACGGCTAGTCGAAGGGGTGCGGTCATCTTGGTTGCGTAGAAGGTTGGCTTGGGGAGGCTTGCGGCACAGCCGGGGTGTGGATCAGGGAGCGACTTCGGAGAGCTGTTCCCGGAGGATCGTCACTTGGTCGCCGACGATCTCTAGCACCTCGACCGGGCCTCCATAGTGGCGCGCCATACCAACATCCAGGCACCAAGCCTGCCCGTCAAAATGAGATTGGATGCCGTTCTCTTGCACCGTGTGGCCAACGACAATGCGCTTGATGCGTAGCTTGGCGAGAGTCTCTTCCAGCAATAGCCTCGACTCCTCCGTCGGGTCCAAAGAGTAGTGCCGGGACCAGATAGGACTCTCGGCGCTGCGTAGAACGTCCGGCATCTCGCCGTGGCCAAGGAGCCACTGCTGGGTCTCGTCATTAATGCGGTCGATGCCGTAGTCCACGTGGGCTGGCAGCACACCGCCGTGGACGAATGCCGTGTCCCCAAGGACCAGGATCACGTCGTGGGAGGCGAGCATCACTGCGAAGGGGCCGCCTGGCTGGAAGGCCGCGGCGCGGGCGCGATGGGCTGGCTCGAACTCCTCGAGCTCAGGCTTAGTCAGGTCAAGGTCGGCCACGCCCGGGGAATCGCAGAAGTCCTCGAAGCCCCCCGGCGTAACGTAGCGAAAGTCCCAGGCCACATTCATGATCTCGTGGTTGCCAAGCAGCGAGTGGAACGCGCCGCCAGCCGCCTGCGCTTCGCTACCTAGGCGCTCGAACAACTCTAGGATCTTCTGCTCGCCATCACCGCGGTCCAGCTGATCGCCGGTCTGCACAACCACCAGCTCGCCACCGGACCAATGCCCGGTCTCGTCGATGGCCCCCGCAAGCCGCAGGGCGCGCAGGGTCGCGTTGTAGTCGCCGTGGACATCGGCAAAGGCCACAAGGCGCCCGGGGGCCTGGGACGTGTGGACCTGGGGAAGTGCGCAGGAGCTGCCAAGGGCCAGCAGCGCCAAGGGAAGGAGTCTTGGATTCATCCCAAGAGGTTAGTTCTTTGACGGAACAGGACCTAAGAGATCCTGCCCAGGAGTCCCTGAAGTCTGGACATCCCAAGGCCCATGACCTTAAAGCAAGGCACCCCCAAGGTCGCTGTCGACCTTGGGGGCGCCTTGCTTCGGTGCGACTTCCCTACTTAAAGGTCATCGGTTGATTGTCCATCTCGGCCGGGATCGGCACGCCCAGGAGACTGAGCACCGTAGGCGCGATGTGGAGCAGGTTCGGGCCGCCTTCGGGCAGCTCGACCGGCAGGCTCGAAAAGAAGAGCCCGCGCACGTGCTTCTCGGCGACGGACGGGTGTCCACCGGACCAGGGAGAGTCGTTGTCCTCGACCACGGGGCCTACAACTGCGCCGTCGGGGCTTGAGTCGATGCGCATCTTGCCGCCGGTGCTGCGCCAGGAGACGCGGTAGGTAGGCTTGAAGCCGACAATTAATTCGGACTCCTCGGAGAGGTACTCACCGGAGTGGATCTGGTCCACCTGGTACACGTCCTCGATCACGGGCTCGCCCGTGGCCGGGTCGCGCCAGTCGAGCATAGCTGCCTTGAGCTCGTCCAAAGTGGACTGGACGTCGGCCGGATCCACGATGCCGTACTTCTCGCGGCCCCTCAGGTTCAAGTAAACGAAGCCCAGGCCAAGGGAGTAGGCGCGGGTCTTCTCCCAATCGGCGTAGCGCGACGGGCTGCTTGCGTCGGAGGTCTTCGCGCCATCCTTCATAGTCAGGAAGCCAATCTCCTCCAGCATGTTGTTGAGGTTGACCTGGTAGCGGAAAGTCTGGAACCCGTGGTCCGCGCACATCAGCATGACATCGCCTTCCTTGAATACCTCATCGAGCACTCGGCCGACGACGCGGTCCACCTGCCTAAAGATCGCCGGAATAGCTTCGGACAGTTTAATCGTCTCGCCAAAGAACACAGTCTCGCGGTTGGCCTGCTCTTCGTCGTACATCGGGTGCCCCTTGTCGTAGAACTGGTACAGCATGTGCTGCACTCGGTCCGGGGTGGAGAAGATGCTCATGAACAGCTGCCAGTCGTCCCGGGCCAGCTGCTCCATGGTCATCTTCTCGCGCCACTTGAAGGTGAACTCGATGTCCTCGAGCAACAGCTCGGGAGTGATCTTGCCGTCCTTGAAGGGCATGGTCATGCAGGCCCAGCCGTAGGTCTCGAAGGAGTTGCCCGTGGCCAGCTCGCGGGAGTAGCTTGCGGGCGAAGTGACCTCTTGCCAGAAGGGGGGGGCCGCGGGATCGATGTCCAGGGTGTTGATGAACAGCTCAAAGTGAGGCTCGGCTTTGACCAGCTTCGCGCGGGTGATGCCGTGGACCTTGAGGAAGGGGTTGATCTCGAAGGTCAGCTCGTAGAACTCGGACCAGTCGCCAACGGCCAGGGTCTGGGTCTTGTCGCCGATAGAGATCTCGTACTTGTCGCCCTTGGGCTTGACTACCAGGTCGTGGGCAATGCCGTACTTGATGTCGTGATTCTCGGCGAGTTCCTTCGCGAGGGCGTCCTTCTCAGGGCGCAGTTCCTTGCGGACCGCTTGGGATTCCTTGTAGCCGAGGGTCGCGTCGTTCATGCGGTCCTCGAGGACCTTGATCTTACCTTCGAGCTCTTGCTTCAGACCGAAGTTGCGGGGACCGTAGTACTTGGTCCGGATCACATCGTTCTTCCAGTCCATGCGGTAGATCTTGCCCGCAGTGCCGGTCGAGACACCCTCGGGAACGCGGTCGAAGACGGTCTCTTCGGTCGTGTAGATGTTCCAGGTTCCGATGCCGCCACGGGCGTCGGGGATGCCGAGTCCGTGCAGAACGTTGACGCCCTCTGGGCTCTCGGTGTCGAAGGACTGGGCCGAGTCGAGGATCACCGACTGGATGCCAGCCTCGCCCGCGATGTCCCAGAAGTTCTGCACCTTGAGCGGGTTGCCTAAGCGCGGGTAGGTCTCAGGGAAGTAGGCGTTGCTCTTGCCGCCGGCAACCGCGCCAACTCCGCCGAGAACGACGGAGATTAGCAGAGCCGCCGCGGTGTTCATCTTTAGGATCAGCTTGAGCAGAACTAGGAACGCGACAAACGCGCCCATCCCGATGATCAACTGCCACTTTAAGGGGTCGCCCGAAGAGACGGCTGGGGCCGATGGAAAGTCCTCGATTTTGCCGGTCTCGCTCACAAAGTGCCCAACCCCAGGTGAGGGTAGGCCGCCCGAGCGAGTGTTCTTGACGAAGCCTGGTACACCCGTCTCGGCGGGGTTACGGCCCGTGTTGAGGCTCGCCCATGCGGTGGGTGACTCGGCGGGCAGCGAGGTGCCTAGCCATGAGAATCCCCCCATCTCGCGCAAGCGCGACATGTTCGGCAGAATACCGTCGGCCATGAAGCCCTCGACCGTGCGGCCGTCGCCGCCATCCACGCCAATGATGATCACCCGGTCAGCTTTAGCAGCGGGCGCAGTGGCTTCCGTCTTTGACTCGGAAGCGAAGCTCGGAGCGACAAGGGCGATAAGGGCTGTAAGTGCCAAGAAAGTGCGGCAGAGCGCGTTCATTTCAATATCCCGCTTCGGAGCAGCGGTGGGCTAGGGGTGGGATGAGGGGCCGGTCAAGCCGGGGGATACGTTGGTCGAACCCAAGAAGTTTGAACTTCCCGTGGGGCCGTAGGGGGACTGGTTCCAAAGGCCGTATAGACTGCGCGTAGTCTACCCGAGAATAAGAACCATGTTGCCTGCCCCCACGAAACACAGAACAAGGCCTAGGCCGAGCTTCGGTCCGCTCCAACGTCCCCCATCGGCCGGATTGGGGTATTTTGATGAGCACAGAAGCCCGAAAACCGACGGTTCAGCCGCTTGGATTCTGCTGCTCTTGGTGCTGTTAGTTGTCGGTGTTGGCTACTTACTCTTGGTCGGCGGCGACCAAAGTCAAAAGCAAGATCCCTTGGGTGGCGGACCTGATTCGTCCGCAAACGTCAAGGCTGTGGGCCGATCGAGCTCGATGAACGCCCCAGCGGGCCAAGAAAGTCGAACTTCCAAGGGGCCTACGACCGCCGACGCAGCCAAGCGATTCACAGGCAAGGGCAGCCTACGCGGCTTCGTCCAAATGACAGGCGATATGCCCCTCCCCTCGACCTGGACCTTGGTAATTGAGCCCAGCGCGAGCCTGATTGGCTCCGAGCTAGCCGCAACCCAGACCATAAAGATCACCGGCACCGACGAGTTTGAGGTCGAGGACCTGCCCCTTGCTGGCTACTCCGTGCACGGCGAGGCAGACGGCCTAAACGGCGCTTCGATCAACGTCCTGCTCGAGCGCACCAGCTCGTCGGCCTACGTGACCCTGAACCTTTCCCCCGCCGGTTTCTTGGCTGGCCAGCTCGTGGATTACCTGGGTGCGCCCTTGGAGGGGGTCTCTGTCTGGCTGACCAAGGGGGCCGGCAGCAAGTTTGCGCCTCAAACCGGCGCGCTAGAGACGACGACCCTAGCGGATGGAACCTGGCGCTTTGAGAAGGTGCTCGACGGAATCTACTCTATCTCCTACGGCTCCTTGACTGCCCCGTTAATTGCCCCCAGCACGCTCAACTTCCGAGCGCCCTCCCTGACGGTTCCCGCCCCCGAGTTGCCGCCGCTGTCCACCTTTACGATCCAGGTCGTGGACGAGACCGACTCCCCGGTGAGCGGCGCGCGGGTACGCGGCAGCGGGATTGGCGGCAGCGCCTTCGACATGACGACCAACTCCAATGGCGAGGCTATTCTTCAGCACCTGAAACCGGGTCGCTACACCCTATATTGCAGCCATGACATCTATGGCAAAGCCCAAGCTCAGCGGCGCTTTCGCGATGGCGAGAACGCAACAGTCAAGGTGATCTTGGAGGGTCTGCTTTGACCGAAGCCCTCGCGGCCCAGCGCAGTCCAACCGCCGAAGTACTGCGCCTAGCTTGGCCCGCGACCCTGTCCTTTCTGCTGAACAACAGCTACCGGATCAACGACCAGTTCTGGATCCAGGGGCTCGGCGCAGATGCCCAGTCCGCCATTGGCGCGATGATGTTCGTGTCGATCATGACCTTCGCCCTGTTCTACTTTAGCGCGGGCGGCACCCTGGCTCTCGTATCGCGAGCCGAGGGAGCAAAGGATCGCATCTTGCGCAACTCAATTTCGCGCCACGCGATCTTGTTGGCGATCTCGATCGGAACCTTCGTCAGCATCTTCGGCCCCATGCTGGTGCCCACGATCACGTCGGCCATGCAGCTTAAAGGGGGCATTGGCGTGCATGCAGAGGCGTACCTCGGGTCCTACTTCCTATTGGCACCGGCCATGGTGATCGTCATCGCCACGGACCACATTTTTATCGCCCGGGGCTACACCATCGTGCCCATGCTCTTGCAGGTGGTGGCCGTGGGCTGCAACTACTTCCTCAACCCGATCCTGATCTATGGAATCGGCTCGCCTGAGGTTATTGAGACCTATGCCAACGTGCCCGGCCTGGGATCTGCGATGGCTGTGGCGGCATACTTCGACATCCAGGGGAGCGGGCTACAAGGCGCTGCCTTGGCCACGGGGTATTCGCGCCTTGTTGCCAGCGCAATGGCGTTGATCCTGCTGCACTTCGTCTTCGACACTCCTCTCAACCGCTGGGGCAAGCCGGCCCTCGGCCTGCTCAAGAGGATGGCCAAGATTGCAGCACCGGTCTCCTGGTCCATTGCCGTCTACGCGGGCGTCTATTGGCTACTGTATGCCTTCGTGCTAAGCGGGCTCGAGGACGCAGTCAAGGCCGGCCTGGGGATCGGATTCCAGGTCTTCGACGGCATTTCGTTCACCGTATTCTTGGGCATCGGGCTGGCTGGCTCGAGCCTCGTAGGTCGCTCCCTCGGAGCAGGTGATCGGGAGCAGTGCCTAGTCTGGGTGCGCACGGTCCGGCGCACGGGCTACGCTGCCGGGGTGCTCTTCGCGCTGCTGTTCATCTTCGCGGCGCCCAGCGTAATCTCGTACTTCACCAGCGATCCCGCCGTCGCCGAGGCGGCCCGCACCTATGCCTTCGTGATCGGCCTGAGCCAGGTCTTCGTTGCTGTCGAGTGCGTCAATGAGAAGGTGCTCTCGGGATCGGGCCACACCATGCCCATCGCACCTATCACCCTGATCGGCAACCTCATGCGCTTGCCCATCGCCTATGTGATGGCACTCACCTTCGGCATGGGCGCATCCGGCGTCTGGTGGGCGATCAACCTATCTACAATATTCAAAGGTCTCGCCTACCGGCGCGTGGTGGAGAAGCGGGAGTGGCTGGACACCATCTCCAAAACGTGACGGCTGCTTCGCTGCCCAGAGCGCTTAGATCCACCAACACATAGGGCAGGTCCAGGGGCAGGGATTCTGCGCCCACCGCATCCTCTTGGGATGGCCGCGGGGGGCCGTCTGGATGGGAATGCCACATGCCCACGAGGTCCTCGCCAGCCTTGCGGGCAGCCCTTTCGGCAGCCACCCAGGCAACGGGGTCCAACTCGAAGCGCCGCTGCAGGGTGAAATCTGGTGCGACATTCGGGATGGAAATCACCCGCGTGACCCGCGCTCGGTAGCCAAGCCCTGTTTCCACATCAGTTGAAAAAAGTAGCCCGCAGGCCTCTTTCGGCGCCTCCGACATCGAGAGGCCTAACAGCTCTGCACGCAGCTCTTCTCCCAAGAACGCGCCAGTTAGCGCCCTGTCTGTTATGGGTTCGAAGGCCATCTGATTAGACTAGCACGCTCTCCAAATTGATCAGCCCCCCAATTCTCCTGACTCCCCCCCATGGCTTCTTCTCCACTCGTCGACCTCAACGATTACGACCTCACCAAGACCGCTGTAAACAAAGCTGCCGTACTCGATGTGCTTAGCCAACGGGGCCGCTTCGAGATGGTAGATGGCTTGATTCACTTCGACCCTACAGGCGAGTACGTGATCGGCTACAAGGACATCAAGTCCGATGACTGGTGGTGCGACGATCACATTCCAGGCCGGCCCCTGTTTCCCGGCGTCCTGATGGTCGAGGCCGCGGCCCAAATGTGCACCTACGACTTCATGCACCGCAGCCACGCCGCGTCGGACAGGTTCGTGGGCTTCGGCGGCATGAACAACACCCGCTTCCGCGGAACCGTCATCCCCGACTCCAGGCTGATCATCGTGGGCAAGCTGGCCCGCATCCGCAGCCGGATGTTCACGTACTACACCCAGGGGTTTGTTGAGGACCGCATGGTTTTTGAGAGTGAGATCATGGGCGTGGTGGTCTAGATAACACCCCAATGGGATGCCTAAGCGGCAAACACCCCCAAAGGCCTTAAAAACAGCCGCGCATCCCTAGGCATATAAAAACCGGCGTCGCCACACCGACAGCAGCACGACGGCAAAACGTCGGGCGGGCATGTCGGCTAAAACTGGCCGCCAAGGAATGCAAGCCCCAGGCCTATTTGACGGAATGCCACGGCCAAGATTAGGGAATAGCAACTTCACACGATGTGTAAAGCCGCATTGTGGAAACCGGCAACGACCTGCAAGTCATTCACTAAGCCGCGATGATGTCGAGGGACAGGCCGGTGGGAGGCAGCGCGCTGCTTCCTTCGGCTTCCCTTACTCTAAGCCGCCGCCGAACGGCGCTTGGAAGACGATCTTCTCTGCGACCTCGTCGCCCTCTTCGCCGAGGATGCCGAGTACGTCGAGTTCGAGGCAGCGGCACGGGGCGCCGAGCAGCTCGCCGACGTTGGGCTCCGTGCGCCCACTCTCGCCGGAGAGCACCTCCTTGACGTAGGTTCCGTGGGCGGTGCGCATGCGGATGCGCGCGCGTCCTGAGGGGATCTCGTTGCCGTCCTTGTCGAGCTCACCGGGGGCGTCGGCTTCGGGCTCGACGCTGAGTAGTTCGATCCAGCGCTCGCGGGTCAAGTCCGCGCGGCGGTGGGCGACGCGGCCCGGCGTCTGCTGTTGGATAGTCACGCGCTCTTCCAAAATCGTCTTAATCTTGTCCGCGTCGAAGGCACCATCGACAGCGACCAGGGCCTCGTACTCCTTGGCGTGCTTGCTCTCCTTAAGGATCACCACGCGGGTCTTCTCGGAGTAGTGCAAATTGCGCACGGCCATACGGCCCTCGTTGCGGCGGTTGATCTCCTCTTCCAGCTCGGCCAGGTCCACGTCGTGGATTTTTGCGTTGTTAAGCTCGAACACAAAGGGCCGGCCGGTGCCCAGCATGCGTACGTCGATGTCCTCGCGGCCAGAGCCGTGGAATTTGTTCTTGCGGGTACCGAACTGCTTGCCGGCAACCCATGCGATCAGCTCCTGGACCGAGTCCTTGGTCAGCTTGCCAAAGCCCTCGCAGTGCTCGCACTTCTTGCGGCGGCGGGGGTGGCCCTTGCACTCAGGGCAATAGAAGATCGTCTGGGGAAGGTCGCGACAATACTTGTTGTAGCGGCCTTCGACGTAGATCTTAGAGGTGAGGGGCTTGTTCGGGGACTGGCTCATGGGACGGTTCGATGCTTAACTTAGAAAACGAGGGCAAGATTCTATCCGCTCCCGGGCAAAGTGAGGGCTCCTCGTCCTATCCTCTTGGGCTATGCATCCAGTCTTATTCGAAATCCCCCTCGGGGACGGCTTCCCGATCCGCTCTTTCGGCGTCATGCTCGCCCTGGCCTTCCTAGTGGGTGCCCATCTCTGGACACGCCTGATGGGTCGCTTCGGCGAGGATCCCGAGGGCGATCCCGAGCGCACGGCCGCAGCCACGATGGCGATCTTGGTCGGCGTTGTCCTCGGCGGGCGCCTATTTTATGTGATCGTCGAGACCCTGCGCTATATGAGCAGCGACGATATGAACTCGGCAGGCTATCGGTACATCCACGACCCGGTCTCGATCCTCAAGGTCTGGGAAGGCGGACTCGTGATGTACGGAGGTTTCTTCGGTGCAATCATGCTGGGCCTGTGGTCTTCGAAGCGCCACGGTTTGAACCCTATCAACGCCCTGGACTCGGCCCTTGTCGGCGGCTTCGTTGGCCAAGCTATTGGCCGCATCGGCTGCCTATTGGTGGGCGACGACTACGGAAGCGTGGTGCCCGCGGGCAAGGAGGGCATGCCCTTCCCGATCCAGCTTAAGGTGCCCAGCCTCGAGTGGCTCGAGGCGCATCCCGAGAGCCTCTTTCCCGCTGAACTTGCGGGCCAGACCCTCTGGGCGACCCAGCCCTGGATGACGATCAACGCCCTGGTGATTGCGGCGGTTGGCTACTACGTCTTGAAGCGTCGGCGCTACATGGGGCAAGCCGCCCTGGTCATGCTGCTGCACTACGCCATCACGCGCTACATCATCGAAGGCTTCCGCGGCGACGAGCTGCGCGGCGTCTGGTTCGGCGGCTTCTCCACAAGCCAGCTGATCTCCATGGTCTCTGGTGCGATTGTGCTCGGCCTGCTGATCAAGTTCCGCGGACGCACCGAGCAGGTTCCCGGAGTCCAGCGCAGCTAATTTTGGCCGAGTCCTTTCCCATCCAAGCCGGTATCGACGAGGCGGGGCTCGGTCCCCTACTCGGTCCCCTGAGCTTGGGCTGGTCGGCCATCGAGTCGTCCGTGGAGGGGGCCGATCCATGGAATGTGTTGGCGCCCCTGGTCTGCCAAGATGCGCCGCGGTCGAAGAAGCTCGACAGCGCCCACTTAATGGTGGCGGATTCAAAGCGCGTCTTCACCCGCAACCCCCGTGGACGCGCGCGCTTGGAGCGCACGGCCCTGGCATTCCTGGCCCAGTTGCACGGCCAAGCCGACCTGCCCGCCGACGGATCTTTCCTGGCAAATGGCCCCCTAGGACCGGATTTGAGGTGGGTAGAGGGTGCCCCTTGGTACGGCGAGCTGGCTCTGCCCGGGGGCGCCGTCCCCGTGCACTCTTCCGCGGGAACCTTGGAGTTGACCGCCGAGCGCCTGCGCCGCGCCTTCGCCGATGGCGGCATGGGTTTAGTGGACGGCGGCGTGCGCCTTGTACCCGCCCTCGAACTTAACCACAGCTACCAGCGCACGAACAATAAGGCGATGACGGTTCTCGAGTACACGTTCCAGGCGCTGATTCGTTTGTGGGAGCGCTTTAGCATGCGTGGCTTGGTCGTAACCGTCGACCGCCAGGGAGCCCGCGCGCACTATGCAGGTCCCCTGGAAGGTGCATTTCCGAACACGACAGTGACAGTCTTGGAGGAGAAGCAGGGCACCTCGTCCTATCGCTTGGACGGCCTGCAAGGAACACCAGCTGAAGGCACGCGTATGTTGGTGTCTTTCACCGAGAAGGGCGAGGACCACAGCTTCACCACCGCCCTTGGATCGTGCTTCGCCAAATTTGGACGCGAGGCTGCCATGGAGGCCTTCAACCGCTTTTGGAGCGAGAAGCAACCGGGCCTCAAGGCCACAGCCGGCTACACCCAGGACGGCAGGCGCTGGCTTGTAGACGCCGGTGCGATCGTTGCCGCCGAGGGACTAGCCCCCGGCGTGCTGATTCGGGACCGCTAGCCTAGACGCCGGCGGGAGCCGGCAGAAAGGAGAGCACCCGATGGAAGTGCGCTTTGCAGCGCTCGCGGCCCTCGCCCAGGGTGAGCACTCGGTCGACGGTCTTCCAGAGCGGGTTCCAGTCCGCGTAACCTTCGGGCAGTTCGGCTAGGCTGAGGAAGCTGGCGACGAAGATGTCAGCAGCGGTCATGGTGTCCCCTACCAGCCAGTCGCTGCCGGCGTCTGCTTGAGCGGCCAGGCGCTCTTCGACCTGGCCGGTGACCTCATTGATACCGGCGTTGGCGCGAGTGATGTTGGCGTCAGCCTCGGGGCCGGTGATGCCGCCGAAGAAGACCGCGAAGGCCGGGCGCATGGCGGTCATGACCTCGGTCTTGTGGTAGGACTCCCAGCCCTCGATGGCCTTCATCTCGTCGCGGTCGGCGCTGAAGAGCCGTGGCCCATCGAAGTTGGCGTCGATGTAGCGCAGGATAGCGGACGAGTCATACAGCACGGTGTCGTTGTGCTTGATGATCGGTGTCAGGGCTTGGCCAGAGAGCTTTACGAGCTTGGAGATGGTTTCGGGGCCGCTGCCTTCGACGGCGTCAATCTCATAGGAGATCTGCTTGTAAGCCAGGGCGATCTGGACCTTCGTGTTGTTGGGAGAGGGCAGGCGCAGGGTAGCTTGGAGTGTCATGGTGCTGTGAGCTTGGTTAGTGGATCAGTCCCCGGAAGAAGACCACTATTTGAAAGTAAAGTGATCAGGATGCGGGGAACAATACTGCCCGCGCTGCTCTCGTCAAGTGATTCCTGTGTCAAAATCGGCTACACTCTGCCTCGATACGCTCCAGAGCTCCCCCTGTGGCCCCCACGTGGCCCTTCGAGGGCCAAGGGGGTGATTCAAAAGACCATGGGAACCAAGACCTATCGACAACTCTGCGGCGTGGCGAAGGCCCTCGACCTAGTAGGCGAGCGCTGGACCCTGCTAGTCCTGCGGGACCTGCTGCTCGGCCCCGCAAGCTATGGCAGCCTGCTAAGCGGGCTGCCCGGGCTCACCACGAACCTTCTGGCCAAGCGCCTCAAGAGCCTTACCGAGGCGGGTTTGATCCAATCGATCGTCGTGGATCCGGCCAAGACCAGCGGGGCGGTGCGGGGGCTCTATGGCCTGACCGACGCGGGTGCGGCCCTGGGACCAATCATCGGCCAACTGGAAGAATGGGGCCGCCAGCACGGACCTTCACCCACTTTTGGCGACCAGCTCAACTTCCGCTGGCTGCCCGTATTCCTCGGGCGCAACTACAGACAGACGGGCCAGCGCTGGCTCGTGCAGCTCAATTCTGGCGAGAAGAGCCTGCAGGTGCGCATCGGCACGGAGCAGTTCGAGAGCGTCGAGGGCGCCCCCATGAAGCCCGACCTCTTAATCCAAGGCGACTGCGCGGGGCTCCACGCCTTGCTCTTCGGCGAAGAGGCAGCAGGTGAGCTTGTCCAATCCGGCCGAATCGAGGTCCAGGGCCTAGATGCGGTCAGGCAGCCCGCTTGGGCCGACTTTCTAAACAGCTTCGCCCTGGGCGAGGAATAGGCCCGAGCCCCTTTCACACTGCCTTAGGCAGCCCAACTCCCCTGTGGCGTGATAAAGTTTGGCGCACGCCACCCCCCTCTTAAGCCACCCCTCCTAATTAACAGTTGAAGATCGCGATCCTAGGCGCCGGCATCTCCGGTATGGCCCTTGCCCAAAAACTCATCCAGGGCGGCCTCGATGCAGCGGATGTGACTCTATTCGAGGCTTCCCACCGAGCAGGTGGACTCTGCGCCTCGAAGACCGTCGATGGCTACACCTACGACGAGACCGGTGGCCACATCTTGTTTAGTAAGAACAAGCCCGTGATGGACTGGATCATCGACGAGGCCGGGGGGCGCGACGCCTTTACCTGGAACGACCGCAATACGAAGATTCGCTTTGAGGATCGCTGGGTTCACTACCCCTTTGAGAACGGCATCGGCGACCTGCCGGACGAGGCCAACTTCGAGTGTGTCTCCGGTTATGTCAAGGCGTGGCACGAGCGCAAGGCGTCGGGCAGCGAAGCACCTGATGACTTTGCGAACTGGATCGAGTGGCGCTTCGGACCGGGTATCTGCGACCACTTCATGCGGCCCTATAACGAGAAGATCTGGAAGCGCGATCTGGCTGAGGTCACCAGCGGCTGGGTGGCGGGCCGCGTACCCGATGCGCCGATTGAAGATGTTCTGAGGGCATCGATCGGCATCCGTACTGAGGGCTACACCCACCAATCGAAGTTTGCCTACCCTATGAATGGCGGATTTCAAGCGATCACCGACGGCTTCGCCCTAAGCCTGGAAGAGAACATCCGCCTGAGCACGCCGGTCACAGACGTGCGCCAGGTCGGCGAGACCTGGCACGTCAATGGCGAGCAGTTCGATCGCGTGGTCAACACTGTCCCCATGAACCTTGTGCCGGACTTCCTGGAAGGTATGCCTGCCGATGCAGCCAGTGCCATGCGCGAGCTCTCCAACAATCAGATCTCGTGCTTTCTGATTGCCCTTGACCGCGAAGAGCACCCCGACCTGTCGTGGGTCTACCTGCCCCACCACAACCAGGGGCCGGCGAACCGCATCACGTACATGTCAAACTACTCGCCAAACAACGCCCCCACGGGCAAGACTTCGTTCCTTTGCGAGGTCACATCGCCGGGCGGCGGCGCCTACCCGGACGGCAGCCTTGCCGACGAGGTCGTCGACGGCATGGCCCACGCTGGCCTGTTGGCCAAGGACGAGGTCCTGTTCACCGACCGCACGGACACGCGCTGGGCATACATTGTCTATGACCACCCCTTCGAGGCGCGCAAGGCCGCTGCGCTCGAATACGCCGAGTCTATCGGCCTGGACCTACTTGGACGCTTCGGGCGCTACGACTACCACAACTCCGACCAGTGCGTGATTGAGGCCGAGAAGATGGCCGATGCCCTGCTCAGCGATGCCAAGCGGGGCTAGATCGGTATGAGCTCAGCCATCACCAAGGATCCGCGTCCGGTATCTGTCGTCATTCCAACCTGGAATGGCGGACCGCGCTACCTCAAGCTCTTGGACGTGCTGGCCGACCAGGACATTGCCGGTGGCTTTCAGCTTGTCGTCGTGGACTCGGGTTCAAAGGACGGCACCCGTGAGGCCTCCGAAGCGGCCGGTGGGCTAATCGTCCACCAAGACCAAAAGACCTTTAACCACGGCGGCGCGCGCAACAAGGGCATCGCCGCCAGCTCGGGCCAGGTGATCGTGCTGCTGACCCAGGACGCCGTACCCATGGGGCGCGACTTTGTCACCAACATGCTGAAGCCCTACGCGGACGCATCCGTAGATGGAGTCTATGCGCGGCAGTTCCCCCAGGATGACTGTGACCCGATCCTAAAGGAGCGCCTGCGCGGCTGGACCGCCTGCCGTACGGAGCCTGTGCAGCAGTTCTTCGTCCAGGCCGACGCCGATGCCTCCCTCGCCGAGTTCAATAACCTGCCGCCCATGGAGCGCTACCTGCGCTGTGCCTTTGACAACGTGGCCAGCTCCGTGCGCCGCTCGACCTGGGAAGCCAAGCCCTTCCCCGAGCGCAACTTTGGCGAGGACATGGCCTGGGCCAGGCGCGTGTTGCTGGACGGCGGTACGGTCCACTTCGAGCCCTCCGCCGAGGTCGAACACTCCCACCCCATCTCCATGAAGCGCGAGTTCTTCCGCCTATACCGGGACCACAAGAACCTGTACGAGCTGTTTGGACTGCACAATGTGCCTACCTGGAAGCGAGTTCGCGAGGGCTGGAAGTGGCAGATTGGCTACTACAAGGAGCTGATCGCGGGACTCGACATTAGCGAGCGCGAGAAGCGCTACTGGCGCTGGTACATCCTGCCCTACGCGGGGCTCGAGACCACCGCGCAGTTCCTAGGGGCACGCTCCCATTGGAAGGCCCAAGAGAGCAAGTTCTGGGCGAAGTTCGACGTCTGGGCCTGCGCCGACTAGGTACGCGCGAAGTGCGACCTAGGTACGAAAGAGCCACAAGACGCAGCGCGCCTTGTGGCTCTTTCTTGCCTCGGTTTTCGCCTAGGTTAGACGGCCAGTTGGCTGGCCAGGAGCTTGGCGAAGCGGGCAGGGTCGGGCAGTGCGCTGCCCTCGGCCAGCAGGGCCTGGCCATGGAGCAGCTCGCAGGTGTCCTTGAAGCGATCCTTGCTGTCCTTGCGCAGGCCGTCCAGGCGCGTGATGAGGTCGTGGTCCGGGTTGAGCTCGAGAACACGCTTCTCCTCGGGGACGTCCTGGCCTTGGGCGCGCAGCATAGCGGCGAGCTGGGGGGGCAGGGCATTCTCGCCGGCGACAAGGCAGGCGGGGCTGTCGTTCAGGCGGGCCGAGAGGCGCACGTCTTCAACGGCGTCTCCCAGGCTATCCTTAATCGACTTCAGCAGCTTTTTGAGGTCCTTCGCACGCTTCTCTAGGTCGTCCTTAGCGGCGTCGTCTAGCTCCACCTCACCCTTATCCAGGGCGACTAGCTTCTTGCCGTCGAACTCTTCGAGCTTGCTCATAGCGACCTCGTCGATCTCCGTGAAGAAAAGGACCTCTTGGCCGCTCACGCGCTCGAGGTGTGGCGAGTTGCGCAGGGTCTTCTCGTCCACGCCGGACAGGAACCAGATCGACTCCTGGTCGGCGGGCATGCGGCCCACGTACTCGGCTAGGGTCGTAAAGCCCATGTCTTCGGACTCGTCGTTCCCCTCTGCGTTGCTAGACGGGAACAGGCACAGCTTCGCGACGTCGTCGCGGTAGCCGTCCTCGTGCCAGACGCCCTCCTTGAGCACCTGGCCGAACTCGCCCCAGAACTCGGTGTAGGCCTTGCGGTCCTTCTTGAGCTTCTTACCCATAGCCTCAAGCAGCTTCTTTACGAGGCGCTTCTGGATCTGCTGCAGCTGCCGGCTGTGCTGCAGGGTCTCGCGGGAGACGTTCAGGGGCAGGTCGTCGGAGTCCACCACGCCGTGCACGAAGCGCAACCAGCTGGGCAGCAGGTCCTCGCACTCGGAGGTGATGTGAACGCGCTGGACGAAGAGCTGCACCTTGGACTCAAGGTGCGACGGGTCAAAGAGCTCCATGCCCTTCTTGGAGGGCAGGTAGCACAGGGCGGTGTAGCTGTGCACACCCTCGGCGCGGAAGTGAACGTGGCCGAAGGCCTCGTTCCAGTCCTTGGAGATGTGGCGGTAGAACTCCGCGTACTCCTCGTCGGAGATGTCCGACTTGGCCCGGGTCCACAGGGGCTTCATCGAGTTCAGCTGCTCGACCTTGTTGATCTTCTT
Organism: Planctomycetota bacterium; assembly: GCA_029250885.1. Lineage (GTDB taxonomy): Bacteria > Planctomycetota > UBA1135 > UBA1135 > CALBMX01. Next base: position 39,997 of record JAQXEK010000024.1, read on the forward strand.
GCGGTCGTCGTCCTCGCCTTCCCAGCGCTCGACCTCCATCTCGATCGGGTACTCAACGAAGTCGCTCCACTTGGTGATCGCGGCCTTCAGGACGGTCTCCTGGGTGAAGTCCTGGTAGCGCTCGTCATCGTCGTCCTTGGACTTTAGATGCAGGGTGATGGACGTACCGCGCTCGGCGCGATCGATGTCCTCAATGGTGTACTCGCCCAGTCCCTCGGAGTGCCAGCGCACGCCAGCCTCTTCGCCGGCCTTGCGGCTCTCGACGGTGACCTTGTCGGCCACCATGAAGCCCGAGTAGAAGCCCACGCCGAACTGGCCGATCAAGCGCGGCAGGTCTTCCTTAGCGCTGTCCTTGGCCTCGGCGAGCTCGGCCGCGAAAGCCTTCGTGCCCGAGCGCGCGATGGTGCCCAGGTTCGAGGCGATCTCTTCGGCGTTCATGCCGATGCCGTTGTCCGTGATCGTCAGGGTGCGAGCGTCGTGGTCGACGTCTAAGGTGATCTTAAACTCCTCGTCACCGGCGAGGAGCTCGGCGTTGGTCAGTCCCTCAACGCGCAGCTTGTCGCAGGCGTCCGATGAGTTAGAGATCAGCTCGCGCAGGAAGATCTCCTTGTCGGAGTAGAGAGAGTGAATGACGAGGTTCAGAAGCTCTTTGGCCTCGGCTTGGAACTCGTGGGTTTCTTGGGTAGCGGTCATTTTCGGATTCGCACTTTGCGTGATGTAGGAGTCGTAAGTATGAGTAGAAAGCGCTTCGCGTTTAGCTGCGCTTCCAGTTCTGGATAGCATTGGCGATGTAGCCAATTAGGTGAGCGATCTCCACGGTCTCTTGTTCCATGGAGTCGCGGTGACGGACGGTGACTTGGTTGTTCTCAAGAGTGTCACCGTCGATGGTGATGCAGAAGGGGGTACCGTCTTCGTCCTGGCGACGGTAGCGGCGGCCGATTGCGCCCTTCTGATCGTAGAAGGTGTTCCAGCCGGTTGTGCGCAGGAGCGACTCGACCTCGTGGGCCTTCTCAGGCATGCCGTTCTTCTTTACAAGTGGAAAGACTGCGCAGGTGACTGGGGCTATCTCGGGGTGGAACTTGAGGACGATGCGCGTGTCCTTCTCGAGCTGCTCCTCTTCGTAGGCGTCGATCAGGAAGGTCAGCGCCATGCGGTTGATTCCGCCGGCGGGCTCAATGACATAGGGCGTGTACTTCTCCTTGGTCTGGGGATCGAAGTACATCAGCTTGGCATTGGAGGCTTCCGAGTGGCGCTTTAGGTCGAAGTCCGTGCGACAGGCGATGCCCTCGAGCTCGCCCCATCCAAACGGGTACAGGTACTCAACGTCGGCACAGGCGGTGGAGTAGTGAGCTAGCTCGTCGGCGGCATGGTCGCGCATGCGCAGCTTGTCCGGGTCCACGCCCAGCTCGACGTACCAGTTGAAGCGCTCTTGCTTCCAGTACTCGTACCACTTGGCCTCCTCGTCAGGCGGGCAGAAGAATTCCATCTCGGCCTGCTCGAACTCGCGGGTGCGGAAGACAAAGTTGCCGGGGGTGATCTCGTTGCGGAAGGACTTGCCGACCTGGGCGATGCCGAAGGGTGGCTTCAGGCGTGCGGAGTTCTGTACGTTGAGGTAGTTTAGGAAGATGCCCTGGGCGGTCTCCGGCCGCAGGTAGGCCACCGAGCTGGAGCCTTCGAGGGCACCGACGTTGGTCTGGAACATCAGGTTGAACTCGCGCGCTTCGGTGAGCTCGCCCCCGCAAATAGGACACACGTCCGCTTCCAAGTGGTCCGCGCGGTGGCGCGCCTTGCACTCCTTGCAGTCCTTCATCGGATCGCTAAAGCCGCCCACGTGCCCGCTGGTCTCCCAGACCTTGGGGTTCTGAATGATAGCCGAGTCCAGCCCCACCACGTTCTCCCGGGCGATGACCGTGCGCTTCCACCAGGCCTCCCGCACGTTGCGCAGGAGTTCGACGCCCAAGGGACCGTAGTCGTAGGTGTTCGCCATGCCGCCGTAGATCTCCGAGGCTTGAAAAACGAAGCCCTTGCGCTTGCAGAGGGAGACGATCTTCTCCATGAACTCTTGGGCTTCTTTTTGTTCGGGAGTCAGCTTGGGTTTCTTGGCCATGGCTAGTTCGGGGCGGCGCCGTTTATGCGCGATTCGGACCTGGGGACCAGGTGCCTTTGGTGCGGAGGGAATCGTTTTCGAGGGCGAAGATTCTATCCGGAATGGCCCGAGACATAAATGGAAGGGAGGCAGATCCCCGTGGATCTGCCTCCCTTCCTCTGGTTCGGCCTGCCCATTAGCCCTAAGGAGCTGCCGAAATGGCCTCCTCTAGGGTTGCCTGGCCTCTACTTGGCGGCCTCTCTGGCCTCTTCAAGTAGCAGCTCGAGGGTGCTCTCGAACTCAGCGTCGCCTTCGAAGAAGTGGCCCTGCCAGCGGGCGTTGCCCTCGATGTCGATCAAGATCACCGTGGGGTAGCCGGTCACGCCAAAAGCCTCGCCGATCGGGAAGCCCATCCAGGCGTTGCGCCAGGTCACCTCCGCGTCGGCGGCCTTCTTAGTGTAGTCCGCCTTGTCGCTGTCCGTGTTAATCCCAATCATCGTGAAGGGTTCGTCCTTGTGGAGCTGCACGAGCTCCGCGACTGCCGGGAGGGCAGTCACGCAACTAGGTCACCAGAATCCCCAGAAGTCCAACATGACCACTTGGCCACGGTAATCGCTGAGGCGGAAGGACTCGCCGTTTGTATCTACGGCTGGGAAGTCCGGGGCCATGGAGCCGACTCCACGAAAGGTGCCTTGATTCTTTGCTGCCCAGATGGCCGCGCCGGCTTCGGTGTCAAGGTAGTTAGCCAACAGCTCCTCCTCCAGTCGCGTGGCAATCGCCGCATGCTTAGGGTCAAGCCCTTCTTGGTAGAAGGCAAGCTCGGCGCCCATGGCCTTGCCCTCAAGGGTGTGGTCCTTGCAGTTCGCGGCGAACTCGCCCAAGAGCTCGGCGCGCACCAGCTTGTCCAAGCGGCGCCTCTCCGCGATCAGAGCGTCCAGGATTTCGCCGCCAAAGTCCGCTGTGGCAAAGCCCGAGCAGAGGTCCTTGTAGATCCCGGGCATGATCTCCTTCAGCTCGCTGGACTTGAGGTCCGTGGCGGCGTCTAGGTGCATGGCGACCCAGAGCTTGGCGCGACCGTTGCCGGCATCCGCAAAACCCTGCACTTCAGCCAGGTAGGCCCGGGCTGGGTCCAGCTTCTTGAGTTCGCGTCGCTCCTTGCCACGCAGCTTACGCCAGGCCTTGTTCCATGCGGCATCTTCGGCAGCATGCTTGGCGAGCACGACTTGAAAGCTGTGGTCGTCGGCCTCCATATCGCCGGGCGCCGCCCCGTCTACCTCTTTCGCATCCTCAATAGGCGGCTCGAGCTCGGCCATCAGGACCGCGACGTCCCGCTCAAGGCCCTCGCCCCGAGAGTCCTTGTATCGAATGACTCCCTCTGCATCCAAGACGTAGATCGTAGGCCAAGCGCTTACCCCCCAGGCCTTGATGATGGCTTGCTCTTCGCCTTCCCAGGTCGAGCGCCACGTTACTCCTTCGCTGATGCAGTCCGCTCTATACTGCTCCTTGTCGCTGTCATTATTGACACCCAGAATGTCAAACGGTTGGCCTTCGTAGCGCTTCACGAGCGCTTGCAGGTGAGGAATCTCACCGCGACACGGGCCTCACCAGAAGCCCCAAAAGTCCAGCACCGTAACCTTGCCACGGTAGTCGGCCAAGCTGATCGGCTCACCGTCCACGTCGACCGCTTCGAAGTTCGGAGCGACCATTCCAATCTGCAGGTTCTCAGCGATGAAGATCGCCCTGGCGAGGTTGCGCTGCATCGGGAAGGCGCGAGAGATCTTGCTGAGCTCCTTCAGCATCGCGAGGCCCTCGGCCTTCTGCTCCTTCGAGCGCGACTCCATCAGGATCAGTCCCTTGGCCACTTGGGCGTCGAAGCCGTGGGGCGCGACCTTGGTCGTCTCGATAAAACGATCGAGGATGCGGAACACCGCTGGGTCCTTGGCATCAAAGTACCAGACCATCTGCGGGAAGAGGTTCTCCAGGTCGGGGTTGTTCGTGTGGTCCCCAAGGATGCGCTCTAGCCACATCAACCGGCTAGCTGCGTCCTCGTAGGGGCTGTTCTGGATCATCCACATCTGCGCATCGAGATGGCCTGCGCCTGCGATCGCCTCGAATCGGGGAAGGAAGGTCTCCCCCGGGTAAGCGGGGAGCTCGGCCTCCGGTAGGCCCGCCTCTCGGCCGGCCGAGTAGTCATCCCACCATGTGTCCATGGCAGCCTCGAGTTCCTCTTCTAGCCTATCGAACTGCTCATCGAGGTCCACGGCCTTGGCCGCCTGCTGCGACGTGCGGCGCTCGTCTTGGAGCAAGGGAGGGGGCGCGAGAATGGGAAGGGCCGCAAAGAGTAGGGTGGAGATCATCGCTTTTGGCTTACAGAGGTAGAAGGGCTTTGACGGAGTCGGCTGCGCTAGGAGACGGGTTTCATGCTACTCGCAATATGGGCATCTGGCCCGACGGCAGCGCTGGAAACGAACAAAAGTGAGTATGGGAACGGAGTTAGTTTTGAGAGCCCGCTGTAAATGGCGCGCGCCTTGGAATACCTTCCTTGCGAGTACTGATTCCCGGGCGCGCCATTTGCCCTCTCAACCGTTATACTGCGCCTATGCAGGCTATGGAAACCAACCCCACTGACCCCACCCCAGGCACTTGGCGCCCCCGGGCCGCCACGGCCGCTCGCCTTGGCCCCCAGGCCACCGAGATTGCCCGCATCGCCGACAAGGTGCGCCATGGCGAGCGCATCTGCGGCGACGAAGCGCTGACGCTCCACGAGCACGCGGACATCGTGCTGCTTGGCGAGCTCGCGAACCTAGTGCGCCTGCGCCACAACCCGAACCCCGTGGTCACGTACATTGTCGACCGCAACATCAACCCCTACAACGCCTGCATTACCGACTGCGGCTTCTGCGCCTTCTACGCCAAGCCCAAGTCCGACCGCACCTACGAGCTCGACCGCGCCGAGATCATGGACAAGGTGGCGGAGACGGCCGAGCTTGGCGGGCGCCAGGTCTTGATGCAGGGCGGACACCACCCGACGATTAAGAGCGACTGGTGGTGCGACCTAATTGCCGAGATTGGCTCGCGCTATCCCCTGATCAACTGCCACACCCTGTCAGCCCCCGAGCTCGATCACTTCGAGCGCATCGAGCGCCGCCCCGTGACCGAGATCATCCGCGACCTGGCCCAAGCCGGTTGGGGCAGCCTGCCCGGCGGTGGCGCCGAGATGTTGGTCGAGCGCGTGCGCAAGATCATCGCGCCGAAAAAGACCGACACCGATCGCTGGCTCGACATGCACCGGAAGGTCCACGAGGCTGGCCTGCGCTCGTCGGCAACGATGATGTTCGGCAACGTGGAGACCGCGCCTGAGCGCATCGAGCACCTGGTGCGCCTGCGGGATCTACAGGATGAGACCGGTGGCCTGACCGCATTCGCGTGCTGGAACACCCAGCCCGAGGGCGTGCCCGAGGCGCACCTCTACCCGCGCAAGTCCACGCCCGCCCTCTACCTGCGCACCCAAGCCACGGCCCGTATCTTCCTGGACAACGTCCAGCACATGCAGACCAGCTACGTGACCCAGGGCATCAAGATGGCGCAGATCAGCCTGCGCTTTGGCTGCGATGACTTCGGCGGAACGATGCTGGAAGAAAACGTCGTCTCGGCGGCGGGCTGCTCCAACCTGGAGGCCATCGACGACCTCGAGAAGGTCATCCGCCGTGGCGGCTACACGCCGGTCCAGCGCAACTCCTGGTACGGCATCGCGGACACGCGCTATAAAGCTGAGCCTGTGGATCCGGCTCGCTGGCCGAATAGCCGCGAAGAGGCCGCCTTCCACCTAGCCGCGGGCAAGGGCGACTACTCCATCGTGCCTACCCCCGCAGGGTCCCACACGGCCTATCCCGAAGCTGAGCGTCAGGGCGAGGGCGCGGCCCTCTCCAAGCCCATCACGGAGATCCGAGCATGAGCATCCCTACCAGCCTAGAAGCGGCCTGCACCATCCCCCCGGCATCGGCCTTCTCGGCAGCTTCCCACACCGCCGCCGAAGCGCGCCTGCACGCCCAGGCCTGCGCCGCGGGGATGGGCGACATCGCGACCAAGGTTATTGCAGGAGAACGCCTCACCTACGAGGACGGCATGGCCCTGTACGCTAACCCAGACCTCTTCGCCGTGGGCGCCCTTGCCAACCACGTGCGCGAGCGCCTGCACGGGGACGCGACCTACTTCAACGTCAACCAGCACATCAACTACACGAACCTGTGCAACCGGCTGTGCAAGTTCTGCGCGTTCCAACGGCTGCCGGGCCAGGACGGCGCCTACTTGATGACGCCCGAGGACGCGGCCCAAAAGATCATCGAGCAGCTCGACCAACCCGTGACCGAAGTGCACGTGGTCGGCGGCGTCTGGCCGAAGCTCGACTACGACTACTACCTAAACCTGCTGCGCGCGATCAAGTCCGCACGCCCCGACATCCACATCAAGGGCTTCACCATGGTCGAGCTCGACGAGATCGTCAAGCAGGCCAAGAAGCCCGTAGCCGAGGTACTGGCCGAGCTGCGCGAGGCGGGCCTCGACTCCTGCCCCGGCGGCGGCGCCGAGGTCTTCTCCGAGGAGGTGCGCCAGGCGACCTATCCCCAGAAGATGCCCGGAACCCGCTGGCTCGAAATGGCCACAGAGGTCCACCAGGCGGGCCTATTCAGCAATTGCACCATGCTGCACGGTCACGTGGACAAGCCCGAGCACCGGGTCGATCACCTGATCAAGCTGCGCGAGCTCCAGGACAAGTCCCTCGCCAAGACCGGCGGCCACCTGCAGGCCTACATCCCGCTCTCCTTCCACCCCGACAACTCCGAGCTGGCTCACCTCGAGGCCCCCACCGCCCTGGATGAGCTGCGCGAGATCGCCGTGTCGCGACTCCTGCTGGACAACATCCCGCACATCAAGGCCTACTGGATCCTGATGGACATCCCCACGGCCCAGACCGCCCTGAGCTTTGGCGCGAACGATGTGGATGGCACCGTAGTCGAGGAGAAGATCTACCACGAAGCCGGCGCGACGACGCCCCAGGAAGTCCAGCGCGAGGAGCTCGTGCGATGGATCGAGGACGCTGGCCGGGTCGCGGTGGAGCGCAATACGACCTACCGCGCCATCGGCGATGCCAAGGGTCGTTTCGAGGCTTAGCCCGCGCCACTTGGGAATCTCCTAGGCGCGGGCGACCCGTCGTTCTAGATTAGTTGCAATGAGCCAAGGGCCCCCAGCGGACGAGCAGCAAGACGGA
>JAQXEK010000036.1 GCA_029250885.1 Planctomycetota bacterium
GTTTCCGTGTTGGGGGAAGGTGGGGGTCATGGGTTAGGATCTGGATTCGATGCAACGCATTTCTACCAAGCTAGTGCTGGCTGTTCTTGCGGCAGTCGCCCTGCCATTCCTAGCCTTCACCGTCTACCTTGATCAAGCGGTGAACCAGGGGTTCACGCGGCGCGTGACCGAACAGGCTCTCCAGAGCGTGGCGGCCGACCTAGGCGGCCGCCTCGACCAGCTCGTGACCAGCAGCAGTGACGGACTCGATTTGCTGGCACAGCATACCTTTGTTAGCTACGTGGTTGAAGACTCCGCCGCGATGCTTGCCGGAGACGCGACCGCGGATCCGCTGCTCTGGCTTGACGAAGTGGTGGAGTCCTTCGATCGACGCGTAGCGACGGGTGGTCTGTACGACTTGATCTTGTTGGTGGATGCGAATGGTCGCCTGATTGCTTCCAATAGCATGGACCGCAACCGGCAAGCCCTAGGGCCGCGCATCTTGGCCGACCTGGCCGCCCGGGACTACAAGCGGGAGGACTGGTTTACAGACACGATGCTAGGAGCGCCCGTGCGCATGGACCAGCATGCCTCGAACCTACTGCAACTCCAGGACACGATTGCAGAGCGCAGGGCCGCGAATGAGCTGCAGCCCACGGACTATCACCTTGGCTTCGGGCTCCCCCTTACGGCTTTAGGCAAGTCGAACCTAGACCCGGGCCCCGGTCCCCATGCGGTGCTCTTCGCCCTAGTGAACTGGGAGCCGTTCCAGGAGCTCGTCGAGGCTCCGGTGGTAAAGGAGACCTTCCGAGGGCTTGTTCGCGAGGGTCAGGAGCCATCGCCCTACGGCTGGATCTGGGACAGCAAAGCAGACACGATCTTTGCCCACAAAAATACCAGCCTCTATGGCACGCGCATCACGGCGGACCTGAACCTGGGGATCCTGACTGACGCCGTGGTGAATTCGAAGACGGGCTGGGACCTCTATCCTCCCTATGAATTCCTTGGGGTGGAGAAGACGGCCGCCTTTAAGCGCTGCGGTGGCGAGGAGATGATGGGCTTCAGCTGGGTGGTCGGCGTGGGAATTGATGACGCGGATATGTTCGCGTCGAACCAGGCTACGCGGCGGCTGCTCAAGCTGGGTAGCGCTGCCGTTCTTCTGGTGATTCTACTTTGGACCATGGTCATCGCCCGACGCATGACGTCGCCGATACACGCTCTGCAAGAGCTCACCGAGCGCGTGGCATCCGGGGATCTGGAGGCGCGCCTTGAACCCCAGAGCAGGGACGAGCTGGGCGCCCTAACGGAAGCGTTCAACCGCATGACCAGCGACCTGGCGGCCAAGCAAGAGCAGCTGATCCGCGTGGAGAAGGACGCCGCGTGGCGCGAGATGGCGCGACAGATCGCCCACGACATCAAGAACTCACTGACACCGATTAAGATCACCCTAGGGCTGCTGCAGCGTGCCCACACCGAGCGTTCGGAGCAATTCGAGACGATCCTGGATGACACCCTCGAGATGATGCAGCGCAAGGTCGTTGATCTTGACGAGATCAGTAAGGACTTTGCCGAATTCACAGGCGGTCGCAAGGCCAACCCGACGCAGTTCTCGGGAATCGAGCTCGTGCAAGAGGTCTTTGGCCTGTACGGCGCCATGGCGGACGAGGCGGGTATCGAGTTGCGCGTCGAGGGAGACTCCTGCGATCTGTACCTCGACCGGCACAAGCTGAGCCGCGTCTTGGAGAACACGGTGACAAACGCGTTCCAAGCCATGCCCGAGGGCGGTGTGCTTGTGGCTCACTTGACCTCTTCGGATTCCACGTTAGTGATCGAGCTTTTGGACACGGGCGTCGGGGTGTCGGATGAAGCTCGCGAGCACCTGTTCGAGCCCTATTTCACCACCCGCAGCGAAGGCACCGGGCTGGGGCTGGCGATCACCTACCGCGTCCTCGAGGACATGGGGGGTAGCATCGAGTTAGAAGCCCGCAAAGACGGCAAGCCCGGCACCGTGGCGCGCATTGCGTTGCCCCGCCAGGAGCCACCCTCGTGAAGGTTTCGACCGAGGTCTTCGTGACCGGAGCCACGGGCTTCGTAGGCGAGCACTTTCTGCGACTCTTGTGCGCAGAGGGGGTTGCTGTGACCGCCCTGTGCCGCTCCTCGTCGAAGCGGGGCCACTTGGAGGACCTCGACATCACCTGGGTGCTCGGAGATGTCACCGACGGCCCTGGCTTGACCGCAGCGGTCATGAGTTTTGGCAAAGCCGCTCGAGCACGCGGCTCCCGAGCTTGGTTTGTGCACGGCGCCGCAGTGATCAGCTATGCGACCGCCTCGGGCCCTCTACAAGACCAAGCTAATGTGGAGGGCACCCGCAACGCGGTCGACGCCGCTAAAGCTGCCGGCGTGGACCGCATGTTGTACGTCAGCTCGGTGGTAGCCGTCGGCTTGGCCTCGGGCCCGACCACTTCAGTCGACGAGACAGAGCCCTTCGAGAGCGTACAGCAGCACACGGGTCAGCCCTATGTCGGCCACTACATGCGCACGAAGTACCTTGCCGAGCAGCTCGTGCATGAGGCCGTGGACCGTGGGCTAAACGTCGTGACGGTAAACCCCGGCGCGATCTTCGGCGAGGCCCAAGAACTCTCCAACACGGCCGAGATCTTTGGGCGCGTGGACAAGAGCCTTATCGGCCGCTTTGCCGGCCCCGGCTCGCTGTCCGTGGTCGGCGTGACCGACGTGGCCCGCGGCATGCTGCTAGCCCTTGAGCGCGGGAATACGGGCGAGCGCTATCTTCTCTGCGAGCGCAACCTCCAGCTCAGCGAGCTCATGGAGGCGATCTCCAAGCAGCTCGGCCACAACTTCCGGATTCGCACTTTAGGTCCGCGTACGTGGGCTCTACTGGTCTTGGCCACCCGGATCGTCGACCTGGTCAAGCCGCTCCGCATTGTCACGCCCACAGCCCTCAGGCTATTGTCTGTACAGTTGCGCTTCGAATCCCACAAGGCCCGCCGCGACCTGGGCTGGGAGCCCGCACCCTTCGACCAAGTGCTCGCTGAGACCGTTGCCTGGCTGCGACGCATTGGCAAGGTCGGCTAGACTCAGCTAGCCCAGAAGGTCGCGCCCGAGGTCTGGTCCAGTGCGATCGCGTGGCAGAGGCCCTCGCCGACATGCGATAGGACGGCTGCGTGCTCCATGGCGTTATTCGTCTGCGATCTCGAAGACCGGGGAATAGGTCCACATGGGGGTGCCTGGAGGAAAGAGCATGCCGATCAGGTCATGTCCCCGGGGATCCATGGTTTGGCACGCAAATCCGCCGCTTGTTTCAAAGTACAGGTCTCGCCAGTCGAGCCGCCCTGTCAACAGGGGACCCGCCCAGTTAGCGGGCAGCTCGAGGTGCAGTGTGCTCTTGCCCTCGCTCACCTCCAGTCCGCTGTCGGTGCGCTTCAGGCAGTAATTCGTGCCGTAGATTCCAAGGGAGAGCTCGTCTTGTGAGCACATGATCATAGGGCGCAACCACGACTCGGCGGTGTCTTGTAACAGGCCCTTCCAGTCCACGATACGCAGCATGACTTCGTCGTGGAAGTTGTTGCTCTCGGCCATGCAGCCGCGGCGGAACAGTGCGCGAAAGACAGGATGAGGGGGCGGCACGTGGACCTCGATGTTTGGTCGGTTGTGCTCCTCCGCCAGGCGCCTTAAGAAGGCCAGCAGGCAGGTGACGGCTTGGGCATCCTTCGCGCCACACTCCATCACCGCCAGGGTGTCGCGCACTCGGAAGCGGACATAGGCCACGGCCACGCCATCGCGCCGATGGACCAAGGTATAGGCCGCCGCCGAGTTGCTCTCCCAGTCGAGGGCCGCGTTCGTGCGCAGCTCCGACCCCGACACAGCGCCGTAGTTTAAGGCAAACAGCTCCATAAGTTGCGGGACGTCCTCGCCAGCCAGGCCGACCCACTCGCCAGCATCATCCTGGGGCAACAGGTCCCGGTGGGCATCGCAGGTGTAGAGGTTAAAGGCGCTCTCGAAGCCGTGGCGGCGGAAGAATTCCTGGCCGCCCATAGCCACCGCGCCGCGCATGCCGCGGTCCTTTATGGCAGCGAGCCCTGTCTCCAATAGGAACGATCCAGCGCCCTGACTGCGAGCGTCGGCCACGACCCCAATGGGCGCGGAGATGGCCATGGACACTTCGCAGCCGCGTATTCTAAATCGACGCGGCAGGAACAACCCGTAGCCAAGGTCGCGACCTTCCGCGCTTGCAACCAGGGACATTCCTGCATCATAGGCCGGGTAGCCAGTGGCCAGCTGGGCGGCCAACTTGGACTCGCGATTCGCCCGACCAAAGGCGGAATCGAGCAGGGGAGCAAGGCTTGTGTCCGCGCTGGGCGAAGCCGTTCGAAGTGTGTAGGCCATAAATTAGCAGCAGCGAAGTCGAGGGGGAATGGGCATCGCGGCTCACATCCTAACTATGATTGCGCGCCCATGCAGCGCCCAACAAGCCAGGAGCCCGAGAATCTGCCCCGCAACCTTGCGGTGATCATTCCCGCGCTAAACGAGGAAAAGGCCCTACCTCTCGTCCTTGCCGAGCTCCAGGACGCTCTCGCGGTCTTCGCCGGGGCGAACGCCGTGGGCTCCTGCCGCATCCTAGTCGTGGACAACGGCTCCATGGACGGCACCGCAGACATTGCGCTCAAGGGCGGCGCCGAGGTGATCTCCGAGCCGCGCCGTGGCTACGGCCAGGCCTGTTTGGCCGGCCTAGCTGTGCTCTTCGACGGGCCCAAGCCCATGGAGGAGTCCGGCCTAGTGCTCTTCCTCGACGCGGACCACTCGGACTACCCCGCGGACTTGGTGGACGTGCTGGGTCCCATCGTGGCGGGTCAGGCCGACTTCGTGATCGGCAGCCGCGTTCTGGGTGGCGCATCGATGGAAGCGCTGCTGCCCCAAGCCTGGTTCGGCAATCGTCTTTGCTGCTTCCTGATGTGGCTGCTGTTCGGCGTGCGCCATACGGACCTCGGCCCCTTCCGTGCTTTGGAGGCGGGAGCACTCAAGCACTTACAGATGGCCGATACGAACTTCGGCTGGACGATTGAGATGCAGCTCAAGGCCGCAGCTGCCAAGCTGCGTGTGGTCGAAGTTCCCGTGCGCTACCGGGCGCGCATCGGCACCAGCAAGATCACCGGGACGATCCGCGGCACGGTCGGCGCCGGCACCAAGATCCTCAGCTGGATTTTTGGTTGGCGCATCAAGTCGTGGTTTACTCGGGGAGGAATCCCCAAGTACCGCTAACCGTCGCGTAGCGAATCCCGATGATGTCCAGTAACCAATCGAGGGGGCCAAAGTACGGGAAGACTCCCGCATCGGTAATGACCGTATTCGGCTGACGAGCGTCCGATGCGTTCTCACGGGCGATGTCCAGGGCACCCTTCGGCAGGTCAATGGACAGGATCGTGACGGCCAAACCCGTGGACTCGAAGGTACCCGACGTGGTGGTGTTCTTGTGGAACTCAACGCTCGCACAGGAGCCAAGCAGGCCAAGACTAAGAGCGATGTACAGACCCAAGGTGGTTTTTCGACTAGCGATCATGGGGTCAAGATACCGGGCTGCGCCGCCGGGCGCCCCAAAAAATCTTAGCAGCTCGGGATTCTCTACTCACCCAAACGGCGCATCCGTCGATATGCTGCCATCTATGGAGGTCCAATCCCCACGCCGTCTCAACGCGGCCACGATCCCCTCGGAGCCTCGCTTCGCCTCGCATCTCGCCGAGTTTATAGCGCGCTTTGGCGACAGCAGTAGCGCTGCGGGGACCCCGCGCCTGTTCTTCGCCCCCGGTCGCGTCAACCTGATGGGGGCGCACCTCGACTACAACGGCGGACCGGTCATGCCCATGGCCATCGACCGAGGTACGTTCCTAGTCCTGCGCCCGCGCCGGGACGGGCTGGTCACCATCGCTACCTCTATGGACGATGAGCAGACGACTTTTAGCCTGAGCGTCCTCTTGGCGACCAAGGCGCCGAAGGCCGAAGAGCGCTGGTGGGACTACTCCGTCGGTGTCCTGCTGGGCCTGGCTAGGTGCGCTGAGCTCGATCCTGGGCGCGGCTTCGACCTCTACTACGGCGGCGACCTGCCCGTGGGTGCGGGCCTGTCCTCGTCCGCATCCGTAAGCCTTGTCACCGCTGTCGCCCTGAACGCTCATTTTGGCCTAGACATGTCCGTGGACCAGGCCATCGACGCTGCGCTCTTCGCCGAGCGCGAGTTTGTCGGCGTCATGTGCGGCATCATGGATCCCTTCGCCGTCGGCTTCGCTAGCCCCGGCCACCTGCTGCTGCTCAACTGCAAGGACCGCTCGTGGCAGCACGTTGGACTCGACGGTGAAAAGTACATGGTCGGCATCATCGACACCCTCGTGCGCCGTAAGCTCGCCAAGGGCGAGTTCAACCTGCGCGTCGAGCAGTGCGCCGCCGCCTACCAAGCCCTCGCTCCCTTCGCCCCGGATGCCGAGCACCTGTCCGAAGTCCCCCTAGCCGTCTTCGAAGCCCACGAGCGCGACCTCGATCCCGCCGTCGCCAAGCGCGCCCGCCACGTGCTCGAAGAGACCTCGCGGACTTTCGAGGCACGGGACGCCCTGCAGCTCGGCGACGTCGCCGCCTTCGGCTGCGCCATGTTCGACGCCCACGACTCCCTGCGCGACCACTTCGAGGTCTCCATCGACGAGCTCAACACCATCGTCGAGTTCGCCAAGTCCCACGACGCCGTACTCGGCGGCCGCCTAACCGGCGCGGGCTTCGGCGGCTGTGTAGCCGTGATCCTCAAAGCCGGCCAACAAGACGCCTTCGCCGCCGCCATGTGCACGGCCTACGAACAAGCCCACGGCCAAACCCCCAAGATCGCCTTCTACAAGGGCTCGCCTGGGTTGGGCGAAGTGGTGGTTTGAGCCTCTAGGGGACCTTCATCCCCTGATTGGTGATTCGCTACGCCTTACTTCGCCTCCGCGCGAATCAACTCCACCAAGTTCTTAGCCAGGTCGTTCGGCACCGGGATGGTGAGGTGGTATTGGGTGAGCTTCCACTGGTGGTCTTGGCGCACGAAGACTCCGGTGCCGCGGGTGACTCCGTAGGAGGCGCTGTCTAGGAGCTCGTCGAACCAGGCGGTGTTGCCGTCTTCGGAGACGTAGGTGTGGCGTTCGGTGGCGGTGTAGGTCCAGCCTTGGCCCTTGGAGAAGTAGGGCTCGGCGAAGGCTTGGAATTCGGCGCGGGTCCAGCGCTCGGTGGCGTCGGTTCCGATGAACACGGACTGGTCCGCGAAGTGGTTGAAGTAGCGGCTCGAGTCGGCCTTGGAGGCGGCGTCGTGGAAGTCCGTGAGGATCTGGCGCAGGCGGAAGGTCTCGAGGGTTTGGAAGAGCGTCTTGCCGGTCAAGCCCGTGGGCGTGTGGCCCTCGCCTTCGAGCACGGTGAAGCGCTCGGGCGGGAAGCCAAGCTCGGTCATACGCTCTTCGACCTCGCGCATCTTGGTCAGCCAGCCGGTGTCGTCGCCGCCTACGTACATGGCCATGGGCAGGTCGGCTAGGCGCTCGAGCTGCTCCATGCCCGCGTCGTTCGGCATGCCGGGCAGAAGGCTGAGGGACGCGAAGCGGTCCGGTCGGTCGAGGGCCAACTCGAAGGCCGCGCGGCCTCCGTTGGAGACGCCGGCCAGGTGCAGCTTGCCGCCTTCGACGGCGTAGGTGGCCTCGATGTGATCGATGAGCTCGTGCAAACGCGGCAGGGTGTCGCCGCCGAGGTAGCCGCCCTCGGGTGCGATGGGGGAGATCACGGTCCAGCCCCGGGCTAGGGCTTCCTCGCGCCAATACAAGCCGTCGGCGGCGGCGACCATCTGAGCAGTCTGGCTGCCCGGCGGCAGTGCGAGCAGCACGGGGCCGACAGCGCCGGCTGCCATGGACTCGGGGCGCACAACATTGAAGGCCAGCAGGTCCTCGTTCCGGGAGGGCGCCTCCGTAGGCTGAGTCGCAGGAGCGCTTGTGGGCGTCTGGGAGAAATCTTGGGGCATCAAGGCACAGAGCAGGGTGGCGGCGGTGATCTTCATAAGGCTGCAGCCTACGGCTTTTCCAAATGCCAGCGATGGGATTGTGTGCCCTTTGGCGCGGCTTGTCTAAATCTCACGGATTGATCATGGGCCGGATAGACCCTAGTGACGGAGCAGATCTTTGGCCTGGATGATGACAACATGGCCATGGAGACAAACTGGAGCCCCCGCACCAAGTGCTCTACCTCGGCAAGTTGCCGCCAGACTATCCCCACCGATACTCGGACAGGTTGTGCAAGAGCGCCGCGGCCCAGTTGCAAATCGCATCTAGGCCGCGGCGCTTATTCGCGGAATCAGGCCCTCGGGCGATCCCTATTCCCAGAGCGCGTCCGCAGGAGGGCTGTCACCCCATTGGTGGATCTCCGCGCTCTGCTTGATCAGCATGGCGGCGTTGTCGCTAAAGGCGGCCGAGGCGTTGGGACCCTTGCTGAGCAGCTCCACAGCGGCCTGGGGCCTGTTGCCAAACAGGTAGTTCAGGCCCAGCACGAGCTTCGCGTCCACATTCGTGGGGTTGTCCGCCAGGAACAGCTCGAGCACAGCCAGCTGCTGGTCGAACTTGGCCGGGACAGCGTAAAATAGGTGCTTGTCGACGGGGGCTGCGACCAGACTTGGCTCGAGCTCGAGGGCGCGGCGTATCGAGTGTGCGCAGTAGTGGTAGTCGCCCGTGGCAAACAGCGCATCGGCCAAAACTAAGTGCAGCATGCCACGCTTGGGCTCGAACTCGGTCGAGCGGCTGTAGAAGTGCACGGCATCGGCGTAGCGGCCGTCGCCAAAGGCCTCGTCGCCGAGCTCAAGGTAGCGCAGAGCCGCGGCAGACATGGGCGTGTCTGTGGCCTTTGGGGCTGCGGCCACTGCAGGGGCAGCGCTAACGACGATCTCACCCTCGGGCTCGGCGTCCACATAGACCACCTCGCCCACGGGACCATCTTGGTAGACGCTCGTTACAACAGGCTCGCTGTAGCCGGCATAGGCCGCCGTGCTGTAGCCGTCGTCGTAGCCATCCCCATACCCGGTGCTATAGCTGTTGCCGTAGTAGCTGCTGACGTAGGGATAGTAGTAGCTGGTCGGGCAGTTGTAGTAGTTCGAGTAGTAGTACGGATAGCCGAACCCGAAGCTCAGGCCGAAGCTAGAGCACCAGCCGAAGCTCCAGCTAAACCATGACGAGTAGGGTGAGTGGTAGTACCCGTTGCTGTCCCAGTAGCCATAGCCCAGGCCCCAGGAGGAGTGCGAGCCATTCGGGTAACCGTAGAAGTTCGTTCCTGCGTAGCCATCCTCGTCGTAGCCGTCATACTCGTCGAAGTCAGTTCCAGCGCCACCGGAACCCGCGCCGGGCGCCGTGCCGGTAAGCCCGCTAGGGGAATAGGACGCGCGCTGGTTGAATGTAGCCCGTAGCTGGCCGCTGCCGGCCTTGCCCAGGGTTGCGCGGGTTGCCAAGCCTAGGGCCAGCCCCGTGGCTTCCGAAGCCGCCTCGGCAGTCTTGAAAGCGCCGCGTGCGCCTTCTGAGTCGAAGACCTGTCGCAGGCGCGCCTGGGTGTCTGCTTCCTTGGCGGTGGGGGCGGGACGCGTCCGGTTGCCGCTGGTGGACTCGATCTTGTTGCCTTGCAAGGCCAGACCGCCAAGCCGCTGCTCGCCGAGATCCTTGGGTGTGTCGGCGCTCGGATTCGCCTCGTTATAGCGAATGCGCTCCGCGGCGGGCATCTTGTCCGCCGCTTCGCGGGCCTTGCGATCTTGGGCCGCTTGGGCGATCTGTTGGCGGTAGCGAGCGCCGGGGCCGCTGGAGCTGCGAACGGAGACGCCCTCGCTGGACGTCGCGCGGTTGTTGCTCGCTAAGACCTCGCTTAGGCGGCTGCGATAGCCCGCGCCCGCATCTGTCGTGGACGTGTCCCCGCGATAGCGATCGAGGATGTTGCCCAGGCTGACCTCGGACGCGGGTTTGATGCCGTTCTCGGCGCGGATGCGATCCGCGGCCGCGGCGCGAGCAGCGGTGCCCAAGGCGTCAAAACGCCGGGCATAGGTCGTGCGGCCATTGGCTTCCACGGAAGCCGTTCCCTCGGGGTCCCTTGACGTCAACGGCAGCGGGAATCGCGAGCGACTCGCGGGCTGGTAAGCCTCGCCGACGCTGTCCGTTGAGCGGGTGGTTTCTGTTGAGCCTGGTGTCCTGTCATAGGTAGGAGCGTTGGTCGAGCCGTTGGTCGAGCCGGTGTTCGAACTTGCGCTGCGCGAGCCCCCATAGGTCGAGGCCGTCGAGCCGCTGCGGGGTGTTGTTCCCGTGGTGGGGGAGACGTATCGCACCCGGGGCTGGGTGGTGACGCTGCCCGTGCTGGAGCCTCGGTCCTGGGTGGTCGAACCTGTGGTGCCAGTGACCCGCGGTGTGCGGGAGGTCGAGCCGAGACTGGGGGTGCGAGACGAGCCGCTGGAGGGGCGCACCGTGACGCCCGACGAGCGAGTCGAGCTACCCGACGAGCGCGTCGAGCCTCCTGACTGTCGAACCGTACCGCCGGATGACCTCGATGAGCCGCCCGAAGACGACCGCGTCGATCCTTGGGAGCGCGACTGGCTGCTACCCACGGACGAGCGAGTGGAGCCCGACGAGCTTTTAATGGACGACCCCGAGCTGCGTGTCGAGCCCGACGAAGAGCTGCCCCGGGAGCTGCCGCGCTGGGCCTCGGCCACGGGGGCTAGGTCAATCGTGACGAGGGCGAGCAGGGGCAGGAAGATCAAGCGGGAGAAGGTCATGGTGCGCATGGTGTTGGTTCAGCTTGGGGCTCGGGGGAAGAGCCGACACAACCGAACAGCAAAATCAGTGCCCAATCACAATCGGGACTAAAACCCCCGCGGGGAGGGGCTAGGGCCGTCCTCGAGACAGCCTGTCTCCCTTTGGGGACAGTCCAAGTGACCTGTTATCGCGGATTTTCGCCGGAGTTGACCTTGGCTAGGTCGTGACTCAGTAGCTCCGTCGAGGTGCTAGGTCCCTACTTCTCAGCCGCATCCAAGCGGCCCTGGTGCTCAAGCGGTAGGAAGAACTTCTCCCCGAACCAGGACTGCACGTTCAGCGAGGTGACGGTCTGGGTCCAAAGCAGCTCGCCTCCAACGGCAAGACTCATGCTCTTCGGCCAGGATCTGCCCGCGATATCGAAGCGCTCCAGCACCGCCAGGCTGACCCCATCGGCCTCTCCCAGAGGCAACCAGCGGAACACCTGCTGGTCAGTCAGCTCATCATAGGTCATCAAGACTGAGCCTAGGTCGTCCATGGTGGCGGTCAACAAGCGCAGTGTGCTGGCGGGCTTGGCGCGATCCGTTGCACCTTCGCTATCCGCGTCCATGCCCTGCACATCCCAGGGCTGCAGACCACGGGGGGCATCCGGCCAGAACATCGCAGCACGTATCAGCTCCAGCTCGCCCAACTTCGCCATCGCATTTGCCCCTTGGAGCTCCGCTGATTGCACCTTACCCGGTGGGCGTTGGAACAACAGGTCGTTCCAGCGAAACGTCATCGTCTGGCTAGCCGCACCCTCGCCAACTGGCTGCAAGGTCCAGCGACAGAGGTTGCCTTCTTGGTACGTCGTGGTCGAGCGCAGCACCGAGAACTGCCGCTTCGCAAACACAAGCTCGCCCTCGAAGTGCACAGCCTTCGGAGCAGCCGTCTTGTGCAGGACAGGCTCGTCAGTATCACTGCTCTCAACCTTTGCTTCCACCGGCTGTGATGCGGGGCCCGTAGGCTCCACGCCTTCCGTTTGCTGCCCATTCAAAGAGTTCCCACAGCTTGTAAGTCCTAGGGACGCCACAGTGGCTAACCCGAACGAGACGGCTGCTAATCTTAGAATGAAGGTCGTTGTCATGTTTGCGATTCTAGCCACTTTCGCATCGGTGGTCCATTCCCTAAAGGTCGTCCCGGGTGTCGAGTAAGCGCAACAAATAAGTACGCCAGCTCTCGTACCCAAGCCCAGTCAACGGCAACTCTAAGTCACGCACCGAGCCTCGCCCGCAAGATCCTCGCCGCTGCGTCCAGGGTCTCGAACTTCTTCGCAAAGCAGAACCGAATAATGTCGACCCCGTCCTTTGGATCGTGGAAGAAGCTCGACCCAGGCACCGTGGCGACTCCGCCCTTGGCCGCTAGAGCCATGGCAAAGTCCGTGTCCGTCTGGCCGGCTGCGCGCAGGTCTTCGATCCCCGCCATGATGTAGTAGGCACCTTTCGGAGCGTGCACCCGGAAGCCCGTCTCGCGTAAGGCGGGCAGCAGGATGTCCCGGCGCTTTTCATACGTCGCCCGCAGCCCGTCGAAGTACTCGGGTTTGAAGGCTAGGGCATCGGCTGCTGCCTCTTGCAGCGGCGCCGGAGCACCCACAGTCAGGAAGTCGTGCACCTTACGGATCGCCTCGGTCAAGTGCTTGGGCGCAATGCACCACCCGATGCGCCAGCCCGTTGCGCTCCAGGTCTTGGACAGACCGCTGATCGTAATCGTGCGCTCGGCCATTTCCGGCAAGGAGCCGATCGACAGGTGCTCGGTTCCATCAAACAGGATGTACTCATAGATCTCATCTGTGATCGCAAGCACGTCGTGCTCGCGGCAGAGCTCGGCCAAGAACTCCAGCTCGTCCCGTCCAAACACCTTGCCCGTTGGGTTGTGGGGCGTATTGATCAGGATCGCCTTCGTCTTGGGCCCAAAGGCTGCCCGGACCTCATCTCGGTCCATTTCCCAGTCCTTCCCTCGCAGACGAACGAACCTGGGAACCGCACCACTTAGCGTGCAGTCCGGCCCATAGTTCTCATAGAACGGCTCGAAGATGATTACCTCGTCCCCGGGGTTCACCACGGCCAACATAGCCGCAATCATCGCCTCGGTAGCGCCGCAGGTCACCGTCACATGCAGGTCCGGATCGGTGGCCACCTGGTTGTAGGTCGAAGTCCGCTCGGCCACAGCCCGCCTCAATCGCGGAGCCCCCCAGGTCACCGCGTACTGATTTACATCCGCATCAATCGCAGCCCCAGCCGCCCGCTTCATCGCCTCCGGCGCAGCAAAGTCTGGAAACCCTTGGGCCAGGTTCACGGCCCCTTCCCGAGCCGCAATCCGAGACATGTCTCGAATCACAGACTCCGTAAACCCGGCAGTTCGATCGGCAGGCTGTATTCGATTCCTTGGCTGATTTGGCATAGAGGCAGGTTAGCAGACGATCCGGAGTCCGGGCAAAATCCAACGCCGATACCTGGCTCGGAGGAAGCACCGCTGTCGAGGAGTTCTTCCCAAGGATGACGGCATTGCTTACCGGCGCTGGCGTTCTTCCGTTGCAGGTATTCGAAGCACCTTGGGCTGCCTATTGTCCTTGCCCTGCGCTCTTCGATCCTTGGTGCAGGACTCGGAGCCGTGTGCGCGGTCCTTGTTTATGGCTTCGTTATGCCAAGGCCTACGCTGTCTTTACCGGGGCAACTTGTTAGCCCAGGCGACCCAGTCCTCGCTCCTGTCGCCGTAGTTGTGCTCGGCCAGCAAGATCAGGCCAATCATGACCGTCTCGCGGCGGGTGGGGCGGACTCGGTCTAAGCTGCCGGAGAGCAGCCTTGCGACCTTGCCCTTATAGTGGATCTGTTCGCGCCCGATGCGGGCTAGGGCGGTGGCGGCGGCTTGGCCGACGGTGGGGTCCTCGTCGTTCAGGCGGTCGCCAAGGTGGGGGATCGAGTCTTCGTTGCCGGCTAGGCCCAGGACGGCGGAGGCCTGGATACGGATGGACGCGTTAGGGTGGTTGAGGGCTAGCTGAGTGGACTGGCGGACCATGGCGAGTTGGTCCGCGGTGAAGTCCGCGGAGATGTTTTTGGATGCGCTCAGGATGCAGATTAGGGCGTAGGTAGCGTTGTTGCGGACAGGGGCCGCAGGCGACGTGTCCAGGGCCTCACAGATCGGCCTAAGGGGCGTATCCACGCGGCCCAGCAGTCCCAGGCCCATAAGCGCGTTGGCGGCGACCTCGGGGTCTTCGTCCGGGATGGCGGCGAGCAGGGGGCTGATGGCGATGGCGCCGCGGTCGATCAGGTCCAGGCTCTTGTCGGGGTCGACGATCACGCGGGAGTTGGTGAAGCCCAAGGCAACGGCGGCCAAAGAGCGGTTGCGCGAGGGGCCGGTCTCGAGCTGGTCGATGATCTCGTGCTGGCGGCGCAGGCACTCGAACTTCAGCACACCCTCGAGCAGCCGGACGCGCTCGTTGTCTCCAATCAGTCGGGCGTTGTTCCACGCCTGGACGCGATTGCCGACCTCGCCAAGGAACGCGCCAATGGGGGCGTCCTCGTCAGCTGTGACTCGAGCGCTCAGATTGACGTACTCCTCGGTCTCGATCTGGCTGGGCAGGTCGCGGTTGCCGTTGGTGGAGCCGGAGGTGGCACAGGAGGCGAGGAGGAGCAACAGGAGAGAGGCGTAGCGCATGGTATTCGTGTACGTGAGGCGGGGCGTTGGCCGAAGTGGACGCCCCGTGTCTGGGTATCTTCCCTTGGAAGTGGGTACGGCTGCAAGTCCCTGGTCTTCGCAACACCTGCAAACTGAAAAGAGCTCACCGCTAACGTACCGCAAGCACGTCTAGCAGCGGATCCAGAGCCCGACCAGCTAGCCCCCAGCCAATTGGCCCTAGGGAGGGTCTCAGACCCCAGCACCTAACCGCAGCTCCTTCGATTCCCTCCCCTTACACCAAAGTTTGCATTCTCCCATCCCGTCTCGATTTTATGCCGCCTCGCTAGACGGTACACTCGACCCCGCAATGGGTATTCACATTCTTGACGCCATGTCCCGGGAAGGGTTCGAGCAGGTCATCGGCGTGTACGATCGCAAGTCGGGGCTAAAGGCGCTGATCGCGATTCACGACACCAGTGTGGGGCCTGCATTCGGTGGGATTCGGCGTTGGAGCTATCTCTCCGAGCGCTCGGGGCTGATGGACTGCCTGCGGTTAGCCCGTGCTATGACCCACAAGTGCGTGCTGGCTGGGGTTCCCGGCGGCGGCGCGAAGGCGGTCATCTTGGACGAGCCCGGCATGGACCTAGAGGGCGCTTACCGCCACATGGGCATGCGGGTCGAGGCCATGGGTGGGCAGTTCTACACTGGTCCGGACGTGGGCACGGATGGCCAGGCTTTGGACTGGCTGTCGGCGGAGACTAAGTACGTGACGAGTACTGGCGCCAATGGACCCGGGGACCTGGGGGGAGCCACGGCGGCGGGAGCCTTTGCGGGTATTCGCGCAGGTCTTAGGCACCTGGACGGCGAGCCCGACTGGAAAAGGCGTCGGGTGGTGATCCAGGGGCTGGGCGACGTAGGCGCGAAGCTCAGCGCGCGCCTTGTGGACGTGGGCGCGACGGTCATCGGTACGGACATTAATGTCGAGCGCGGACAGCGGGTCGCGAAGGAGGTCGGCTTCGAGTTTGTCGAGCCGGCCGATGAAGTGGGCGTTGAGTGTGACGTGTTTGCGCCCTGTGCCCTGGGCGGGATTCTGCACGATGTGACGGTTGAGCGACTTAAGACGCGCATCGTTGCTGGTGCGGCGAACAACGTTCTTGCCAAGAGCCACCATGGGGACCTCTTGCACGAGCGCGGAGTGCTGTACTTGCCGGACTTCGTGCTGAACGCGGGCGCTCTGATTCGCGGAGCCTTCTTTCATCTGGAGGGCCGTATAGAGGGTCTGGATTCGATCGAGCATCGCATCGAGACAGCGTCTGACGAGATCCTAGGCGAATCCAAGGCCTCGGGCCTGCCTCCGTTCCGGGTGGCTGTGCGACTTGCGGAAAAGCGCATCGCCGAGAGGCGAAACGCATGACTTAGGGACGCCGCCGTGCGTATCCAGCAACTTGCAGCCAACTCCCTTTAGAAAACACGTAATCGGGCCCCACTCTTGGGGTCTATTGCTTTGAACATCATGCTTATTCAACAACGGTCTCTGCTTGCGCTCACTCTTCTTGGCACCCTCACGGTCGGAGCCCAGGACGATGGGGCGACTCCAGACGTCGAGCAGCCGGTCAAGGTGCCTACGCCGGTGGTAATCGACATGAAGCCGGCCGAGGTCGACGGCGTGTCGCCCTTTGTGGTGGATCGCGGCAAGTTCAATGCGGCGCTGTTGGTCCCCCTCGATGAACACCTAGAGTTTGGCATCCACGTCTCCCTAGGACCCGCCGGCGCGACCGTAGGTACAGTAAACTTGGACACGGGCGTGGAGCATTTCCAGAAGAGCCTAGTCCTGTTTGCGCCTTCGGATGAGGGTGAGGGCTCGAAGACGGGCTGGCTGCGGGCGAAGGCCAAGGGAAGCTACCTTTGGTACGACCTAAAGACGATTCTGGACGCACGCTACCTGCCCAAGAAATGGCCGTCGATCTCGTACTTCTATCGCCAGAGTGGCTCGGAGAACCGCCGCCGGGAGAGCCTCTTTGGCGAGCGCGAGGGCCGTCAGCAGACCAGCTACCGCCGGGATTCCAGCAACGGTGCACCGGCCGGCGAGCGCATCTGGCAGCCTGCGGAATTTAGGGACATTCCCGAGGGCTGCATCGACATGCTTGGCGCGGTCTATCTGTCGCGCTCACTCCTGCTCTCAGGCCGGGACGAGCTTAGCTTTCCGCTGCTCGACAAGAAGACCCTGTGGCGCCTGACCCTACGCAAGGGCGAATCAAAGGTCGTGGATGTCCCCGCTGGGCGCTTCAACGCTATCGAGATCATCCTGGACCCGGCGACCTATCCCGGCGAGCCAAAGAAGGAAAGCGAGAAGTTCGAGGGCCTGTTTGGGATCAAGGGGTCGATCCATCTGTGGGTGGACGAGCTGACCGGCGTGCCCGTGCGCATTGCGGGTACGATCCCGGCGGGCCCTGTGGACATCGACTGCGACATCTATCTCGAGAAGTACTCTGGCACCCCGACGCTGTTCAAGCCGCTCGAAGAACCCGCAGAAGATGAGTAGTCAAGACAACCTCTCTTCATTTGGCGCCGCCACGACTCGGGTCTTGGACGGCGCCGATTCTGTTGGCAGGGACATCCAGAGCTTGGAGGCCCTGGCCGCTAGGGTCTTTGGCATTGAAGCCTTCCGCGACATGCAGCGCGAGGCGATCCAAGCCAGCCTCGAAGATCGCGACCTGTTTCTGGTGCTACCTACCGGCGGCGGCAAGAGTCTCTGCTTCCAAGCGCCCGCCCTGGTGCGCCCGGGGCTGACGCTGGTCATCAGCCCCCTGATCTCTCTCATGAAGGACCAGGTCGATGGGCTGGTGCAGAACGGCGTGCCCGCGGGGATGTTGACCAGCGCCCAGACTGCCGAAGACAAGCGCGAGGTCTATCAACAGCTCCAGGACGGCGCTCTGAAGCTCTTATACGTTGCCCCCGAGCGCCTGTTTGTGCCGGGCTTCCTCGACGGGCTGTTGCGCGGTCCCGGTGGCATCGCAGCCATCGCCATCGACGAGGCCCACTGCATCAGTCAATGGGGCCACGACTTCCGCCCCGAATACCAACGCCTAGGCTCGCTGCGTGAGCTTGTGCCCGGCGTGCCGATCCAGGCCTTTACAGCAACTGCCACTGAGGACGTGCGCGAAGACGTCGTGCGCGCCCTCAAGCTGCGCGACCCCGCGCTGCTTGTAGCCAACTGCGATCGACCTAACTTGACCTACCGCGTGCTGCCCCGGGCCAAGGTCCACGACCAGGTCATGAGCGTCATCGAGCGGCATACCGGGGACGCGGGCATCGTGTACTGCCTGTCCCGCAAGGAGACTGAGCGCATCCACGACGGACTCAAACGCGCCGGCGTCCGCTCCGCCGCCTACCACGCCGGACTGGCTGCATCCGTGCGCGCCCGAGTCCAGGAGAAGTTCCAGGCCGAGGACCTAGATGTGGTGGTCGCCACGGTCGCCTTCGGCATGGGCATCGACCGCACCAACGTGCGTTTTATCGTGCACGCCTCGATGCCCAAGGGCATCGAACAGTACGCCCAGGAGACCGGCCGCGCCGGTCGCGATGGGCTGCCCGCCGAGTGCGTTCTGTTCTACGCGGGCAAGGACTACTTCAGCTGGAAGGGCATGCTCGAGCGCTCGTTCCAGGAGGCCGTGGACGCCGCCGCCTATGCCCCCGAGCCGGACCCCGTCCCAGGCCTTGCCGACGAGCCCTTTTGGGGCGGCATGGGGGAAGAGGGCGAAGAGGAGCAGTGGTTCGAGGGCTGCGAAGACGGCTCTTCAATCATCCAGGCATCGGCCCCTGTACTGGACCCCGAAGCACAAAAAGCAGCAGCCAAGGAGGCTGCCGAAGAGGCGTCGTTCCGGGCCGCGAAGGCCCAGACCGTCGCCATGGACCGCCTGGGCCGGATCATGAACTTCGCCACCGGTGGCCTGTGCCGGCACCGTGCCCTTGTCGAGTACTTCGGCCAGACCCTGGGCAAGCCGGGGAAAGACTTCAACTGCGGAGCGTGCGACGTCTGCCTGGGCGAGCTCGGCACCGTGGAGGACAGCACGGTCGTTGCGCAGAAGATCCTGTCTTGTATCGTGCGCACGGGCCAGCGCTTTGGCGCGGCCTACGTGGCGGATGTGTGCCGCGGTGCCAACGTCGCGAACATCCGAAAGCGCGGGCACCAGAACCTGTCGACCTACGGCCTCTTAAAGGACTACGACCAGCGCACCCTGCGCTCGTTCATCGACCAGTTGGTCGGCCTGGGGTTCGTGCACATTGCTAAGGGCGAATACCCGACTCTGTACCTGTCGGAAGAGGGCGGCGAGCTGATGTACGGCAACCTAGACGTGACCCTAATCAATGTGCCCGTGGCGAAGGATTCGGGGCCCAGTGGCGAGGGTGCGCGCAAGCGCGGCCGCGCCAAGAAGCCGGCAGTTGAGCTCGACGCTGAGTGCGAGGCGATGTTCGAGCGACTGCGCGAATTCCGCCGCGAGCTGGCCCGCACCCGTGGCGTGCCCCCCTATGTAATCTTCGCGGACCGCACCCTGATCGCCATGGCCAACGCACGGCCGAGCACCCTGAAAGAGTTTGGGAACCTGCCTGGTGTCGGCGCGAAGAAGCTCGAAGACCTTGGCCCACTCTTCTTGGAAGAGCTGGGCTCCTAGGTCGATTCGGCGCGCCGACCGCAGGCAAGCAGCACCACGGCTAACACTACCGCGCCGATTCCGATACCGACCCAAGGCGACAGCCCAAATAGCGCGCAGGGCAGGTAGCAGCAGCCCATCGCAACGGACATGGTCAGCAGGGCATAGGGTGCCTGGGTCTTGACGTGATCCATGTGGTCCGAGGCGCTGGATACCGACGACAGGATCGTGGTGTCGGAGATCGGCGAGCAGTGGTCGCCGAAGATTGATCCTTCCAGCACTGCGCCAATCGACATGATCAGCAGCGCATAGCCGCCGATCTCGGCCGCCTCGCCCAGGTTGAAGGCCAGCCCGACCACCAGGGGCAGCAGGATCATCATCGTGGACCAGGACGAGCCCGTGGCAAAGGCGATGGCGCTGGAGAGCAAGAACAGGATCGCCGGCAGGGTCGCCGGGTGAATCGCGTCGCCGATGAGACCCGTGAGGTAGTGCGCGGTGCCCAGCTCGCCGCAGACCATGCCGATCATCCAAGCCAGGTACAGGATCGCGAATGCGCTGCCCATGGACGACAGGATCGTCCAGGCCGCCGATGGGATCTCGCGGCCGATGCCCACCCGCAGGCAGACCAAGGCGGCCAGTGTGAGCCCCGTTGCCGAACCCACCAGCAGCGGAATACTGCCACTGCCCGACAGCAGGACGCCCGATAACCACTCCATGGAGAAGCCGTCCGGGGCTCCTTCAAAAGCGCCACCGCGCAGCAGAATGGTGAAGAAGGTCACGAAGACGAAGGCTAACAGGGGCACGATCGCATGCAGCGCCCGGGGTGGGACGCCGGGGGCAACTAGGATTGAGTTTGCGCGCTCGGCGACCAGTGGCTTTGAGCCCGGGGCGACCAGCTCGCCGGTCTTGCGGGCGCGTCTCTCGGCCTTTAGCATCGGACCGAAGTCGCGGCCGGTGAAGACGACCAGTCCCACGAAGACCAGGGTTAGGATGCAGTAGAAGCGGAACGGCAGGGTGGCGAGAAAAACCTCGTAGCCCGCGGTGGGGGAGATGCCGGCAGCGGGCAACTGGGCGGAGAAGGTCGAGACCTCGAACGCAATCCAGGTCGACAGTAGCGAGAGCCCAGCCACCGGTGCCGCAGTGGAGTCCACTAGGTAGGCGAGCTTCTCCCGGGCGATACGAAAGCGGTCCGTGAGCGGGCGCATGGTTGAGCCGACCAACACCGTATTCGAGTAGTCGTCGAAGAAGATCGCCAGACCTAGGATCCAGGTGGCGACCTGGGTGCTGCGGGCGCTCTTGGCACGGCTCGCGATCGCGTCCATCAAGCCGCGGATTCCGCCGCTGCGGATCAGCAGGCCAACCATGGACAGCATGCACAGAACGAACAGCGCGGTTCGCGTGTTGTCGAGATCGTAGACCTTGCCCCAAAGAAAGTGCGCGAAGACGTCGTAGAACCCTACGGGGACGGCGAGCCAAGGGGACGTGGTGCCTTGCAGCACGAGCACCGTGGCCCCGACCCAGACGCCAACGAAGAGTGCGAGGATGGTCCGGCGGAAGGACACCGCCAAGAGGATCGCGACGAGGGGTGGAAGAAGAGACGTCTTGCTGGGTGGGGTCCAGGGTATAGAGCCAGCGAGTCCAGTCGAGGTCCCGCGATGTTTGATGGCAGCAAGCTGTGCCGCTGTTAGATCTCCGCCCTCATTCCAGGCTAGCGCTCGCAGTAGGTCGCCATTCTCTCGCTCGATCAAGGTAAGCTCGAAGTACCCGCCTTTGGCGGCGGTGGATGTGATCAGGGAGCCACCTTGTTCGGCGGCTAGACTGCGCAGGTTGGTGAGTACGCTGCGCCGGACCTCCGCCGATGGGGCGATGGAGTAGGTCGTGCCATTGTGGGTGATCTGGGACGAGGCGGACTTTTGCACCGGGGCTAGCACTAAGTGTAGAGCGCCGTCTTCAAGCTCCTCCGCATTGCGCAGGACTTCCTCGCCTAAGACAGGGAAGAGGGCACCTCGCGCATCTGGCTCGCCCAGCAGGTCGCCCGCCGTCATCGCAGCAAGCTGCAGCTGCGTCGGTCCTTGGACCCAGAAGAGAAGCGCGGCCACAAGTGTGGTGACCAGTAGAGGCAGGGCGCGGCGCATGCCTAGTCATACCCAACCAGCCGTCCAAGGCAAAGGGCAAAACGCAGGCGCCGAGCCCGGCTGCCCGGCGATCTCAAGCAGGCAGGCCCTAGCTCTACAGCCCGAATGTTAGGTTGAAGCCGATGTACGGTGCCGGGTCGGCCTCCGTTGTGCCCACAAGGCCGCCGTCCTGGTCAAGGACTGTGAACTCGTTCCACATCACCTTGCCCACCTCGATGCCGAGCATAGCGTCCTCGGCAAAAAACCAGTCCAGGCCAGCGGTCAGGCGGATCTCCTCGTCGCGAAAGACTCCATCGGGGACGGACGATGATCCATTTAGCAGATACTGACGGACGTCATAGCGCGCTCCACAGTGTGCGCGAAGGCCCCAGGCCAGGTTGTGCTGGAGGCGCAGTTCTGAGCCTTGGATGCGGAAGGTCGTATCGTCCGTGACGTCCCAGTCCATACCGAAGAACGGGATCACCCAGACGTCATCCGCCAAGCGCGACTCACCGGCCAAGCCGAAGGAGAAGGCCACGTCGTCGTTGATCGAGTAGCGCACGCCGCCCAAGCCGCCGTAGGCTAAGGATTCTAGGGGGCTTACTAGATCGTCGCCGGAGATGGTCGCTTCCAAGCCAGCCAGCCAGGTGAAGTGCTGGTCCGCTTCGATGGCGACCTGCATGCCTGCACTGGTGCGGAAGAGGTCGTTGAAGGGCTTGTCCGAGCCCGGTACCAGTGCGCTTCCGCTGTCGAGTTTGTAGAACGAGGACTCGTTGGAAAGGTGCAATGCGATGGCGCGGTTGCCGTTAAAGGTGCGTCCTAGGGTCGCGTCAAGTCCGGCGCGTTGGGTGTCGATACCGCCGGTAATGTCGCTAAAGCTCGCGTCGCTCCGGGCCTCGGCAAACATGCGCAAGCTGCTGAACTCGCCCGTGGCGGAGTCGTCGTTGAGCAGGACGTCCTTGGGCATGGGCGTCAGGACTTCGGTGCCGACGGTGGCAGTCGCGGCCGAGGCTTCGATGAAGCCACCCGTGGTCCGGTTGTGGGGCGCAGCGCCTTGGTTGGAGAAGTTCGCGGCGACGGATGTGATCGGGGCGCTCAGGCGGAACGCCGGGAGTGGGCGAGCGGTGGATTGAGCTTCGGCCTGGGTTGCGAGCAGGCCGATAGCGGCAACAACGGGGAGGAATAGGTTCGGACGGCGCATGGGGATCCCTGAAGTCGGGGTGTGGAAGAAGAGTCGCTGGGACAGGGCCGAAGCCCTTGGTGCCGTCCGCCGGGCGCTGTTTTAGGCGCCGAGACCAAGTAAAGGTATCCCGCTCTGCGGTGGCGCGCTGCAAATTGCGACCTGCCTCGGTGCTCGGGGGCAGGTGGCGGCCTCAGAAACGGCCCTTGGATGGGACTCGGGGCCTTCTTTGGTGCCGAGGGGATTCGTGCTCGATAGTGTTTTATGTGTGAGCCTTTGGCGTCGGGCTTATGGCCGTGTGTTGTCGAGTAAACAATCTGACACTAGGCCCAGTTTCTGCTGCGGTACTGGTCAATGGGGCACCAAGTTCGGTGCTAAAATACTGCCCTGCTAGTCGGCTTCGTCTCAACCAGCACTACCTTCCGTTTCGATGACCTTCCCTATCTCTCTCCATGCTTCGCTCACTTCGTAGCACCGTCGTGAATCTCGGGGTTCTAGGACCGGCGGCTTTGTTCACCGGTTTGGGGCCGATCCTGGGGGCCTTGATTCTGGGTGGCACGAGCCCGTATTGGCTTGATGGATTCCTCAACCTGGGCGCGTCCCAGGTCCCCGTCTTCCTGTTGCTAACCGCGGGCCTGTCGGCCTTCTCCCTAACGCCAACCCATGCAGCATCCCTGTTGAGTGGTATGGCCTTTGGCGTTGGGCTAGGCACACTTGTGGCCCTGGTCGGCGTGGGGATGGCAGCGGCGATCGGCTTTGCGACCTTGCGATTCTTGCTGCGGGCTAAGGCCGTCGAAGCGCTCTCCCATCATCCGCGAGCCGAGGCCATTCACCGCGAGTTGGACCAAGGACACGACCTACGAACCATAGGGTTGTTGGCGCTGATTCGGCTCTCCCCGGTGATGCCCTTCGCAGCTACAAATCTGCTGATGTCTACCACGGGAATCCGCATACTCCCATTTCTGGCTGGCTCTATGGTCGGCCTGGCCCCGCGCATTTTTGCCGTCGTCTGGATCGGGTCCAGCCTGACCGAGCTCGACCTTTCCCAGGCCGCCGATCAGCGCGTCCTGATCCTTGGAATCGTCGCCACCTTTGCAGTGCTCTGGATCTTGCGCAAGGTGTCACGGCGCGGATTGGCCCAGTTGGAAGGCGCTTAGTGGCTCGTCAGCTTAGGGTTACTTGCCATCGGTGACGAAGCCCGGCCACAGACGCATGTAGTCGACCATCTTCTCGCTGATGGCGGCGTTACGCAGGTGCTGGGGCGTGTAGGGCGGCCGGGCGGGCTCCCAGTCGATGCGAGCCGCGTCGCTGGCCCAGCTAGCGTTGCCGATGCCGGCCCGGGCTAGCCCAACCATGTCGGCCCCGTGGTCGAAGACCTGGTCCGCCTCGGCGGGCGTCCAGACGCCACCGGTCGCGATCAGCGGCACGTCGGGTCCAAGAGCCTCGCGGAACCAAGTGGTGAGCATCTTGCCCGACTCAGGATGTTGCGCTGGCGGCTTGAAGCTGTCCCAGTTGGAGACGTGCAGGAAGTCTACGCCGTCTTCCGCTAGCCACTTCGCGACCTGCAGTGAATCGTCGAGCCCAACACCCTGGTCCGCGACCTCGGGTGAGATGCGGACGCCAATCAAGAAACCATCGGGAGTCGCAGCCCGCGTCGCGGCATAAATACGCCGAACGAACCGCGCCCGATTCTCTAGGCTGCCGCCCCATTGATCCGTGCGCGTGTTCGAGATTGTGCCCAGGAACTGGGTGATCAGGTAGCCGTGTGCACCGTGAATCTCAATACCGTCAAAGCCCGCTTCCGCGCAGCGCCGAGCTGCCTGGCCGAAGGCCGCGATCGTATGCTCGATGTCCTCCACTGTGGCTTCCCTAGGCACCTCGAAGTCCTTCGCTTCGAGCTTGAAGACGCTGGCGCTAAAGGGCTGCTGCCCTGTCAACCGCGAGGGTGCTCGTACACCCCCGTGGAAAATCTGCACGAGGGAGACCGAGCCCTCAGCCCGCAACGCATCCGCAAGGCGAGTCAGCCCCGGAACCAGCCCATCGTCAAAAACGCCCATTTCTCCGTCCCACCCCTGACCATCCAGGCTCACATGGGCCGCACAAGTCGTCACAATCCCAAAACCACCCCGCGCCCGGGCCGCCAGCCACTCCAACTCATCATCACTAAGAACGCCATCGTGACCACTCTGCTTATTCGTCATCGCCGCAAGCACGGTGCGGTTTCGGATGGAGAGCCCGGTTCGAGGGAAGGTGTAGGGCGCGAGAATTTTGGGGGTAGTCATGTGGGCAGGATGCAGAGCGTCTATAAGGACTCCAGAGGGGAGGCGAACTTAGTTTTGGGTATGAATAGGCCTCTTCAAAGGCTCACATCTGCGAATCAGAGTGGCAACTTGAAGAGGCCATGTAAGTAGGCGCACTGCGCCACGTCGAAGTTAGTTGGTGTTGTCCCTTATGCCCGGCTGGGCTGCTTGCTCCTCCCGAGCAACGGCGGTGCCGTTGTCGATAAGAATCTCGCCGGGGCCGGCCTCGTCCTGGTCTTCTTCGAGCTCGAGCTGGACCTCTTTAGCTGCTTCCGCAGCGGCAACCGGAACTAGCTCAATGGGCAGAAGGTCCCTGTCCTGTTCGACTTTATCGCCTTCGAGGGGCAGCTTAAGCAGGTGCGGGTCCGTGTCGCCGTACTGTTGCCAGAGTCCACCAACGGCAATGGAGGCGGCCTCGCTAGCTGAGGTCAAACGGTCGAGGTTGTCGAGGACGAGTCGGTGTTCGGTGAACTGGCGTTGCAGGTCTGCGTGGCGGCGGGTGACGCCCTCGAACTTGTGGGCGACTAGGCTCTCGAGGGTGCCAAGGGCAGAGGCGGAGTAGGCTTCAAGGAAGGCCTCGCGCAGCTGGGCGGAGCAGGCCTCGAAGAACTGCTCGCGGGACTCAGCTAGGGAGTTCAACATGGACGTGCGGCCGGGTTTGCCTAGGCGCTTGGCCTTGGCCGCCGCAAGGATGGAGTGGGTGGGACGGTTCGCAGGGCCAAACAGCTTGGCGCGGACGCGGCCTTGGCCGCGGAAGAGGATCCAGTCCCAAAAGCCTTTCTTGACGGGGATATCGCCCCCGGCGATGCAGGTGGCCGGGGCCGCTAGGTCCAAGGTGACCTCGAGCTCGGCCAAGGCAGCGCTGCCGATCTCCGCGAGGTCAACGCCAGAGGTGGCGAGGTTCTTGCGAAGTGCGGACGTGATGCCAATGCCCGCATCACCGCCAGTGACGGCCTCGCGCAACGCCTTCTCCAGGAAGACGCCGAGCTCTTCCTTGTGACCGGAGAGCACGGGGCCGAAGACGTCGCGGTTAAGGAAGTCTAGGCTGTCATTGGACCGGAACCAGGCTTCTACGGCGCCCGTCAGGGCTGCCGTACTGCGCTGCTCAATGCGACTCGCATGCTCGGCGGCGCGCTTGTCGAGGTTGCTGGCCAGGCTCAAGAAGCGGGCCTCCCAGTCCTCGTTCTGGAGGCTTGTCAGGGCGCCAAGCTTAGTGCCAGAACGCTCGAGGTCCTGCTTTACGGCGTCGTGCTCGATACGCAGCTTCTCGATGGCCGGGCTCTCGACGATGGAGCCGAGTTCTTCCATAAGGGAGTCCGCCCGGCGCAGGCTGTCGCCAAGGAACGCGATCAGGTATTCGGTGCTGTTAAGGTAGTCGGTGAGGTCGCCCTGGAACGAAGAGAAGCTGGCCCGGGGAGCGGCGACGTCGCCGCCCATAGTGGCGCCTTGGGGCAGTCCACTGAGGCGCTCGGAGGCAGCTTGGAGCAGGTCCACGGGGTAGATCTTGAGGCGTCCATCTTCCGCGGCGGCTTTTAGGGGCGCGGACATGGCGAGGGTCTCGAAGGCCTCGATGATGCGCTTGGGATCGGCCTGCTCCAGGCTCGGGCGCAGCTGGCCGTCCGGGGCGAGGTCGCGCTTGGTGGAGTCGATGTTGACCACCAAGAAGATGCGGCTGAACAGCTCGAGCAGCTCGTTGAACTCCTCGAAGACCTGCTCGAGGAACAGGTTGTCGGTCTTGACCACGAAGATTGCACAGGCAGCTGCGTTACGGAAGTCCCGGGTCATACGGTCGTAGCCGAACTTCATGCGGCTGTAGAGCCCGGGGGTGTCGACCATCACGGCGCCGGACTCGGCGAGCTCGCCGGCTGGCAGCTTGAAGTCGACCCTGCGGATCGCCTTGGGGTAGTCGATGGCGGGGTCGAACAGGTTCTCGGAGTTGTCGGCCTTGCGGATCTGCTCGGCGAGCTCGCCGTGGGCGCGGTGGATGGCCAGGTGCAGGGCGGCGGGATCCGTGAACGTCTCCACGGCGCCGGTATAGCGGGTGATCTGGTACTCACGCTTCTCCGCGTGGGAGACGTAGACCATGCACGGATAGGCGGGCAGGCTGGAGACTTCGCTCACATAGCTGGCCGACAGAGCGTTCATCAGGGTTGACTTGCCGCTCTTGAGAGGGCCGAAGATCAGCACGTAGGCCTGCTGCTCGGCGACCTTCTCGGCGAGGGCCTGGAGCATGTGGGTTATATCTCGCAGTGGGGGGCGCAATTCCCGTCCAGACAGGTCGTCCGAGGCGCTGTCGAGGGCGCGGGTGGTCTCTCCAAGGGGGGCGAGTAGGTCTTGGACGATGGCGTCAAATTCTTCGCAGAATTGGCTGAGCAGTGTACGCATGGGACCGGTTCTGGCGTTTGCCGGAGGTTGGGTGCAGAGAATCGAGTGGAGAGGAGCTTTCCCCGCCGCGCCATGGGGTTGCTGGCGCGGAAGTCCCGTTTGGGCCTCGATATCTGGATGGCCACAGGGGCTTGGTCTGGGGTCTGCTTCGCGGCTTTCAATCTACCATCTGCCCGGGCCGCATACAGCCCAGACTCGCGACTTCCGGACGACTTGCGAGACTTCTCTAGGCCGGGCTCGTTAACATCTTGCTCTCGATTTCTACACCACTGGAATACACTAGGTCCCATGTCCAATCCCAACGCACCCGAAAACGCCTCGATGCCCGCCTCCAACTCCGGAAGCAAGGCTCAATCCGGCGCGCCCCGGGACTTCATCCGCACGATCGTCGATGCGGACATGAAAGCGGGCAAGAACAACGGGGCCGTGCACACGCGCTTTCCCCCGGAGCCCAACGGCTATCTACACATTGGCCACGCCAAGGCGATCTGCATCAACTTCGAGATCGCGGCCGAGCGCAGTGGGCTGTGCAACCTGCGCTTCGACGACACAAACCCCGTCAAGGAAGACGTGGAGTATGTGGATGCGATCAAGGATGACATCGCGTGGCTGGGCTTCGACTGGGGCGACCGGTTGTACTTCGCATCGGACTACTTCGGGCGCCTGTACGAGCTGTCCGAGCAGCTGGTCGAGCAGGGGGACGCCTACGTGGACTCCTGCAATAGCGATGAGATCCGCGAGCTGCGGGGCGACACGACGGTAGAGGGCAAGGCCGGGCCGTACCGCGACCGCGCGCCCGCGGAGAGCTTAGACCTCTTGCGCCGCATGCGCGCCGGCGAGTTCGAGGATGGGGCTCACGTGCTGCGGGCCAAGATCGACCTGACCTCGCCGAACATCAACCTACGCGACCCGATCATCTACCGCATCCGGCATGTGGAGCACCATCGCACCGGCAACGATTGGTGCATCTACCCGATGTACGACTGGGCCCACGGCCTAGAGGACTCTTTCGAGGGCATCACGCACTCGCTCTGCAGCCTCGAGTTCGAAAACCACCGCCCCCTGTACGACTGGTTCCTGAGCAAGCTTGGCGTACACCATCCCCAGCAGATCGAGTTCGCGCGCTTGAACCTGTCGTTCTTTGTGATGAGCAAGCGTCACATCACGACCCTGGTCGAGAAGGGCGCCGTCTCCGGTTGGGATGACCCGCGCCTGCCAACCCTGCGCGGGTTGCGCCGACGCGGCTACACGCCCGGATCGATTCGATCCTTTTGCCGCGAGATCGGCGTCGCCAAGTTCAACAGCACCGTGGAGCTGGTCAAGCTGGAGAACGAGCTGCGCAGTGACCTTAACGCGAATGCCCAGCGGCGCCTAGCCGTGCTCGATCCCCTGGAGCTGGTCGTCACGAACTGGCCCGAGGGTAAGGTCGACATGGTGCCCGCCATCAACAACCACGAGGACGAGTCCGCCGGCACCCGCGATGTGCCCTTTTCGGGCCGTCTGTACATCGAGCGCGCGGACTTTATGGAGGAGCCGCCGAAGAAGTTCTTCCGCATGGCGCCCGGCCGCGAGGTGCGCCTGCGCTATGGCTACTACGTGACGTGTACCGGCGTGGAGAAGGACGAGGCAACCGGCGAGGTCACCCGTGTCCTGTGCGAGTACGATCCCGAGTCAAGGGGCGGCAACACCGCCGACGAGCGCAAGGTCAAGGCAACCATGCACTGGGTCTCTGTGGACCATGCGGGTGACGCGGAGCTGCGGCTGTACGACAACCTGTTTCAGGTCCCTAACCCGATGAAGTTTAAGAAGGGCAAGACCCTGCTGGATAACCTGAATCCAAACTCTCTAACCGTGCAGCACGCAAAGGTCGAGCCGAGCCTTATGGACGCCCAACCAGGTTTCACCTGCCAGTTCGAGCGCACGGGCTACTTCACCGTGGACACCGTCGACTCCAAGTCCGGCGCACCGGTCTTCAACCGTGCGGTCTCCCTGCGCGACTCCTGGGCCAAGGTCGAGAAGCAGGCCGCGAACCAGGCCGCACAGCGGGCGAAGAAGAAGTAAGCCCGTTGGCCCGGCCCTGGAGTCCTTGCGAATCACGCCCGGAAGGCTAGTGCGGGCAAGGTCAAGCAGGCGCTCGTCGACTTCTCGAACTAGGGTAGCCAGCGCCGACCGTACTCGGGCGGCATCAGCGGGCAGGCGTCCGTGGGCTTTGCAAAGAGCCGGTGCCGGATGCGCGCGATGGCGTCGTAGCCGGCGTCTCGAATCGGGCGCGGGATGATGGCAAGGCCCAAGGCGAGCAGTCGCCAATAACCGCCGAGTCGCTCGAATAGACGCACTACGGCGCTAGTGCGCGTAAAGTACTGGCCGTTCGGCCGCAGCAGCACGACGCTGTCGGGTAGCGGCTCTTTGTCGTCAAAGGTTTCTCGATAGGTGACGCTGTCCAGTGGCGCGAACCGGAACTTTTCGCCGCCTGCGTCCTCGGCCAGCAAGAGCCGCGTGGTGCGATGGCAGAGCCCACAGGAGCCGTCGTAGAAGAGCACATCGGGTTGCTCATCCTCGATAGCTCTTGTGCCTGCCGCAGGGCTCTTACGCAGCCCCGGCTTGGCGGGGATCCAAGCTGGGTCGAAGACGAATAGGTGCATGACGAGCATGCCGATGGTGAGGTCAGCAAAATCGACAAGCACGAAAAGACCCAGGTGTATCAAGACCATCACCAGCCAGATCCACTTTCGCGCTTGGCGAATGAGGGCGAGGGGGGCATAGAGCAGCTCTATGGCGAGCACGCTCCAGGTGGCGACTTGCAGCAGCTGCTCGGGCATGGAGAGTACGAGTCCCCGAAGTGGCGTGTCCCGTGCCAGCGGATTGGTTAGGAGGTAGCCGAAGGCGGATCCATCCAGCCAGGACGGGCTGATGAGCTTGGTGTAGCCGGAATAGGTGTATCCCACGGCGAGCACGATCCATGCCGCCGTCAGGATAGCGGGCGGCATCGACCAGCTGCCCTTGGGGTCTGTTCGGCCGGCTGCCGATAGCGAGCCAAAGGGGGCGGGGGGGAGCAGCGCGTGGGCGAGTAGCAGCCACCCAACAAAGGGAATACCGGGATTCGAGATCAGGGGGTTGCGACCGAGCAGGCTCGCCCAAAGCAGCCACAGGAACACGGCCGCCGCGCGGTCGAACTTCCCAAGGGCAAACAGCACGCTGGCCAGCACTCCCGCTACCAGGGCACCAGCCACCATGGCAGGGGAGTCGTTGAGCAGGAAGAGGTTCGGGAATATGCCAAAGAGAGGGCTCGCGCCTCCGTCCGAGAACACGCCGGCGTGGGAGAACAGCTCTGCGCCCCACGGGATCAGGTGGGCGAAGTGAATGGCTAGATAGGTGCCGAACAGGGCACGGAATAGGCTGTACTGGCCGCCCGTGTGCGAACTCGTGATCATGGAACTGTGACCTCGATTCGGGTCGGCAGGTCGCCCATGACCGTGCCGGCGCGCGGCTTGTAGACAAGAGCGATACCACCTTGGACTTGATCGGGATCGATACTTAGCTCCTCTAGAAGAGGTGCGTCACCGGTGACTCCGTAGCGCGCCACTCCCCAGAACATACGCTCTGCTTGGGGGTCGCTCGAGAGCACCGGACCGTAGGCGACCATGGCCCCGTAGATGTTCCGCCGGTTGTAGGGTCCGTTGATTTGCGAGTAGGTCTCGGGGGTAAGCTCGAGCTCATGCGCCACCCCCTCGAGGTCGTTCCACTCAAGGAAGAAACGCGTCGAGTAGGTCTCGTAACCTTGCACCGCTGAGAAGACCTTCGGTGCCGGGGACGCGGCTGTGGCGGCGCCAAGCCCCTTGAGCGTCGGCAAGCTAAACAGGTCGCCAGCCATAGTGGTCAAGCCGAGAACTGCCAGGAGGATTCCTGCCCAGCACCTCATGGGAACGGTCTCGCCTGTTCCGAATCAGAGCGCCGGTGTGAACCCGGCTCACCGAGGACATTCGTGCAGCGCAGCATAGGGCCGAGCAGTTGCTCCTTGTCCCCAAAGCCGCAGCTTGCTTGCCAGTCCCTGGGGTTGCGAAACGTACCGAACATAATATCGAGGATCGGCAGGTCCCCGAAGTTGTAGGAGTGCAGCCCCGATTGGTGGTGTACGCAGTGGCTCTCGGGGCGTTGAATCACGTAGCCAAGCCAGTGGGGAGTGGGCACATTCCAATGGTAAAAGAGCTCGGCGATTCCCGTGAGCATGACGGCGTAGGTCGTGGCCTCGGGAGACAAGCCGACCAGGAAGTAGGCGATTGCGCTGGAAAGCAAGCCGTTGGCGAAGATCTCCAAGGGATGCTTGTAGAAGCTCGTGATGATCTCGAGGCGCGCCGGGCTGTGGTGCACTTGGTGGAAGACGCGCCAAAGGAAGTGGGATGAGTGCCGCACACGGTGCCACCAGTAGTAGATAAAAACGATGGCCAGATATCCGGCTAGAGTGCCGCCGATAATCCCCAATCCATCTGCAGACCAGGGCCGACGGCCTGCCATCCAGGGGTCCCAGGCACGGGTCGCACACCATGCAATCGACAGTTGGAGCCCGTTTAAAATCAGCGCACGGGTCCACCAGCCACGTACTCTAGGCCAGGATCGGCCGGTGACGACACACTCCACTAGGAGCATGGCGGCGGCGCAGGCGGCAACGACGATTAGGATCATGGACAGCGAGATACGGAGGCATGGCCTTTGTATCTCAATTAAATCCTAAGTCACGTGACCGGCGCGGAGCTTCTCGATTTCCGTGGCGATGGCCTTCGCGTCGAGCTTGTCGAAGAGGCCGTGGATGTCGCCGAGCTTTTGGCCGCCAAGGTCCTTGCGCCAGGTGTCCGCCTTGGGCAACTCGGGCCAGCCGGACTCGGCCACGGGGCTGGACTCGCCGAGCATCTCCCACAGGGCCTGGGCCTTCTTAGGCATAAACGGCGCCATCCACCGCGCGAGGAAGTGTAGGTATTCGACGGCTGTATTGAGCACGCTGCCGCAGCGCTCCATGTCCGTCTTGCGGAGGGCCCAGGGTGCGGTGGTGTCGATGTAGACGTTGGCTACGGCTGCATTGGCCAGCAAGCGTGAGCTCGCTTCGCGGAAGCGGAAGCGCAGGACCGAATCCGCGGGGTCTTCCATGGGGCCGGAGTCCTGAAGCATGGCGCCGTCCAGCTCGGCGCGGTGCTCTTCCTGTAGTGCCGGAATGTGTCCGTCGAAGTGCTTGTCGATGAAGCGCAGGACACGCGTAGCAAGGTTGCCGATGGTGTCGGCCAAGCCGGCGTTGACGCAGGTCTGGAAGTCTTCCCAACGCCAGTCGCTGTCCGAGGTCTCCGGCGCGCTGCTCAATAGATAGAAGCGCGTGGATTCGGCGTCGTAGGTCTCGAAGAAGGGCTCGAGGGGGATCACCCAGCCCTCGGAGGTGTTGAACTTTGCGCCTTGGAGGTTGTAGAACTCCATGGCCGGGACGGCGGTGGGCAGGACGTAGCCCTTGCCCGCGCCGTGCAACATAGACGGGAAGACCAGGCAGTGGAACGGGATGTTGTCCTTGCCGATGAAGTGCACGAGCTCGGTGTCATCGGGATTCTTTGGGCACCACCAATCCTTCCAGGCGTCCGGCGTGCCCTGGGCAACGGACCACTCTTGCAGGAACGAGATATAGCCGATGGGCGCATCGAACCAGACATAGAGGACCTTGCCCTCTTCGTCGCCGGCGATCTCTTCGGGCACGGGAATGCCCCACTTCATGTCCCGGGTGATCGGGCGCTTGTCGATGTCCTTTAGGAGCCCGGCCACGAAGGCCTGGACGTTCGGCTTCCAGGACTTGCTCTGGAACCAGTCGCCAATGTGCGCATCACGCAGCTTTGGCAGGTCTAGGTACCAGTGGGTCGTCGAACGGGGCTCGGGCGTGTTTGAGCACACCTTGCAGGCCGGCTGGACAATGTCGAGGGGATCAAGCCACTCTCCGCACTTCGGACACTCGTCGCCCCGGGCCTTGTCATGGCCACACTTGGGGCAAGTGCCAACCACATAGCGATCCGCGAGGAACCTGTCGCAGGCAACGCAGAATAGCTGTTGGGAGGTCTCCTTAATCAGAAAGCCGTTCGAATCGAGGGCGCGGAAGAAGTCGCGGCTCAGCTCGGCGTGTGAAGGCGACTTGGACGTGCCCGAGAAGATGTCAAACTCGATGCCGAGGTGGTCGAAGGTGCCCCTGATCTCGTCGTGCCACTTGGCAACGTACTCTGCGCAGTCCATGCCCGCGGCCTCGGCGCCGATTGTGATCGCCACGCCGTGCTCGTCGGTGCCACAGACAAAGCGCACCTCTTCCCCTTGCATGCGCAGGGTGCGCACGTAGACATCGGCGGGCAGGTAGGCACCGATGACGTGGCCGAAGTGAATGGGGCCGTTGGCGTAGGGGAGGGCGCTGGTGACGAGTTTGCGGGGCACGGTACTGGGGTGCAGGAGGTTCGATTCGATGGTAGGTTTGCGCGAGCTTATTCTAGCCCGAACGGCCGCCTATGCGCTGCGCAGGAACGACTTGTCGAGTCGAATCACAAGCCACAACCCGCCGATGGACGCTGAGGGCACAGCGATCATGGGGCCAAGCAGTGGGACAGTGAAGACAAGGCCTACAGTGCAGCCAAACAGAGTCACGGGCACCAGGTGCCGCTTGAGGAAGCGGATACGCTGCCCTAACTGCCAGCCCCGGCGCTCCATAGGAATCTCAAGCATTCCTATAGCTGTGCTGAAGCCGACAATCGCGCT
This sequence comes from Planctomycetota bacterium, assembly GCA_029250885.1. GTDB lineage: Bacteria > Planctomycetota > UBA1135 > UBA1135 > CALBMX01. The sequence continues at coordinate 33,808 of JAQXEK010000036.1, forward strand.
GTACAGCATAGTGCCAATCACCGGCACAAAGTGCAGGGGCAGCAAGAGCAGCAGCAAGAAGAGCGTGATCACGGCAACCTGGACGCCGACCCAGAGTGCCCTAGACTCGGTCGTCCGGATCCAGCGCAGCCACTTAGAGTACTCGGCGCCATGGGCAAGACCAGGCAGCCCAGTGGGGGACATAGCGGCGATGAACGGGGCCAGGAAGGCTATCGCGGAGACCAGAAGCCAGCTACCGGGAAGGACGGCGAAGAGCACCCCAGAGAGGGCGACCCCGGCGCCGCCAAGCAGCCAGGTGTAGCGCGCGCAGATCTCGGGTGCCAGGTCTGTGGGGCGCTTTAAAGTGCTGCGTGGGTCCCTGCCGAACCACTTGGCTTCAAGCTTGCCTTGGACCTCGTCCAAGAACGGTCCGGCAATGGCCTCGTACACAATCGAGAAGCAGTACCATGCCGCGGCCCAGGCCACCAACGTGAAGAGGATCCACGAGCTGCCGCGCGCGATCGCCATGCCGAAGCCCTCGTTCATCAGCCACTCGACCCCCGAGCGCCACCAGCCATCGTCCCAGGTCGAGAGGGACAGGCGCTCGTCACCCGAGCCCAAATGCGTGTCGAGGAACCTAGTCGTCCAGCCGATGGCCCAGTTGACGGTTCCAATGAAAATGGCCAAGGTCAAAAGGAACGGGGGCAGTAGCAATCGCTTGATACCGCGCGTCACGAGCAGAATGCCGAATCCCTTTAGCAAGGCCGTGCCGCCAACTCCAAGGGCTCCGGCGCCGCCCACAGGCTTGCGTACGTCCATGTGCAGTGCTCCGTCTGCCCCCCATCCGCAGTGGATACATGGACCTGACACGTTCTCATACCCGCAGACATTGCAGGGGCAGACGGTGGTTTTGTTCTCGGACATGGCGTTTGGGGGCAAGGGGCGGGTCATCAGGGTACTTGGCGGCGATGCACTTTGGCAAGGCATCCGCGCAGCTTGGGGGGGCATGCGCACGGGGCGGGGAATCGACTGCGCTGCACCGTAATGGCTCGCTATACTAGTGCGGCCGATTCGAAGATACGCCCCAAGGATGGGCGATGTGCTCGATGCCCAGCGCTCGGCGCGAATCTGCCTCGGATTTTTCACCGATTACCCCTGCGACCAGCCATGGCCCTCGACCCGTACAAAGCGCTCGATTACTTCAACCTTGACGACCAGTTCAGCGAAGAGGAGCTGATGATCCGCGATGCCGTTCGCACGTGGACGTCCGAGCGCTTCGTCCCCATCATTGGCGAGCACTTCGAGGCGGGCACCTTTCCTATGGAGCTGGTGCCCGAGCTCGGTGAGCTTGGCGTGTTTGGCTGCACATTCCCGGAGAAGTACGGCTGCGCTGGCTTGAACAGCACCACCTACGGGCTGATCTGCCAAGAGCTAGAGCGCGGCGACAGCGGGCTGCGCTCCTTTGTCTCCGTCCAGGGCTCCCTGGTCATGTACCCGATCTTCACGTTCGGAACGGAAGAGCAGCGTATGGAGTGGCTCCCGAAGCTCGCCTCGGGCGAAGCGGTCGGCTGCTTCGGTTTGACCGAGCCGGACCACGGCTCGGACCCGGGTGGCATGACGACCCGCGCGGTAAAGGACGGCGAGGACTGGATCCTCAACGGTCGTAAGATGTGGATCACGAACGGCACCATCGCCGACGTGGCCATCGTCTGGGCCCAGACCGAGGACGGCATCCGCGGATTCTGCGTGCCAACGAACACCCCCGGCTTCAGCGCTCCCGAGCAGATGCACAAGTTCAGCCTGCGCGCATCCGTCACCTCGGAGTTGGTGATGGAGGACGTGCGTCTGCCAGGCTCCGCACTGATGCCGGGAACCGGTGGACTGAAGAGCCCCCTGATGTGCCTCACGCAGGCGCGTTATGGCATCGCATGGGGGACCGTTGGCGCGGCCATGGCGTGCTTTGATGAGGGCCTGCGCTACTCCCAAGACCGCGAGGTCTTCGGAACACCCCTAGCGGCCAAGCAGTTGGCGCAGAAGAAATTGGCGGATATGGCTACGGACATCTCCCTGGGTCAGCTGATGAACCTGCGCCTTGGCCGCATGAAGGATTCGGGCACCATGAAACCCCACCACGTCTGCATGGCCAAGCGGAATGGCTGCGAGCTAGGGCTCAACAGCGCCCGGGTTGTCCGCGATCTGCTGGGCGCTAACGGCATTAGCTTGGAGTTCCAGACTGGGCGCCACATGTGTAACCTCGAGTCCGTGATCACCTACGAGGGCACCCACGATGTACACACCCTCGCGATTGGTATGGCCCTCACCGGGCACTCGGCCTTCCGCTAGGGCTGAAGCAAGCTAGAAACGAAAGCCGCCCCCTCGTCACTAGCTTGTGGCGAGGGGGCAGCTCTGTTTTTGGGTAGGCAAACTCGGTGCGCGTTTGGAAGGATCCGAAGACGGGCTCCGTCGCCTTGTTCCCCGGCAAGCCTGATCGCCCCGCGCCGATTCTCGGGATCTACTTGCCGACTCGCGGCCGCCCCCCAAAATCCGGGATTAGGCCTGCTGATCACCCCCGAATGAGGGAATCCCCTAGGTCTGGGAGCCGGTCTGCACGGCCCATAGGCTCGTGTAGACGCCGCTCTTAGCGACCAGCTGCTCGTGGGTGCCCGATTCGATCACACGCCCGTGCTCGAGCACGTGAATACAGTGGGCGTGGCGCACGGTGGAGAGGCGGTGGGCGATCAAAATCGTGGTACGTCCCTTCTCGATAGCTGCAAAGCTTCGCTGGATCGCAGCTTCGGTCTCGTTGTCCACGCTGGAGGTGGCCTCGTCGAGCACCAAGATGGGCGGGTCCTTGAGGATTGCTCGGGCAATCGAGATACGCTGGCGCTGGCCACCGGAGAGCTTCTGGCCGCGCTCGCCGACGATGGTCTCGTACCCCTCGGGGAAGGCCTGGATGAAGTCGTCGGCCTCGGCGGCCTTAGCGGCGGCCGTGATCAACTCCCGGGTGGCGTCGGGGCGACCATAGGCGATGTTCTCGGCCACGGTGCCATGGAACAGGAAGACATCCTGACTAACCAGGCCGATGGCGCCGCGCAGGTCCTTAAGCCTAAAGCTGCGCACGTCTTTCCCGTCGAGGCTGACCTCGCCGCCCGTGGCGTCCACGAAGCGCAGCAGCAGCTTGATCAGGGTCGACTTTCCCGCGCCGGTGGACCCCACGATCGCGGTAGTCTTACCCGCGGGCATGGTCAAGTCGAGCTGCTGGAAGATCGGGACCTCGGGCCGGTAGGCAAAGTCCGTCTTGGTGAGGCGCAGCTCACCCTTGACCTGTGCTAGCTGTAGCTCATCGGGACCGTCTTGGATCTTTGCCTCGACCCCAAGCAGGTCCAGCAGCCGCGCCGTCGAGGACATGGCGCGCTGGTACAGGTCAAAGGTCTCGCCAAGTCGAGTCAGGGGCCACAAGAGGCGCTGGGTCAGGTAGACGATCGTAGAGAACACGCCGACCTCTAGGGCGCCGTCGTGCACCATGTGGCCACCAACGATCAGCGTACCTAGGAAACCCGTCAGCACCGCCATGCGGATCATGGGCGAGAAGGCCGACGAGAGTCGGATGGCCTTGCGGTTCGAGTCGCTGTAGCGGAGGCTGGTTTTCTCCAGGCGCTGGATCTCAAACTCCTCGCGTGTGTAGCTCTGGATCGTGGCGATGCCCTGCAGGTTGCCGGAGAGGTCTGCCGAGAGGGCCCCGACGTCCTCACGAACGGCGTCATAGCGCGGTGCGAGCAGGCGCTGGTAGCGCATTGATCCCCAGATGATGAATGGCATAGGCGCGATCGCGAAAAGGGCAATCGTCGGGGACAGGAACAGGTACAAGCCGCCGATCACAATCACGGTCGTGGCGACCTGAATCAGGTTGTTGGCGCCATTGTCCAGGAAGCGCTCGAGCTGGTTGACGTCGTCGTTGAGCACCGACATCAGGCCGCCCGTACTGTGGTCGTCAAAGTAAGCGGGCTCGAGCCCTTGGACGTGGGTGTAGGCGTCCATGCGCAGCTCGTGCTGCAGGGTCTGGGCGAGCCCTCGCCAGAGCACACCAAAGGCGTACTCGAACAGGGACTCGGCCACCCAGATGAAGACCGTCATCACGACGATCGCCATAAGCTGAGTCGTGAAGCTCTCGAAGCCCAAGGAGGCGACCCAAGAGGCGTCGCCTTTGACGACCAGGTCGATCGCGACGCCGATCAAGAGCGGCGGCGCTAGGTCGAAGACCTTGTTTAGGATCGAGCACAGGGTGGCCAGCGCCGTGGTGCGGCGGTGGGGTCTCGCGTACTCGAGCAATCGGCCCAGGGGCGTCCCCTGGTCCGACTTGGGGTTAGCCCTGTGACTTTTGGTCATAGAGGTGCCGCAGGTCGGAGGCGACCTTTTCCAGCTGGTTGGTCTCGAGCTCGGTCAGGTTGCCCGCGGTCTTCCCCACGAGCATCTCCAGGTCCAGCACGAGCATCCGCGCCTGGTCCATGTTCGTGTGCTTCTTGCCCGTGACGGGATTCTCAACCACGCCCAAGCTCATCAGGCCGTGGATGTTGAGGCGCGCTACGAACAAGCCAAAGTCGCCCCCCGGCAGGGGTGTGTTGTCGCTTGCACTCATGCCTTGGCCTCGGCCTTGACGGCGGGGGGAGTAATCGTGCCGCCGTCCATGCGGGCGCTCTCGCCCAGCGCGAGGTTCGCGGCCGCGTCAATAAAGCCCTTAAAAACGGGGTGGGGTTCCAGGGGCCGGCACTTGAACTCCGGGTGAAACTGCACACCAATAAAGAAGGGGTGGTCTTCGACCTCTACGATCTCCACAAGGTTGCGCTCCGGGTGGAAGCCGGTCTGTTTGAGGCCAGCCTTGGTAAGCACTTCACGGTATTCGTTGTTGAATTCCCAACGGTGGCGATGGCGCTCTGAGATGTCCTTCTTGCCGTACAGTCGGTAAGCCTGGCTGTCCTCGTCCAGGGTGCAGTCGTAGGCACCGAGGCGCATGGTGCCCCCCTTGTCCGTGTCGTCGGATTGGTCCGACATGTAGTGGATCACTGGATGGGGAGTGTCGCTAGAGTGCTCGGTAGTGTGAGCGCCTTCGAGGCCGGCCATGTTCCGGGCAGCTTCAATGACTGCGCACTGCATGCCAAGGCAGATTCCAAGGAAGGGAATGCCGCGCTCGCGAGCCCAGCGGATCGACTCGATTTTCCCCTCGATGCCGCGTTCGCCAAAGCCGCCCGGGATTAGCACAGCATGCACGCCCTCCAAGATCCCGACCCCCTCGTCGAGCACGTCTTCGGCGGCGAGCTTGCGCAGCTTGATCTTCACACCGTTCGCGATTCCCGCGTGGGTAAGTGACTCGTAGATGGACTTGTAGGCGTCGTGTAGCTCGATGTACTTGCCTACGACAGCTACCTCGACTTCGTCGCCACGCTTCTCAATCAAGCGAATGCGCTCGACCATGTCGGACCAAAAGCCAAGGTCCGTGGGCTCGCCACTTGGCATGCCAAAGTGGTCGAGCACGATCTTGTCTAAGCCGGACTCGCACAGGTCTAGAGGTACCTCGTAAATCGAGAAGGCGACATCGCGCTCCTCGACGACGTTCTTGCGGCGCACGTTGCAGAACAGGCTCAGCTTGTTGGCCATGTCCTCGCTCATGGGTTGCTCGGTGCGGCAGACCAGGATGTTGGGAGTGAGTCCAATCTCGCGCAGCTTGGCTACCGAGTGCTGGCTTGGCTTCGTCTTCATCTCGCCCGAGCAGGCCACGTAAGGCAGCAGGGTAATGTGCACGAAAAGCGTGTCGCCCTCGGGGCGCTCTAGACCGAACTGCCGAATGGCCTCGAGAAAGGGGTGGCTCTCAATGTCGCCTACGGTGCCGCCGATCTCGGTCAGCGCCACATCCACGGTGCGGCCGTTCTCGTCCGGACCGGGAACGCCCGCGTAGATCGCCTCTTTGATGGCATCTGTAATGTGCGGGATCACCTGCACCGTGCGCCCAAGGTAGTCGCCTCGGCGCTCCTTCTGAATCACCGAGGAGTAGATCTTACCCGTGGTGAAGTTGCTGCTCTTGGTGAGCTTGGCGTGGGTGAAGCGCTCGTAGTGCCCCAGGTCAAGGTCGGTCTCCGCACCATCGTCGGTGACGTAGACCTCGCCGTGCTGGAACGGGCTCATGGTGCCCGGGTCCACGTTGATGTAGGGATCCAGTTTCTGGATCGAGACGCGGTAGCCGCGCGCTTCGAGAATCATGCCAATGGCAGCGGTCGTTAGACCCTTGCCGAGGTTGGACACGACGCCACCGGTAACAAAAATGTGCTTGGTCACAGGTCGGGGGAGTGGAAGGAGAGAGCGGGAAGGAGGGGGAGAGAAGGCCGGTGTTAGTGGCTAGTCTGTTTGCGGTAGCGAGTCGCGAACTGCAGGTATTCTTGATCGGTGTCGATGCCCGGGGGAGCCTTGTGGATCTCGCGAACGTGGATGCGCCCGCCGTTCTCCAGCCAGCGCAGCTGCTCGAGATTCTCGATGCGCTCAAGGTCACTTTCGGACAGGGTGCAGAAGCGGCCAAGGGCTTCGGGGCGAAACGCGTAGACGCCCACGTGGCGCTTGGTCGGGTCCATGGTGCCGCTGATGGAGATTGCGCGCGCGTGGCTGCCGGATGGTATCGGCGCACGGGAAAAGTAGAGGGCGCGACCAAGCTTGTCACAGACGATCTTTACGATTGACGGGTTCGTCGGCGACTCAGAAGAGCCGAGCTTGGTCATCAGGGTGGCGAGCTCGACGTCGGGGTTGCGGAAAGCCTCAACCAGGGCAGTCAAGCCCTCGGGGGGAAGCTCCGGCTCGTCGCCTTGTACGTTGATCACGACCTCCCAGGGGCCGCGACCCGCGGCGAGCAGGGACTCCAAGGCTTCGTTGATCCGGTCGGTCCCGGACTTGTGATGCTCCGACGTCATCACAGCTTCGATGCCAACCGAAGCCGCCGCGTCGGCGATCTCCTGGCTGTCGGTTGCGAGGATCGCCTCATCTACAAAGCTCGAGGAGAGCACGTTCTTAACGGTGTGCTCGAAGAGGTACATGCCCGTGTCGTTGCGCAGCATCTTCTTCTTCATGCGCGTGGACCCGATGCGCGCGGGAATCAGGGCCAGGGTCTTGGGATGGTCCCAGTCGTGGTCTTCATTTCCCCATGCCATAGCTCAGTTGCTCCGGAAGATGTTGGCGCCGTTCACGTTCTCGACCGTGCGGTAGCCGCTGGTCTCATTGAACAGAGCGAGGAAGAGCTTGTATTGCTCCCCGAACCGGGTCAGCTCGTCCTTCGTGAGGCCCTTGCGGAAGGTGATCCAGCCGTGTTGCAAGCCCTGCTTGACCTCGAGTACGCTGTGCAGGGATTCACCCGCCTCTTGCGTAAGTGTGAGCGGGCCGCGCCCCGGGCGCGCATAGTCCCAGAATCCCTCTTCGCCGTAGTAGTCGATCAGGGCGCCGAGCAGCTCGCTGGACTGGATGCGCTGGTCGGCCCTCGGATCGGCCCCGTTGGACTCGGCATAGGCCGCGTTGGCCAGCTCGAAGACCGTGCCGCTTGCGTTATCCCTAAAGTCGCGAAGGGAGACCAGCATATCCGGGTACTCCGACTCGGCCATCGACTTGCCCGGCCCAGCGCAGGACGATACGAAGATCGCAGCGAGGGCAAGCAGCGGCAGGAGGGCTTGGAGGGCGGCGGGCTTTGGGCACATAGGTCTCGGGGGCATCCAGTGAGAATCAACAGGCGAAAACGGATGTCCGAGGCCAAAAGGCCCTCCGGACTTGAAAACAATAAGGGCCACGGACCGCCGGGTAAAGCCTCCCCCCAAGTTTGCTGTCCAGGACTTTCTCAAGTCCTGATTTGGGGCCTAGATTCCTAGGTTTTGCGCCTCTCTGCGCCCGCCTAGCTGTCTTTCTTTAGGGGGCGCCCGTCGTCGGCGAGTACGGCGTCGTCCGGTACGGGCAGCCACACGCCTCCGATCTGCATCAGGCCGTCCGCGCTGACGCGGTAGTTGTCGTCGGAGATGTAGAGGGATTTCGAACGCCGCTTCGAGATCGGGCGCACGGCAGTGGGGTGGAAGGGGTTGAGACCGCCTAATTGGCGCTCAACGCCGTCTACAATCCCGTACTCCGCAACGCCCATCCACAATTTGGCGGGCAAGGAGTCTCCACGGCAGTTTGCGCCGCCGAACTCCCGGGGATCTGTGGGCACTGGAACCGGGAAGCTCTCACGGATGACCCACCCCGTCTCCAGCGCGCTGGTGCTCCAAGCGCCGAACGCCAGCGGGGTGTTGCGGTCGATGGAGCGGTTGTCGGGGTCGGTCAAGCGGATCACGGACCGATAGTTGTGCTGGTTGGTCGGGCCCACGTACCAGTGGAAGGTCATCCAGCCAAGCTCGCCGCCCGCGATGCCCGTCTCGATGTCCCAACCCAGCAGCACCATCTGCATGACCTCGCCATCGGGTTCGGGGCGACGGAAATCTACACTGTGGGGAGTCTGGAGCTTGGCTTGGTATGCGCCGGCGTCGATATCCTTATAGACCTCGAAGAAGGTGCGCTTCGGCTCCTTGCCGGGCGTCCGCTTCTTCAGCACGTACAGCGCGCCAAGCTCTTCGAAATCGCGTTGGCGATAGAGAATGTCCACGATCTCAAAACGCTCGTTGACACGGCGCATGATCTCGGGATCTTGGGTGAGTACCTGTAGGTGGGCGACGAAACAGTCAAGTTGATCGATTTCCACTAGCACTTGGCGCTTGGCATTGTCATCGAGCCCAGCCCAGCGATCCATGTGGTGCGATAGCTTTACGATCGCCAAGTTCTCGGTGTCGCGGAAGCGCACGGCCCAGTAATAAGCACTGGCCATAGTCCAGCTCTCGCCTGCGGCCGCAGCCTCGCGATCCAAAAGCTCTGTGGCTTGCCACCAGGCGCCAAACTTGTGCAGGTTCGTCTCCTTAAGAGTGGAATAGCTGCCAACTAAAAGCCACACAAGGCAACTGGCGATCCCGAGTCTCGCGAGGATAGTGCGCGAGAGGTGCCCCTGTGTGCCCTGAAGTGTGCGCCACAATCCGTCGAATCCAAGACCGGCAAAGAGCGCGAGAAACGGCAGTAATGGAAGCCACAATCGAAAGGACTTAGAGGACTTGAACGACAGCATGGCGACGTCCAGTACCACTACAACGAGCAGCAATACAGCACCCTGGGGGCGCTTGCGCAGGCCAGAGAGCATGCCAATCACGAGGGCCCCGATCACAGGTACCGCCATGAACAACACCTCGAGGTTGCGCAGGTACCAGTCGCGGCTCATGCTCGATCGCGTCAGGGCGATCGCAGCCTTAGGGTCGTTGTTGGCTACGAGAGCAGTAGACTCGGGATTGATCGCGTTGTAGATCGCGTGGGCAATCTCGCTGCAGTAGGGCACGCCGAGCTTAGCCAGGAGTTGGAAGAGGTTGCCGATGACGCCAAAGTTCTGGGCGAGGTACGGCAGCAAGCTCGATCCAAAGGAGCCGTAGGTAAGTAGGTCCAGGAGGCACTGCAAGGTGGCCATGCCTAAGTACGCAAGCCAGGCGGTAAGCCAATAGCGCGCACCGCGTAAGCGGCCCTTAAAGAGGGCGCCTAGCAAGAGAATGCCCGCTATGGGAATCGTCTTGAAAGCGACCATTAGGCCCAGTCCAAGCCACATGCCCACAGCCGTGGCGTGGCGCGTTTTAAGTCCACCTCGTGTCCCATAGTCGAAGGCGAGCACCATGCAAAGTGCGGCCAATATTGCCGTCAGCGGCTCGCCGGAATATTGCAAGAAGACCGGGTTAAAACCGGTCACGACTCCAGCGATCAGTCCCGCTCGACTGCCGAAGAGCCGGGCGCCGGTGCGCACGACCACGACGACGGTGGCCAGGCCGACGGCCAGCATCACAGCGCGGATGCAACCTAGGATCCAATGTGGTGGAAGGCTTAACAGATCCCCGAGCCAAAGTAGGGGCATCAGCAGTCCGGAGAAGGCAAACGAGCGCACCGTGTTCGGGTCCAGGGAGTCTCCGCGCAGGATTTGGGTGGCGCGGTCGAGGTACTCGACCGAGTCGGCCAGCAGGAACCCCTGGATCTGGGAAAGGGTGTAGAGCTGGGCCAAGAGGCAGGCCAGAAGCAGCTTAAGCAGAGTCGCGGTGGGGACCTTGCCCTGGTTAGTTGGGAGGGAGGCTGCTGGGCCGCCTTGGGGGCGGTAGTGGGGCTTGGATTCCTTTTCGTACATGCTCTGCGTCGTGAGCTCAAGGATAGGGCGGTGCTGGGGGCGAGGGGATGGAAATCTCGGGGGTTGGTCGGTTTGGCACTCTTTCTTGCCCGTGTGACAAGGCGCTTGTCCGCGTTCTTGGTGTCGCGGTCGCCCCTAGATGGAAGGGGTGAGCCAATCTCATCTGATAGGGACTCAGAAACCCCATGGAATGCCCACCAATACGCTGCTCTGCCTCCAACAGGCGCCATCAGGGTCGCCATAGGCACTTGACCCGTAAGATATCGCATTTTTAGCGCGTGGAATGTGCTGGCAACGCTTTTGGCTTGGATCTAGGGGTTCACGGGGCCTGGCTTGCGGCGTTGGGAAATTGAGGTACACGATGGAGTGTCTAAATCGAAATGGACCACTGCATTTTGTGTATTTCTTGGGTGGATTCCCTTGGATTGGCGCCCTGGATTGGGGATAGTTGACTCTTGGAAGCGGTGCGCCGCCTCCTCGATCTTCCACCAAAACATGCCTTACGCTCCCCTAAGGGGGCATTTGGGCTCCCCTTAATAGTGCGATATGGGCAACTTTGAAAAACTCGTCGTCTTGACGGTCCTCTTCCTTACGGCAACCATCTTTGGCGTGTCGGTCCACAAGGGGGGTGAGGAGCTCTCCGACGACCCCACGGGGAACACGGCCTTGGAAGAGCCGGCCAAGAAGGACCAAGCCGTTGGGAAGAAGGGCGGCTCGCTGCCCCTGTCTGGCCTCGTGGACCTAGATCCCAAGGCGACTCCCGGCACGAAGAAGCCCGTCGCGACTGGCACTGCAAAGGTCCCCACCCAGCCCACGGAAGAGGTTGCCAAGCAGACCGATCCCAAGGTCGAGACCCGCTCTACGAGCACCGAGCGCAAGAGCATCCTGATCACCACTGAGGGCCTGTCGCCCGCTCCCGGTAGCGACGAGTACATGACCTATGTCCTCAAGCAAGGGGAGAGCCGCATCATAATTGCCAACCGCTACTACGGCAGCCGTAACCGCCGTGACATGCTGCTGCGCGACAACGAGGGTGTGAACTTTCTGGCGGGAGAGACGATCATGCTTGCGATCTACGACTTCGAGGACGATGCCGGAAAGCGCGCAAAAGTGAGGCCCGCACCGCGGCACGAGGCCCCGAAAGCCGTCGTCACCAAGGCTAAGGCCCAGGTGGCCAAGTACACCGTGGTTGAAGGCGACAGCCTTTGGAGCATCTCCTTGGATGCCTACGGCAAGGGCAGCCTTTGGGGCGAGCTCTTCAAGGTGAACCGCGACCAGATGGCCAACCCGGACGACCTCAAGGTCGGAATGGTCCTGCGCCTGCCGGCTCTCTAGGCCACCAACAGTCGGCCCTTGCGGGCGACCTGATCAGCCAAGAAGCTCGCTCGTAACTCTACCTGAGTCGCGGGCGAGCTTCTTTCTTGGCCAGGGCCGAACCAGCCCCAAACAGGCCTCTTGCTCAAAAGTCGACACAAGCAGGGGACTTTCGGTGATGATTTGGGACTATAGAGAGAAGAGGGCTAGCTTCCGTTTAGGAAGCTAGCCCTAATCCGCCACTCTTCCGCGCATCTGCGCCAAGATCCATGACCACAGCCCAGGCTCCCCTCACCCTTCTGCAGGCTCGCAAGTTCATCGCCGAGGTCGCGTTCGGTGCCCTGACAAAGGACTCAACCTCGTTACCTAAGGAAGGCGAGGTGCCCGGTGGGATCGGGCTCGAGCCCGAGTACTTTGTAGTCAGCCTAGAGCACATCGGCACGCCCCTTGGTCGGCCGAAGCTGTTTGCCGACGAAGAGTTCGAGGGTGGGCCCAAGTCCGTACTCGGCCAACTCGACGCCGCCGCTATGGATCCGGACCTAGGCTTTTTCCAGCGCAGCGAAGGCCCGGTGCCGGCCTACGATTTAAAGTGCGGCGGCAAGTTGACCTTTGAACCAGGTGGCCAGGTCGAACACTCGACCAAGGTGCACGCGACGGCCGCCGCGGCTATGGAGGATCTTGAGTTCGTGCGAGCGGGGCTCGAGCGTATCTTTAAGCGGGAAAACCAGGCCCTGGTCACCCTAGGCGTTGACCCGTGGCACGATGTGCTCGACGTTCCCCAGCAGCTGCGCGGTCCGCGCTATCGAGCCCAGGCGGAGTTCTACGAGCAGCGGGGGCCGGCCGGCCGCACCATGATGCGCCACACCACAAGCCTGCAGATTAACCTGGACATTGGCCCGGGTGCAGTGGGCGCGGAGCGCTGGGCATTGACCAACATGATCAGCCCCTTGATCACTTCCTGTTTCACCACGAGTCCGTGCGAAACTGCCAAGGACTGCGCCGGTGGCCGCGCAGCATCCAGCGTCCGCGCCAAGGTCTGGCAGACCCTCGACCCAACGCGCACCGGCTTTCCCGCTAGCCTGGTCGAAGCGGACGGCTCGACGGCTCCCGAGCACTACGCGGACCTTGTACTTGACGCCGATGTCATGATGTTCCGCCGTCCAGACCAGCCCGAGGGCATGGCCACGGGTACCATGGGGTTGTCCTTCCGCAACTGGATTGAGAGCGGCCACCCGACCTTCGGCGCAGCAACCAAGGATGACCTCGACTACCACCTGACCACTGTGTTCCCTGAGGTGCGCGCCAGGGGCTTTTTAGAGCTGCGCGCTGCCGATGGGCTGCCCGCGGATCTAGTGGCTCCATTCGTCGTGCTGGTCTCCGGCTTGATCTACGATCCGGTCGCCCGGCGTGCCGCCATCGAGCTGCTTGAAGGTCCATCACACCGCATGCCTGAACTCTGGGACACGGCGGCCGAAAAGGGCCTTGAGGATGACGAGCTCGCGGGACTCGCCGGCTGGGTCTGGCCCCTTGCCCTCGAGGGGGCCAGGCGTATGCCGGCTGACTACTTCCGCCCCGCGGACATCACTGCCGCAGAGGAGTTCCTTGACCGCTACGTGCTGGACAGGAAGTCGCCCAGCTTAGAGTTGAGTCAGTTGATAGGTGCCGCTCCCGAGAGGGCTCTAGATTGGAACTGCTAGGGCGAGCGTTTCGCTAGAGCAAAGAGCTCAGCGCCTTAGGTCGTAGCGCTCTAGTTTTCGATAGAGGTGGCTGCGTTGCATGCCGAGCTCCTCCGCGGTTCGCTTCACGTTGCCTGCGTTGCCATCGAGCTTGCGCCGGAAGAAGAGCGCCTCACTCTGGTTCTTGAACTCCTCGAAGGTCTCCACGTCAAAGACCTCATTGTCTGAGCCTGGCGTCGAGTTGGGTGTCGCGAGAGCGGGCCCGCCCTCCAGGATGACCGCAAGATCCGCCGCACGGACCTGATCCCCTTGGCTGAAGACCATGGCGCCCTCGAGCAGGTTGCGCAGCTGGCGGACGTTGCCCGGGTATTCCGTGGTGCGCAGTAGCTTCTTGGCATCGTCGCTAAGGCCAATGTTAGCCCGCCCACTTCGGGCGGCGAGGTCCTTGAGAAAGTACGCGCTGAGCTCGTCGACGTCGGCGATGTGGTCCCGCAAGGGCGGTACGCGCAGGGGGACCACGTTGAGGCGGAAGAAGAGGTCCATGCGAAAGGTCTTCTCTTCGACGGCCGCGGCCAGGTCGGCGTTGGTGGCGGCGACGACGCGGATGTCGACCTCAAAGCTCTGGGTCGAGCCGACCCGGGTGATCTCGCGAGTCTCGAGTGCGCGCAGGACCTTAGCCTGGGCAGCTAGGGGCATGTCGCCGATCTCATCGAGAAAGAGTGTGCCGCCATTGGCTGCCTCGAAGTGTCCGACGCGGGTCTCGAATGCGCCGGTGAAGCTGCCCTTCTCGTGGCCGAAGAGCTCGGACTCGATCAGCTCGGCGGGGATCGCGGCACAGTTGACCGCAATGAACGGGCCTGCCGCGCGATCGCTGGCCATGTGTAGGTTGCGCGCGACGACCTCTTTGCCGGTGCCGTTCTCGCCCGTCACCAAGATAGGCGCCATTGCGGCGGCGGCACGCTCGATGTGGACGCGCAGCTCCTCCATCGCGGGACTCGAGCCTACCAGGGGATAGCGCTCCGCAAGGCGCGCTTTCAGGGTCTGGTTCTCCTGGGCCAGCAGGCCCTGGCGAAGTGCGCTTCGCACAGAGACCAAGACGCGATTTTGATCAAGTGGCTTCTCTAAGAAGTCGAGGGCGCCCTTGCGCACCGCCTCGACCGCCATGGGCACATCGGCGTGGCCTGAGACCAGGACGACCGGCGGGCTATTCGGTTGCTCCATCAAGGCGTCGAGCAAACCCATGCCATCGAGGCCAGGCATCTTGACATCGCTGATGACTAGGGACGCGCGATTTCCGGCCGTAGCCTCGAGCTCGAGGCGCTGCAGCGCCTCGGTTCCACTCTTGGCGGTCCATACCGAGAATCCCTCGTACTTCAGCAGCATCTCGAGGGCGACGCGGATGTCGGAGTCATCGTCCACGACTAGGATGTTGTGGTCGCCGGCGCCGCTCATTGTTTTCTTCGTCATAGAAGGTCTTTGGATCCCGAGGCGCTCGGGGGAGCAGCACCTCTAATCATGTTGAATGTCCCCATCCTGACAGAGAAAGGTGGCAGTTGCTAGGCAAGCTTTGGGCCCCTTCCATGACAAGATGAGTCCATGACTGGCCCTTACCCTTTTCGCGACAACCAAGGTGCGCTCCCCGCGAAGTTGCGCGAGGGGCGAGCCGTTGTGGCGGGTGTGCTCTCGGGCACCTCTGCGGACGGAATTGACGTGGTGTTGTTTCGACCTCGGATGGGGGAGAGCGGTGTGATTGACCTGGGCCTTATTGACTTCGAGACCGCAGCCTTTGAGCCAGGAATCCAGGCGGAGCTGCGACATGTGCTCGATGGCGGCCAGCTGGACCTCGGCCGGGTGGCCTGCCTAAATCGCGATCTGGGTATTGCGTTTGGATCGGCGGCTAAGGCTGCGGCTGACCGCGCGGGCGTGAGCCTCGACCTTGTCGGCAGCCACGGGCAGACCGTATGGCACCACGACGGGAACCATGGGGGAGGGCGGGCGAGCTTGCAGCTCGGGGACGGGGACTTCCTCGCCGAGGCTGCAGGCGCGCCTGTGGTCAGTGACCTCCGCCAGGGCGATCTCGCAACGGGCGGCGAGGGTGCGCCGATCGGGCACCTGGTAGATCCCTGGCTCTACCCCGCGCTCTTTCGTCAGGGGGGGGCAAGCGCTGGAATCCTGAACTTGGGTGGGTTTGGCAACCTGACCCTGGGCGGCGCAGCGGGGCTGTTGAGCTTCGACACGGGGCCTGCGGGGGCGCTGCTGGACGGGCTGGCGCGGCAGTGCCTCGGCATGGAGATGGATACAAATGGCGAGCACGCTGGCCGGGGCGAGGTGCAGCCCCATCTACTTGCGAGTTGGATGGGCGAACTAGATCCATTCCTGCGGACTACTCCGCCGCGCAGCACGGGCCGGGACACCTTTGGCGACCTTTGGGTGCGCGGGCTGGTCAGCCAGAGTCCGGGTGTTCGCAACGAGGACCTGCTGGCCACGGGCGTTGCCGTGGTCGCCGCCTGTGTGGCGCGATCGTTGGAGCACGTTCCCTGTGGGGGCGCTCTAGCTGAACTGGTACTTGCCGGGGGCGGCGCACGGAACCCGGTTCTGGTCCGGGCCATCGAAGCGGCCACCGAGGTTCGGGTGACTAGTAGTCAGAGTCACGGCGTGGATCCCGATGCCCGGGAAGCGCTGATCTTTGGGCTGCTTGGAGTAGCCCATGTTCTAGGTATCGCGCTGCCCAAGCGGGTTCTTGGTAAGTGGAGTCCCAGCCCTTGGAAAGGGAGCCATGATGGGTGAGAAGCGAAGGCGTTTGGAGAAGTGGATCGGCGCGGTAATCATCCCCGAGTTTCGTCCCGTCGGCGGGGAATCCCCCGAGGCTCTCGAGCGCAGACCGAGCGAGGCCTACCTTAGGCGCTTTCCTCCCTTGGGCCTGATCGGTTTCGGCCGGCGCATGCCGGACGGCCTGCGCATCGAGGGCCTGGAGGCCCTGACTGGCGACCTGGTCCAATCAGCGAATAGGATCATCGGACGGCCTCCATTCGTCTGTGCGGATCTAGAGTGCGGTGCCGGCTATCATCTTCCAGGGGCAAGTCTGCTTCCACCCGCCCGCGCCCTCGCCGCGGCCGAGAGCACCCTCCCCGGCGCCGTGGCCGCAGCCGCTGAGCGAACGGGCCGTGAGGCCCGCGCCGCAGGAATCGACCTTGTGCTTGCTCCCGTACTCGACGTGAACACTAACCCTGCGAATCCGATCATCGGTGTGCGCGCATTTGGGCGCACCGTAGACGAGGTCACTACCGCCGGTCGCGACTTCGTGCAGGGCCTGCACAGCGCGGGCGCAGGCGCGTGTATCAAGCACTACCCCGGCCACGGCGATACGCACCAAGACTCGCACCTTACCCTGCCGACGATCCTGCGCTCCGTCGAAGAGCTCGAGCAGTGCGAGCTCGCCCCCTTCCACAGGGTGCTTGGCGACACCGCTTCGGGCCCCCTCGCTGTCATGGTGGCCCACCTCGACGTGCCCGCTTTGACCGGAGAGCCGGGGCTCCCCACCAGCCTCTCCGCCGCGGTGATCGATGGCATGCGCCGAGACGGTTTCGACGGTGTCGTTATGACCGACGGACTCGCGATGTTGTCTGTCTCGGACTTGCCCGACCTCGGCGTGCGCAGCTTGGCCGCTGGCTGCGACGCCCTACTTGCTCCCATCAGCGAGCTAACCATGGCAGAGCAGCTGCTGGAGGCCGTACTTGAGGGGAGGCTCTGTGAGCAGCGCCTGGAGCAGGCCGCCAAGCGCATGGAGCGCTTGCGGGACCAACTCACGGCTCGCCCTGTGCCGACCCTTAGCCATGGCTTGCCAGATGCCGACCGACTCGCGCGGGCAGCGCTCCGGGCCTCGCCAGATTTCGCCGGGTGCAGGCAGGACTTTTTAGGGAAGTCCCCACAATTAATTGGCACAGCGAATTTCGAGGGAATCGCCCTAGACCTAGGTGCACGAGAGCAGGCGGCACCCCGTGAACCCGTGCCCCTAGTCGCGATCACGGGCTCTCAGAACATCGCCGGAAATGGTGCCAGCGGCCTAGATTCGGTGACCGCAAGCCAGGTCTTGACAGCCCTGCAAGAGGGGCAGGCGGCATCGCGCAAGACGGGATTTGTTTGGTTTGGTGCCCCCGAGGGCCTCCTGGGCGAGCATCTTGCTGCGTTTCGGGCCCAACTCGCCAAGTGGGGGACGCCGACCCTAGTCGCCTTTGCACCGAGCGAACTAATGGTGCGGGTGGTGGGGGAGATGCTCGCTTCCACGTCCGACAATTTCCCGGGCGACAAGTCCTGAGGAATGCTTGTTTCTTGGCGTAGTCAGGGCGATTCATGGTGGGTAAGAGCCCCTAGCGCAGAGCGAAGCCAAAACGGGCACTTGAAAGCCATTCGCCTGCGAGTATCATTCTCGAACCGATTTCCCCAAACGGAAGTCAGGCTGCAGATCCGTCCGACGCGGTAACACCCTCGGAAGGGCGGAGCTTGTTTCCATCCCCCCCCCGCGCGCCTCCACACTCGAGGACACTTCACCATGACGATTTTCCGCCCCCTGGGCCTCGCCGCTGGTCTTATTTTCTTGGCTGCACCGACCTTTGCGGTGCCGACAAACGACGCCCAGGACACCTTCGACGAAGGCATTCAACTGCTCCAACGCGGTCGTGAAGAGGAGGCTCTCCACGCATTCCAAAAGGTCCTCGCCATGGACCTTAGCAACGCAGAAGCCTACGAGCTTTGGAAGAGCACTGATGCCGAGATCTGGCTCGAGATGCTCACCAAGGAAGGTGACATGCAGATCGTGACCCAGCGTCTGATGAGCATGGCCAAGATGCGCCGCACGGAGCAGCGCGACGACGCGGACATGATCCGTGAACTGCTTACACAGGTCACCGGAGAGGACATCCTCGCTCGCACCATGGCGACTCGCCAGCTTAGCGCTGACCACGGCGAGTACGCAGTTCAGTACATGCTGCCTTCCCTTGGGGATCAGACTGGCGTTGACCGCCGCGTCCTCGTGATGGGTGCACTGACGAGCATGGGCGACGACGTTGTCCTGCCCCTCTGCGCAGCTCTCGACACTCCAGACGCTTTCCTGCGCCGCAACGTCGCTGTGACCCTTGGTTACATTGGCGACAGCCGCGCAGCTGCCTACCTCGCTCACCTTGCCGCTTCCGATAGCGACGAGGGCGTGATGTCCGCAGCCAAGGATGCCCTCGCAAGCTGCGGCGGCGCCGGCAGGGGAGCCGAGTACGCCTTTCTTGTGATGGGCAACGGCTACCACATGGGGTCGCCGAGTGTCCTGCGCGCAACCCAGTACAGCGACGTGGTCTGGAGCTTCACCGGAGGCTCCCTCCAGTCGACCACAGTCCCCCGCTACCTTTACAGCGAAGAGCTTGCAAAGGTCTCTTTCTACAACGCTCTGCGTGTGAACGCCTCATCGAAGGGAGCCCTTACAGGCCTCGCTCGTGTGTACGCTAGCCAGATGCAGAAGATTTCCGATCAAGAGGCCAGCGGTATGACCGTTGGTAGCGAAGCTGACCAGGCCCGTGCAGGTATGCTTGCCGTTGCCGCTTCTGGCTCAGGCGCCATTGACGCCGGCCTCATCTCCTCCATGGCCGAAGGTGACTCCATGGCAGCTATCGGCCTCTGCCGAGCTGTCCAGTCCGGCCTTGCCGTGGCAGGCAAAGGCCTGCAGGCCGCCCTTGCGAAGGGCGACGCCGACGTGCGCTGCGAAGCTGCCCTTGCCCTTGCCTCTCAGGCTCGTGGCAAGCCACTTTCGGCCGCTACGATCGCCGCACTCGGTGAGGCCACTGGCCGCAACATCGTGCGTGTCGCCGCCATCATCGACGGTAACGAAGGCCGGGCGGCTGCCGCTAAGGCTGCCCTTGAGGCTGAAGGCATGGTGGTCAACCACTGGACCACCGGCGCCAAGGGTATCGCGAACCTCTACCGGGTTCCGGGCCTCGACGTGATCCTGGTTGCCGATCGACTCAGCGACTTGACCACCGATCAGGTGATTACCGAGATCGCCGGCTCCGCTAACTTCGCGGAGACCCCAATCATGATTCTGGCTGAGAACGGTGACAATGCGGACGAGCTCTACGGCTCGCGCACCGCAGGCATTCTTACCGGTGGCGACTTCTCCAGCGTCTCTGGTGTGCTCTCCGACTCCCTTGGCCGGGACCGCGAGCGTGCGGACGACCTGTCCCGTCGCGCCTCGATGGCCCTGTCCCGTCTCGCCGCCAGCGGCACCGACGTCTCCGGCGCTATGGCTGGCCTGACGAACGCCGCCATGAACCGTCCCGACGGCGTTGCCCTTCCCGCCCTTCGCGCCCTCGGCGCCTGCGGCACGATGGACTCGGTTGCGACGGTCGCCGGTATCTGTGGCGATGACTCCCGCAGTGACAAGGTCCGCGAAGCAGCTGCGATGGCCTGCGCTGAGATGTTTACGAATGGCGTTGGCGGGAATGGTGCCCTCGACTCTCTGCACGGTGTAGTCACCTCGGACGCGGCCCTCAGCGTTCGCGGCGCAGCAGCCGCCGCCCTGGGCCGCCTTAAGTTAGATCCTTCTATGCGAGCCGAGCTCTTGCGCCTTGTGCGCGTGAACGTCGGCGAGTAGAATCCCGGGCCTAAAGTGGCGGGCGAGTCCTTGTTACCGAGGACTCGCCCGTTCGCTATTGCCAAAGTAGCTCAACGGTAGAGCATTGCTTTCGTAAAGCAAAGGCTAGGGGTTCGATTCCCCTCTTTGGCTCCATCCAACCGAAGGCCTCCCTAAAGGGAGGCCTTCGGTCTTTTAAGGCCAGCCTGCCTAACGGTTCTGGAAGCCCAGCGTTGGCGAGGCCAAACTACAGCTATGACGATTCCCAAGAGCAAGCACACCCTCCAGAGCGCACTGGCTATCTCCGAATGGATCGTAGACCTTCGCCGTGACCTCCACGCGAACCCAGAGTTGGCCTATGGTGAGGTGCGCACATCAAGACGCATCCAGGAGGTGCTCACCGAGTTGGGCATCGCCCACAAGACCGGCTTTGCGGGTGGCACCGGCATCGTGGCTACGCTGGGCTCCGAACAAGGCCCCTGTGTTGCCCTGCGCGCTGACATGGATGCCCTGCCGATCCAGGAGCAGTCCGGCTCGGATTTCAGCAGCCTCAAGCCAGGTGTGATGCACGCCTGTGGCCACGACACCCATATGGCGATGCTACTTGGAGCCGCGCGTATCTTAAAACAGGACGAGAGCAGCCTTCCCGGTCAGGTCAAGCTGGTCTTTCAGCCAGCGGAAGAGGGTGGTGCTGGGGCGAAGAAAATGTGTGATGAGGGCGTCCTAGAGGACCCCAAGGTCCAGCGAATGTTCGGCATGCACGTCTGGCCCCAGCTGCCCACGGGTGTGGTCGGTCTTCGCGAGGGTGCCTTCCTAGCTTCTGCGACGTTCTTCGACATCTTAGTTCACGGGACTGGGGGGCACGCCGCCATGCCCAACCTGGTGGTGGACCCCGTCGTCGCGGGCGCCCAAATCGTGAACAGCCTCCAAAGCATTGTCTCCCGGGAACGGGACCCCTTCGGCTCGGATGTGGTCAGCATCTCCGCCTTCAACGCGGGGGATGCCTACAACGTGATCCCGGCGACCGCTCACCTCAAGGGAACTGTGCGCTCCCTCTCTCTAGAGGATCAGGCGGCAAACATCCAGCGTATCGAGGAGATCGCCAAGGCCATCGGTCAGGCCCATAGGTGTCGAGTCGAGGTGAACTTCCCCGGTACAACCTATCCGCCCACGGTGAATGACGACAAGGCCCTGGCGGTTGCGCGAGCTGCAGCTCGCATAGTCGTCGGAGAAGCAGGGTTGGTTGTGAACTCGCCCACGATGGGAGGCGAGGACTTCTCTTTCTACGCCCAGAAAGTGCCCTCGGCTTTCGCGGCCCTTGGAATTGGGAATGAAGCCAAAGGCTCTACCCACAGCCTCCATCACCCAGAATTTCGGGTCGACGAAGACGCACTGCCCATTGGCGCCGCCATGCACGCGGCCTTTGCTATGGAAGCCTTGGCCGAACTGAATCTAGCCAAGCCTTAGTCTTGAAACGTGTCGCTCAGCCCACAGGTTTGCAAGCCCCCAAGTCACTTTGCCTAGGGGTCGACGGATTCCGGATCCAGCTTGTCGTCAAGAATGGCTTGACCCTCTTGGGGTTCGCGTAGAAGGTCTTCGGCCTCGGCAGTAGCGCGATCAAGTTCAGTGGTCTCGCAGTGGCTGCAGAGCCACTCACCGTCGGCCACTTCATCCATGCGGCTCAGCTTAAAGACGCGATCGCCCGCAGGCGCGCGATCTATCTGGAAGGTCCATGAGGTTAGCAGGTCTTCTCCCTGGATATCGAGGAAGCTCATGCGGTGCATGTGTCCATCTGACTCCGTGCTCATGTTGGTGCCGCCAATGCAGCGAAAGTCAATGGGCATCTTGACCTGGCCAGGCTTGGGTGCATAGGCCTTGGCGCGCATGGTGGGCTGGTTGCCCGTGGACCCGTAGTGGGTCAAGATGAGCTGGTCGCCATCGAGGTGATACAGGCTGACCATCTCGAAGTCATCCCCGGGAAATAGGGTCTCAAGTACGGCAGTCCCGCCAGCGGTGACCTCGTAGGTACACACTAGACCCTCGAGGTCCGGTGCCAGCTCGGCGGACCACTGCCAGTGACCCTCGAGGGACTTGATGCGCTCGAACTGTGCCTCGGCCGAGTGGTTTGGCAGGGGCAAAAGGATGGGCCCACCGCGCGGTCCATTGATCGCGTTGCAGGAGCCGAGAAGTGCGAGGCAGGCGGAGGCGAGGAGTCGGAGCTTCATAGGCCTAGAGTAACTCGGAGCCTAGACCGCTCCCAGCCTTGCGGTGGAAAGTAGGGGGCGAGTTGGCCCAAAGCCTAAGCGCAGCTTCCCTAGGGAGCTAGTGGCGGCGAACTGATCGCAGAGAGTCGATCGCCCTTTCGGTGGCCACGTCCATGGGCACGACCTCACGGTAGCCAAAGTCTGCGCGGGCCGGAGCCATTGAGAAGGTGTGCCAGGTGCTGAGTTGCGCTGCAATGAAGCGCGTCATAGGGGGCTCGCCAGGCAGGAAGCACCACTTCCAAAGGAACTCGGCGATCCTGCCGGCGGTCATCGCCTTGGAGGCCGAAATAGACTTCTCGATCTTTGGGATCTGGAGCTCTTTGAGCACGCTGTTCAGCCAACCCCAGAGATTGACGCTCTCTTCCTGGCCAATGAAGTAGGCCTTGCCCGCGTGGGCGGCACCGGGGGCTAGCTTGTCGGCCGCAAGGATGTGGGCGTGGGCCGCGTTGTCCACATAGGTCATGGTGACCTCGTTTGCCCCATTGCCAACTTGGCGCAGGCGACCGGACTGTGCACGTTGGATCAGTCTCGGCAATAGGTGTGGATCGCCGGGGCCAAAGATCAGGTGGGGTCGTAGGGCGCAGACCGCCATGGCATTTCCGTTGGCTGCTAGGGCCAGCTTCTCGGCAATGGCCTTGGTCTCCGGATAAGCGCAGAGGAAATCCTCTGCGTAGGGGACGTCGTTCTTCGCGTCGATCTCGTCCTCCGCATCAAAGCAGACGCTGGGGGAGCTGGTGTGGACGAAGCGCTCGACCCCAGCGCGCAAAGCAGCCTCGACTATGTTGCGGGTCGCGTCCACATTGGCCGCGTGGTAGGTGCCGTACTTTCCCCAGATACCCGCCTTTGCCGCCACGTGGAAGACCGCGTCGCAACCTTCGAGTGCTTTGGCTAGGACCGAGCGAGATGCTAGCTCGTCTCCAAGGTCCACCTGGTAGCAGGCCACGCCCTTGGCCTGCAGTTTGGGATAGGATCCGCGGGACACGGAGACGACCTCGTCCCCGCGCGCGAGCAGCATCTCGACGATGGCTCCACCTAGAAATCCACCGCCCCCAGTTACAAGTGCCTTCATGGTTTAGCCTCTGCCTGCCAAGGTTTGGGTCGCCCATGTCTTGAGCTCGCCCCGATGAATCTTTGCGTTGTGACGAACGTCCACGGGGAAGTCCGCTTTAAAGAGGATCTGCACCACGCCCGCAGTCACGGGATTGGGCTCGACGTGATCGAACAGCTTCTGGGCCAGGCCCGCGCGCTCGCCTTCGGTGGTCGGCATGTGGCCTGGTTCGGGTTGGACCACCAAGATCTGCTCTTCATGGCCAACCTCGCCAACCCCGACCAGGGCCGAGCGAAACACCAAGGGACTGGTGTTGAAGACGTTCTCTACGGGTACTGGTAGGACCGTCCCGATGGATGTGTCCAAGCGATGGGACTTGCGCCCGCAGAACCAGATCAGGCCCTCATCATCCAAGTAGGCCACGTCGCCGATACGGTGCCAGACCTCGCGATCCCTGGCTCCGGGTTGGTGCTCGCCAACGGGGATCTTCGCCAGAGCCGTAGGACCTGGCTCAAACTTGTAGCTACGCGTCACCACAGGGCCGCGCACGACGATCTCGCCGCGCTCGCCTACGGGAAGCTCTAGGTCGTCGGACCAGGTGCCAATCTCATCGGCCTCATCCTCTAGCTTGTCCTTGCCGATGCGGATGATACGCAGGTCGATCCCCGCGGCGGGCTTACCGACACAGGTGCCTGAACCCGTCTCAACGCGCTCGCGTATCTTGGGTGCAACCAGGTCGCGCCCACAGGCAGAGCTCACCGGCAGGCACTCCGTAGCGCCGTAGGGCGTGTGCACATCGGAGTAGCTAGCCAGCACCTGATGGAAGCCCTCGATCAGGGACATCGGTACTGGTGCGCCCGCGATGAGCACGCGCTTGAGGCTGGGCAGCTTGATCTCTTGTTCGATACAGTAGGGCACGACCCTGCGCCAGATGGCCGGGGATCCAAAGGTAGTCGTTGCACCGGACGCCTGGATCGCGCCCACGATCTTGGCCGGGTCGCAGGTGGCGGGCTTCGAGGGGTTGAGCTCGGGGAACACGCAGGTCATGCCTAAGGCGGGGCTAAACAGAGCGAAAACCGGCAGGCAGGCCACGTCGATCTCCCCGGGTTCAATGCCATAGACCGCGCGCAGGGCGCGCACTTGGGCTTCGAACATGCCGTGGGTATAGGTGACTCCCTTGGGTGGGCCGGTGCTGCCGGAGGTGAACAGGATCGCGGCCTCGTCGTTGCGGTTGGATTTTCGGGCTGCCATAGGCTCTACACCATGGGCGAGCTTCGCGAGGGTCTTAGCCCGGGTGGCCAGCGCGACGGCACCGGCTAGGGGACCGGTGGCTACCACATCCAGCTTGACTGTACGGAATGCCCGCGGCATCAAGCGTCGCAAGACGTGGGCGGCAGGGATCCCGATGAAGGCTGTGGGTTGCATCTTCTCGACGCAGGCGAGCACGTTCTTCGGCCCCATTCCGGGGTCGATCAACACGGGCACGGCGCCCAGCTTGAGCAGCCCAAAGGTTATCGCGATCAGCTCGACTCCGGGCTTGACGAAGACCGAGGCGCGCATCCCCGGCTCGAGCCCAGCTTGCGCAAGGCCAGCGGCGATACGGCCCGAATCCTGATCCAGCCTTGCGAAAGACACGTCCTCGAACGTCGTCTTGCCGTCCTTGGATTTGGCTACACGGATCGCAGGTTCGTCCGGAGCCTCGGCGGCGCGGCGGCTAAGGAAGCTCGCCATGTTGACTAGGTCGGGCAGGTCGCCGAGCTCGCTCCAGGGTTGCGCTCCCATTTAGGCGGTGTGGGGCGAGCTCTCGGCATCCATGAACTTCTCTAGGAAGGGCAGTGCCACGTCGGCGGCGTCTTCCCACATGTAGTGCCCGGCGTCCGGAATCTCGAGCACCTCGGCCTTCGGGAAGCGCTGTTTCCAACCTTCCAAGAAAACCGGCGAGAAGCACCAGTCCTTCATGCCCCAGGCAATCGCCATGGGCTTGTCCTCTAGCTGTGTCAGGCCGGCGTCGATGGCATCGATCACATCCCAGGTCGGATGCGAGGGCTTCATTGGGATGTCCAAGACGAAGCGGTGCTGAGCGATGCGGTTGTGCCAGCTATTGTACGGAGCGAGGTAGCCACGCTTGGCGATGGCTGTCATGGGCTTCTCTACCGCCATGGTTGTGGCCGCCTTGGCGAAGCCGTTCAAGCCACGCAAGGCCAGCGCCCCAAAGATAGGCCAGCGACAGATCGCAATGCGAAAAGGAAGGCGATCCACAAGGAAGGCCGCCGTGTTGCCCAGCATGATCTTTGCGATGCGGTCCGGGTGCCGAACGGCAAAGCCCATCCCGATCGCTCCGCCCCAGTCGTGCAAGACGAGGGTGATGTCCTTTAAGTCGAGGGACAACACAAGGGCCTCGAGGTTGTCCACGTGATCCTTCAGCGTGTAGCCAAAGTCCTGGGGCTTCTCCGACAATCCGCAGCCAAGGTTATCCACCGCGACCACCCGATGCCGATCTCGAAAGGCCTTGATCACAGGCCGATAGTAGAAGCTCCAAGACGGATTGCCGTGAACGCAGAGCATCGGCTCAGCCGTTGCATCCCCCTCGTCGACATAGTGCAGCCAACCCTTCGCAGTTTGGAACCCACGGGGCTCGAAATCGTACTCGGCACGGAAGGACTCCGTAGTCTTCCGAGCCTGGCCAAGGAAGGCATCTTCGAGCATGGGGGACTTGCCGCTGGTCATGGATGGGAGTGTACTTTAAACGAACGAGGCCAGATCATCTGGCCTCGTTGCTTTGGCCCCGCGGGACCCAAATTGTGCTCTGCTTCTCTACCTGTCGCCGGCACCAACCAGATGGCCGTGCCAGTCCCATTGGACCTGCTGGACCTGGGGGCAGGTCACGGAGGCGATGTGCTCGTCGCGTTGCATCTGGTGGACGAAGTGCTCCTGGCGCTCGTACCGAACCCAAATGCCGGGGCGTGAGTCGGTCATGCTCATGGAGCCGATGGTGCACTTCGACAGGCCGCACAGGCCCTCGCCGGTAAGCTTGAGCAGGGCCTCCTTCGCGGACCAGATACGGGTGAAGGCTTCGACCTCGCAGATGTCGAAGCGCTGGCAGACCATGGCGATCTCACCCTCCGAAGCGGCCTCGGCAATGACCTCGGGGCTGGGTGTACGCATGCGCTCGATATCGATGCCCAGGGGCCACGTAGCGGCCGCGCCGGCCACATATTCGGCAGAGTGGGTGATGGACCAGTAATGACCATCCGTGGGCAGGGGAGCGCCGTGCTCGTCGCGGTCAAGGCTCTTGAAGTTGATGCCTTGGCGCGATGCTGCCTCTCCTAGGGCCTCGCGGGCCGAGGCCTTTTGGTGGCGCACTCGATCGCGCGAGGAGTTGGACGGATTTTGTCCAGGCGTGGGCCGAATGACGGCGTGGAGAACGTTCATAGATTGAGAAGTAGGCTGTTGCGCACGGACCCCCTCTCTTCGGTGGGGTCGGGCGCTGCGAGGACTGCGATTTGCGTTGTTTTTGTGTTAGGAGTCGATTCGGGTCGCCTTGGCGACCAAATCGGCATTGAAGTATCCAGAGCCCATGCCAGCGTCGACAACGATTCCTTGGCCGTTTATGCCACTAGAAGCAGGGGAGAGCAGGAAAGCAGCCGTTTCGGCAACTTCGGGCGTAGTGACGCCGCGCCCACGGAAGGTGGCTTCTTCGCCGTATAGATAGCTCTCCAAGTAGCCAGGGATACCGGCGGAGGCGGAAGTCTTAAGCAGTCCCGCGCGCACGGCGTTGAAGCGGACCTCGGAGAAGTCGCTGAAGCTCTTGGCTAAGAAGACGATGGCCGAGTCCAAGGCCGCCTTGATTGGCGCCATGTAACCGTAGTTTTCGGACGCCATGGTGGTAGAAGAGATCGAGATCGTGACCACAGCCGCATCCTTCGAGAAGCTGTCTTTCAAGGCGTTAGAAAGATTGATTAGGGAGAAGCATGAGATGTCCAAAGCCTGTAAAAAGTGCTGCTTCGGTGTCTCGTGGAAGGGCTTCATGCCGTCATCGTAATTTGCAAAAGCAATTGAGTGGACCAGGCCATGCAGGGGCTTGCCCTCGTCAGCTAAGTAGGTGCCGAGAGCGTCGACTTCGGCCTGCTCCTCGACGTTGCAGATCAGGACCTCGCGGCCGGACAGTAGCTTCGCGGTCTGATCTTGGTGCTGCTCGTCGCGGACGGTGAACAGCAGCTCGGCGCCGCGCCCTTCTAGGGTCTTGGCGATGTGCCAGGCGACGCTCTTACGGTTGGCTACACCGGTGATGAGATAGCGGCGGCCCGCAAGGTCGGTTGCATTAGTCATTGGAAGGGGCGGGCTTGGGTGCAGCGGCCACGGCGAAGTCGCAGGACATCACTAAGGCGCCGTCGGCGTTCTTGACCCGGGCTTTCATAAAGCGAGCGGGACCTAAAGAGTCGGTCAGAGTAAGCTCGGCACGCACAGACTCTTCAGGACTGGTCATGCGCTTAAAGCGGCCACCGCCGACCCGGGTAAGCACGGGGATTGTGCCCTCCAGGTCCGCGTCTCCGTCGGCGGCGCGGCCGGCGAACCAGAGCGCCGCTGACTGGAAGACAAACTCCATCAGGAGCACGCCGGGTACGATCGGGTTGCCGGGGTAGTGCCCGCGAAAGAACTCCGCATCGGACCCCGGCGTCCACTCGGTGGTGATCGTCGTCTCGTCCTCGGCCAGGATCAAGTCGACAAATAAGAACGGTGCGCGGTGGGGGATACGCTCTTGGATCACGTCTAAGCCAAGTGGGCTCGCTTCCATGGTCTA
Source organism: Planctomycetota bacterium (assembly GCA_029250885.1). Lineage (GTDB taxonomy): Bacteria > Planctomycetota > UBA1135 > UBA1135 > CALBMX01. The sequence goes on from JAQXEK010000036.1 coordinate 61,758, forward strand.
CAGTCCCCCGGTGACCTCAAGGGTCGCGCCGTTGATGTATGAAGCTTCCTTCGCGGCAAGGCAGAGCACCGCATAGGCAATCTCGTCGGGCCTGCCGAAGCGCTTCATGGGCACGCTCTTCTTGTGGGCCTTGACCGCGTCCGCCGGCAGGTCGTCGATGAGCTCAGTAGCGACAAAACCCGGTGACACGCAGTTGACGGTGATACCACGCTTGGCAACCTCCTTGGAGAGGGAGCGCCCCATGGCGACCTGGCCCGCTTTCGACGCGGAGTAGTTCGCCTGGCCCTCGAAGCCGTATTGGCCCGCGGGCGAGGTGATATTGATCACGCGTCCATAGCGCGCTTGCAGCATATGCAGCACGCCAGCCTTGGCCATCAGGAACGTGCCCGTGAGGTTTGTGTCGAGCACAGCATGCCAGTCCTTCGTGGGCATCATGGCCATGACGTGGTCGCGGCGGATGCCGGAGTTGTTCACGAGGACCTGCACGCTGGTCTCGGTACTGTCGAGACCGTCCCAGAATGCGGTGACCTGATCCTCTTGGGTTACGTCGAACTGGGCTAGGGTTAGGCGCTCGCCCGCCTCGCCAAGTTCCGCCTTGAAGGTGTTCGCGGCGTCGGAGTTCGAGCGAAAAGTGGCGATGACGCTGCCGCCGGCGGCCAAGAAGGCCTCGGTGACGGCGCGACCAATGCCGCGGGTGCCGCCAGTGACGACGGCGGTTTGATTATGGAAGTCCATGGTTACGCCTGCTGGGTCTCGGCCCGTTGAAAGAGGTAAGCGTCGACCTTGTTGGCCTGAATCACGCCATAGTTGGCCGCACCAAGCCATCCCGACATGATGATGCCGACGCTGCCCGCGTGGAAGAGCCCCGGCAGCTCAAGGTGTAGGTTCATTGAGGGCTGCAGGCCCTCGAACTTGGTGCCGAAGGACGAGCCGGTCTGGTGCTGGGTGTAGAATTCGAAGCTGCGTGGAGTCGATGCTTCCACGTAGTCGATCTTGGAACGGATACCGGGGACATAGGTCTCGAGGTGCGCGAGGGTCTCCTCGCAGAGCTGCTGCTTGTTGGCCTCGTACTGCTCCTCGTCCATGTCCTTCCAATCCTCGAATCGCGCGTTGGTCGAGGCAACGATGGTGTAGCGCTGCTCCTCCATTTCAGGTCGCCCCTTAGGGTAGTAGAAGGAGAAGGTGCGGCTCTCGCCGTGCAGGTCCGAGAGACTGTGAGACTGGAACTCCTTGCGCGTCGACGTGAACAGCAGGTCCGTCACAAAGGGAATCGACTCCCCGGCGCGGATGCCCATGTAGACCTGGCAGGAGGAGTTGTTGAGACGTATAGCCTCGACCTCCTCCACGAACTCGGGTCGAAAGTGACTTGGGTCCACGAGCTTCAGGATCGTGGTCTTGAGGTTCGCATTGGAGAGTACCGCTCGGGCGCGGATGGCCATGGTCGTGCTGCCCCCAGTGGCAACGACGCCTGTGACTTGGCCGTCTGCCACCTGGATCTCATCCACTTGAACGCGCGTGCGGTAGTCCACGCCGTTCTTGCGCAGCTCGGCGCGCATCATATCGAGCAGCCCGTCCGTGCCGCCGACGAAGGTGTACACGCCCTTGCTCATGAAGTTCGAGAACACGATACCGTAGGTGATGGCGGGCTCGTCAAGATTCGATCCGTTGGCGTAGGAGATCGGCTCCATCAGTAGCCGGTGCACGTCGTTGCGCCCAGGGAAGAACTGCTCAAACAGCTCGCCCGTGGTCATGTTCGAGTCATCGAAGAAGTCCATCTTGCGCAGGTGCTTAAAGAAGCCCTCAACGGCCTCGCGTTCGAGGCCGAACTCTGTCACCAGCTTGTCGGTAAAGTCTTCCCGGGTGAAGCTCGTATCAAAACTGAACTGGGGGTTATCGAAGGTGACCTTGTCCAACTGAACGATCCTGTCGGCGATCTCCTGGCTCCAATACTTGCGGCAGGTCTTCTTCATGCCGATGGGGAAGCCGTGTAAGGACACATCGAAAATGTGACCACCGGGGCGTTTGAACCATGTCGCCAGGCCGCCGATCTTGAAGTGTTGCTCCAGCAACAGAACGCTCTTGCCAGAGCGACCGAGGATGTTCGCCGCAGTGATTCCAGCTAGGCCCGAGCCGATGACCACGACATCGTATTCATCCTTGACGCCCTCGAGGAAGTTCTTCTTCTGGGGGACCTTGCCGTGGCGGCTGCCCCAGGGGTTGCTCTTGGTCGTCAGCATTTTGGGCTGGCTGGCCTCGTCGCCATTCGGCGAGGGGGCGTTCGATTCAGTGCTCATAAAATCGCGGGGTGGGAAGGAGAGGCTAAGCGGTGGGCTGCAGGCAGTGGCGGTTTGCCATGGAGATCCCCGACAGCATGGCGCCGACGACGCCGAGCAGGCCTTGGTCGGTGCCCATGAGGAAGAGTCCCGGCAGCTCGGTGGCGCCATCAAGGCGCTTCTTCGGCGCGCCGTAGACCGCACCCTTGGGGTGGCCACAGAAGCGCCTAATGGTGTTCGGTGTAAAGAGATCTCGGTCGATCTCGAAGGGGCGCGGATCCGGCGCGAAGCGAGAAGCCGAGTCCAGGAAGGCCTCGGCCGCGCGCTGCTTCTGGGTCGCGTATTCGGTGGCATCCGCCTGAGCGAGGTCTCCCCAGTGACTGGCGCTGGCCAAGGCGGTGAAGCGCATCCAGCCCTCCGTTAGGGGCTCGGTGGCCGCGTAGTTGTTGGGCGAGCAGATGACGCCACTGCGCGGGTCGATGCCAAGGCCTCCGGGGGCGGGGCAGCGGTAGTCGAAGGTGTCGCTGTCGTTAAAGAATGTGATCGCCGCGCCGTAGTTGCCGAAGTCCATGGGCGTCTTGTCCGTCACAATCACGGTCTCGTTAAACGAGAGCTGCCCGCGATCTTCGTCGGTGACCCTTGCTCCGAGTTCCGCGCCGCACATCTCCATGGTCGGGCCAAAGCCCGCTGAGGACAGCACCTGGTCCGCAAAGATCTCCTCGCCGTTTTCGAGCCGGACGCCTGCCGCACTGCGCAAGCTACCCGCGCCCTGCTGCAGGATCTCGGCCACACCGCTCTTCATGCGCAGCTCGCCGCCCAGGGACTTGTAGCGCTTGACGAGCAGGTCGAGCAGGGGGCGGATGCCGCCTTCGGGCCGCGCGAAGCCTTCGTCGTAGAAGCTCTTAAACAGAATCGCGAACTGGTACCAAGCGATGTCGCCGGGGATCGCGCTGCCGTAGTAGCACATGGGCAGCATTAGCATCTCGACCAGTAGCGGCTCGGTGATGAACTTCGCGAGCTCGCCGCGCGCCAGAAGGTCCGGGTCCGGCGGCGTGAACGAGTCGTAGGCAAAGATCGCTTCGGTGAGCTTCGCGAACCCATCTACCTGGTCCGGGAAGGCTCGGGCTATCTCGCTCTCGAACAGCTCAAACTCGTTTGAGAAGCGCAGGCGCTCAGTGGGAAACGCGATCTCGCTGTAGTTCTGCTCGCCCAGCTGCAGGTCGCTGTGTCGAATGCGCAGCTGGCGCAGTAGCTTGGTTAGCGGTACGCCGCGCCGGCCCTTAGGGGCAAAGTTCGTGAGGGCGTGCAGCCCCACATCGAAGATGCGGCCACGGCGCTTGTAGAACGAGTTTAGGCCGCCCCAGAGATAGTGCTTCTCCAGGATTAACACGCGTTTGTCGTATTGGGCCAGACGGATCCCTGCTGCAAGCCCGCTCATGCCGGCCCCGATTAAGATCGCGTCGTACTTCTCACTCATGGCCGCGCCGGGGCGCTAATCGCTTCCTAGACGCCGACCTTGAGCTCAACGTTCTCGAGCTTCGGGCCCAGGTAGTCCGCACAGGAGGTCAACGATGCGAGCTCCTTGTAGTCCTCTTCGGGGACCTGCACACCGTAGCGCTTGCGCAGCTCCATCACGATGTCGAGGAAGTCCATGGAGTCGAGCTCGATCTGGTCGCGCAGGCGCTCGTCGACGTCAAGGCTGTCGAGCTCCTCGTCGGGGGCAATGGTCTCAATGATGTCCTTGATGGCCAGGATGACTTCGTCGCGGGTCATAGTTCGTAATTGGTTGGGCTCCAGGGAGTGGAGCGGTTAAATCCGGCCGATGATGACGGCCGAGTTGATTCCGAGCATCCCGAACGAGAGGTTTAGGATGGTGTCCATGCGCGTAACTTCGCGCGGCTCGCCCAGGACAAGACCAGCGTGGGCACAGCCCGGGTCTAGGTCCTCGACGTTGATCGATGGGTGTACGGTGCGGTCTTGGAAGCCGGGCAGGTTGCCCGCCAGCTCCAGGGCACCGGCCGCACCCATGGTGTGGCCGATGAAGCTCTTGGTGTTGTTGACGAAGACCTTGGATTCACCGTCGTGGCTGTCGCCAAAGACCCGACGCAGGGCGTCGGACTCCTGGAGGTCGCCAGCGGTGGTGGAAGTGGCGTGGGTGTTGACCAGGTCGATGTCACCGATTCCAAGATTCGCCTTCTTAAGCGCGGCCGCCATGCACTCTGCCTGACGTTCGGCGTTGGGCAGCACGAAGTCCGAGGCATCGGAGTTCACGTGGTATCCAAGGACCTCACCGTAGATCTTCGCACCACGCGCCACGGCGTCGTCCATGCGCTCCAAGGTGTACAGGCAGCCGCCCTCCGAGACCACGATGCCATTGCGGTTCAGGTCGAAGGGACGCGAGACCCGGGTCGGATCCGCGTGGTTGCCGAGGGCACCCTGAGACGCGAAGCTGGCAAAAATGCCAAACGTGTGGACTGCCTCGGAGACGCCACCGGCCAGGGCCAGGTCGACCTCGCCAAGTTGCAGCATCTGCATGCCGTGGATCAAGCCCAAGTTGCCTGCAGCACAGGCGCCGCCCAGGCAGTAGGCGGGGCCGGTGAGCCCAAGGTTAAGGGTCACTTCCCCGGCCGGGTTGTTGGCCACGGTGCGCGGGTTGTGGTGGTGGGACCAGAAGGACAGGTCGTAGTCGAAGCCGGACACGTTGTGGACCTCGTTCTCGGTCTCGACGTTGCCGTGTTCGGTGATACCAATGTAGGTGCCGACCCGGGACTTGTCCCGGCCACCGACGGTGCCCGCAGCCTTGTCCACATCCAGACCCGCATCTTCCAGGGCCTCGTGGGCACAGTAGACCGAGATAGACCCAGCGCGGGTTCCGCGGCGCGCTTCCTTGCGCTTCTGGTGGCGCGTGACCTCGAAGTCGCAGATGCCAGCCACGGTGTCGCCCACGTGGCGGATGTTGTAGGGCTGGACGCCCGAGACGCCTGCCAAGAGGTTCCCTCGGAACTCCTGCAGGTTGTTGCCGTTGGGGCTTGTAAGTCCAACGCCGGTTATTACGACGCGCGGTAGGTTAGCCATGGTTCTGTTCCTCGGTTGCTTCTTTGGCAGCTTGCTCAGGCGCGTCTTTCTTCGCGCTCGATCCAAGGGCAACCTCGATGTACTCTTCGATCGCCGCCGGAAGCTCCGGGGCGTGTTCTGTATCTGTGCTCTTCTTGCCGCGTCCCAAACCAGGCAGGTTGGTGGACAGCACCAAAGCCTTGGTCAACGCCTTGGACAGCAGGCTCTGGCTGTCTCCAAGTGCGCGCTCGACCGAGCCCATGACCAGCTGCATTACGGCCTCGGCGATCTCGCAGGAGCCGATGATCGAACGCAGGGTCAGCACCCGCGGATCGGCGGCGCCGTGCTTTTTCTTAATGTAGGCGAGAGTCTGTCCGGCCGCGCGCTTGAAGTGCGCCATGGCCACCTGCTCGCGGCGGCGCAGGATCGTCGCGACAATCGACAGCGTGTTGCCAACTACAGAGTGCAGGTGGCAGCGCCGCGCCGGATCAAAGGTCGACTGCAGGGCGCCCCACTCGGTCAGCTCGTTGATCGTCGTGCTGGTCGCCCCTGTGGAGATCTGGATTGCGGCCGAGATCTCCTTCGACGAGAGAGGCTTCCCCGCCAGGACCAACAGTCCCCAGACACGACCGTGGACGCGCTTGAAGCCGAAGGTCTTAAAGAAGGTCTCGAAGGCTGGCAGCTGCTCGAGCAACTCAGGATCAAGGCCGACAAACTCCGCCAGCTCCAAGTCTACAGGCGTAGCCGCATGGTCACCCCGAGTGAGGGCTAAGTCTGCCGCCTGGGCATCGCTTGGCTTGGAGTTAGGGGCGGATGGCATGGGAAAGGGGGGGACTTAGGGCCGGGTCGAGCCCCTTGTAGACGCGCTAGAAGGGGAAGCGGGAGCCCTAGGATTTCAGGGTTTCCTGAAATCTGGACACTGAAGGCGAGATTATCCCCTTCCCGAGCCCCAAGGTCTACCCCTAGGCCCTAAGCATTTGCCGTAAATGAACGTCTTCGCACGCCAAAGTTGGAAGCCACAGGCCCAAATAGGCTGGATCTGTCCACTAAATGGGAGAATCTGGCCCTAGTGGCCTAGGTAACCCATTTCAGCTAGGCGCTGGGCGGCTTCTCCGGTGACATTCGCCCGCTGGGGAGGGTGCAGGCGCACCTGCAAGGAGGCCAGCTCGGCTTCAAGGCCCTGGGTAAGGCCCGCCATCCAAGGGGCCGCCTGCGTGACCGGGTTGGCCTCTTTGGGGTCCGCGAGCAGGTCATACCCCACAAGGCTTCCGGCAACAATTAAGCCCTCGGCGTCCAAGCTGCCAATCAGCTTGTACCTGCCCTGGTGCACAGCGAACTCGGCGGGCAAGAGGTCTGTGGTGCTGGGGCACTCGAAGGAGATCAAGCGGCGCTTCGGATCGGCGCTGTTGTCGCTGGTAAGCAGGCTCACCAGCGAGCGGCCTTCCCACATGGAGGGCACGCCAATGTCCGCGAACTCACAGATCGTGGGGCCGAGATCGAGCAGGGTGACCGGAGCGATCGAGCTGCGCGGCACAACGCCCGGGGCACGGATCGCCATCGGAATGCGCAGGGTCTCGTCGAAGCAATTGTTGGCGTGGCCGACAATTTGATGCTCTCCGAAGGCCTCGCCATGATCGCTGGTAAAGATGGTCGGCGCGTCGCCTAGGCCGGCCTCTTCCAGCAGCGTCAGGAAAGATCCGAAGCCCGCGCTCGTGTCATAGGCGCCGCCTTGGTAGAGGCGGAGCAGCTTGTCAATGTTTGGGTCGGCAATGACCTCGGGCCGCAGCCTCCCATTTGCATCTTCCGAGGCAAATGCACCGTCACCATGGCGCTCATTCACGCCGCCCATCAAGTTGGCAAAGGTCCAGTAGTCGCGGTCCGGCTGCTCGCCAAAGAGGTCGGGCAGCTCGGCCAGGGCGGTGTCCGTAGCAATGTAGTCGGAGTGGGCGCGGAAGGTCTGCACGAACAGAAACAGGGGACGGCCATCGTCCTCCCCAAGCACCTGCCGCACATGTTCCAAGGTGGTCTCGATGTCTAGGGGCGCGCCGACCAGGAAGGTCTCGAACCCCTGATCCAGCCCAAAGGTCGGGACCATAAAGCCGCCCTCGGTGACAGCCACCGTGCGGTAGCCATCCCGGGACAGCAATTCCGGCAGGGTCACAAGACGATCGTCTAGCGCGAGCAGGTCGATGGTCGCACCGTGTCGCGTTGGGCTTAGGCCGGTCAACATGGAGGCCTGGCTCGGCAGGGTCCAAGAGGACGGCGACCAGGCCGAGGGGAAATAGACTGACTGCTCAACAAAGTCGTTGATATGGGGTGCAATCGCCGGATTACCGCCACTCTTGGCCAGGTTGTCCGCCCGGAATGTGTCCGCCAGGAAGAGCACAACGTCGGTCTTCTCGTTCGCGCTAGCCAGGCGACTTGGCTGGGAGAGCACTGGCTTGAGAAAGTGAACAAGGCCAAGGTTGCCCGCGCCATTGGGCTCCGGCATCGGTGCACGGATGGTTAAGGTCTGGGCTTCGGTGGCATTCGGCAGGGAAAGGCGCCAAGCCTGGTAGCCGCCGAACTCGAAGTTCGTAGCGAGGTCCCGATTCCAGATGACCTTGTCATCAAGCAAGATCTCCAGGGCGATAGTGCCATTGGGTGTGCCCCGGGCGGCCGTGCAGAACAAAAGCTCGGCCCCGTCCTCGTAGCGCACCTCGGTGGCGAACTGGTCCCCCGAGATCAGGTCCACGCCATGGAAGGCATGGGCGCCGAGGTCAACGCGCTGGTGCCCTCCCGCTTCCGCCGATTCGCGAAGGTGGGGAATACGCGCGACGAACTCGAAGTGCTTGGAGTCACCGGATTCGAAGGGCATCACATAGACGACGCCAGAGACCGTGGCAAAGCAGCCCGGCTTGACCGCCGAGGCAATGTCCATACCGTCGCGCCATGCGACGAAGGTGAGCTCGCTCCCGTCCTGAAAGAGCCGGTTGGCGGAGACAGCACCTTCGTCAAGTGCGGGCAGCCTGGCCCCTTCAATCTCAAGTTGAAGTCGGTCCTGTTCCGAAGCTCCGGATTGCCCGCGGCTGGTCAGTGGGACGTTAAATGCGAAGAGCCCGGGAATGCCCGATGGTACAAGCTGTTCTTGGGTAAAGGCTTGGCGGACCTCTGTCCACGATTTGTCCTCAGGGCGTTCGAGCTGCCAGCCGGGGGCCGCGTTGGCGGCGGGGCGAGCGAGCTCGAGCTTGGCCGTCAAGTGAGTTGTGGTGGTCTCGGGTGCATTGTCCTCGCCACAGGAGGTCAACGCCAGGGCACAGGCCCAAGTGAGCCAGAAGCCGCGAAAGGGCGAGCTTTGCTTGGGGGAGCGGCGAGTTTGGATATGCGGCGTCAGCATGGATTAGCGGTTTTCGAGGGCCAGCATGGAGCAGTTGAGTCCGCTGCCGATTCCGAGCAAAGCTGTGGAGTGCTCGGGACTCGCGAAGCCGGTCTCGCGTGCCAGGGCATAGGTGATCGGCAGGGAGACCGAGCCGATGTTACCTAGGAACTCCACGGTTGGGTGATCTTTCACGGGAGCCAAACCGACGCCGTCCAAGAGGGCTCGACGGTGGGCGGTTCCGACCTGGTGCGTGATTACGCGCTCGACCTGGTCGGCGTCCCAGCCTGACTCTTGGCGGAAGGCGTCCCAGGTCTCCTTTGCCAGGGCAACGCCGGCCTGGAGTAGAGCCTCGGAGTCGGTGTTCATGAGCATGGCTCCGCCCTCGCTGTGGTCACCTTGGCAGAGCTGGTTGTGCTCTGTTGCGCTGCGTTGGGTGGCTGTCGTCAAGTGGGGGAAGGGTGCGCCTGCGGCGTCGGTCTTTGGGAGCACAGACTCGTGAGCCAGTACCATGGCCGCACCGCCTGACCCGATCGTCAAGGAAGCGACGGCGCGCTTGAGGTCCTTGCGCGTGATGTCGGGGGCGAGCAAGGCACGCATGGTTCCCTCGCACAAAGGGCCGCCGTCTTCACCCGCGACGACCAGGGCCGAGTCAATGGCGCGGGATTCGATCAGGCTAGCGGCTAAAGCCATGGAGTTGGCGAAGCCCAGGCATGCATTCGACAGGTCGAAGGACATGGCCGTTGCCGGCAAGCCCAGGGCGTCGTGAACAACGGACGCCGAGGCGGGCTCAAGAAAGTCCCGGCAGACCGAACTGAAGATCAGCTGGCCAATGGAGCCGCGGTCGATGCCGACCTTCTTGGCGCCTTGAAGGGCGCGCTCGCCTGCCCGGGTCGCGATGGTGCTTGGCCGGGTACCAGGCGGATAGAAGCGGCGTTCGCGGATGCCGCTCATGAGCTCGATACGCCCCGCGTGCAGATTCAGGCGGTCGTAGAGCGGCGAGAGCCGCTCTTCCAACTGCAGCGAGGTGACAATGCCCGAGTCGGGCGGCAGGTCATAGGCCACGTGGGCGATCTGTACGGATTGGAAGCGCATGGGCAGACGAGTCTAACGGCTGGCCACAGCCCTGCCCATGGGCCACCTTCCTATGTTTGCTGGCAGACTTGGGGCCTGATTGTCCGGGCCTGTTGCTATGATCCTCGCCATGACGAAGCAAACTGCCCTGGACCTTGCGACCTACATTGACGCATCTCCCTCTCCCTATCACGCTGTTCTGGAGGCTGCCGCGCGCCTCGAGGCCGCCGGCTTCACGCGTCTGCGCGAGTCGGACTCCTGGGGGCTCGACGCCGGCAAGTACTACGTCAGCCGGGACGGCAGCCTGGTCGCCTTCATCGTGCCCGAAGATTGTAAGCCCGGCTGTGGCGTACGCGTCATCGGCGCCCACACCGACAGCCCGAACCTGCGCGTCAAGCCCAACGCGAACACGGGCCGGGCAGGTGTACGCCAGCTTGGGGTCGAAGTCTACGGCGGCGCTCTGCTGAATTCGTGGCTAGACCGGGACCTTGGACTCTCGGGTCGTGTCATGGTTGCGGATGAGGATGCCGGGCAGCGCGAGGTCGCCTTCCGCTTCGACGAGCCCCTCTTACGCGTCCCACAGCTTGCAATTCACCTGGACCGAGAGATCAACACCAAGGGACTGCTACTCAACAAGCAGCGACACATGGCCCCGATGTGGAGCCTCGGCGATCGCGAGGACGGTGGCTTCGAGCAGTTTTTGGAGGAGCGACTCGGTCTCGAGCCCGGCAGCCTGCTGGGCTGGGATGCGATGCTGCACGACCTTACGCCCTCGCGCCTGATCGGCCGGGACGAGGAGTTCTTGGCCGCACCAAGGCTCGACAACCTGTGCTCGAGCTTCGTCGCCTTGGCTGCGCTGCTCGACGTGGCGGCCTCGGAGGATGCACCGCAGACGATCTCTATGGTCGCGCTCTTCGATCATGAGGAGGTGGGCTCCGAGTCAGCCACGGGAGCCGCGGGGCCGCTGCTGGAGACGATCATCGAGCGTACGTTGATCGCGTCAACGGGCAGCGAGGCCCGGGAAGACTTCCATCGCAGCCTTGGGGCATCCGTCTGTTGCTCGGCTGACATGGCCCATGCAACGCACCCCAACTACATGGAAATGCACGAGCCGGATCACCTCTTGGCCATGAACGGGGGGCCGGTAATCAAGATCAATGCGAACCTTCGCTATGCAACGAATTCAGCGAGCGAGGTGTTCTTTCAGCGGGCCTGCGAGCGCGCGGATGTTCCCTACCAGAAGTGGGTAAACCGGACGGACCTCGCTTGCGGCAGCACGATCGGATCGATCACCGCGGCCAAGTTGGGGATCATGACCGTGGACGTCGGCTGCGCGCAGCTATCGATGCACTCGGCCCGGGAGGTCTGCGGATCGCTGGATCCAGGGCTAATGCGGGGAGCCATGGGCGAGTTCTTCCGATAGCGAAACCAAGCCACCCCGGGCCTGTGTGCACCCGGGCCCCGCAAGGTGGTAAGCCTGCCAACGAAAGAAGGGGACCGCACTCAGTGTGCGGCCCCCTTCTTTCGATGGGAATACCCTTGGGCTAGTTGGTCGGGTTGACTCCTTCTCCGGCAGCTTCGATCGCGGCCATGAGGTTGGCCTCACTGGTCTTGTCGGGATCGAAGGTGACCTGGAAGTCCTTGTTGTCCTTCTCGATCTCGATGCTTTGGAACCCAGGGATTCCAGTCACAGCGCCACGCACGGTGGCGATACATCCCCCTCACGGGACCCTGTCTAGGGTGAGCTTGGCGATCGAGAAACCCGCGGGGGCCTCGGTGATGGAGGGGCTGACCTCGCTGCTGATGTCCGCTTGGCAAGATGCCAAGAGACCCAAGCAGAGCAGAGCGCCCAGTTGAGATGATTTCATAATTTGCGTGTGGTATTGGGGTCTAGGAACAACTCGCGTATCTCTTAACAGCATGTAGCATCACCTTAAACAGGCCAAATCGGCGCGGATGGTTGGCTTTTCTGGCTTGTATTTGCATGAGCTTACTTTAGCGCTACCTTACCCGCTATGAATGACTCAGGGATGACCAAGGGCTTGCCCGTTCCGCGATTCTTAGGTGTGGTGCACCTATTGCCGCTTCCCGGATCGCCACTCTACGGCGGCTCGATGAACTCTGTTCTGGAGGCCGCGAAGCGCGACGCAAGCGCATTGGCGGCAGGCGGTGCGGGAGGCATCATCGTTGAGAACTTTGGCGACCTGCCCTTTCGCCCGGGGGCAGTCGACCCGGAGACCGTTGCTGCCATGGCGCTATGTATCGAAGTGGTAGAGCGCGAAGTGGGGGCGGGCGTAACCCTTGGGGCCAACGTTCTACGCAACGATGGCCGCTCGGCCCTTGGAATCTGTGCGGCAACGGGCGCGAGCTTCTTTCGGGTGAACGTGCATGCCGGAGCCGCGGTTACGGACCAAGGCGTTATCAGCGGCGCGGCGGATGAAACCCTGCGTCACCGCGTGGCCCTCTTCCCGGACCCAGCCGAGCGCCCGGCGCTGATGGCTGACGTTCACGTCAAGCACGCCTCACCCTTGGGCGATTCAGAGATCGGACTCAGTGCCCAGGACACCTTTCGCCGCGCCGGCGCGGACGCGCTGATCGTGTCCGGTACGGGAACGGGAGCGGGCGTAGACTTAGCCGAGCTACGGCGCGTGCGTGAGGCGGTTCCTGAGGCTCCGATTTGGATCGGGTCGGGCTTCACGCCTCAGACAGCCGAGAAGCTGCTTTCCTTCGCAGACGGCGCAATCGTCGGGACCTGGATCAAAGAGGCCGGCCGCCTGGCTGCTCCCGTGGACGTAGAGCGCGTTCGGGAAGTTGCGGCCTTGTTCGCCTAGCTCACTTGGCCAGATGAAAGTGCCCTTCGGGGAGCTCGGGGTTGGCAATGAACTTGACGATCCGAACCTGGGCGGCGGCACTGTCTTCGGTCAGAGCGACGAAGGGGTAGGCTCCAAGGCGATTCCACTCCAGCAGCTTGATGGTCTCCTGCGCATCGCCGTTGTGCAGGGTCATGGCTACAGGTGTGCCATTTTCGTCCATGGCTAAACTGCAGAGAACATTGCCATTCTCGCTAAGCACGAGCTCGCCCGCCTTGTCGACAGTAGCAACCAGCCCCGTGTCTCTAATAGCCAGGCGATGCAGGCACTGGTAGAGCGATCGTCGCAGTTGAGACTTGCGCACGTTGATCGCATTGGCGGACAGCTCAGTAAGACCAAAGGTCGACGTGCTCCAGCCCTTGTATGCTTGGATCGCTGTCTTGGTCACCAGGCCGTTGCTGGCTCGTTGGTCGCTGCGGAACTGCAGCGGCGCAAAGGTAGTCCACTCCTCGGAGGGGAGTCCATATGGACCGAGGGGCCCCATGGCGGTGACGAGATGCTTGAGGTAGAACGAGTCGAGATCGCTCCAGATTTTCCGCCCACCAAGATTTTCGAATATGGATTCAACAAGGGCATTGGCGTCGTCCGGGGTGTCTGCCGCTTGACGGACCTGGTCGAGCAGGACGACATTGGCCACGGTGGCCAGCTTTGGCACGATCTCGTCCGCGGGACCAACGGCGACACACAAAAAGCGCGCCGGCGAGATCATCTTAGCTGCAGCAAGGCTGACCTCCTCCGGGGTGACCTTTCCCATGCGGGCGACGTTGGTTTCCCAAAAGTCGGATGCCATGCCGTACAGCCGCAGGGTCATAGCGCGATCGAGCTGTTCGGTAGCGGAGTCGTAGCGGAAGACGTGGCTGCCAAGTAGACGGGAACGCGCGGCCTCGAGTTCGGGCTTTGGGACTAGGTCAAAGTTTGGCGCCGTGATGACGTCTATCATCTCCGAGATAGCCTCGGCCACGGCGTCATTGCGCGTGCCGCAGTAGGCATAGAACTGCCCCGGGCGCACGATGCCGCTGCCGAAGCCGCACCCGACGCCATAGGCGAGCCCCAATTCAGTCCGCACGCGCTGGGCCATGCGGTTACTCATGCCTCCGGCCCCTACCACGTAGGTCCACAGGGTTAGGGCGGGGTGGTCCTTGTCCGTGATTGCCAACCCGGGGCCACCGAAGAGCAGTTCGGTCTGGGGGACACCGGGGCGGTCAACCACATAGATCGTGGTGTTGTCCGGGACCCAGAAGCTTGGAGTGTCGGTAGGGGACGCGAGGCCAACCACGGGCAGCTCAGCCACGGCCGCAGTCGAAAGACGCCCTGCCACCTCTGCTTTCACGTCGCCCGTGATCCCCATGAGCAGGCGGTCGATTCCAATGTTGGTTCCGTGGAACGCGCGCAGGTCTTCGGCGCGAATACTTTCAATAGACGAAGGAGTCGCAACTTGACCAAAACGGGAGCTAGCCCCCAAAAGAAGCCGATCCATGGCCATTTGCGCTAGCTCGGCGGAGTCGTCGTTGGCCCTAGAGATCGCGGTCAAGGTCTGCATACGAGCGACCTCGACGGCTTGCTCGGCAAAGCTTGGCTCGCGCAAGAGAGAGCCGATCCGCTCTAGGGTGGCCTCGAGATCTTCCGCTAAGCAGGAGTACTCGATGCGCAGGTGATCCTCGGTCATCGAGATAGACAGCTGGGCCGCTTGGGCATCAAGCCAGGTGTTGAGTTCACTACCGGTGAAGTCGGCGCAGCCACCCTCACGCAGGGCCTCGGCATAGAGCTCACCTAGTCCGGGTTTGTCCTTGGGCTCGCGCAGGGTGCCGGCTTCGAAAATCATGCGCCCAGAAACTAAGGGCAGGTCGTGATTCTCAATCACAAGCAGGGTTGCATTACGGTCACTCGTCGCGCTCTGAATTTCAAGGGCCAGGGGAGGGGGCGGTCGGAACTCGCCTAGGCTGGGTGTGGCAATCGCCCCAGGAGAATTGGGGAGCTCCTGGGAGAGTCCTGGGGCAGCAAGCCCGGCAAGGGCGAGGACAAGGTTCGCGATGGACTTGAACATGATCATCTGGGGCTACTCTGGCTTGGCAGGTACAAGGGTCGCGACGGTGCGGGCCTGCTGTGTAAAGTACCTAGCGAAGACGCGCTGGATATCGTTCGCGGTGACCTCGGCCAGGGCGCTGGGCTGGCCGAATAGGTTGCGCCAGTCTCCGCTCTTGGACTGCCACTCGCAGAGGTCCGCGGCTAGGGCCTCGTTGTCTTGGAGTCCGCGCAAGAGGCTTGCCCGAGCCCGGTTTTTGGCACCGGCTAGCTCCGCGGGAGTAGGGCCCTCGCGGGTGAACGTGTCCATGACCTGGTAGATGCCCGCCTCAAGCTCTTCGATGGGGGTGTCCTCCGTGGGAATGCCGTAGACGAAAGCCAAGTTCGGGTAGCGGTCACCCGGCAGGCCGCCATCGGCACCCGCATCGGCGGCCTGGCCGGAGCCGCGCACTAGGCTCGTTTCCAGGCGCGATGCGCTGGCCTGTCCTAGGATCGAGAGTCCCAAGTTTAGGGCGACGGAGTCCGGGTGAGAGCGGCTCGGCACATGCCATGCAGCCATCACGATGGGCATCGCAGGGAAGGTCACATCAACGCGTCGTTCCGCGTCTTGCTTGGGCTCGGTTACGTCGACCTCCGTGGGCTCAGGGCCTGCGGCGAGGTCGCTAAAGTAACGCTCCAATAGCGGGACCAAGGTGATGGGGTCCACGTCGCCAACGATGGCGGTCGTGAAGCGTCGCACGCCGTAGTGCTTTGCGTAGAAGGCCTGTGCATCGGTGCGCGAGAAGTTGTTCAGGTCGGCTTCGTACCCGATCACAGGACGGCGGTAAGGATGAGTCGTGAATGCCTTGGCCAGCAGCTCCTCAATCAACTTGCCAAAGGGACTAGATTCGACGCGCATGCGTCGCTCTTCCATGACCGCGTCGCGCTCCTTATAGAACTCGCGTAGGACCGGCTCGTGGAAGCGCTCACGCTCCATCCAACACCACAGCTCGATCTGATTTGAGGGCAGGGAGACGACATAGCGGGTCTCCTCCGCAGAGGTCGAGGCGTTAAGGGAGCTCGAGCCACCGGCCTCTTCCAAGATCTTGGAGAAGGCCTCGGCGTCGACCAGGCTAGCTGCTTTCTTCTGGGCGACCAGGAAGGTCTGCTTAGCCTTTGCGATGGCGCCCTCTCTGCCGGTCTTGCGCATTCTGCGCAGGCGCAGGTAGGCCTTCTCGAGTTTGTCCAGGGCCAGCTCTTCTTCTTCCCAATCTAGGCTGCCGAGGCGCGCACTGCCCTTGAAGGCCATGTGCTCGAACATGTGCGCCATGCCCGTGGCGCCGTCGTCTTCGAAGACGCCCCCCACGTCAATGTAGGTGTGGAACGACGCCACGGGGGCGCCCTCGCGGGGGACGATTAAGAAGGTCCATCCGTTGTCTAGGGTGTGCTCGGTTACGCTGGCCTGAAGTTTGGCGACGCCGGTGAGCGGTGCGGCCTCTCCCTGGCCTACTGGCTCCTGGATCGGGAGTCCACTAGGTGCGGCGGCGGTGTAGCTGAGGGCAAGGGCAAGGGTGACCGAGGAGATTGGCAACATAAGGGAGGCGCGGGGTGAGTCGTGACTACCAGCCGAAATAGGACTGAGCTAGCCAGCGGGCTGGGCGGTCTTGGACACGGTCGAACATGGCGGCCAATTGTTCGGTCGTGGCACCTGATAGACGTGCCTCTTGGAGGTCGGCGAGCACTTTGGCCACGAGGCCGCCGGAGTAGCCTTTGAGCTTGGCCTCAAGCTCGTCTAGCTTGAGTTCACGGCGCTCCGATTCTAAGTGGACGACGGTGCGCTCGCATTCCTTTACGGCCTTGGTCCAGTCACGGTAGCCCTGGTCCTTTTTTAGGGACGAGATCTTCTTAGTGGTCTTCTTATCCAAGGTGACACCGAGCAGTGCGCCCCAATCCAATAGGACGGCCAGGGCAGGTGCGGCATCGCGCTCAATAATGGAGGTGCCCGCGTCAATGGGGGAGCTGGCTTCACGCATGATCGCATCGATCATGGCCTTGGCCCGGGCAACTTCGGCGTCAACCTCGGGATCAAAGTCGGCTGCCTCGCGAAGTACATCCAAGGTGTCGGCAAAGTTGCCTAGGTTGATCTGCTCCTTGGCGCGAATCCACTTCGTTCGCCATACCCGATGCTCGGGAAGCCGGCGCGCCTCCATCAGCTCCCTCAGCGGGCTGTCTAGGTAGGTGGAGTAGCCCGGCATGAAGGGCGAGCCCATGGTAAAGCCCGGGTCTCCCTCCCAGACTACCTCGCCGTTCACGTCCACGAGCAGAGTCCGCGGAAGGTTGAACCGGTCGATGGCGTAGTCGTCGAAGGTCAGTCCGATGCCGCCCTCGCCCAGGGAGTCTACACAGACGAATCCAGGGAATGGGTGGCTTGCGAGGTAGTTATCAACCTTGTCATTGTCCAAGGCGGAGAAGATCGCGACGGTCTCTAGGCCTGCCGCTCCCCAGTTGGTGTGCAGGTCCTGCAGCCAATCTTCCAGGGGCAGCAGGTCATTCTGGACGATGCTGCAGAGCACGACTAGGTGGGCCGTGGGCATGTCTTCGTTTGCCCAGGTCGCGAGCTGATCGCCGATCCACCGCTCTGCCTTCGGCAGGGGCGGAACGATCCCCAGGTAGCTGCCACTGACCGAGCCGGTGTCTCCGCCGGCCGCTGCAAGCTCTTCAAAGCGCATCTTGCGCTCGACCGCTGCACCCGGATCGCCGCTGGGGCGATCGAGGTAGCGCACGTCTCGGAAGCGCGCCTTACCCGGCGCGGAGAGTAGGCCGAAGCCACCGCGCAGGACCTCGCGGTCCGCGAAGGTCTGGGTCGCCGAGAACTCGCCGTCGACCCAGACGTCGATGTCCGTGCCGACGATGTCAATGCGCAGGGTGTGCCACTCGGCTGCGGAAGAGCCGCCGCTCTTGTCCTTGGAGGCAACGGGGACGTGGCGCCATATACGGAACTCGCCGCCTCCGTAGAAGCTGGTAAGGTCTACGTAGGAGGGCTGACGGATCACCTCGCCGGTTCCCGTGTCACTGTCATGGGGCGGGTACAGCACTAGGGAGTGGAAGTTCTGGTCGCTCTTCTTACCAAAGACAAGGCCGGCAAAGCCAACCTGGCCTTTCTCCACCAAAACCTTGGCCTCGAGGCTAAAGTCGCCCGAGGTCACGGTGTCGAGGGCGAGGAACCGATAGTCGTATGGATTTACCGATTCAAAGTTAGACTCGAGCACTACACCCTTCGGCGCGAAGGCCGTGTTGCCCGTGTCCACCCAGCCGTCCAGGTTGTCCTCGTTGAAGGCGAGCTTCCAGATCCACAGGCTCTTGCCCGAGCCCTCCACCGCGCGCCGGTAAATGTCAAACAGCTCCGGCATATCCAGGGCCTCGCCAAGGCGCCAGGAGACATCCATGGCCATCAAAGGCTTCTCCGAGCCGAGGTAGCGCTCGGCGATGGACATGGCCCGGGCCTTAATCTCCTCGTGGACCGCATTGAGCTTCTTCTGGCGCGAGTCCCACTTTCCGAGCAGGCGCTCCAGGGAGCGCAGCTGCTTGTCGAGGTCCTTGAACTCGGAGGAGCCCTCAACCTCGGCGGCCATCCAGGTCTCCGTGACGCGGATCGCATCCAGCATCAACCGGGAGGCCCGGTCTTCATCGGCGCGGTGGTCGACTAGAAACGCAGCAAAGGCCTCTAGGGTCTCGACGCTGTCGGGCTGAGCGATGAGCGCCTTCTCGAAGTGCTCGGCGGCAGAGTCGTATTCACCCCGGGTGATCGCATTCGCGGCCCAGACCAGGTACGGCCGCTCGATCTCCGAGCGCCCGGCCTGCTGCTCGCGCAGATCCAGGATCCAGGTCTTCCAAACCGCGTCGAGATCCTCGACGGTCCTAGGCAGCTCGAGCTCCCCGTCGAATTCGGCCTTGGGCGTCGGTTCCGAAGGATTGGCGAGCACGACCTCTTCGAAGTTCGTCACGGCGCCATCGCCGCGGCGCCCACCGGACGAGTCGATAAACTCGGCAAAGGCCGGACGGTAGACAAAGCGTCCGTCGATGGCGTCTTGATAGTTGTAGAGAAAGTACACCACTCCCCAGGTCGGCGCGTACCACGGTGGGCCCCAGGAATATTCGTTCTCCAGGATGATGCGGAAGGTCGGCGCGGTCTCCGGGGTAGCGTTGGCGTCGGCCGGATCGAGTCCGTCATCTGGCCCGGTCATCCACCCCTTCTCCATGCGCGTAGCCAGCGGGAAGAGCCGGTGATTAGCCGGCAAGTTCATAATCACGGTGCCATTGGCCAAGATACGGCAGCCTTCGAAGAATGAGGCGAGCCCCTCATTCAGCCAGCCGGACGCGGATGTGGCCAGGGAGACAAACTGGTGGGCGGCCTCGTGGAAGAGCGTGTTGGTCATGCCTTCGAAGCCACCGCCACCGATGTAGGTCTCGACGGCGTTGCCCGTAAAGTGGCCAGCCGACCACTCGACCGGAGGACCGATGCCCTTCTCGAGGTACTCGTCGCGATCCTTAAAGATGTGCAAGCTGATCTTTGGCACGCTTCCGCCGTCCTCCTCCGTCCCGTAGCGGAAGAAGATGCGGTAGAACGCGTTCATCTGCTCCATGGCCTCGGCCGCACGGACCATGACCTCGTAACCCGCGTCGGTATACGTCGTGTAGTTTTCCCGGTCCTCTTTCGCCTTGGAGCTCCACTCGCTGTGCTTGGCGTCGAACTCGGCGACCCACTCTTCGCTGACGTCAGCCAAGAGGTCCTTGGGCTTAGCGTCTGCCGCCAGGCTGGGGTCCGGCGCCGAGGCGATACGTTCGATGGCGTCGCGCACCATTAGGTTGTCGGGGTCGAGCGCCAGGATCTCCTTGAAGACGCGGATCGCACTGTGGGGGCGAGCGTCTTTGTCGTAGGCTTCGGCCAAGGGGATCAACTTGTCGAGGAAGCGCTCCTTCAGGCCGAGTAAGTCCGCCGCAAGTGGGTCGGTTGCCTCGAGCTGCGCACGCAACTCCTTGATCCTCTTCTTCGACGCACCCTGGGCAACACTCAGCTGGTAGTAGCGATGCAGGCAGTAGATCTCGTCGTCGCGGTTAGATGTGGCAACCGCAAGTCGCTTGCGCAGGTCCCAAGCCGTCAGCGCCTTCGGGTCTCGCTCGAGCGCGCGACCAACCTGAAAGTAGGCGACTTCCAACTGACCGCGCTCAAGAGCGAGTTCCGCCGACGCAAGGGCCTTGGCAAAGTTGCCGCCCTCTTCCAGCCTATGTAATCCCACAGGCTCGGTCTTCGCCATGGATGGGGTCGCCTCCAATCGCGGAGCAATTATGGCAACAAGTCCTGGGCACAGGAGGCTCGCGAACAGGAGCCTAGAGGCGGCGCGTCGAAACATAGAGAGTCTGGGTTCGGAAGTGGAGAGCAGGCAAGGCCACCTATTTAACTAAGACAAGCGCGACTAAGCTAGGGGCAGGGCCAAACAGAATGTGGCACCGGGCTGCAACCTAGCGTCACCCTTACAGCCGGGAGCCCCTTTGGGCTCGTCGCGCACAAGATCCAGGTCGCCACCCATGTTTTGCGCAAGCTCAAGTGAGAGGGACAACCCCAGTCCAAGGCCCTCCTCCGAGCTGCCCGAGGCGCGGTTTATCTCCGCGGTGCCGCGCTCGTAGGCCGTGAAGAGCTGGGGCTCGAAGTCCTCAGAGACTCCCGGTCCGAAGTCGCGCACGAAGAGCAGCAATCGGTCCGTTGTTGACTCAGTCCAGAAGCAGATGCGGCAGGCTTCTCCCGCGCCGTATTTGCAGGCGTTATCGATTAGGTTGACGAGGATGCGCTCGACGTTTTGGGGCGCGACTCGCAGGGCGAGCCCATCGAGTTCTGCGGGCTGAGCCTCGAAGGCGAAATTGGCCGCGCCGCAGCGACGCTCTAGAAGGGGCAAGATCTCAGCCACCAGTTCCGCAGCCAGGATTGAGTCCAGGGGCAATTGCGGCTCTGAGCTGCCCTGCTCAAGGCCCGCATTTTGAAGTACGTTGTCGACGATATGCCGTAGCCGTTCGGACTCCTTGTACAGGGTCTCGAAGTACTCCATTTGCTTCTCCTCGCCCTGGACCATGCCATCCTTGAGCATTGCCGTATACATGCAAAACGTAGTCAGGGGCGTGCGCAGTTCGTGGGTCACTGCCGATGCGAATCGCGCCCTCTGATCAGCCAACGCGGCCGAGCGCTTCAAGGCGACAAAGATCGATACGAGGCTTGCAAGTAATACCAGCCAGGCCACGGACAGGGAGGTCATGGTTGCGCTCCACTGGCTCGGTGGCTCCGTGGGCCGCCCCCAGATGCGAACGTCTAGGGCAAGGGAGCCGAGTTGGCCGGCGTTACGCCCCGCTGTGACCTTCCCCGATGCCGGGGCACCTGGCCCCTGGATCGCACTCTGGCTTGGGATGAGGGTGAGCTGGCCCTCTTGCAAGGTCTTTGCGCCAATATCCTGAAGCGAAGCGCGCAGTGCCGGCCAGTCGAGCCAGATACCTTGGACCGAGCGGGTGTTGGACTCGCGGCCCACCCCGCGCAGCAGCAGCAGCTCCGCCCGTACAAGCTTGCCGTCCTTGTGGACAGGCACAAAGAAGGCGCGGAAGGGGCCCTCGGGAATAGCTCGATCCGCGGCGTCTGTTGCCTCGCCCCTGGTGAGAAGAAGGAGTTGGAATAACACCTTGGGCGGAGCGAAGGTGGCCAGCTGCTCGGCGTTCGCTCTCGCTTGGTCGAGGGCGGCCTTGGTGATATGGCCATTTGCCTTGGCGAGGATCAGATCCTCCCCGGTGGGGAGCTCCGGGTAGGTCACGATGCCCCCGGGGCCAAGGTCGAAGTGTAGGCGCTTGAAGGGCGACTTCGACATGCTCGGGTTGAACAGGGGCGAGGCGAATCGCGCGTCCGCGGGGATCGAGGTCGGGTCGGTGATGTAGCTTCGGAAGACACCCTGCTCCAAGGCTGACTCCTTAGTGACGAGCACCCGTAGGACAGACTCTAGACGGTCGACAACACGCTCTGTTTCTGTCTTTTGAGCGAAAAAGAGCCGCGTCTCCAGGACCTCTTGTTCCTTTTCGAGGGCAAGAATCGAGACCCAGGCGAGAGCAAGGCACACGACCGGCGCAAGCCAGCCGAGCAGCCTCAGCCAGCGCGTGCCGGACTGGTTATTCGACACCTTCAGGGACATTGGCGAGTCGGTAGCCTTGGCCACGAACCGTGGCAATGATGGCCGGCGTGTCCGACTTGTCTTGCAGGCGCTCCCGCAGTCTGGCGATGAGCATATCTACGGTGCGCGTCTCGAGGCCCTTGGGGTTGATCTTCCAGACATAGCGCAGCAGCTCTTCCCGGGAGATTGCGCGGTCGGGATTGGCGATCAGAAAAGCGAGCAGCTCGGACTCGCGCTCGGTAATCTCGACGTGGCTGTGATCGGGTAAGGTGACCTGGCGCTTGGCGAAGTCGATGGTCCGACTGGCGATGGTGACCCTGTCCTTGGCGACTTGGGTGCGCTCGGCCGAGCGCCGCAGGACGGCCTCGACCCGGGCAAGCAGCTCCAAGGGGCTGAAGGGCTTGACTACATAGTCGTCGGCACCGGCCCGCAGGCCGCGCACCTTGTCCTCTTCCGCGCCCTTCGCTGTCAGTAGAATGACCGGCAAGCCAGGGGCTTTTTTGCGCAGACTGGTGAGCACCTCGAAGCCGTCCATCTTCGGCATCATCACGTCCAGTAGGACGAGGTCGGGACCTAAGCTCAGGGCTAGCTCCAGTCCGCTTGCGCCGTCCGCTGCCTCAAAGCTCTCATAGCCGTGGAAACCAAGAGCATCGACCACGCCACGGCGAACCGCGGCATCATCTTCCACAACAAGAATGCGTGACTTTGAAGACATAGAGGCAGTCTAGCACCGATTTGTGGCGCTACGGTAACCAAGCCGTAACAGGGACGGGGCTACTGCCCCATAGCGCTAATCGGCATGGCCAGGCCATTGGTGAAGGCCAGTCCACCGGGAAGTGCGCCGGTGGGCCCGACGGCCTGCCAATAGACCGTGATACCGACGATGCTCTGGACAAATGGCATGCGCAGGCGGTGCGTACCGTTTCCGGCCCCATCGATGGGTACGGTGGTCTGGTAGGCGAGCGGCAGGTTGATCAGCAGGTTGCCTCCGGCGACGGCCAGGCCCCCGGGGATCTGGTGGACCGACGCACCGAGGATGGCGGAGTTCGCGCCGGTGAATCCCGTAATGTCCAAGTCGATAGTAGCCCCAATCGCAGGCGCTGCATCGCTCGAGAGTCCGCCGATGTTTGCGCCACCAAGGCCATTGCCAAACTCGGTGGAGAAGCTCGTGCCCGGCAGGTAGAAGATCGGGTTGGAGTAGCTGGCCGCACTGCCTGCGATGGCGTAGGCCCTAGACCAGGAGTTCTTGCCCAGAGCGGGTATGTAGGTCGAGGTGAAGACACCTTGGCCTGTGAGGGGCCCACTGCTGGCGTGGACCGCTTCTTGAACTCCGTCGGAGCCGGTAAAGAAGGTGACCGTGCCCGTGTCGCCACCGAAATTGTAGTGGGCCTCAAGGGTCACGACGGTGGACTGTTGGGCGGGGCTCAGGGTCTGCAGGGAGCCCATCTCCAGAGCATCGCCGGTGATCAGTGCCTCGTGAACTAGGACGTGGTCCCGGGACAGGAAGACGCGGCCTTCGCGGATAGCCTTCTGCACCGTTCCTGGCGCAAAGGGCTCGGTCGGGCGTAGGACTACCTGGTTCGCGCCAAAGGCAAAGGCCTCGTCGTGGGTGTCACTGCCGGAGTAGCCATAGAGAATGCGCCCGTCCTCGAGCCAGTTGATCCAGGCTCCGACGTCGCCACCTTGGCCGGTCACGGAAGCGCCGTTCCAGATCTCGACCCCGTGCATATCGTTGTTCTCGATGCCGCGTAGGCCAGCGACACTGTTCCAACCGAAGCTGGAGCCCGTGGGGTGGTTGACAATGGGGTAGCCGCCCTCATTACGGATCTTGTTGATGTTGCCGGCATAGCCTTCAAGCTCGTCCGTGAAGGGACCGTCGCAGAAGCCCCAAAATTCTTGGCTGCCGCCATGCTTCCAGGTGCTGATGCCGTGGGCGCCCATGTGGTTGGAGGTGGTTCCGCCTAAGCAGATCGCATCACCAAGGTCGCTGCCGCTCTGGGCACCGGACTCGTCGCTGGACAGTTCCGTGTCGGGAATGACTAAGAAGGACGAGTCCGTGAGCGCCGAGCACTCCGCCGCGATGGTGTTGTACTCGTTTGCGCTATCCATGCAATAGCTATGGTCGGTGGCCGTGTACCAGTCCAAGCCGAGGGCTGTGTACTGGCTCTTGAGCTGGGCGTAGGTGAACGAGCCCGAGAGCTGGAAGGACTCTGCACCGCAGTTGCCAAAGGGGGCACAGGCGCCGGCTGCCTCTCCGTGGCAGGAGTGCACGTGCAGGTCGCCGCCGTGAATGTGGGTAGTGGTCGCGGCGATGGCACCGCCCCGGGTGCGGTCTAAGGTCGCGGGCGCCACGAGAGCAGGCTTGAGGCGCGTGACTGCGGCAGTGGTGGCTGCTGTCTGTAGGGTGCCCGCGCTGTCGCGGTAGTCCACTTCGATCGCAACGATGCGCTCGGTTCCCGCGGGGTCCGCAGGAAAGAAGAGCTGGTCCAGCTCATAGCGAAAGTCGATGGCAAGCACGGGCTGCTCGAGCCCGTCGTCCCAGTCACTGCGCAGTTCGGCCAGGGACGCCCTGATGCTGCGCATGTTCGCAGTGACCTCGGCACCGGTGAACTCGGGCGCGTCAAGGGGCGCAAAGACCCGGTCCCTGCCCATCTCGGTCACTGAGTGGGGCAAGCGCTCGACGCGCGCGGCGAGCTCCCCAAAGCGACTGTCCCCAAGCAAGTCTACGTCCAGGGCCCTGGACTCGACCACGATTCCATCCAAAGCGACCCGTAGCTCGAGTAGCTCTACACGGTCCGCATCCACCTTTGGGTTACCGGGGTTGTAGACGAGGACTTGACCATCCACGGGTACCAGATTGCGGGCTGCCGTCAACATGTGGGGGACGAGCAGGACACCATCCTTTCCCGAGGCGACAGGGGCGCTCGCTGGAGCGCTGTCAGTGTTTGGTGTGAAGGCAACGAAACACAGCGCGATGCCGCCGGCGAGAACTCGAAGGGAGGAGATGGGGTGCATGGCCTAAACCTGGGAAAGATGCGTGAAGGGGTCGTGGATTGGGCCTGTTCATTAGAAACCATTTGCACCAGAAGTGCCTTATCCTTTTGCTAGGTAGAGCGCTGAGCACCACGGGAGGCCCCCCTAGGGCCTTTGCTCTGCCGAATCGGCCGCAAATCAACACTCCCACCCACAAGTAGGATTTATGGAATCAAGAGTCTGGCATAAGCAATATGACGAAGGCGTCCCCATCGATATCGACTTCGAGGACGTGACGATTCCAGAGTTTCTCGATCGGACTGCCGAAAAATTTGGGCACCGCCCGGCCATGTTCTTCATGAACAAGGAGATCTCTTATAAGGAGTTTGCCCAGCACGTCAACGACATGGCGGTCTCCCTGCAGGGGCTTGGTGTAAAGGAGGGCTCGCGCGTTGCGATTCAGATGCCCAACATGCCACCTACGGTGATTGCCTACTACGCCGCTATGAAGCTTGGGGCCGAGGTCGTACTCACTAACCCCCTGTACACCCCGCGTGAGATCGAGCATCAATGGAATGATGCGGATTGCGAGTTTGCCTTCGTGGCGGACTTCATCTTTGATCAGACCATCTCGGGCATGCGCGACAAGGTTGGGATCAAGCACTACATCATTGCGGGCATAGCGGACTACCTAGGCTTCCCGCTCAACTTCTTGGCTCCTATAAAACTTAAGAAGCAGTCTCCACCCCTGACGGCCAAGGTGCCAGAGTCGAATACCGTCCACGACTTTAAGAAGCTGATCAAGCGGGCCTCGGGCTCGGTCGCCACGGTCAAGCGCGACATGGAGTCTGTTGCCGTCCTTCAATACACCGGCGGCACCACCGGCGTGTCTAAGGGCGCGACCCTGACTCACCGCAACCTAAGCTGCAACATCCAGCAGATCGACAACTGGTTTGTGGGCAACGAGCACGGCAACGAGGTCATCCTCACGGCCCTGCCGATCTTCCACGTCTTCGGCATGACCGCCTGCATGAACTGGAGCGTCTACTCCGGCGCAGCCATGGCCATTGTGCCCAATCCCCGGGACTTCAAGGCCCTGGTGGGAGTCACAGTGAAGCGCAAGGTCACCCTGTTCCTGGCAGTCCCCGCGATCTTTAACGCACTGAACCACTACCCGGACATCGAGAACCACGACCTGTCCTCGGTCAAGTTCTGCTTCTCCGGCTCGGCGCCCCTGCCCATCGACACCATGGAGCAGTTCACCAAGCTCACGGGCAGCGTGATCGTCGAGGGCTTCGGCATGAGCGAGACCTCCCCCGGAACCCACGTCTCGCCTCTCGGCGGGACCTTCAAACCCGGCAGCGTGGGCATCCCTGTCTCCAACACAGACTCGCGCATCGTGGGAATCGACGATCCTACGGTCGAGATGCCGGTGGGGGAAGAGGGCGAGCTCGTCGTGCGCGGGCCCCAGGTCATGCGCGGCTACTGGGGCCGAGATGACGAGACCGAGAAGACGATCATCAATGGTTGGCTCCACACCGGCGACCTGGCCACCATGGACAAGGACGGCTACTTCTACATTGTCGGCCGCAAGAAGGACATGATCAACGCCTCGGGCTTTAAGGTCTTCCCCGACGAGGTCGACAAGGTGCTCTCCAGCCACGAGAAAATCCTAGAAGCTGCCACCATCGGAGTCCCTGACGACTGTCGCACGGAGACCGTCAAGTCTTTCATCGTTTTGAATCCAGGTGAGACCATGACCCGGGACGACGTCCGTAGCTTCTGCGACGGCCTGCTCGCTCCCTACAAGATTCCCTACGAGGTCGAGTTTATCGACGAGATCCCGAAGAGCACGGTCATGAAGGTCCTGCGCCGCGAGCTCCGGGACATGGAGATTGAACGCCGCAAGAAGACCGAGCCGGCCTCCTAAGAGATGACTCCAATCCTCTACGTCGGCGCCGGTGGATTCGTGGGAGCCGTCCTGCGCTACGGCGCCGGTTTGGCCCTGTCGGGGCGAATGGGTGCATTCCCCCTGGGCACCTTGCTCGTAAACGCAGTTGGCTGCTTCGCCATGGGAGCCTTAGTCGCTTGGCTCGAACTCCAGGATGAGCTACCCGAGCACCTGCGACTCGCCTTGGGCGTCGGGTTACTCGGAGCCTTGACGACCTTCTCGGCCTTTGGCAATGAGACGCTAGAGCTTATGCGAGACGGAGCATTGCGCCTCGCGTTCCTAAGCGTCGTGCTGAACGTTGGTGTAGGGCTTGGCGCCGTTTGGCTGGGCCGACTGATGTTGACGCCCGCTTGAGGCGATACTGTCGATAGGCTAAACGGCGCCCGCCTAGACTACTGCTCTTTATAGACCGGGTCCGGGGCGCCCAAGGTGAGCGCAGTTTCGTGCCCCAAGTGAATGTCGAAGCCGCGCGGGCCTTCGACGACCTTGCCCGTGACGAAAAGATAGTTTTGCACGCCGATGGCGTTACGGTCTTTTAGATTCAAGTGCGCGAGCTTTGGGCGCAGCTCGGCCGAGATCTTGGCCCGGAAGGCGCGCTGGCCTTGGCCCGTGCGGAATAGCAGGGTCAGGGAGCCATCGTCCTCTTCGAAGCTGCGGTCCACGGCGCCGAAGACGGACTTCGGGTAGTCCGTAAACTTGCCCGCTTCCATGGCGGCGGCCAGTTGTTCTTCGCTCTCCGCATCAATAAAGGTCTCCGGGGAGCCCCCGGCACGGTTGCGGAACTCTTGAATGGCGTCTCCGCGGGCGCGCCACCAAGGTAGCGCGGCGTCGTAGTCGCGCTTGTTCCAAGGCTCGCTCTCGCTGGCTGGCTTGTTGACTTCGGGGTTCCAGATTCCAAGCTGGTTCTCTTGGGCTTCGGCCTCGGCGGCCAGGAAGGCCTTGTCACAGATGCGACTGTAGCCGTACTTTGTGAAGTAGGGGCTCCAGCCCTCTTCGACTAGCTTCAGGTTGAAGTCTGTGCCGTCCGGAAGGACCACGTGGCACAGCAGGCGCCCGTAGACATCGAAGGCCTCTTCGCCGGCGGGAAAGATCACACCAACCTGGATCACGCCGTCTTCGCCAGCGAGCCCATTGAAAAAGTCGATGGCCCACAGCTTGGTCTCTTCGCCAAACAGGGTCTCGGGCTTAGCGGGATCGAAGGCCCTGCCTGAGAGCTTCTCTTCCGTGTCTACGGACAGCAAGCGGAGCTTCTGCTTCTCGCCATTGCGCATGATGTGGATGGTGTCGCCGTCCACAACCTTGACGACGTCAAAGAGCTCCTTCGGCTTGCCTGGAAACCAGTCGTTCTTTGGCGCTGACTCCTCTTCGAGGGTCTGCTCAAGGCGCTCTTGCACGCTGGCGAGGGCCTGCTCCACACCTGCCATCTTCTGCTCCAGCGACGGTACGAGGACCTGCCACGCGTCTTCGCCAGCCTCGGAGATCTTGGCCAGCTTGGTCGTCACGAGCGAGCGCTTGGCCTCGAGCGCAGCCAAACTGAAGCCAACCGTTATCTGGGCTTCATCGGAAGCGCTGGCCAGGCTCTCCCTAAGTGCAGCGATCTTTGCGTCCGCGTTGGCGAGCTGGGATTCGGTTTCGCTCACGAAGTCCGCGCGCGTTCCGGCGAAGAGCTTTTCGGCCGCGCTAGATGCCGCGTCTAAGACCTCGCCGATGGACTCCATGGCGCTGTCGCGGGCGGCTTCGATCTCTGCAGCGTTCTCCCCGTGGGCCGCCTTGGCCGCTTTGACGCCGGCTTCCAGGCTGTCGGCGATGGCAGCTCCTTCGGCCTTGGCAAGCTCTGCGGCCTGCTGGGCCGCATTGATGGCCGTCTGCTTGGTCTCGGAATCCCCACAGCTTGCTGTGAGCGCCATCGTGATGGCGAGTCCAAGGGCGACGGCGTGATTCCCAAAGGCGCTGCGGGCCAGAATGGGGGCGTTAATGTGCTGGTTCAGGTCGTCGATTTGCGACATGTTCATTCTCCTCGTGGTCTCTACTCGGTGGCTCGTTCCTGAGGAAGAGCGCGGGGGCTTCCCGGTCGGGTTGCGGGCCTCATCCTAACTGTCGGCAGGCGGGGTCGAAGGTCTTGGGCCGGACTTCATCCTTTCTTCATGGATTTTTGCCTTCGCAAATAGCGTTGAGTCCAGAGTTCGGCCCCTCAGGGGCGGAAAGCGGGGGTGCAGATTGGTTAGGATAGGGGCGCTATGAGCTCTGGAATTACAAAAGATGTCGATCCCCAGCCCGGGGATCAGGATGACGACCGCAACGGCAATGCGGAGGTCCTGACCACCGCAGGCTCTCCGCCCGAGAGCGAACAGAGCGACGCGGATCCGAGGTCTGTGGTCAGCGATGCCCTAGAGGCCGCCGATGGAGAGCCGATCGCGGGACGCCTGCTGCGCGGCAACTCCGTCTCGCCGGGGCTCGTGATTGGCCGCGCCCACCGCAAGGATCACGACCTCTCAATTATCGAAGAGGGCCGCGTGGCCATCGAGGACGTGGACAACGAGCTCAACCGCTTTCGGTCTGCCCTGGAGGCATCGAAGAAGCAGATTGGCAACCTCAAGACCCGGCTATCGGGGCAGGTGGCGGCCAACGATGCGCGCATCCTGGACACGCATCTCGCTTATCTAAAGGACTCGGTATTTATTGCGGATGTGGAGCAGCTGATCCTGGTCGAGCAGCTGCGGCTGGACGCCGCGATCGCCAAGGTGATCGGCGACTTCGACCGTATTTTTCGCCTTGTCGAGAGCGACACTCTTCGCCAGAGCGCCGTGGACCTGAGGGACGTCGGGATCCGCGTGTTGCGAAACATTGAAGAGG
Source organism: Planctomycetota bacterium (assembly GCA_029250885.1). Classification (GTDB taxonomy): domain Bacteria; phylum Planctomycetota; class UBA1135; order UBA1135; genus CALBMX01. The sequence continues at coordinate 91,361 of JAQXEK010000036.1, forward strand.
GAAACTCGCCCGCGCCCGTCGAGATCAATCCCGAGCGCTATATTCTCGTGGCGCGCGAGCTCTCCATTGTGGACATGTTCGATCTGAACAACGAGCACGTCCTAGGCATTGTGACCGAGGGCGGTGGGCTCACCAGCCACGCGGCGATCTTCGCCCGGTCCATGCGTATTCCGACCATCACCGGTATCGACAACCTGCTGGACACGGTGCAAGAGGGTGATTACCTGATCCTCGATTCTGCCGAGGGACACCTGCGCGTCAACCCTGGAGAGCTTGCCCGGGCCCAGTACACGCGCACCGAGGATTCCGTGGAGATTTCCGGCGAGGCGCTCGAGTCGAAGCCCGCTGAACCGTGCATTGAACTACCCGTTCGAACTAGTGATGGCGTCGAGGTCGAGATTGCTGCAATCGCCGGAAACCTAGCCGAAGTCGACCGTTCCGCCGATGTGGGGCTCCCCGGAGTTGGGCTCTATCGGACCGAGCTGCTCTATCTTCTAGACAAGGAGCAGCCGAGCCGCGATGCCCTGGTGGCGCACTACCGCGCCGTGGCCGAGAAGTCGGGGCCAGGCCCGATTATGCTGCGCCTCTTGTCCGCGAACTCTGGGCTCGGCCTGCGCTACCTCTACCCGGAGCGCGAGGCCAACCCTCACCTTGGTCGCGTGGGGATCCGGATCTTGCTGCACCAGGAGGCGGTGCTGCGGCGCCAGCTCCAGGCTATGCTGCTGGCCATTCCCGACCGAGAGCTTGAGATCGCGCTTCCGTTTGTTACAGACTGCGGCGAGCTGCGCAGGGCTAAGGAGCTGCTGTTCGAAGAGCGCCTAGAGCTACGCAAGTCCAATGAGCCCTTCCACGAGGAGCCGAAGATCGGTGTTGTAGTGCAGACCCCTGCTTCGGTCTTTGGCCTTGCGGACCTCGCTCGTGAAGCGGACTTCTTGACGATCAACCTGGACTCGCTACTGCAGGGACTGCTGGCCGCGGATCGAGACACCGGCGAGTTGGCTGAGTACTTCGAGACCATGCACCCCTTCGTGCTGCGCATGCTCAAGGACGTGGTGCGCGAGGCGTCCGAAGCCGCGAAGCCCCTGAGCATCTTTGGCGTCTCCGCTGCAGATGTGGCCAACCTGCCTCTGCTCTTTGGAATCGGCCTGAGGCGCTTCCTTGTGCCTGCGCGCAAGGCAATCCGATTTGGCGACGCGGTCCGGTGTCTAGACTCGGCCGCAGCCGCCAGGGCCGCTCGGGTCGCGGCCGCAAGCTCATGCCTGGGCGAGGCCCAATCGGCGATTGGGCAGTACCAGCACGGCTACGCTCGCCCCGGGAGCTGAGCCACGATTAGGGCTGAGATCAGGCGACAAGCTGGCTTGATATCTGCTCATAGCTGAGAGCCCTCAATACTTGCGAGCCATTTTTGGGACTCGGACAGGAGTGCGTTAGGCGGAGCTTTAGGCATGGAATGAATCTTGGCGATACGAGCTAGGTTCGCCTAATCCTGCTCCAGCTCTCTCCAGTTTCCATGCGCATCAGCCAACAGCTTACGCTCCTCGCACTCGTCCCCCTCATTGGCGTCTTAGCCCTAGGCAAGCTAGGCTCCGATGAAATGACGTCCATGGTCGATCGGATGGACCATGTCGTGGAAGGTGACTTTCGGCATGCTGTCCACGACGCGCCGCAGGTTCTCTCCACTCTCCAAGATTCTGTTGGGCTTCTGCTTAGTGGCGACCGGGACGCCTACCAGGCGTTCGTCGCCGAGCGCGAGGTTTTGATGGAGGTGGACGCCGAGGCCTGGGATGAGTTTAGGGAGCGCAGCGCTGCCAACCTCACGCAGGTGGTCGAGCGCATCGGGAAGGGCGCCGAAGCCTTGCCCGAGCAGTACAGTGCGCTGCTACCAGAGTTCAAAACCAAGCTTGCGGTCTGGCTCAATCTACACGACCAGATTATGGATCGCGGCACTTTAGCGTCGGACCTCTCGATGGAATCAAGCGCTGCCTTCGGAGACATGCGGGATGTCATCGACCGCATGCAAGAGGCCCAAAGGGCCCCTATCGACACGCTCAAAGCTGACATCCTTGTAAGCACCAATCGGGTCACCCAAAGTTCCGTAGCCGCCTCTAGACAGGCCGAGCAGAGCCGCAAGAGCTTCCTCTGGATCGTCGCGGGCATCTTCGGCCTCGTGGCTTCCGTCTTGTTCTTTTATATGCGCTGGGTCACTCGATCCTTAAAGAGTGCGGTGGGCATCGCCCAGGGGATAGCGGCCGGGAAGCCGAACCAAGAGATCCCTCATCGTCATCGAGATGAGTTCGGTGAGTTGTTCGGCTCTTTCGATGCCATACAGGCAAAGATCCGCGAATCCAAGGCGGGCATTGAGCAGCATCCCCTTGCAGCCGAGCCCGAGGTTGCCCATGACCTCCAGGGACAGCAAGAGATAGAGCTGCAGGCAGGCTGGAAAGCGATGTCTAGGCAAACCACTGCCCAGGCACCCCTAGTGGAGAGAGAAGCTCGCCTGATGCAGAGCTTGGAAGTCCGTGTAAACGAGATCCTGCTGGTGGCGGAAGCCGCCGTCACCGGTAACCCGCGGGGAGAGCACGAGTTTGAATGTGACCAGACGATCGATCGTCTTGGTGCGGAAATCGCTGGGCTGCTGTGCCAGTTACGCGGCAGCCTCAACCGCATTGCAAACAGCGCTTCGGAACTGACTCAGCCTCCAGCTTCTCTACATGAGATCAGTGGAAAGATAAGGGGCCGCACCTAAGACACGGCGGACAAGGCGTGGACTGTCGCGGAGACGTCCAAGTCCGTGAGCCAGGACATCGACATGGTCGCCTGCGCGGCGAAAGACATGGAGACTTACTTAGGGAATGAGCTCTACGACGGGCTGCCCTAGGACGCTGGTGAGGTTGTGATGGGTGGCGCCTGGTGCGAAGTCTGCGAGCACTGTGGCCATAATCTTGCCCAGGTGATCAGCTTGGTTGGGGCGACCAATGGCGAGCAAGCTCGAGCCAGAGCCGTTGATGGCGACCATGGCGGCGCCGGCTTCTAAAGCGGCCTGCAGGGCCTGGGCGCCGCCGGGGATCAGGGCTATGCGAAAGGCGTGGTGGAGGCGATCTTCTGCGCCAAGGGCGAGCAACTTTGGGGCACCGGTCCGTAGGCCCTCCAGCAGCATGGCGAGTCGCCGGGGGTTCTCGATAGCGTCGGCGAAGGGAACCTGGGCGGGTAGGCAAGCTCGGGCTTCCAAGGTCGTGAGGGTGGCGTCGGTCCAGGCTACGGCAAAGGCTAGGTCGTCGCTCATGGGTGCGTGGACCAGTCCGCCGCTGTGGGCGGCGCTGCCCGGCTGCCCCTCCGAGGGAGGCAGGCAGAGGGTGCAGCCACCGAACAGCGAGGCTGTGATGTTGTCAGGGTGGCCCTCGATCTTCATGCCGAGCTGGTGGAGCTCTTGAACGGTCAGCGCGTGGCTCTCGCCGCGCCACTCGGCGAGCAGGTGGTTGCCTAGGAGCAGCCCCGCCGTAACCGCGGAACCACTGGATCCAAGGCCTCTGGCCGTAGGTATTTGGCTCTTAACGCGGAAGCTTGCCGGAGGCGGAGCGAGGCCCTTGGCGTGGAAGACAGCGTCGAATGCGCTTAGCATCAGGTTGCGCTCGCGGGGCCAGGTCGCGGAGAAGTCACTGGCCAGGTCAAGGTGGTGCCCCGGTGAGCCAGGCGCCGTTGCTTGGCTACCCAGGGGACCAAGCTCGACCTCAAGCCACAAAGACAGGGCAAGACCAAGCAGGTCAAAGCCCGGTCCTAGGTTGGACGTGGAACAAGGAACACGGATCTTGCGCTGGGCGAAGTGGTGGGGAGGTGAGTCAGTTGTCATTAAGGAGATCTTCGGCTTGAGAGCAGGAGCCTATCGCGGCGCGTGGCAAGAGCAGGGCAAAGTCTGCCCATTCCCATGATTGAATGGCGAATTCCGGATGTTGGAACTTTTAGGTTGCTACGACGGTTAGTGCTTGTGCATGACTCAACCGCAACATATTGTGTTTATAGATCTAAACAAAAAGGTCGCATTTAGGCGTTACCGGCTTTTAAGAAAGCAAGCGCGTCACCGCGACACCAAGTCCGTATTCCTTCACCCATACAGGAGTCCAATGTTTGAAGACAGAGAACGTTTCTTTTCTCGCCTAAGCACCGTCAACGGCCTCGTCACGATGCCGTCCCTAGGTGGTTGGATCCTGGTCTGCGTCGAGGATCCGAGTGACCTCGCCCGCAAAGTCAACCGTCGCACCGAGCCGGGGACCGTTTCTGTCCCCCGCCAAGTCAAGGGCGCCGTGCGCCTTCCCGTGCGCAGTCCCAAGGAGAATGAAGCTCTCTTTAGTGTGATCCGCGAGGTCATGGAGCTGCGCACCGCAAGCGTCCGTCGCGTCGTCGGCTAGCCAGTCCAGGCACAACTCAGTTCAGCGGGCTGGGCATCGGAACCGATCCGAAGCACACCCCAATCCACGGAGCCCTCCTCCTGCGCGACAGGAAGGTGGCTCCGTGTTCATTTTAAGGCCCGTGTATTTGGGTTTGGAACAATCTCTTCTTGGCGGCCTTCTTTCCGGATCCCGGGCCGGCTTCCATCCCTTAGGCTTCCACCATGATTACCTACCACGGACTGCTGGCCCTTGCCCTCATCGCTACGCCCCTTTGGAGCCACGACCAAGACCCGACCTCGAGGCCAACCTCGCGCCCCGTTGGCGAGGCGGCTCCCGAAGTTGCCCAGGATCCCGTTCCAAACCGGGGCCCCTTTGACCTTGAGCTCGCCAAGGACCAGGTCGACGCCGCGGTCAGTGCCGCTGAGATCGCCGCCCACATCCAGTATCTGTCCTCGGACGAGCTCGAGGGCCGCTTCACAGGCTCCGCCGGAGGCAAGCTCGCGGCGGACTATCTAGCGGCCACCTTGGCCAAGCTCGAAGCCCAAGGGCTACAGCCCGCCGGAGACAACGGGACTTACCTCCAAGACATCAAGCTAAGCAACTTGGACTTTTCGGCCATGCCCGCACTCATGGCCGACATGGGGAGCGGATTCCAGGCGCAGGTTTACGGCGTGGGCTTCGAGCTGGTAGCAGGTCTCGCTGGCCAAGCCGAACTTGAGGTGATTAAGGTGACCGACCTAGAGGATGCTCGCCTTGGGAATCCCAGCTCAGGCATGGCGCTGTTCCTTGACCTCAGTACGAGAGAGCGCCGCGATCTGTTCGAACAGCGCGGGGCAACCTGGCAGGCCTCCTGGGGCGCAATCTTGATCGAGGGAGTGAAGCGCGATGGTCGCGAAGTGTCGAATCCAGCACGTATTCGAGGGGTTGCGGCCTATTTGGACGAGGTTGCTCTTCCCGTGACTTTCAAGGTCCGGGGTGCGCTACGGGCGGCCCTTGAGGAAGGCTCCGTGAAGCGAATCACGATTGACGTCCGAGGCTCTCAAGCCAAGGCTTACAACGTGGTCGCGAAGCTTCCGGCTACGGCTGCAGCGGCGGCCGGGGGACCCGAGGGTCCACCCTCGCCTCGGGCCATGGGGGCAATCGTCCTGAGTGCGCACTACGATCACCTGCGCCCCAAAGCACGCAAAGATGGAGATGCCGAGGACGTGGACTTGATCTACAACGGAGCCGATGACGATGCATCGGGTGTAGCTGCGGTGCTGGAAATCGTGGAGGCCGCGGCTTTCGAGGAGCACCGCGATCGCGACATCGTCGTACTGCTTGCTACCGGTGAGGAGATCGGGCTCGTCGGGACGGCCTTTTACCTCGACCATCCGGTGGTGCCCCTGGACAAGACCCTGTGTAACTTGAACTTCGAGATGATCGGCCGTCCGGATGATGCGGGTGGGGGCTTTGGCAAGCTCTGGTTGACCGGTTACGACTACACGAGCATAGGCCCAGCTTTTAGCGAGAAGGGCATTGCCGTTGTTCGCGACCCGCACCCGGAGATGAACTATTACCAGCGCTCGGACAACTACGCCTTCGTGCAGAAGGGCATCGTGGGCCAGAGCTTCTCCAGCTACAACGGCCACAAGGATTACCACCATGTCAGTGACGAGGTGGACACCATTAACTTCTGGCACATGGAGGCCGCCGTCGCCGATTGCGCGAAAGCAGTGATCATGGCCCTTGATTTCGGATTCGATGTCAACTGGGCGGAGGGTTACAAGCTGCCGCGCCGGTAGGGATACGGGGTTTCGGGCCCATTCACCTAAACGATCCTGTGGTGAATGCGCTAAGATTCGTGGCCTAGGAATCCCCCTCCCCTTCTGAGCCCCTCCGTTCGATGACTTCTACCAACCACGAGATTATTCCCAAAGCCCGCAAGGCCTCCCAGTCACCCAAGCTGCAGCAGCAAGTCGTGGACTTAGGCAAGGCCAAGGTCGCAGTAACGGCCACAGAAGCGGGCTTCGTGACCTTAAAGCGTCAGATGGAGAAGGCGTCGAAGAAGAAGAAGCACCTTGCGGGGCTACCCTCGAAGGAGCTGTACACCGCTAAGAACGCTGACGCCCACGAGCTCTACCAGCTCTCGGTACAGTCTCCTGAAGAGGATGTCTCCTTCTTGCGCCGGGTCTACAAATCTCTTCGCAAGAAGAAAGCCATGCACTTCCGCGAGGATTTCTGCGGCACGGCCCTTCTCTCGACAACTTGGGTGAGCAAGTTCGAGGGAGCAACGGCCGAGGGTTATGACATCGACCCGAGCCCCCTGGCTTGGGGACTAGTACATAACCTCAAGGGCGCCGGTGATCTTGCAGACAACGTCAGCTTGGTAATGGGGGATGTTCGCGAGAAGAGCACCGTCCCTCCCGATGTTCGCTGTGCACAAAACTTCTCCTACTGCTGCTTTAAGGAGCGCGAAGAGCTGGTCGGCTACTTTAAAGCCGTGCTCGAGGACCTCGCCAAGGACGGTGTCTTTGTCATCGATATCCACGGCGGCTCGGAGACGCAGTCGGAGATGGAAGAGGAGCGCGAGATCGAGGAGAAGTTTACCTACGTGTGGGATCAAGACCGCTACTGGCCGATTACCGGCGAGGCTCTGAACCACATTCATTTCCGGTTTGAAGACGGGACGGAGCTGTTCCGCGCCTTCACCTACGACTGGCGACTGTGGGGCTTACCCGAGCTGCGGGACTGCCTCATGGAGGCCGGCTTCCAATCCGTGCAGGCCTACTGGGAAGGCACCGACGAAGATGGCGAGAGCGGCAATGGCGTGTTTAAATTGGCCAAGCGCGGCGAAGCTGACCTCTCCTGGATCGCCTACTTAGCCGCGACGAAGTAGCCGAATGGGCGGTAACGAGGCCTGAGAGGCGCCTTATTCCACAGGACTGCGTAGCCTGAGTCTAAGGCAGTTTCATAAGGGACTTAACTTTGCCGAAACCAAAGGGCAAGGCGACAGTTGTAGGAGTGTGCCGGCCGTATTTTCCCCGCCACCGCGGGGTGCACGTCTACCCTACTGTCGATATCGGAGTCCCCATGATTCTTCAGCGCTTACGTCTGATCGTCCCCAGCCTCGCCCTTTTGGGTGCAGGCCTGCTATTTTCTCTGCCCGCGACTGCACAGGGTGGTCCCGGTGGTCCGCCGGTTGGCGGACCGCTCCCACCGGTGGTCTCTCCGGGCGGAAACGTGACGACGGCCAGCAAGGTTCAACTTGGCAAGGCACTTTTTTTTGAAGAGCAGCTCTCGTCCACCGGCCAGACTTCCTGCGCCACCTGCCACATCAACTCCTCTGGCGGCACCGATCCCCGATCGGCGGACTCCTCGACGATTAACCCTGGCTTCGATGGGCTTTTCGGAACGGGCGATGACGTCGTCGGCTCCATGGGAGTCATCCAGAGCCTTGCAAGCGGAGCCTATGAAGCCCATGCCGACTTCGGCCTGGATGCCCAGGTGACTGGCCGCAAGGCGCCCACCATGATCAATGCGGCCTTTGCACCGCACCTGTTCTGGGACGGCCGTGCTGGGGGAACCTTCGTCGATCCGATCACCCTAAATGTAGTGCTGGGCAATGGTGCCGCATTGGAGAGCCAAGCAGCGGGTCCAGTAGTCTCGGAATCCGAAATGGGGCACATGGGACGGAACTGGAGCGAGGCAGTGGCCAAGCTCGAGTCGGCCACTCCCCTTGCAGCTGCCGTCAGCCTAGACACCACCCTGGCGAATTTTATCGCGGGGCGCGACTACACGGATCTATACAACGACGCCTTTGGACCTGGTGGGGTGACTGCCTCCCGCACGGCCATGGCGATTTCAGCCTATGAGCGGACTCTGGTCTCGAACCAGGCGCCTATCAGTCAAGGCCCCGGTGGGCTCACGCCCCAGGAGAACCAAGGGCTGAACCTCTTCCTGACGAAGGCGCGCTGTGTGATCTGCCACAGCGGCCCCCTACTCACGGACTTTGACTTTAAGAACACGGGCGTGACCCCCATCTTTCAAGACCTAGGCCGCGGCGCAGTCACAGGTAATCCCCAGGAGAATGGCCGCTTCAAGACGCCGGACCTGTTGAACGTCGAGCTGCGCGCTCCCTACTTTCACGATGGCAGCGCCAAGACCTTGGAAGAGGTCGTGGACTTCTATAACCGGGGCGGTGACTTCCATGTCAACCAGGCCGCTGCGATCATCCCGCTTGGCTTGACCGTACAGGAGAAGGCAGCCCTGGTGGCTTTCCTCAAGCGCCCCCTCACGGACACCCGTGTGGTCGCCGAGGTTGGCCCCTTTGCCCGCCCAACTCTGTTCTCAGAGTCCAGCCGTCGAGCAGTTCACTACGGCCAGGGAACTCCCGCACCCTTCGCGAACCAAGTCCCTCGTGCCATTGCCGTCGAACCTCAGGTCCTTGGCAACAACTCTCTGACCGTGGCCGTTGCGGACATTCCGCCCCAGGGCCAGGCCATCTTGGCCATCGACTTCGCGCCGGGCTTCTTCCTGATCGAAGGCGCGGGCGTCTACCTTGCGGGAAGCCAAGCCCTTCGCATTATTCCTGTAGGGCCCGTTCAGGGTTCGGGCCCTGGTGGCGGCTACGCCTCTGCTTCGCTCCCCGTCCCCAATAACGCCAGCTTCATCGGACTGCCCATCTACATGCAGTGGTTTATCGCCACGGCCAACATCTCCGCTTCGGAAGCCATCAGCATCGAGCTCTTCTAGGAAAAGGCCTCTGCGGGCAAAGCAGCACCCGGCAGCTCTCTAGAGCTGCCGGGTGCTGCTGCCGTTTAGGTCACTGCGGTTAGGGGAAGGGCCTATGGCAAGAACGACTTCTTGTCGGCCAGTTTGCGAGGAAGGTACTCCTCGATCACAAAGTTTAATCCCCACTTGGCCAAGGCCTGCTGCTCGGCACGCTTGCCACTCTTGAGCATCTGGTTGAGGGCCTTCTTCCACTTGGGGTGACTCATGAAGAACGGGTCGTTCTTAAGTGCGTCCTTGGCGCGTTTGATGTCGACCTTCTGTAGGTCATGGCAGGCGTCTTGTAGTTCGAATTCCTCGACGTCCTCGGGCGTAACGCCAAGGTACTCTGCGTGGGGCACGCAGAAGAACTTGTTGATGTGCGCGGCGTTGCCCGATCCAACCTTCAGGGTGCGGTAGATGTTAGCGATGCCATAGGGGTCACAATCCACAAAGGCATAGACCGGAATCTTGCGCTTCCTAGACTCGGATAGGCGCCGAACAAAGCGGCGGGTTGCGCGGGTGGGCACACCCCCCATCTCGACCAGAATGCAGTTTGCCGTGTCCCAATAGCCGTGCTCGTTAAGCCGGCCGAACATACCGCCTGTCTCGATAACCAAGATGAACTTGGCGTCGGTCTCAAAGCGCAGGTGCTCCACGGAATGGGGGACCGAATAGGCCCCCGTGCCCATCCTGGTGCAGTCGATGCGCAGGGGCTCGCCGGTGCGCTTGTCGCGGTCGACGATCTCCAGGTTACCGGCCACCCGTCCACCGTGTTCCTCGGGGTAGTAGCGAAGGCTCTCCCGGGACAGGCCATCCCGCGACGCCAGGGCTTCGATGTCGTCCATGACCGAGTCCGATTCGGTCTGCTCGTTAAACTTGCATTCGCCCCAGTTCTTGGAGACGTAGTAGGCCTCTCGTTTGGTCGCGAAGTCGTCGTTCTCGATCATCTCCTTGGAGACGGACATGAGCCGAAGAGTCTGGGCGAAGTTCTTGACCGTGTTAACCGACATGTGGCGAACCTTAGTGCCACTGCCCAGCTCAAAGTAGCCGACTTCCTTGGAATAGGTCACGTTTGCAAGGGAGCGCACGGGGAACTTGAGCTCGGGAAGGGTCCTGCGATAGATCTCGCGCTGAATTCGAAGAGCGGTGCTCTCCACCAGGTTCATCGTCTTGGAGTCATGCTCGGAGAACTCTGTGGTTCGGCCTTGAACCTTGGACTTCTCGATCTTCTTGGCGGCCTTCTTCTTTGCTTTCTTCTTTGCCATGGTTAGTGCTCCTTAGAACTTGCGGCTCTTGTGGAGCACGTCTTCGAGGGTCTCGACGGTGTTGTCGCGGTCGTCGTTAGTCAGGTCGAGAATGTCTTGCAGAGCGACTCCAATGTGGGGGATGTACTTCTCAATGTGGCTTCGCTTGTCGAACTCGCGCTTAATGCGCTTGCCCTTGCGAATGTGGATGCCAAGCTTGCGACCGCATTCGCGCAGGGCCAGCTTGATCTCTTTTAGGATCTCGTCGTAGGACGCGATAGCCTCCTTGGATTCCGAGGTGAAGGGCACCCAGACCGACGCGATGTGCACGAAGATCACCATGGGGGCGATGGGCAGGCTGCCCCGGGGCTGGGTCAGGCCGTAGCTCTTCCAGTTGGTACCGATGATGCCCTTGTTGATGGCGCAGGCGGACTGCTGGTATTGCAGGGGGACGCGGTTCGCAAATCGCAACAGGCGAGCTGGGTCGTCGCCGGCGCCCACGAGGTCCTGGGTCACATCGACCTTGCTCTTGCGCTTCTTGATGCGGCCTGACTCCTCTTCGACTTCAAGCCCAACGCCGCCCGGCTTACCGTAGGCGATACCGGCTTCGATCAGGAACGGGTTGCCCCGGTAGACCGATGCGGGGCGCGTTGCCGCAACATAGAAGTCCGCCTCGATCTCTTTCTTGAGCCCCTTGAGGATCAGCTCTTCACCGATGGGGGCGATGCAGGTCGTCGGCGGCGAGGAGATCTTTGCCGCTTGGATGGAGTCGTGTAGGGAGCTGGCTGCGCCCCGGGCAATGCGGGTGGGATAGCTCTTCTCGGTCAGTCCGGCGGCCGCTCCCGAGATGATGTTTTTCGCAACTTTTGGGCCGACGCGGCAGAACTCCTCTTGCAGGAACCCGGACAGGCTGCGGCAGTTCGTGTTCTTGAGCATTGCGATCAGGCGACCGAGCTCGACCCCGTGGGGGTGAGGCTTGATCTCCTCGGTCTCAGGCGGGAGCACGCGAACATTGCGCTCGTAGGTGATCTTCTCTTCGCCCGGAGCAATGTAGTGCAGCGTCAAGTGCGGGTTCGCGATGGCAGTCTGCTTAAGGTACATGTCGATGGAGCGCACGCCCTTCTGGTGCTTGGCCTCCATCTCAATCTCGATGCGCGTGCCGTGCTTCTTATCCCACTCGATGTTCTCTTCGCTGTGGATCTCCGGCTTGTTCTTTGCCGTGTCGATCCCCATGAAGATCTCAATGGGCTTCTTGCGAGCGCTGGTGCGCGAGACGATGCGCACAGGCTTACCCGTGGTGAGCTGGCCGTACATCCCCGCAGCTGAGATGCCGATTCCCTGCTGGCCGCGGCTCTGGCTCAGCTTGTGGAACTTAGACCCGTAGAGCAGCTTGCCGAAGATCTTGCCGATCTGCTCCTTGACGACGCCTGGACCGTTGTCCTCGACGATCATGCGGTAGTGCTTCTCATTGACCTGCTGGATCTCAACCAAGAGCTCGGGCAGGATACCGGCCTCTTCACAGGCATCAAGGCTGTTGTCCACAGCCTCTTTTACTGCGGTGAGGAGTGACTTTAGGGGTGAGTCGAAGCCGAGGAGGTGACGGTTCTTCGTGAAGAACTCGGAGACTGAGATCTCACGCTGCTTAGTCGCCATCTCGTCGGCGGTACGCCGACGCTTGGGGGCCGGCTTCTCGTTCTTTTGGTTAGCGATATCTTCCTCGAAGAGTGTCTTTTCTGATGCCACGGTTGGGGAGTCTCTTTTGTTCTTGGCCTGGGCGGGGTCGGAGCGCTTGGGAGGCGTGATTCCTTGGTGGATCGGATAGATCCGGGATCATTTGTATCGATCGAAGTAGGTAGGTTCAAGAGTCGTGTCGGCTCTTGGCGCTCTTCTTGTCTTTGGCGACGACGTTAGACCCAAAGTTGCTATGGCGCCGGCCTTAGCAGCGGCTTGGACGGTGGCTTTGGCGGTCCTAGTCACACCGATGAATCGCCGCCGGAGGATCGGACTCGGTGGCAAGTCCGTGTCTCTTCGCATGGGCGCCAAACAGCTCGATAGCTCGGGCTTGGACGGATGGGTCGATGGTGTGTTGGCACTCTTCGGTGAGGTAGGACACAATCTCGGCGGGGGGCAGGCCCCAGTCCGCAGCAGCGGCTTCAGCCATCGCAGTGGCTCGGCTTGCGCCCCGTTTTGCGGCGCTGTGGAAGGCCGGAAGTTGGGGGGCAAGGTCTGTGGCGCTAAGCCCGGGGCGCACGATCCAGGCGGCAAAGACGAAGGGCAACCCCGTGATGCGGGCCCAAGCTTCGCTGGGGTTGTAGTAGGGAATGCTCTCGCCCAGAAGCTCGAACATCGCAGGGTCGCCAATGCGCAGCCAGGCATCGCAATCTGTAGCGCGGGGATCCTGGCCCAGGGGTACTTCGGTGAAGTTCAGGTCGCTGGGGAGCTCGGGGTCAATGTGGGCGAGCACTTGGACTAGGGCCTGTGCAGTTCGACTGGCTGGGTCCAGGGCGATGGTCCGGACCTCGGCCAGGGGCTTCTTGAGGAAGAGCTGCACGCTGCCCACGTAGCCCTTGCCGGACACGGCGAGGCCAGCGAGGTAGCTGTAGCCGGGACGGCGGAAGAGCTCGATGGAGCTGACCAGGGCGACGTCAAGTTCACCGCTGCGCAGACGCTCGATGAGCCGTGCGGGCACGTCGAAGCTGAGGTCGATGTTCGGCTCGGCTTCCAGGCCGAAGTTCAGGGGGCGGGCCACTAGGTAGGGGACCGAGCCCACGCGCAAAGTGCTGCCGCCTTGGAGTTCCGGGGGGATCATGGGGCGAGCATAGGAAAACAGCCGGGCGACCGCGCCTGAAAACAGGCCCTGAAGAGTATCCTCTTGGGCCATGTCCGCACCGAACAAGCCCCTGCAGCCAGCCTTCTTCCCGCCCGGTCCCCTCGACGAGTACGCCCTCTTGGACTCGGGGGAGGGCTGGAAGCTCGAGCGCTTTGGCCCGCGCGTGGTCAGCCGGCCCGACCCCCAGGCCCTCTGGAAGCGCAAGCTCTCCAAGGAGCAGTGGAGTGCGGCCGACTTGGTCTTTGAGCGCGAGAAGAAGAGCGGCGGACGCGGTGGCCGTTGGAAGGGCACGGAAGAGGCGCGCAGGGACTGGACCATGGGCTGGAACGGGCTGCGGTTTGTGTTGAAGCCGACGGGCTTCAAGCACGTGGGCCTGTTCCCCGAGCAGGCGGCGAACTGGAGCTGGATCGAGGAGCTCGGCCGCGAGCTGGCCGCCCAACCGGGGCCCAAGCAGCCCAAGCTCTTGAACCTCTTCGGCTACACCGGTGCCGCCAGCCTGGTGGCAGCCCGCGCGGGCTTTGACGTGACCCATGTGGACGCCTCGAAGACCAGCGTGAACTGGGTGCGTGAGAACCTGGCGAACTCGGGCATGAAGCAGGACAGTCTGCGCTTGATCGCCGACGATGCCCTGGTGTTCGTGCGCCGGGAAGTGCGCCGGGGCGCGAAGTACACGGGCATCTTGATGGACCCGCCGCACTACGGCCGCGGCCCCAATGGCGAGAAGTGGCAGCTCGAGGACAACCTCGCGGAGCTGATCGACAGCGCTAAGGCTCTCTTGGCCCCGCGCTCCTTCTGCATCCTCTCGACCTACGCCGTGGGCTACTCGCCCCTGGCCTTCACCAACATGTTTGGGGACTTCCAAGGCGGCCAGGTCGGCGCCGGCGAACTGGTCTTACCCGAAGGCCTGGGGAAAGAGACCGGTCGCAGGCTTCCCTGTGGCTTTTGTGCCCGCTGGTCCCGCGGACTCGGAGGAGCCTGAGACGATGACTGCCTTCGCCAAGCCCCTCTACGTCGACAATCACCTGATCGTCTGCGCCAAGCCCGCCGGCGTGCCCGTCGTCCCCGACGAGAGCGGCGACGAAAGCCTGCTGGACCAAGCGAAGGCTTGGATCGCGGAAGAGTTCAAGAAGCCCGGGGCTGTCTTCCTTGGGGTCGTGCACCGGTTGGACCGGCCCGTCTCTGGAGTCGTGCTTTTTGCGCGCACATCCAAGGCGGCCGCGCGCCTCACCAAGGCTTTCCAGACCCGGAGCGTTAAGAAGACCTACCTCGGCGTGGGCATGGGGCCGGTCACCTCCAAGGCCAACGAGGGTGAGCTCGAGCAGTGGGTCGTGAAGAGCACGCGCCAGAACAAGGTGCGCACCTACGCCACCGAGCCCGATGCCCGCGAGATCGACCCAGGTGAGAAGCCCAAGCTCGCGAAGACCGAGTGGCAGATCTTGGAAGAGGGAGACTTCCAAGGTGCACCGGTCACGCGGTTTCTTCTGCAGCCCGTCACGGGGCGCTCGCACCAGCTGCGCGTGGCCTGTCAGACCCTTGGGTCGCCGCTACTCGGAGACCTCAAGTACGCACCGCGTGGCGCCAAACCCCTGTCCGATAAGAGCATTGCTCTGCACGCGTACTCCCTGAGCGTTCCGCACCCCACCCTGAAGAAGGTCATGACCTTCGTGGCCGCCCTACCCGTTGGGCCCTGGTGGCATGCCTTCCCCTTGCAGGGGCTTGAGTCCGACTGAGAGCCGTTATTTTTTAGTCGCTAAATTAAGTAATCCGCCCCGCCTCGACAGCCTGTCGAGGCGGGGCGGATTCGCAGCTAGGCGATGCGCTTGGGTGAGCTCCTATTCGAACCCGTAGAGCTCGGCGTGGAAGATCGGTCCGTCGTTGACGTTGCGCTCTTCGCCGTAGTTCCTTGCGTCTTTGGCGCGCGGAGTGGGCCGATTTTCTGTGGCAACGTTGCTTGCAGCGCTCGCTTCGGCACCGAAGTAGCTCGAGAAGGTCAGCTCCATGGTGTAGGTGCTCGTTCCACTGAAGGAGGAGACAACCAGGTGGAATTCGTCACCCGGGGGCACGACGATGAAGCTGCCGACCTCAGGATTGAATTCCGTCTCGGCACAGACCGTGTAGTCGCCCACGGTCGGATCCCAGACGCACCAGTCTAGATCGACCCCCGGCACGTGAGCGCTGAGGTTGACGTTTACGACCATGGGTACGGCCGCGAACAGCTGGAAGCCGTCCCGGGGGTCCCATCCGGCATCCGTGATCGAGCCTTCGATGAACAGCTGCTCCCCGGGCACCACCGTGCCGATTTGCTGGGGAGCGAAGGCGAAGTCATTGACCTCGATCTCCGGGATCGTCGCCGGAGGGCCGGGGACAACAGTCACGACCTCGGTGTGGCCGCGGTGGCAGCCCAGGCTGGCCAGGGAGAGGGCGAGAAGGCAAGAAGTGATCTTAGGAGTAGTCATGGTGTCCTGCAGCGTGTCCCGCCTTTTGGACGCCGAAGGGCCACTCACGGGGGAGTGGGGCGTCATAAGGGGTTTTTTGGTGTAAGGCATACAGGACTAGAGCAAGGGGCGTGCCAAAGTGCTTGGGCCTAGCCGGGGCGTTCAAGTCGGCAGGCTGCTCACAGTTTTCCGAGGTCACCATACAGGTGTTCGAGAGGGGGACCATGGCGTTGCCCAGTACGCTCTCCACCCCGTGCTCGAGCAGCACCGTCATGGGGTATTTGCTTCCCTTCGGGGAGGCCAATCGTGGAGGCATCTAAGCCTGGCTGCACCTCAGACCCCAAGGGTTTCCTGGGCCTGCGCAATCTATTTAGTCCTAGGGACCCGGGGGCAGTGTCGCCCTAAAGTCCAAGAGCTTCCCGACGCTCGTGTCGAACCTACTCTTAGTAGCGCGAGCTAAGCTTCGAAGCGTCCCTTGGCGTCGCCGATGGCGCGGTAGGTCGTGTTGCGTTCTACAGCGACGCGGCCCGCATCCTCGATCCAGCGCACAAGCTCCTCGCGCTGGACTTCCTGGGGGGTCGTCGCGCCGGCCTCGTGGTAGATCTTCTCCTCGACCACGGTGCCGTCCACGTCGTCGGCCCCGTAGGCCAACGCCATCTGGGCCACGGGGATCGAGAGCATGATCCAGTACGCCTTGATGTGGTCGATGTTGTCGAGCAGCAGGCGGCTCACGGCGATCTCCCGCAGCTCCTCCAGGGCGGTGGGGCCGGGGAGGTGGCTCCACTCCGTGTTGTCCGGGTGGAAGCTGAGGGGGATGTAGGTCTGGAAGCCGCCGGTCTCGTCCTGCAGGAGGCGCAGGCGGTCCAGGTGGTCGACCCGCTCCTCCACGGTCTCGATGTGGCCGTGGAGCATGGTGCAGTTGGAGTGCAGGCCCGCCTGGTGCACCGTGCGCGCCGTGTCGATCCACTCGTCGCCGGTGTTCTTCTTGTCGTAGCCCTCGTCGCGCACGCGGTCGGCGAAGACCTCCGCGCCGCCGCCAGGGCAGGAGCCGAGCCCGGCCTCCACGAGCTCGGGCAGGACCTCGGCCAGGGGCTTCTTGGCCCGGCGCGCGATCTGCATCAGCTCGATCATGGTGAACGCCTTGATGTGGATGCCCGGGCGGACCTCCTTCACGGCGCGCAGGATGTCGAGGTAGTACTCGTAGGGGAGCTTGGGGTAGATCCCCGCCACCATGTGCACCTCGGTCACCGGCTCGTCGAGCTGGGCGCGGATCTTCTCCGCCACCTCCTCGGGCTTCATGACGTACGCCCCCTCCTGGCCGGGGAGGCGCTGGAACGCGCAGAAGCGGCACAGCTTGTTGCAGACGTTCGTGTAGTTGATGTGCTGGTTGACGTTGAAGTACGTCAGGTCGCCGTGCTTGCGCTCACGGACCCCGTTGGCCAGCGCGCCGACGGCGTGGAGGTCGGCGCCGTAGAGCCGGACGCCGTCCTCTCGGGTCAGGCGCTCGCCAGCGAAGACGCGCTCCGCGATGTCGCCGATGCCAGCGGCTGCGGCCTGGCTCTGGATCGCGTGGCTCATGCCTGCACCCCCGGCCGCGCGTCTTCACGGTTCGCGGGGAACACCGGCCCGTCGTGGCGCTCGTCCACGAGCCCGTACCAGGAGTTGCGCTGGCGCGGCGTGAAGCCCGCCGATTGGATGAGGTGCTCCACGGTCTGGACCGAGGAGAGGTGGAAGCAGCCCGCCGCCGAGACCACGTTCTCCTCGATCATCGTCCCCCCGAAGTCGTTCGCGCCGAACTGCAGGCTCATCTGACCCATCTTCATGCCCTGGGTGACGTAGCTGGTCTGGATGCTGTCGATGTTGTCGAAGAAGATCCGGCTGAGGGCCTGCACCCGGAGGTAGACGGCGGGGGTCGCCTTCTCAGGGTAGTCCTGCTCCCGCGGCACGCCGTCGGGCTGGCAGGTCCAGGAGATGAACGCGGTGAAGCCGCCCGTCTCGTCCTGCAGGTCGCGGACGCGCTGGAAGTGCTCGACCCGCTCGGCGGCCGTCTCCACGTGGCCGAACATCATGGTGGCGCTCGAGCGCAGGCCACCCTCGTGAATCTTGCGGTGCACGTCGAGCCAGCGGTCGGTGGTGGTCTTCTTCGGCGCGATGATCTTGCGTACGCGCTCCACGAGCATCTCGGCGCCGGCGCCAGGCACGCTGCCGAGGCCCGCCTCCTTGAGGTCCCGGATGACCTCCTCGATCGGCCGCTTCTCGTACTGGGCGAAGTGGTCCAGCTCGGGGGCAGAGAGGGCGTGGCTGTTGACCTCCGGGAAGCGCTCGCGGAGGTCGCTGATGAGCTCGCCCCACCACTCGGAGAGGATGCGCGGGTGGTGCCCGCCCTGCATGAGGACCTGGCGGCCGCCCAGGCGCGCGAGCTCGCCGACCTTCCCGTAGATCTCCGAGCGGGAGAGGACGTAGGCCTCCGGGTCGCCGGGTGAGCGGTAGAAGGCGCAGAAGCCGCAGTCGGTCAGGCAGACATTCGTCGGGTTGATGTTCCGATCGATGATGTAGGTGACCCGGTTCTCCGGGTGCTTGCGGCGACGGACGAGGTCCGCGAGGCGCCCGAGGGTCAGGAGGTCCGCGCGCTCGTGGAGGTGGAGGGCCTCCTCGGCGGTGATGCGTTGGCCGTCCTCGACCTTGCCTGCGATGCGCGTGACCTCGGCGTCCGCGCCGCCGACCGAGGCGAGCGGTGCGCTCCAGTCCTGGGGGCGACGGCCGGAGGGGGTTTCGTGGGGGCCGGGGGCCTCCTCGGTTGCTGCTGCGACCTCGATCATGGCGCGGAGATCCTAGGCGATTCCGGAGGGCTTCTTACCCCCGGAACGGTCCTCTTGGTTCAACCGGTGGGGGAGGCGGCTCCCCGCTGTGGTCCGCGGCAGGCCGCCGCAGATAACGGACCCGGAATCGATCTCCGGGCGCTACCTTGTCCACGGCCCCCGCCAACCGGCGGAGCCGCGACGTCCCGGACCGAAGCCGGTCTGGCGTGCCCCCTAACCAGCGCCCCCCAGGGCGGAGGAACCCCCGATGAAGATCTGTTTGATCGCTGCGACGAGCCTGATGGCCCTCGCGGCGCCCCTTCAGGCGCAGGAACAGGACGCCCAGGCGCTCCTGCAGTCCGTGATCGCGCTCGAAGAGGAATACGACGACGCCTACGCCGAATGGCGCGAGGAGCTCACGGCTCGCTCGAACGCCTGGCGTGCCGCTTACGAGAAGAACCCCGACGCGCCCCGTCCGGAGCGCCTGCCCCAGGTGGAACCGGACTTCTGGCCTCGCTTCAATGAGGCGGCCGCGCAGGGATCGACCATGGCCCAGATGTGGTGCATCGAGCACTACGTGCCGGGTGACGTGGTCCCCAAGGCCCAGCAGGAGTCGGACTTCACCCGCCGGATCGTGACGCTCCTCACGGACGCGAGCGCGCCCCACGAGAAGCTGCCCCGCGCGGTCATGATGCGCAGCCGTGGCCAGGCCATGGCCCAGGAGACCACGGACGCGCTGTTGGTCATGATCGGTCAGTTGGTGTCCAGCGAGGACGTCGCAGCGGAGGCCGCCTACAACCGGGCTTCTCTCGTGGACGACCGGCGGGGGACCCTCGAGGAGCGCAAGCCCGCCCTCGACCGCTACCGCGCGGTCGCCGCCTCCTACCCGACGACCAAGTACGGCCAACGTGCGAACGGTCAGGTGTTCAAGGTCGAGCGCCTGCAGCTCGGTATGAAGGCCCCGGAGATCGTCGGCAAGGACATCGACGGCAACGACATGAAGCTCTCCGACTTCAAGGGCAAGGTCACCGTCCTGGACTTCTGGGGCTTCTGGTGAGGCCCCTGCGTTGCGATGATCCCGCACGAAAAGACGCTCGTGAAGCGTCTGGAGGATCAGCCCTTTGCTCTCGTTGGAATCAACAGCGACGACGAGAAGCGTTACCGAGAGCGTCGGCCTGAGATGGGCGTGACCTGGCGTAGCTTCTTCGATGGTGGCTCCACCGGTGGCCCGATCGCCAGCCAGTGGGGCGTCACCGGCTGGCCCACGATCTATGTCCTCGATGCCGAGGGCAAGATCCGCTACCAGGGTGTCCGCGGAGACGAGATGGACCGCGCCGTGGACACGCTCCTCGTGGAGATGGGCGTCACGGACTTCGAACGGGGCCATTACGGCGAGGAGAAGCCGGCGGCCAAGCCGACCGGCGGCAAGCGCACGAGGGGCCTCGTCCCGCTGATCCCGGCGCCCAAGAAGGGCAAGTCCGGCCTCTGAGCGGGGCTGCGCGACAACGGTGGCGAGG